>CAJGCO010000044.1 GCA_904501925.1 uncultured Alphaproteobacteria bacterium | reverse complement strand
GGGGTCATGCCTAATTCTGGGATGAGAACATAATCTTGCATGTAGGTGGTTGATAATGTTTCATCAAAATCATATACTAATGCAACTGTGGTGTTTTTCATAATAAAAATCCTATATTCAATAGATTATTGTTGAATGGTAGTGTCTTTTTTATTGCAATTACCAATAAGAATTGCGCCTGGTTCAATAGATATTGTTTTATATATAGAATCGCCAATAAATTTAGCAGTTGATGATATAAATAAATTTTCAACAGCCAATGAACCATTTAATTCACCAAATAGTTCTAAGCTTTTGGCTGTTATTTTACCATTTACACAACCTGTGGGGCCGATGATTAATTCTCTACAGCTGATGTCACCTTCTAGTTTGCCATCGATATGAATAATATCACCATCAATAATGTTACCAACGATTTTTGTACCAGTTGAGATAATACAAGGTACAACATTTTTTTCGCCTCTTAATAAGCGAGCTATTTTTAAAAACATTATTCTTCTAAATTTACGCATAACTTTTCTCCAATTAAAAAAATTATTGATTAGCTTTTATAAATACCATTGGGTCTAAATGGGCGCCCTCATATAATATTTCGTAATGTAGGTGAGGGCCTGTAGAACGACCTGTATTACCAACTTCACCGATTGCTTGGCCTTGTGTTACGAAATCACCCTTTTTAACGTATATGGCGTTCATGTGGGCATATTTTGTTTTGAAACCGTTGCCATGATCAATTTCAACAACTTTACCATAGCCTGTGCCTGTGCCTGATTTTGTAACTTTTCCATCAGCCATTGTTTTTATTTTGTTGCCTTTGTTTGAGGCTAAATCTACACCTTTATGGCGGGCACTTTTAGCATTAAATGGGTCTTTTCTTTTTCCAAAAGGTGATGATAACCAATATGACCATACAGGTTTGCCAAGAGGGATTTTCTTTAAGATTTCTCTATAGTAATTGTTATCATCAATACTATTGAATGTTTTTGTTGTTTGTAAATTAATTGTTTTGTTTGTAGCTAGGGCTATGTTATCTGGGATGTATACACCACCTTTGTTGTCTTTTTTAGAGTTGGCAAGGGGGTTAAAGTATTTGCCACGTTTTTTTATTTCTTTATTTATTGTGGAAATTGATGCTTTCATTGTATCAATTTCTTTATTAGATATGGTTTCTACTTTTTTTAATAATTCAATTTCAATATCTTGAAGGGATTTTATCATTTCTTCTAAGTGTTTTACTTTTTCTTCAAGAAGTTTTTTTTCTTCTAATGCGATGTCTTTTTTTATTAAAGCTTCGCGTAATGCATTTTTGTTATCAAGGTTTTCTTCGTTTATCCAATCTTCGTTAGCAGTTATTTGGCGAATTTTTTCTTCAATAACCTGGGCTTTTTTAAGGTATTCATCTATGTGGTTGTTTTCTGAAACACTGATATTTTCAACCATGCCAGATATGTTGTTATGTACGGTAACGAAATCGCTCATTAAATCAACATATGCATCTCGAGTTTCATAAAGTTTACGTTCTTGGTATGAAATTATTCTATCTGAAATGCTATATAATTGGTATGAATAGGTTCCCCAAAGAGCAAATGCAATCAATGAGATGAATATAATCCATTGGATACGTGATGATATTTTGAATACTTTTGTACGTCCATTAGCACGAATAATAAACTCTTTTTCGGAAAAAAATGTATTATTTTCCGTTTTTTGATATTTAGATGTTTTTGGGCGTCTAAGACGCTTTGGTATTCGTTTTATCAATTATATTCCAGTACTAATTGTTTAATAATGTTTTATATGTTAAAAACATTTACTTGGTTCTTATATCAAATATTTTTTTAAATACAATATAATTTTATCTTTTATCAATATCGTTGTCTAATATAACATATTCGTTGTTATTTACCATGTTTAAAACAATGCGAGCTCTTTCTTCTAAATAGTCTAAATCAAGTGATTTTTCTGAAAGCATTGATACTTTATATTCTAAATCTTTCTTTTTAGCTTCATATTTTGCTTTTTGTTGGTTAGCTAATTCAACCTTGTTTTTTAGGTACATATAACGGTAAATACCTCGTTCACCTTTTACGGCGT
>CAJGCO010000043.1 GCA_904501925.1 uncultured Alphaproteobacteria bacterium | reverse complement strand
TGGGGCAGTCATGATGCCCACGGCAATTTGGTGTTTCATGAGTGTATGGGGTTAGTTAATGTTTCTTTTAACGCTAAACCTTTTGGTGTAAGGCAATGTTTTTGGTGTGGATGATTGGGTTTGTTGATAATTATCGGGTCTTGATTATAAGCGATTTAATTTGCACACTTTTGGTGTAAATTTATCATGCATTGAAGAATATTGATTTTATTATGAAATGTGTTGTAGTCTCATAAAAGCGATCAATAAAAATATTTTTAATAGAACAAATTTATGGAACGACTTTGATTAGTTGTATAATTAAAAACATAAAGATTAATGATAGTATGATTATTAGTGGTATTTTTATATACAGAACATTGAAACCATACTCTTCTTTAAAGGATTCATTTATAGATTTTTCGTTGTAGACAAGTAGTTTAGGTTCTTCTTTTTTATATTCCAAATACATAAATTGATAAATACTACATACTGAATACAAACTAATAATAAAGAAATCTATCAAGAAATATGAAATACAAAAGCGTACCAGAATAATTCCTAAACATTTAAAGAATAGAAATATAGAAACTACCGTCCATTGTGAAGGAGGAATAAAATAATAATCAAATATATTTATTTGCACATCCAACATTATAGTTATGACAACCAAAACGATTACAAAAATAGATAATAGGACAGCATATGATGTTAATGCATTGAACTGATAGATGAAATTCCAAGAGTGAAGTTTTTTTGATGAATCCTGCTCTTTTGATATAATCTGTCCAGACTTGTCGTATAGAACAATCAATAAACTTATAAATAAAGCAACCATTATAGATAAACATCCTAAAATGCAATCGCTCGTAAATGAAGAAAGTCCTGAAGGCTTAGTAATAATAAAATAAATGCTTATACAAATAGCGATATATTGTAAAAACGAAAAATATAGTTTCGGTTTATCACCTTTACCATTGATGTTTTTATATTGCCATTTATGTCCATCTCTTATAAGACGAAACAAATAAAATATGAGAGTACTAATGCTCATTAGTGTTCAATAGCGTATATTTCTGGTTTAATTCTGGTTAATATATCATCACAAAAACTTTTTAAATCTGAACGATTAAACTCACCATCATTAGAAGATAATACTTCGTCTAAAACAATAACTGGATGTATTTTGTCTTCTTCATCAATTTTAAAAGGAAGTATCTTCTTGTGTTCTTCGTTTTTTATTGCACCCTTTTTCTTTGCAAACGAAGATAACATATAAGTAGTTTGACCTATTTTTAATGCAAATTTGCTACCGATTTTTTCTATTGTTGATGCTAAATCTGTGATTGGGTTATCTTCATCAGGTGTAATTATTACTTTAACTTTATAAGAATGAGATTCAATATCTAAATCATGTTCAGTTTGAACTTGTGAGATGTTTTCATTTTCAAACGATAGACTATGTAAATTAGCCCCTTGTAAAAATTCGGCTCTTAACCATTGTGGATAGTATAAATTTACTTGACAATTTCGATGTTCTCCTGTTTTTAGAAGTTTTTCCCAAAATGATGGAATTAATCGTCTTAAAGAAGCATATTCTTTTGTTTGTACCATAAAAACTGCTATTTTAGAGTCTAATGGTAGATATAAATAAAAATAAAATTTATCTGTTATAATGTCGGATTTCTGTACTATTTGCCTTTGTGAGATGTTGGTTAGACGAGCTATTTTTCTTATTGAATTATAAGAACCACCGTCAATGTATCCTTCGATTAGTTGATTGCTAGAGTGAGCAGTAACAATATTATTTGTTTTTTGACCTTTACCTTTTAAAATAGTAATTCCCATGTTTTTAGAAGCTACGCAAAAAACATCTTTTCCAATTTTTTCTAGAAAAAGTTTATAAAAAGCATTAAATATTTTGGTAGAAGATAAGGATTGTTCTGTTAACTCACATTTTTTGCAAATAACATCCTTAAAAGTTCCAGCGCGCTTGCTTAATGTTATTAAATATACATCTAACTTGTTAGCCATAATATTTAAAATTTAGTTGTTTTTATACAAATAATATGCCGAATTGAATTTTAAAGAAAAATGATATCATTATACATCTACCAGTATTAATAAAAAGCATGATATAAAATAGAGTGAGTATTGATTATGTTAATGAACTCGTTTATAGGATAAGGTCTAATTATGTGTTGATTGGTAGCACGGACATAGTTGATTTGCATTTGACTGTCGTGGAAGATAGACGGAGCAATAAATATAGCCTGTGCTTCTATATTATTGTTCTCAATGAATTCTCCGAGATGCCTATCTATAGGCCATACTTCCATCATTGTTTGTGTACGACCTTCTGCCATGGTAACCTCTACTAATATGCCTTTATCGTAT
>CAJGCO010000042.1 GCA_904501925.1 uncultured Alphaproteobacteria bacterium | reverse complement strand
CAAGATAATCATATTGAGCTTCTAAACGTTTGGGCAGAGATATATCATCATGGTTCATTAACGCTACATACTTTGTATCTACTAGTGACATTAAATGATTATAACTTCTAGCTATTCCCTTATTGGTGCTATTTTCATAATAGAAAATTCTTTTATCTTTATAGCTATTTATTATATTGGGGATTATATTATTCTCAGGACTATCATTTAAAATCAGAAACTTAAAATCTTCAAACGTTTGATTTAGTATGCTTTCTATTGCTTGTTGCAGATATATTGGCTTGGTATTATACACTGGCATAATAACACTCATTTTAGTCATACCACCTCTCTATTGAGTTTTTATGGGATTAAATAAAAGTAGTCCAAAGTTTATAGCCAATATATATAGCAAAAAATTACATTTTAAATAGTTGGTTATCTTAAAAATACTTATTACATAATACTGTATATACTTTGTATTACAAATTGGATGTAGTTTTATTTAAAATTCGTAGGTTAGGAATATTTATGATGTGGTATAAATTTATAGGAGGAAAAATATGGATAAACATGATAAAGGTCTTTGGGAAAAAACTAAAGATGAAACAGCTAAGGCTTGGAATAAAACTAAAGAAATGAGTGCAAAAGCCTGGGATAAGACTAAAGATGCATTTAGTGATGATGAAGATGATGACGATAAAAGCGATATGGATGGTCACACTAAAAATAAGAATAAAGGTTGTTCTTTTTCTCGATATGGATCTAAATGGTAGTAATTTAAAATGATACAGACTTCCTTTTGAGGGGAAGTCTGTGTTTTTTTTGCGCTATGCAATGTTTTCCATTTCAGGCATCTCACTTGCATCGCACCAATGATGATGGTAATGATGGTGGTGATGATGTCTTGGTGGAGCATGGTGGTAATGATGTCTTGGTGGAGGTGGTGGAGGACAGCCCATAAGAATATCATACATTACACCACAAGAAGAACACATAACCATAATTGTTGCAAGAGCTAGAGCTAATTTAAAAACTTTTTTCATAATGATAATTTATTTTGTTAAACTTTAGTGACAAATCTATAAACAGAGGCTTATGAATTAGAGTTTTATTGTACCACAAAAAATGATTTTTGTCTAGTAATTTACGTACTATTTTTGAAAAAAAGTTCTAAAAAAATAAAAAAAATGCTTTTCTTTATAAAAAAAATCAAAAATAATTATTATGCAAATTAATGGTTATATTAGAATAGGAGATGAAAAATGAAGACAAGTAAAGTTTTAGCTGTAGCTGTATTAGGTGTTAGCTTTGCATTAGTTGGTAATGCTATTGCTCAAGTTGCTGGGGGTTTCCAAGGCCCTGGTATTTCAGATTCAACAGTTGCTGATGCTTTGAAATTGCCTGATGATACTCCTGTTGTGTTAAAAGGTAAGGTTGAAAAAAGTTTAGGTAATGAAAAATATCAATTTAATGATGGTACTGGTGTTATTGTTGTTGAAATTGATAACGAAGATTGGAGAGGTTTAACTGTTACTCCTGAAAATGTTATAGAAATCAAAGGAGAGATTGAGAAAGAAATGTTATCTGCACCAGAAGTGGATGTTGATACTGTATCTCTTGTAAAATAGTTTTATATTTCAACCATTAAGAAAGGCGAAGAATTCTTCGCCTTTTTTTATCGCTCTAAATAATAATTATTGAAATATTTTCTAACGAATCGATTTATTGAAATTATCTAAAAAATATTCTTGACTTTTGGTCTTTATGTGTTAACTTATAATTGTTCTTGATGCTCGAAGGGCTTATGGGCATAGAACATTACAAACCGAGCCAGTTTGATGAGATTTATAAAAAGAAGAGGTTTTATTTAAATTTCGTTGACGGCTCCTACTTAAAGGAGTTTTTTTATGACTAATTTCAAATATATTCATGGTTTAAGTATTATGAGGGCTCAACCTTTTCATATTGGGCATCAAAAACTTATTGACCAAATGCTTAGCGAATGTGAACGTGTTACTATTGTTTTAGGCTCTATTCAAGAACATGGAACAGAGCGTAACCCTTTAAATTACACAACTCGTAAAAAGATGATTCAAAACATCTATCGTTCTAAACCAGAGTATGAACGCCTAAAGATTGTTGGTTTGTTTGATATAAATAATCCGGCTGAATGGGGCGAGTATGTACTAGATTTTATAAATGAGAGCTTCCCTGATTTACCAAAGCCTGATGTTTATTATGCTGGTTCTTCTTATGATGCTCACTGGTTTAAGGATTGTTTTGAACATATTGAACTTGTTGATAGAACTGATCCTAACTTTCCATTTGTTACAGGTACAATGGTGCGTGATATGATTAAATTTGGTGATGTAAGATGGAAAAACTTTATTGCTCCTGAAAATCAAAACATTGTAGAAGAAAACTTTAATAAGAAAAAAGGTATTATTTAATATTTTGCTTTGGCCTGCGTCTTCTGAAGGGCTTATAGAAGACAGGCTGTAAATTAACCCGATAAGCCTTGAAGGGAATTATATAAT
>CAJGCO010000041.1 GCA_904501925.1 uncultured Alphaproteobacteria bacterium | reverse complement strand
TTAAAACAAAAAATATCAACTCTACAATCATCTCCATCTTTAGCTGTTATAATTGTGGGTAATAATCCTGCCAGCGAAATATATGTAAAATCAAAAGAAAAAGCTTGTATAGATGTTGGAATCACCCCTAAAACATATGCTCTTGATAAAAACATAACACAACAAGAACTACTTGATTTAATCAATCAACTTAATAATTCGCCAGAAATCAATGGCATTCTTGTTCAACTACCACTTCCTAATCATTTAGATACAACAACCATCTTGCAATCTATTAACCCAATAAAAGATGTAGATGGCTTTCATCCGTTAAATAGCGGATACCTCACACAAAACACAAAACAAGGTTACATCCCTTGCACACCAAAAGGCATAATTCGCCTAATCAAAGAAACAAATCTAAACTTAACAGGGTTAAATGCTGTTGTTATTGGTCGTTCACAAATTGTTGGACTACCTATTGCTCAACTGCTAATTCAACAAAACTGCACTGTAACAGTAACACACTCAAAAACCACAAATTTACCAGATGTATGTAAAAATGCCGATATACTTGTTTCAGCAATAGGCAAACCTGAATTTGTTACCAAAGATTTTATAAAGCCAAATGCTGTAATTATTGATGTTGGAATTAATCGCACAGATAACGGCCTTAAAGGCGATGTAAACTACGAAGAAGCTGTTGAACTTGCTCAATATATTACGCCTGTTCCAGGAGGCGTTGGTCCTATGACTATTGCAATGTTACTAGAAAACACCTACGAAGCATTTTTAAAACAACACTCTTAAAATTCAAAACACAACGCATTATATTATCCTCATACACAAAAGAGAGGAGAATACAATGCAACACGTAGGAAACATTTTTCTATACAACAATAACCAAAACAACAAAAATTTATACCACCATAACCTAAAAGAAATGGGGTATTTCCTATTTGATACTGATAACTTACATAAATTTACACTTTATAATAAAGAAATTACTCCAGATGTAATTCTATTTGATTTTGATAACAAAACCCCATCAGAATTTATATCATCATTAGAGCACAGATTTGAGCGAACAGACGTCCCTATAATTGTCATATCAGAAACACCTAAAGCCCTAATTTATGATCCAGCAATAAGCCATTATCTAACCCATGACGATGCAAAAAAACATCTAAACAATATATTAGAAAGTTACTGCATTGGTAATAAACACCATCATATTTTATACATAAATTTAAAACCATACGAAAAATCACTATTCAAAAAATCAGCCGAAGAAAAAGGATATACAATCTTTGAAGTTCACAACATCAAATCAGCTTCAATCTACCTGAAAAAAAACACACCATCTGTCATATGCATAAATTTTCGCCCAGTTATAGACAGCTCTCAAAAGCTATTTTCTTTTCCTAAAACATTTTATGTGGAAAACACTCAAAATGTTGCAGAAATTGAACAATTTATAAATTAAAAATACAAGCCGTAGTATTTATTATATGGAACAAAACTATGGCTCTAAAAAATTTAACTCGTATAATTTATGATAAAACTTTAGATTTAGCATCTCGTCAAAATGCTCTTGCTTGGCTTTTTGCTATTGCTTTTATTGAAAGTTCATTCTTCCCAATTCCACCAGATATAATGATTATTCCAATGGTATTGGCAACTCCTCTTAAAGCCTATAAAATTTCTGGAACCGCAACATTAGCAAGTGTTCTTGGCGGATGTTTTGGATATGCTATTGGTGTATTTGGATACGAAGTTATCGCTAAACCATTATTAGAATTTTATGGCTATATGGAACAATTTACAAAATTTGAAGATTACTACCACCTATATGGAGCTTGGATTGTATTTATTGCAGGCTTAACTCCTATCCCATATAAATTGATAACAATTGCATCAGGAGTTGTGCGCCTAGATTTAACTATATTCATCATTGCATCAATCCTTGCACGTGGTATCCGTTTTTATGTAATCGCATGGCTGTTAAAACGATATGGCGAACCCATGAAAACATTCATAGAAAAAAACCTAAACCTACTATCAATCTTATTTGTATTATTGCTAATAGGTGGTTTTGCAATAATAAAATTACTATAACATTTACCACACACAAACAAAAGCTCCCCTCCCCGGAGCTTTTATTTTTTTTAAATCAAATTAAAAATAAAAAAACACCAGAAAGACACACTTATTTTACTATAAATTAAGAACAATATATTTATTATCACCTCAAATTAAGGTGAGTTTTATCATGAAAAGAACAAACAACAATGCATACTATCTAGCAACGGTTAATGCCATAAGTAAAATTTATGATGTTTTTCTTGGCACTTTTTTAGTAGCATATCTATTCAAGCAAACCAAAGATAGTACAACCGAAATAGGTATATATCATTTGATTTGCTACTTCATTGTTGGTCTTTCTGCTTACCTTACCGGAAACTGGCTAAAAAAGAAAAATCGCATATTAATGTATCAGCTAGGTGTTGTTATAACTTTTATTTATCTTACATCATTTATCATACTAAAAGAAAACATTATCAACTACATCCCTATATGCGCTATATTTTATGGCTTATATATTGCATTTATGAGCTTTCCATTTAATTTAATTATTGCCGATAACGTACCAAACTCACAATTAATCTCTTTTCAAGGATATTTAGAAAGCTTAAAAAACATTGTTAAGGTGTGTTC
>CAJGCO010000040.1 GCA_904501925.1 uncultured Alphaproteobacteria bacterium | reverse complement strand
TATCTTTTTCATTTAGTTTTTTTTACCTCCTTTTTAGATTTTTAAAAATTGAAAACAAAAGCCGGATAGGCAGATATTTAATCTACCTACCCGACTAACAGATTATTTGCACAAATTAGATCTTTTTGTGCAAGAGAGAACCGAAGAATGCAAGTGCAATACCAATTACAGGTACACCGATGCAAGCGATCTGAAGATATGCATTTTCCATTACAACGGATGCGGCATCACCAATGATACCAAAAAGGAAAGTCGAAAGACCTTCAAGATTAGTCCAAACAGTAGCTTCCATTATGTCATTACCTCCTTATCAAAATTTTTTATTATTACGTACACGACCAAGTAAACATGCAATTAACAAAAATACGGCGGCATACGTTAATATACAAGCAAATAGTTCAGAACAAAACACACAAACAATTAATTCAAGCATATATATTACCTCCTAACAAAACAAAATATAGAAGAAAATATAATCACAAACAATGCCATAATAATTATTAGTTGTATGCTATATCCAACAGTTATTGAATTAATAGCATTTAAAAAATCATTTGCAACAAAATCAAACATGTTAAGCACCTCCTATTATTTAAAGAAGCACATAACCATTTTAATAAGACCGGTTATAATAACACTTAAAATGATTGCACGAAAACACCATTGAACATCGACACCATAGAACCATGCACCTTCAGTAGTTATAGGATTCCAAGTACCAAGTAAACTATCAATCATATTAACCATATTAATAAACCTCCAAAAACAAACAAATAAAAAAATGATACCAGACATAGAACATGCATGCCTGGTATCAACTGGTTATAGTTCATTACCTTACATGTTCTTTAAACCTTACAAATACATACAAGAGGACGATGTTTTTTAACATCTATATATGATATTTATTATTTCGACAACTTATAACAAAAAAATGCACAATTGTAAAAAATATTTTTTTTACGCTCTACTAAAGAAATAAATAACACTTCCAACTGTCAAAGATAATGTTAAAAGTGAAAGAATAGTTGTTAATAGATCACCTTGGATAATACGAGTCAATATAACAGACCAATTACCAAAAGAATTAAGAATATCACTAATTGTCATAAAACATTACCCCCTTACCAATTTTAAGCCTAAAAGAACTGTAAGAACCGCAAGCATCATAGAATAAAAAGTATAAAACGTGCCGGCAACTTGTGAGGGAAGCCATGCAGCCCAAAGATCAACACGAACAGAAGATATAAGATTAAATACAAAATCAATAACACTATCATTCGTACCAACATAAGAACCACCTTCTATATGTAAATTATAAGCAAAATACTTTGCTTTACGTTATAATACATTTATAGTTCCTATAGGTTTTGCTTGACGCTCTCCAACAATAAAGTCATAACCAACATTAGCATTAAAAGGATAATAATAAAAAGCAGTTCCATTAGTTTCCTCATACTTAGAATTGTAATACTCAAACCATTCAGAAACAAAACGCTTGTTCATTTCATTAAACCACTCGTAAAACTCAACCTCTGTACGAGGATCACGAGAATCATCTGTAATGGCATCTGCACCACGAGTATCATAAGAATAAACACAGTACGCACCAAGCATCTGAGAAGCTAACAAATAACTTCGCCATTCATAATTATTAGATGAATCTACCCATTTTTGTTCCATGAAATAATTTAAATGTTGCATTTCTTCTTCAACACTAATAATCGCATGTGAAGTAGTAGTTGACGAATTTATTAAACCAATCATAAAAGCATAAGTACATGACCATTCTTTATTATTATCAAAGGCTATATTCTTCATAACTAACTGTCCAGAAGCATCAAACAATTCATCATAATTAGTCGTATGTGAACCATCTGGAACATAAGCTTCTGCAAACTCTTTTGATCCAACCGCATTGCCATTTGAATCATAAATAGGAACTGATAAAGTAAAATATTTATATTTACCATTTTCAACACCGTTTTCAATAACACTATCAGCAAAAACACATATAGAAAACATATTAATTAAAATAAATACACAAGCAATAACGCTTAATATACGCTTAAACATAAAATCACCTCTTTATTAAAATTATTTAGATTTTTTATAATTTCTTCGACGAACTTCATCACGCTCACGATGAAATTGTACAACAGCCGCATTTTCTTTACTGGTAATAAATCCAACACCAGAAGATAAAAACTGTAAAAAGAAAGGCAATATAATACTAATGGCAATAGCACTAACAAAAATCATTTGTCCTGTCATACCAAACACAGACACTTTTGCTAAAGCATTCCAAAAACCGGTAAATAATGAACCGAACCATGTTAAAAAATGACTTTCAAATTCTGACATATATAATACCTCCTATAAAACAAGATAGCCGCCCCCATGCCGGAGGCGGCTTCTCTTTTCTAACCTATCAATCTTCTTTAACCTTACAATATTTAAGATGTTGTAGCTTTTTAGTTTTATCGAAATCAATTGCTACATCAAAAATACCCAAACCTTGAATGTCTGTGATATGTTCTCCGGCAGTATAAAAATCTTGTTTAATACCAAGCGAGAGTGCCAAAATTTGACCAATCTGACTATCTGCATGAACCCAACAGCTAACCATATTAGGACAATACTTATTATCCTTTGATTGAACTAAGAATGTCGGAACAAGACCTTTTACTTCTTTGCCATCTTTACCAACAAAGACATTTGAACGAATATCAATTAAATTTGCTAAAATCATAAGAAAATTTCCTCCATAGTTTTATTTTTTATTATGATATAAGTTTTATCGACAACTTATAACAAAAAACGAATTAATTAATTATTTTTTTTATTAGCAACCGAAAGAATATACAATTCATGTACATGATCGCGTGTTTCTTTATATAAAAGCTTTAAATCCTTATAACGCTCTGGCGTAAGCTGTACCAATTGTGGATAATGAGCATTATATCGTTCTATATCTTCTAAAAACTGATACATACGATAATATTCATAAACTTGTTCAAATGCTGATATTAAAAAATAAAAAACAGCAAAAAACGAAATAATAATAAGTATCACAAATAAAATTTCCACACCGCTACAACAATATCCATCTGTAATACATGTTTCGCATACACAATCAGCAGAATGCGGCATCAACTCACAAAGTTCACAAACACAATCAACATCATGTGTTTCCATAGCATCAGCATATGGAGAAAAAACAGAACAGAAAAGAATCATGACTAACAACGCAGAACATAAAATCACAAGTGGAATTGACTGTCCCCAAAACGTTTTCATTGTTTTAACTTTTAAATTTTTTAACATTATTAATTACCTCCAATATTATCATTTTTT
>CAJGCO010000039.1 GCA_904501925.1 uncultured Alphaproteobacteria bacterium | reverse complement strand
CAAGAAGAACTTGAATTAAGAATGTTAAAAGGACAAGGGGTAAGCGTTGATAAACCTATTGGTTCATGGGAGAAGCCTGCTAGCCCTGCAGGTGCTGCTCTATTAAATATATTACCTGGTTTTGGAAACTTTTATTTAGCCTCAGGAAATGGTGGAGATAGCTCTCATTATTTATATGGAACACTTAATCTTTTGGCTTGGCCTGTTTCTGTCTTATGGGGTATTCCAGAAGCTGCTATTGACGCAAAAAAAATTAATGAAAGAGAACTTATCTACTATTACAAATTCGACCCTCAAGGTAAAAAAGAATTTAAAGCTAATGGTTTAAGTTTAGATTTAGATAAATAATATAAGTGAAACAAACAAAAAAAACGTCCTTTTTCAAGGACGCTTTTTATTGGCTCCGACTATCTGATTCGAACAGATGACCGATCGGTTAACAGCCGATTGCTCTACCGCTGAGCTAAGTCGGAATATCTTGGAGGCCGGTACCGGAATCGAACCGATATAGAAGGATTTGCAGTCCTCTGCATGAGCCATTCTGCCAACCGGCCCCTCTTTGGTACCAACATCACCGTGGTGATTTGTATTTATACATAAAAAAAATTGAACGTCAACATATTTTTTTTAAAAAATGCATTTTTTTTTATTTATGTGCATATCTCATATTTTTATTATTATTAATATAAAATTTTGCTAGGCTTAAGTAGTTTATTTTAGGAGAATTTATTATGAAAATAGCAATTGCAGCTGACCATGGTGGTTTTGAATTAAAGCAAAGTATTATTGAATATTTATCTAAAAAAAATGTGAATATATTAGATTTGGGTACTAATAATCTAGAATCTGTTGATTACCCACTATATGCAGATAAACTTGTAAACTCGATTTTAAATAAAGAATCTGATTTCGGCATTTTAGTTTGTGGGACAGGAATAGGAATATCAATTAAAGCTAATAGATATAAAGGAATTAGAGCTGCTTTATTATACGATGATAATGTTGCATTAATGACTAGAAAACATAATAACGCTAATGTTATGGTTTTTGGTGGCAGAACTATGAACAAAGATGATGTTTTTAACAGAATCGATATTTTCTTAAATACAGAATTTGAAGGTGGTAGACACCAAAGAAGAATCGATATGTTGGATTTTTAATAAAGGAGGAAAGATGAACGCACTAGAAAAGTTTGATGATGAAATTTATTACGCAATAAATGAAGAATTTGATAGACAACAACATAATGTTGAACTTATTGCCTCAGAAAACATTGTATCTAAGGCTGTTTTGGAAGCTCAAGGTTCTATATTAACAAACAAATATGCTGAAGGATATCCCAAAAAACGTTATTATGGAGGATGTGAATTCGTTGATAAAGTTGAACAACTTGCTATTGATAGATTAAAAAAAATTTTTAATGCTCAATATGCTAATGTACAACCGCACTCTGGTTCACAAGCTAATATGGCTGTATTTGGCGCATTACTTAAACCTGGTGATACTGTTTTAGGCATGAGTTTGGATGCAGGTGGTCATTTAACTCACGGATCTAAAGTTTCTATTTCTGGAAAATGGTTTAACTCTATTCAATATGGTGTAAAAAAAGAATCTGGATTAATTGATTATGATGAAGTAAAAAGCTTAGCATTAAATCACAAACCCAAACTTATTATTGCTGGATGCTCATCATACCCTAGAGTTATTGATTTTTCAAAATTCAGAGCAATTGCTGATGAATGTGGCGCTTATTTAATGGTTGATATGGCGCATTTTGCAGGATTAGTTGCTAGTAATTTATACCCAAATCCTCTTAATATTGCTGATGTTGTAACAACAACCACTCATAAAACATTGAGAGGTCCAAGAGGTGGAGCAATACTTACTAATAGCGATGAAATTGCTAAAAAAATAAATTCAGCCATATTCCCTGGTATGCAAGGAGGACCTTTAGAACACGTAATTGCAGCTAAAGCTGTATGCTTCAAAGAAGCTCTTAGTGATGAATTTAAGAAGTATTCTTTACAAGTTGTAAAGAATGCAAAAGTGTTGGGGGAAACTCTTAAAAAACGTGGCTTAAACCTTGTTACTGATGGAACAGATACTCATTTAATTTTAGTTGATTTAACCCCTAAAGGAATTACTGGTAAAAAATTAACTGAAGTCCTTGATAGCATTCATATTACAGTTAATAAAAATGCAATTCCTTTTGATCCTCTTCCTCCTTCTCAAACATCAGGTGTTAGACTTGGTAGCCCTGCTGGCACAACCAGAGGTTTTAAGGAAGATGAATTTGAATTAATTGGAAATATTATAGCTGATGTGATTGATGCTATTGGAACTAACGAAGAAGAAAATATACTAGAAATTTCTAAAAAGAAAATTTTAGAATTGACTGCAAAATTTCCAATCTACAAAGATTAGCTTTTAACCTGAGAGGCTAAATTTCTTAATTGCAATTTAGCCTCCTTTTTAACTTGATGTGAATCACATATTTTACTTATTGTTTTTGAGAATACAAATTTTTCTAACGGCGTTTTAGATATAAACTTTTGTATTTTTTGAGGAAACTTTATATATGCCATAGATAAAAACCAAGCCACCGCCATTTTATCGTAATACCCCACGTATTTTTGCTTAGAAATTAAATTAAGAATATCGTTTATCATTTCCTCATTAATAAAATAATTAAGCGCTAGAACATAAAAAAAACGAATCTGATACTCATAATTACTATTGGTATAATTTTGAAATGTTTTATAAAACAATGCTAAATTACTTTTTGTTTGTTTTAAATCTGCACAAAAAATATCACAAACAGCCCAACTATTTATATATGGAACAAATCCTTTAATCAACTCGACCTTATCTACAACACTTATTGGCGCATGAGCTAATACTAATGCATGCAAAATTAACTCTTCTTGATACACATATGATGATATATCTAGCTTTAATATATCATTATGTTTGTTATTTTTTATGATATCTTTTAATATCTTACGAATTTCTGGAATTCTTACACCCAATAAATTAACTTCTTTAGGCAATAGTTGAGAAGTAAACTCGCGATATTTTTCATCACGTTTATTTTTTAACAATTCTAAAAAATTAGTATGCATTACGTTCAATATCTTTTAAATATGAAACAGTTTCTTGCTCTAATTTTGATGCAGCATCTTCATCACATAAATACACCCCATGACGATGCATTTGAAGCGCACTTACAGCCCAACGATGATTTACACTTCCCTCTATCGCAGCCTTTGTCGCATCAGCTTTTGCATGCCCAGTTGCTAAAAGCATTACTTCTTTAGCTTCCATTATAGTTCCTGTACCTACTGTTAAAACAGTATGTGGAACTTTTGAAATATCCCCATCAAATAATTTTGCCTTTTCATTCATAGTTCTAGTTGTAAGTGTTTTAACTCTAGTGTGAGAATTCAATGATGAAAAAGGCTCATTAAATGCTATATGCCCATCTGCGCCGACACCACCAACAAATAGATCAATTCCCCCTTTTTGACGAATTGCTAATTCAAAATTTGCGCATTCTTTTTCATAGTTTTTGGTTTTACCATCTAAGATATAAATATTGGCATTTTTAGTATCTACATGTTTTAACAAATACTCATTCATATATGAATGACAACTTTGTGGTGCTTTTTTATCAATACCAATAAATTCATTCATACAAAATATTACAACATTAGCAAATGACAACTTTCCTGCATGATTTAATTCCACTAATTTTTTATACATACCTTTAGGAGTATCACCCATTGGCAACCCTAAAACAAAAGGCTTATTGGCTGTTGGACGTGCTCTATTAATTTTATATGCTATATATGTTGATGCCCAATCGGTTACTTCTTCATAATCTGATTTTATAATCACTCTCATGTTAGCCTCCACATAGTATGTTATAAATTATTGTAGGTAGTATAACTGGTATTTTTAAAATTTCTACTAATTTAATCATAATACTCGTATGTTTTTGTACGAGGGCTATAACGACAATCATATTTTTGAAATTCTGGTTTTAATATATACAAATCGTCACGATTTAGAGGAATATACATCTCATTTAGTAAGTGAGAACTTATCCAGTGAATAGGTTGTATACCAATTTGACCACGATACTCCAAATATGTATCATAATAATTTTTACCATATATTATTTTGGGGCGTTTTTGACGAATAAGCGCCTCTAAATCAGCTAACGGACGAATGCCTATCGTAGATGCAATCACATCAATTTGCCCTAGTAAATTCCATATATAATCAACATCTTTACCAAATAAATTATACCCTATTCTATATCCGTTTAAAATATAATCACAAGGATTGGTTAATCTTAATACAAATCCAGATGCTCCATATTTATAATCATCACCAACTGTTATTCGTTTACTATATATTTTAGCATACAAACCACCGATAATCAGAAAATATGCTATTATTATCCATATAAAATATTTATATTTATTTATTATTCTTGAAACTACATATCCTGCGTATATTGAAGATACTGCATGCAAAAATGCAAAATAATAAACAAATGGGGTAAAATAAAATAATCTTATTATATATTCAAAAATAAAAGCTAATCCACAAACTTTTGCATATGTGTTATCTTTATATAAATAAATGAAACATCCCAACATAGAAAAAAGTATTGGGATATCCATTTCTAAGTTTGGATAAATAAATCTTCTTGTATGAAAAACACTTGGAATGTGAGTGTTCAATTCAAAATTAGCTTTAAAATACAATGATAGTATATCATTATGATGTAAATATACTAAGTATGTAAAAAATATCAAAATTGGAATAATTGCACTATACAGACAATCTTTTATAGAAACTTTTTTATCATAAATTAAATATAAAATAATTATTCCTATTCCTAGAAGAATAAGAACTGCTTTTTGAGTAAACATAAAAGATATAAAAAATGATAAAAATGAAACACATAGACTCAACAAGTCTCTTTTTTTTATATATTTTAATAAATAATATAAGCCAACAACTATGGCAAAAACCATGAAATTATCTGGCTTAAAATCTTTATTATATAAACTATCATGTGGAAAAGCAAAAAATGCTGCAGCTATAAGTCCACCAACTGAATTTGATAAATATTTTT
>CAJGCO010000038.1 GCA_904501925.1 uncultured Alphaproteobacteria bacterium | reverse complement strand
TCTGAAGGTGTACATACAGAAAGTGGTGAAATGGTTTCTAATACAAAGAATTTGATTGGTGAAAAAATCAATGGTGGTATTGGTGAATATTTAAGTTCTGAAATTAATGCTAAATATTCTGAATTCCAAACACGTGTTACAAAACTTGGTCACGTTCAACGTGCTGGTGATCCAACTGCTTTTGATAGAGCTCTTGCTTGTGCTTTTGGTGCAAAAGCTGTTGAATTATTAAAAGAAGGTCATACAGATGTTATGGTTGCGCTTAATGGCGATGAAATTAAAACATATCCATTGGTAGAAGTTGTTAAAGAAGGTACAACTATGTTAAATAAAGATAGCGTATATGTACGTGCAGCTATTGAAATGGGTATGTATGTTGGTGAAGTAAAATAGCATTTACGAAGCTGATTTAGATTTTAAGAGAGGCGACAGCCTCTCTTTTTTGTTTGATTTAAAGAGGGGCGAAAAAATGTTAGGTTATTTTTAATTGACATATAAAAAAGCTGTGATATGAAGCATGTAATTAATTCTATTATTAATTTATATATAGATTCTATTATGAAAAAAATGTCAGCGACTGAAGAGAAGTCTTTTATTGAGAGTGGACAAAGTGATCAATTGTTTGATTACATAGTGTTAAATCAACTTCACGGAGTAAATGTTCCAAAGTTTTTTGAGCTTGCTACAGCTCCAACTGTAAAGTATTATTTGAGGCATTATGCCCTTTCTCAAGACAATGAAATTGAGTTGTTAAAGACACAAAACCTGAGTTATCTTGAGGTTTATTTTGAGATGTATCCTCTTTCATTGAAGGGTATTGAGGTTATGTTTGAGCTTAAGAACCCTAATATTGTCGGCGAGTATATTCGTTATCATGAGCTTCCTCAAGATTATGAAACAATGTTGTTTACTCCGGGGTTTGAAAAGCAGGCTATGTTCTATGTGTCGCACAACTTGTTGTACTCAACTTCTGAGGTTCCAATGATGAATTTCGGTGGTGCAAAAATGGTTGAGCGCTACATTGAGCATAACGATTTGCACCAAGAGGCTGAGCTTTTGTTATTTAGCCCGCAGTTTGAGGGCTTGGTTAACAAGTATTTGCGTAAGTGGTGTTTTTCACCGGTTGCACGTAAACGTTACGATGAATGGATTGCTTCGTTTAGCAATGAGGAAGATTAATCGTAAGATGTTTGTAGTAAAAAAAAAGAGGTTGTTTTATACAACCTCTTTTTTGTTTTATTTGATGTAAAATTAAGCATTAAATACGATATTCATTGTATCTTTTGCAATCATATATTCTTCATCTGTTGGAATAACGAAAACTTTAACATTAGAATCAGGTGTTGAAATTTCAGTTATATCACCACGTTTAGAGTTAGCTTCTTCATCAAGAGTGATACCAAGATATTTTAATCTCTCAACAACAAGTTTTCTAACTAAAGAGCCATTTTCACCAATACCTGCAGTGAATACAATAGCATCTACGCCACCAAGTACTGCAATGTATGAACCAATGAAACGAATGATACTGTGAATATATGTGTTAAGAGCATCTGTTGCGCCTTCTTCAACGCCATAAAGATTTTCAATATCACGGTTGTCAGAATAACCACAAAGACCAAACATACCACTCTTCTTATTTAAGATTTCATTTACTTCATCTGGGGTTTTGTTTTGTGATTTGCAAATATATAAAGGAATATATGGATCAATATCGCCACAACGAGTACCCATTACAAGACCAGCAAGAGGAGTAAAGCCCATTGAGGTATCTAAACAAATACCATTATCAACAGCAGAAATCGATGCACCATTACCAAGGTGGCAAGTGATTATTTTACCTTTCTTTCCAATTAATTCTGCAGCTTTTTGTGAAACATAAGCGTGAGATGTTCCGTGGAAACCATAGCGACGAATTTTGTGTTGTGTGTATTGTTCTATTGGTAGAGCATAAAGAAATGCTTCTTTAGGCATGGTTTGGTGAAAAGCTGTATCAAATACAACTGTTTGAGGAACGTTTGGTAATAAGTTTTGAACAGCTTTGATACCTAAAACGTGTGCATGGTTGTGAAGAGGAGCAAGCTCAGCTAATTCTTCAATTTTTTCAATAACGTCTTGTGTTACTAATACAGAATTTTTGAAAATGTCGCCACCTTGAACAACACGGTGTCCAACAGCATCAATTTCATCCATAGAATTAAGAGCGCCGTTTAATAGTTCTTTTGTAACTTCTTCAATAGCTTCGTTGTGAGTTGGAAGAGCTACTTCACGAACACGTTTTTCACCATTTGTGATTTTGATTTCAACAAAAGAGCCATGAATACCAATACGGTCAGCTTTACCTTTTGCAACAACTTCATAATTATCGCCTTCAACATTGAATAATTGATATTTTAATGATGATGAACCAGAGTTTAGTACGAGAACTTTTTTCATTTTAGATTTTTCCTTAAAAATTATTTTGTTGCTTGAATTGCAGTAATTGCAATCATACCAATAATATCTTCAACTAATGCACCACGTGAAAGATCATTTACAGGGGCATTCATACCTTGCATAATTGGACCATATGCCTCACAACCACATAAACGTTGTAAAAGCTTATAACCAATGTTACCAACTTCTAAACAAGGGAAGATTAAAACGTTTGCTTGACCTGCAACTTCAGAATCTGGAGCTTTTTTCTTGCCAACAACTGGATCAAGAGCTGCGTCTGCTTGGAGCTCACCATCTAATTTAATTGGAAGGTCTTTAAATTCATCTGTTTTTAACATATCAAGTGCAATTTGTGTTGCATTTCTAACTTTATCAACCATTCCACCAGAGCCAGAACCTTTTGTTGAATATGATAACATAGCAACTTTGGGATCTAAACCAAATTGGAGGGCTGTTTGTGCTGTGGCAATAGCCATATCTGCTAACTCTTGTTCTGTTGGGTTAATGATAATTGCACAGTCAGCCAATAAGTATGGTGTATCGTTTGTAACTAATATTAAAGAAGATGAAACGCTACGAGCAGGATTTGATGATTTAATGATTTGTAATGCTGGGCGAACAGTATCAGCTGTTGAATGGTTTGCACCAGATACTAAACCATCTGCATGACCAGCTTTTACCATAAGTGTTCCAAAATAGTTATAATTTAATGCCATTTTTTTAGCATCTTCTAAAGTCATGCCTTTTGATTTTCTTAATTCATATAAAAGATTTGCATATTCTTCTAATTTTGGAGATGTTTCTGGGTGTATAACTTCAATTCCATCCATGCTCCAATTTTTGTTTGCATAGTAAGATTTAATTTCTTCAACATTACCAAGTATAATTAATTTTGCAGATTTGCGTTGAGCTACATGGTAAGCTGCTTGTAAAATGCGCTCGTCTTCGCCTTCTGGTAAAACGATTGTTTTAGGAGAAGTTGCAGCTCTATCTAGTATAGAATTTAAAAAATTAGTCATTTGCATATCAGTTTCCTTTATATGAATAAAACAATTAACGTTTTTTTATATCATACGCATTTAAAAGGCAATAAAAAAGTTTGATTTTTATGCTTTTATGGTGTATTAAGTGAATGATTTTAAAATATAAAAGAGGGAAGTTAAAGTTGTTTAGATTTGTTTTTTTCTGGATGGTTTGTTTTGGTTTGGTCTTAAATCAAGCAAATGCTAATGTATATGAAGCAAATATTAGTGTTGATGAAGTTGCTGATAATGTATCTATTGCTAAAGATAATGCGATGCGAAAAGCTATTAGAGATGGTGTTAAAGAAGTTATCTTAAAAGTTAGCAATACCGATGCATTAGAATTGATAGATACTTTAAATGATAATCAACTACAACATTTTATTTCTAGCGTTCAAGTATGGTCTGAAAAATCTTCTGATGTAAGATATATTGCAGATGTTAAAATTGTGGTTAGTGAAGATGTTTTAAAATCGTATATGCAAGAAAATAATATCCCTATAATTGTTAATGAGGAAAAAAATATATTAATAATACCCTTACTTGAAAAAGTTGATGGTGTAAATAATTTATGGGGTGAAGATAATTTTTGGCGTAATGCTTTTCTTGAAAAAGGAAAAAGTATAAAAACAGGTAATATAACCATTTATAATATAGATAAGAATCTAGGAAATATTACAGCCGTTGAAACAAATAAAATTTATGAAATGAGTGATGATGAGTTTTATGAGCTTTCTTCTTTTAATAGAGTAGATAACTTATATGTGGTTAAATATTCTCTTAAAGATAATAAAATTTATATTAAAGAGTTTCCAAGCAAGGAAATTAAAGAGATTGATATAATTAAAGATGATTATAAAACAGATGTTAATAATGTAATTGCTCAGTTAAGAGTTTTAGATAGAGAAAATGTAGTTGCAAAAGTTGAAACAAGTGTTGATGAAGTGTTTGAAGTGTTGCTTAGTTACAATTCTCTTAGCAGATGGATTAATCTAAAAAAGATATTAAATGATAATAGTTTTGTAAAAGATGTAACTGTTAAATCAATGGTTGATGGAAAGGTATATTTTAGTTTTTCTTATCAAGGAATTGTTGAAAAACTTCAAACATATTTAAGTTTGAATGGTTATACATTGAAAAAAGAGGAGGGGTATTATGCCATTTATTAAAAATGCCAATAATAAGGTTAATATTAATCCGTATGTGTGGTTTGTAGTATTTTTTGCATTTTTCTTTTTGTTGTATGTTTTACGTTCTGTTTTGATGCCTTTTGTTGCAGGTATTTTGGTTGCGTATTTATTAGATCCTATGGTTGATAAATTGCAAAAATTTAAGATATCTAGAACTTGTGCAACATTAATTGTTTGTGTTTTAACAGTGTTGGTTGTGTTGCCAATGTTTGGGTTACTTTTAGGTATGATTGAAAATCAGGTTTCTTTATTATTAAAGATTACCCCTAAATATTTAGGCTTAATTATGGCTAAAATTAATCCATTGTTAGCTAATTTAATTGAGCGATTTCCTGAATTAAAAGATGCGAATCTAGAAGAAGTTGTAAAAGGTAATATTGGTAATGCTCTAAAAATTGCAGGCAAAGTATTAAAAGGGGTGATATCTAATAGTTTTGCAATTTTAAATATTGTTTCTTTGCTTTTAGTTATGCCTGTTGTTGCGTTTTATATGTTGCGTGATTGGGATGATTTTGTTAAAAAAACAGAAGATTTATTACCTAAAAAATCTAAAAAAGGCATTATAGACAGTTTTAAAGAGATAGATAAAATTATTGCTGGGTTTATAAGGGGGCAGCTCAGTGTTTGTTTGATTTTGGGTGTTATGTATTCAATAGGCTTAAAGCTTGTTGGGTTAGAACTTGGGCTGTTGGTTGGTTTTATTGCAGGAATTATATCTTTTATTCCTTATGTTGGCTCAATTACAGGTTTTGTTGTTGGATGTGTTTTAGCCTTTGCTCAATATGGTGATTTTTCTCATGTTATTTATGTGATTATAGTTTTTATGGTTGGGCAATTTATTGAAGGAAATTTTTTAACCCCAAAATTAGTTGGTGAAAGTGTTGGTCTTCATCCTGTTTGGGTGATGTTTGCATTACTTGCTGGTGGTGTTTTATTAGGATTTTTAGGATTAATGCTTGCTGTTCCCTTAGCTGCGATTATAGGTGTGTTAGTTAGAAATGCTATAAAAAGGTATAAGGGGAGTTCTCTTTATCTCAACTAAGAGGGATGATGTGCTAAAGCACTATCATATGTGCATCGGCACTCTCTCGTGTACTAATTTGGTACACGTCGTTCGTGGCGCTACACATAGCATAGCACTTTATCCCATCTGTTGTAAAGGAGTTGATTTAGTTCAACTCCTTTTAGTTTTAAATGGGGGATGTGATAAATACTTTATTCCACCCGTGGAAACGCAGTTGCGTTAGTTTTTTTATTTTTCTCTTTTTTATTAGGTAAAAAAGTATTGCAAATGGGTAGGAATTATGTTACTATGTTTTTAGTTTTTTAAGATAAAGGTATATGGTTATGATGATGTGTGGTGGAAATAAAAAAGGGGTTTTAAGTTGTAGAAATGCCGGAAATCTACACACACACACACACACACACACCTATAAGCGTTGCTGAGAAAATTTTTAAGGTTAGTTTTAGAGAGGCTATGAGC
>CAJGCO010000037.1 GCA_904501925.1 uncultured Alphaproteobacteria bacterium | reverse complement strand
TATATAAATACAATTTGCATCTTTTTATATCATTCTATCACTTAAAACAAAATCAATTCCTCAGCGCTTAATTTATTCTTATGTATAAAACATAAATAATCACTAAATAAAAAAATCCCCCGCAATATATAATTGCGAGGGGACGGTTACTACCTATTTGGGCGTGTATATCCTGGTAGGGAAAATAAGAATACCCAAATCAGGGAGTGAATAAACATTCCGTCTGCAGGATAAGCCCAAAAAGGAAAAGCTGCCAGAATAGCACAAATTAAAGAAACAGTGGCCAGAAAAATGAAAAACCAAAAGCAATCAAAATCTTTTTGCTTAAATTCTTTTACAGCATGCTGCACTGCAACACCAAAACTTACTGATAGTACAGCAGATACTACAAGGCAAGCCCATTCAAGCAAAACAAAAGATGTAACAGCCTCTTTTGCAGTTAAGAAAATCTCATTCATAATTCAATGTTTTTAACGTTATTATTTCTTACAATCCAACAAAGTTGGAGCAAGACACTTCATTGCAATTACCGGACGAACAAAGAATTTGTTCACTTTGGGAGTGTCATAGGTATATTCGTAATGAAAATCCCGTATAAATGCATTTTCTGGCAAACTACAACACTCAGAACGAGACCATTGACCACCACAACGAGGACGCTTGGGAATACTATTGTATACCTTTAATAGATAAGTTTTTTGAACATTAATTAGTTGATAAATATCATACCAAACTATTTTCTCATTCTTTTTACATGGATATGAGAAATTTTCAAAAAACTTTTTTGCTTCATCCCAAGTCAACTCCTGTTCTGTTATAGAAAAAAGCTCTGATGCAGTTAAGTCACCATATATAATGCCATCTTCTATAAGTTCAACAATAGCTTTAAGTTTCTTTTCTGGTAATCTAGACTTTGAAAACGTATCATCGTCGTACCAGTAATACCCAGGCTTGACACATTTAGCTTCATCATCTTCTCTCATTTCATACTTTAACTTAGTAGGAGTTTGATAAAAGAAAACGAAACATAAAATTGCAAAAATCAAAAGCACACCAACAACAAAAATCCAAGTAGCATTCATAATATAAAATTTTTTAAGTTAATTACTTTTATTGATTACTACTCAAAAGGAACGGTTTTTCTATTATCCGCTTCCAGTTTATGCGAGTTTTTGTTATACACCATTCCTGTTCTTTCAACATTATGGTGAGTTTGTTTGTTGTGTGATAGTGATATTAAATTTAATACACTTTCTACAATTTTTTTAAATGCCATACAGGCAACAATTAAGCACACAATGAGACCAATAATTTTTAAATAGAGCATACTTCAAGGTTTTTAAGGTTATTACTAAAGATATCCGAATAATCATTTATTGTGACAATAGTTGGTTGATACACAACTATTCATCAATTAAAGTCATTACAACCATAATTATATAGATATTAAATTAAACAAAATAATTTTTAAAAGTAGAGTCTACCTTACTTTATTTTATTTTAAAATCAACCAAATTATTTGCGCTGTATTTTAGTGAAAAACTTTTTAATAATTCAATATCCCATATAATATCTTATGTAATACAGGTTCTAATTCTCAGATAAATAGTTAAAAGTATATAACATATTATATAAAATTACTAAAAATAATAGTTTTTATAAAAAAAATAAAAAAATAATTGATATTTTAAATTTTTAATACTAATATCAACTTATGTTCTAATTAAGAGTGTGATAAGTGAGATATAAATATGGATAATAATATAACTAAAATTAAAACCAATTGAAACACTTATAATGAGAGATAAATATGAACAATAATATAAATAAAATTAAAATAATTAAGAACATTTATTGCAAAATATATAATCAATGTGAAGATTGTATTTATGATGAAGAAGACTATAACTACGTTTTTTATCAAAAAGTTATTTCTGCAGCATCAAATTTATTAAATAAAAGTTCTCTTATTATTATGGATAATCCTATTAAATCAGATGGTTTACCATCTATTGATGATATAACAAATATTATGAAAGATATTTTTGTTATTTTATCTGAGGTGGACTTTATAAAATCTAAGGAGAATAAGTTAAGATTAGTTTTTAATAAATATAATTTAAATCCTGATAATTATCTTATTGTTTCTGAATTTTATAATTGATTTATGTTTATTGTTACATTCCTAAAAAAAGTATAAATAAGTATTTGCATTTTATCTTATTATTCGTATATTTGGAGTATATAACAAATTTAGAGGTTAAAATGTATTATAGTTTATCAGAGATATTTGCAATTGGTATAGGCCCATCAAGTTCGCACACAGTTGGACCAATGAAAGCCGCAAAAAGATTTGTAGATAATATAAAAAACATTACAGAGGTTGAAAAGGTTGATATTTATTTATATGGATCTTTAGCTTTAACAGGTGTTGGACATGGAACACTAAATGCTGTTGCATATGGTTTATTAGGTTTAGAAGCCGAAAAAATGGACTTAAATGAGAATTATATTGATAAAATAAAAGAAACAAAAAAAATTTTACTAAGAGGAGAGCATACTATTGATTTTAGTATGGAGGCAAATTTTATATTAGAGAAAAAAATATTCTTAAAAGAGCATCCAAATGGAATGAAATTTATAGCATATACAAAAGATAATAATATTTTATTAGAAGAAACATATTTTTCTGTTGGTGGTGGAACAATAGCTCGTTCAGATGAAGTTAATAATAAGATAGAAAGAGCTCCACTTGATGTGCCTTATCAATTTTCAAGTTTTGCTGAATTAAGAGAGATTTGTTCTAAAAATAATCTAACAATTAGCGAAGTTGTTTTAGCTAATGAGTACTCCCTACATTCTAAAGAAGAGACTATAGAATATATAAAGAAAATAGTAAAAATAATGCAAGATAACATTGATAGAGGGATAAATATATCAGGAACGCTTCCAGGTAGTATAAAGTTACAAAGAAGAGCGCCTGGTATGTATGAAAGTTTACAAAAAAGATTTGAAAATAATTTTGATGATCCTTTATATATTATCGATTGGGTAAATTTATGGGCTTTTGCTGTGGCAGAAGAAAATGCATGTGGTGGTAAAATGATAACAGCTCCAACAATGGGATCTGCAGGAATTATACCAGCCACTGTTAGATATTATCAAAGATTTGCTCATAAAAAAGCGCACTATGATTTGGATGCAGATATAGTGTTTATTACAACAGCAGCAGCAATTTGTTGTTTATATAGAACAAATGCATCTATTTCAGGTGCAGAAGTAGGTTGTCAAGGTGAGGTTGGTGTTGCATGTTCTATGGCAGGAGCTGGGTTAACAGCTGTTATGGGTGGAAATATTAACCAAATAGAAAATGCCGCAGAGATTGGTATGGAGCATAATTTAGGACTTACGTGCGATCCTATAAAAGGGTTAGTTCAGATTCCATGTATTGAGCGTAATGCAATGGCTGCAATAAAGGCAATAAATGCAATGAGATTAGCAATGCGTGGTAGTGGAGAATATAAGGTTAGTCTTGATAGTATAATAAAGATTATGTACGAAACTGGATTACATTTAAATAGTGATTATAAAGAAACCTCATTAGGAGGACTGGCAAAACACGTTGTTTGCTAGAAATATAAAACGATTCTCTGAAAAAATACGGATTTCTTTCCGTATTTTTTTTATTTAAATCATTTTTTTCAAAAAAAGGCTTGTTTTCTAGGCCTTTTTCATGGTTTTCTTGTTTATAACCTTGTTTTTTGTTTGAAATAATTAAAAAAATCACCTCAAATCTAAATGTGAACAATATTCACATAGTTTTAATTTTTTTAGAGGAGTCCTCCCGTGAATAAAAATGAACTTATTGCTAGTATTGCTAGTGAAGCTGGTCTTACAAAGGCAGATGCAGGTAAGGCTTTAGATGCATTCGTTTCTTCAATTACAACAGCTCTTAAAGGTGGTGATGAAGTACGTTTAGTTGGTTTTGGTACATTCTCTGTAGCAAAACGCGCAGCTACAACAGGTCGCAACCCTCAAACTGGCGAAACAATTAAAATTAAAGCTCGTAAACAAGCTAAATTTAAAGCTGGTAAAACTCTTCAAGAAGCAGTAAACTAATTCTTATAGAGTGTGCGGAATATAAAGCGAGTTCTCTGCTGGGGAGCTCGCTTAATTTTTTATGTGATAAATTATTGAAAATAAATTAAAATAAAAAATAATGTAAAAAAAATAAAAAAAAATGAATTTTTTGCTTGCAATATAAAAAAATATCATATATAAACGTTTTTGTTAATGAGATGGGCGTTTAGCTCAGCTGGTTAGAGCATCTCGTTTACACCGAGAGGGTCGGGAGTTCGAATCCCTCAACGCCCACCAATTAGAAAGACTTTCCATAAGGAAGGTCTTTTTTTTTATGTGGAAGTTGGGATTTGAGCTCCCGAGAAAGGGAGTTTGACTACCAGCTCAAGGCAAACGTGAGTGCGCCGGTAAGCTAAAAGCTTATGAGCGCCAGTGCGACGAAGTCAATCCCTTTGGCGCCCACCAATTAGAAAGACTTTCCATAAGGAAGGTCTTTTTTTTTATGTGGAAGTTGGGATTTGAACTCCCGAGAAAGGGAGTTTGACTACCAGCTCAAGGCGAACGTGAGTGCGCCGGTAAGCTAAAAGCTTATGAGCGCCAGTGCGACGAAGTCAATCCCTTTGGTGACCACCAATTAAAAAGACTTTCCGTAAGGAAGGTCTTTTTTTTGTGTAAGTTGTGTTGATTAAAGAATATTTCATACAGATAATAGTATTGGATATTTGAAATAAAAAAAGCAAAACCATTTTGGAGTTTTGCTTTTTTTATACAGGATTGCTTTCTAATCAAGGATTGCCCCATTGATAGCCACAGTCGTAACATTTAGCGCCAAATCTACCACCAATGTAATTGTGAGATCCACAATGAGGACAAACATTTTTTTCTGTATTATTAGGCATAAAAATACCGGAATATTTAGAGAGGATTATTTGACCGGGTCCTCTAAAATTAAAATAATAAAAAATCAAAACAGAAAATAATAGTTCATTTTTTAAAGTCAATATATTTTTTGTAAACAAAGCCTTGACAGATATAGCTTTTAAAAATATAAAAGTATGGAATTTTTTAATTTGGAGAACGTTTATGTCGTATAAAGAAACAAAGACTTTAGATAATAGAATAAATTTGCCTGAAATTGAAAATAATTGTAAGGCTTACTGGGAAAATAGTGATGTTTATCGTTATGATAATACAAGATCAAGAGAAGAAACATTTATCGTCGATACACCGCCTCCAACAGCTTCAGGTTCTTTACATATAGGACATATTTTTAGCTATACACAAACAGATGTTGTGGCTAGATTCCAACGCATGTCTGGCAAAACAGTGTTATATCCAATTGGTTGGGATGATAATGGTTTGCCAACAGAACGTCGTGTTCAAAACTATTATAATATTGCTTGCAATCCAAGCATTCCTTATGATCCAAATTTTAAACCTGAACATATAGAAAATGACAAATCTCCAAGAAAAGAAGTCTCTCGTAAAAATTTCATTGAAGCATGTGAAACTCTAATTGCATCAGATGAAGGTGTTTTTGAAAGTGTATTCAAAAACGTTGGTCATTCATATGATTGGAATATTAAATATTCAACAATTAGCCCTAAAACAATTCGCGTATCTCAAGAATCATTTATTGATTTATATGAAAAAGGCTATGTATCATCTGTTGAATCTCCAACAATGTGGGATGTGACATTCCAATCAGCTGTGGCTCAAGCAGAAATTGAAGATAAAGAAGTTGCAGGATTCTTCCATGATATTAAATTCCAAGTAGAAGGTACTGATGAATATGTAACCATTGCAACAACTCGTCCAGAGTTCTTGCCTGCGTGTATTGCAATTGTTGCTCACCCAGAGGATGAGCGTTATCAAAAATACTTTGGTAAAAAAGCAATAGTTCCATTGTTTGATGCTCCTGTTGAAATTGTTCCATCAGAGCACGCAGAAAAAGACAAAGGTACAGGTATTATGATGGTATGTACTTTTGGTGATGCAGCAGACGTTGCTTGGTGGAAACAATCTGGCCTTCCATTAAAACAAATTGTTGGCTTAAATGGATGTTTAATGGATGTAGAATTTGGTAAAGGTGCGTTTGTATCAAATAATCCAGCAAAAGCAAACGAAGTTTATGCGCAAATAAGAGGCTTAAAAGTTACTAAAGCTCGTGAAGTTCTTGTTAATATGCTTCGTGATAATGGTATTTTAGCAAACGAACCTCGTCCATTAACTCATATGGTTAAATTCTATGAAAAAGGCAATCTTCCTATTGAGTTTGTAACATCAAGACAATGGTTTGTTAAGTTGTTAGATAAAAAAGAAGCAATGATTGAGGCTGGTCGTCAAATTAAATGGAAGCCAAGTTATATGCAATATCGTTATGAAGAATGGGTAAAAGGATTAAATCAAGATTGGTGTATTTCTCGTCAACGTTTCTTTGGTGTTCCTTTTCCTGTATGGTATAAATTAGACTCACAAGGTAATCCTAACTATGATGAGCCAATTATTGCCGATAGAACACAATTACCAGTAGATCCAATGGTAGATGTGCCACAAGGTTATACTGAGGATATGCGTGGTCGCCCTAATGGTTTTATTGGCGATAAAGACGTTATGGATACATGGGCAACATCAGCATTAACGCCTCAAATTGCATTAGATGTTGTTAAAAATGATGCTTTAGAAATTCCTTTTGATATTCGCCCTCAAGCACACGATATTATCAGAACATGGGCTTTTTATACAATTGCAAAGGCTGTAATGCATAGCAACACAATTCCATGGAAAGAGATTTTAATTAGTGGTTTTATTCTTGATCCAGATCGCAAAAAAATGTCTAAATCCAAAGGAAACGTTGTAACTCCACAACACTTGATTGATAATTATGGAGCAGATCCAATTCGTTATTGGGCATCTCGTGCAAGATTGGGTATAGATACAGCTCTTGATGAACAAGTTATGGTTCAAGGTAAAAAGCTTGTAAACAAAATATTTAACGCAAGTAAGTTTGTGTTCTCAATGGTGGAAAATAGCGCATTAAAAGGCGTTAGTGATTATAAAGCACACATTACAAACCCAATGGATAAATCTTGGTTAAATAAAATGAGTGCAATGATGAAGCAAGCTACAT
>CAJGCO010000036.1 GCA_904501925.1 uncultured Alphaproteobacteria bacterium | reverse complement strand
TGATATACAAGACCAATAGGAACTTCACCTAGTTTTTTAAGTTTAACTAGATTTTTTAATGTATTACCAAAAGGTCTCATCATCCTTTTGTATTTTCTTGATTCTCTAATTGTTTTCCTTGATATTGGGTTGCTAGCATAGTAATTTGCTATAACAGACATTGCATTAAGTGTTTGATGTACAAGACCAATAGGAACTTCACCTAGTTTTTTAAGTTTAACTAGATTTTTTAATGTATTACCAAAAGGTCTCATCATCCTTTTGTATTTTCTTGATTCTCTAATTGTTTTCCTTGATATTGGATTACTAGCATAGTAATTTGCTATAACACCCATTGCATTAAGTGTTTGATGCACAAGACCAATAGGAATCTCACCTAGTTTTTTAAGTTTAGCAAGATGTTTTATTGTATTACCAAAAGGTCTCATCATCCTTTTGTATCTTCTCGCTGTTCTAATTACTTTTGTATTTAAAGCATTTTTTTTAAAAAAGTCTCCAACAGACTTCATTGCAGATAATACTTGATTTACGAGTTTTGAATCTATACCTCCCATGTCATGTATTATTTTAATGCTTTCGACAAATTTATATAGAGTTGCACTCATTACTCCTAATACTACTGCACCAAGACCAATAGGAATTGATAGAGGTGCTAATAGAGAAATTCCTCCACCAAGTATTAACATAGATTTTGAAACAGTTTTTACTTGTTTTATATTTAAATTTTCAGTTGCTTTAGATATTTTATTAAGCGCTTCTCCAAAAATTAAAAGTGAAATAGACATTACTGCCATTGCTATTGAACCAAGAAATATTGCTGCTGTTACTACTGGTATACCCATTAAAGCAGTAGATGCCGCAAATAATCCTAAAAATGCAGCAACCATACCGAATTGTTTCCATGAAGCATTTTTTGTTGCTTGCGTTATTTTATTGAGTGCTATACCAAATAAAATTAAAGATAAACTCATTACTGCCATTGCTATTGCACCAATTATTATATTCTTTTTTGCCTTTGCAAGCACATTAAATGTAAGAACACTAATTGCCACAACACCTAACATAACAAGTGAGCCTACCAATGCTCCTTCTGCGTTTTTTGCAATTTTTGTTAAGAAGAAAGATGATAATAGCATAATTCCTGTAAATGCAGCAAATACAATTGCTGTTTTAACTGCTCTATTTAAATTTCTATTATTTCTAGATAGTTGTTTTACAATAGGCATTAATGCTTTTACCATTACATTTAATAGCAATGCTCCTAATATTGCTGGAATTGTTGTTACTACAGAAGCGGTTAAGAATATAGATGTAATAAATAGGTTTCCTATAAATACAGTTATATTTTTAGCTGCTTTCGCTCCATTATCGATATTTTTTTTATTCTTTGTAAGTAGATTTGATAAAGGTATTATATTATTTATCATAGTTTTTATACTACTAATACCTATAATTGCTAATTTTGACCATAGTGCTGCGAAAACTATATTTTTAATTGCTGTTTTTAATGATAAAACAAGTTCTTTAATACTTTTTGCCGCTTTGCTAGCATCATTAAAATTTTTTTCATTTTTTTGTAATTCGTTAGCTATTGTTAATATAGATTTTTTCCCAATTAAAATATCGCTTAATTTTTTAATTATATTATTTTTAATTATTTTATTAAGCCTCCAATTAATTTTTGATAATGATTTTATCATTTCTGGGGCTGAATTTATTAATTTAATGATGCTATTTAAATCTTTTTCATCTATTTTTAAATCTTTTGCTGCGTTTTTAAATATTTTGGATAAAATTTTTATTTTTTGTTTTCCAACTAAAATATCCTTTAATGAAATATTTTTTAGTTTACCAAATGCATCAATAATAGAAGATAATCCACCACCTCCTTTATTTTGCTTGTTCATGCTATCTATCATAGCCTTCGCTACTTTATCTGATGCTTTGCTACTTAACTTTGCAACAGCAGGCATAGATTTACCACCTTGCTTTAATAATGTTTTTGATAGTATATCTATTGCTTTTCTAATACCTTTTGTTTCATCAAGAATGTCTTTAATGTGTCTATGATTTATCTTTGTTTGATTATTGCCACCAATTTCGACAGGTTTCTTTTTTGCATTTACATCAACAAGTTTTTGTAAAAGATTTTTTACATCATTTACAATATTATATATATTATTTTTAGAATTGTGTGTACCTTGTAGTATAGCAAGAATTTCTTGACTTGTTCCTGCTATATTTTTAATACCGTAATCAGGACTTGCGATTACATTCATTACATCATTGACCGTATTAGCCATTAAATTTAAAGGTTATTTTATATGAAATTGAGGTTAGATTCCTCTGTTATATATACAAATTTATATCCATTATCATCACACCATTTTTTTGCAGCACTTCTTTTACATGAGTTTTTTAAAAAACACTCCATTAGATAATTGTAATTTTTTATTGTGTTTGGTGTTTTTCTTTTTGGTTCTTGTGGTTTTACAAGTTGATTTTTTGGTTTTACTTCAACTATATATTTTACAACTTGACCATTTGCTTTTTTAAATGCAAAATAAAAATCTGGAAAATAGTTGTGTGTTTTTTGGTCTACAATGTAGAAGTATTTTATAGACATTGGTTCGGACGCCCATTCTATAACATCTGGTGTTAAATCTAGCCATTTCATTAATTTTAGTTCCCAACTACTTCTCCAAATGATTTGATTTTTATTTGTTTTATATTTTTCTGGATATAATGGTGTATAATATCCTTGTTTAAATTTTCCGTATTTTGGTTTTAAATTTTTTATATCGGTTGCCATTTTTTGTTATTTTTTAAAGCAAATAATATATAAAGTATTTATGATAAAAAAGTATGTTAAGGGAGATAAAGAAAATGTTATATCTCGAATAAATCAAGTGAGTGATATAACATTATATGTACCATCATCCGATAGATGTATGGATTATTTGTACGATGCTCTTGCTTTATTATGTAGTCATTATATAGGTAGAGAAGGTGATGATATGTTTTTTCATATACCAACAATAGATTTTTATAATGTTGCTATATTTGCAAATAAATGTTGTGAGAAAAAAGAAGTTGATACAAGATATATTTTTGCTATGATTAGTATCATCAAATCATTCGAGAATTTGAAATATATAAGTATTGCATTTGTGAATGATGTTGATGTTTTGGACACATATGAAAAACTTGTTAATATTGATTTGAATGAATATGGTGGTAATATAATTAATGAATTGGTGAATGTTTATTCCATAGATGCTATTGAAATGTATCTTGGTGATATGTTTGATCAAAATATTATTGATTTAATTAATAAGCATCTTATATCTAATGACATTATTTCAAACTCATATCTTGAGCGAGATTTCTTAATAGAATTTGAATTTGATGAATATATATCTTATATTAATATGTTTATTAATAACAATCAAGATAGATTATCTATGTATGATAAAGATATAATGGATTATTTGCGTGTATTTCCAACCATTATAGGAGATGTTTCGAAGCCAAATATAAAATTATATACAAATTATAGAGAAGTTTGATATTTTAATTTTTTTGTTATATTTTAGTTATGAAAAGATTTACATTAATTATAGATGGACATAATTTCTTTTTTCGTAGTTTATGGTCTTGTTTTAGACAAGGTTCTAAAAATAAGATATTATCTACACAAAAAGATATTGATTCTTATGAGAAGAAAATGATGATTGACTTTTGTTCGGTTGTTAAGAACGTAAGTCCAATTGTAAATGATATTGTCTTTATTAGAGATAGTCATTCTTGGCGAAAGGATTTATTGCTTGAACACGAATATAAAGGTAATAGGAAAAAAACCCAAGATAATATAGATATGGTTGGGTTTGGCGAGGCTGTGAATAATTTTACAGAAACTTTGGTAAATTTTGGTATTAAGGTTAGTCAGGCAGATAGATCGGAAGGTGATGATTTGATATATGCTTGGAGTAATTATTTGTTTAATTCTGGAAAATCTTCGTTGATTTTATCAACAGATAAAGATTTAAATCAATTAATTAAATGTGTAAATGATATTCATATAATTCAATATTCTCCAGTTTCTAATAAATTATATGTTAGTAAAGAGAGTAATGATATTATTAAGAGTATAAGAAATCGAAAGGAAATTCAGATGGAGAATTTATTTGATGAACTTTTCACTATATCTATTGAAAATGATCCTTTTGAGAAATTTGTAAATGGAACTGATGTAGAAGAAGTTTATCCAGAGGAGATACGATTTGCAAAAATTATTGGTGGAGATGTTTCTGATAATATATATCCAGTGTATTTCAAGCGCGGGGACGGTGAAACAAAGAGTAAAGGTTTAGGTCCAAAAACTGTTAAAAAGATATATGATACGTTTAAGGGTAAGTTGGATTGCGATTTTGATTATCACATTTATTCTAATGATGAAGTTATGAAGATGTTGTGTAATATCATTTATGAAATTGCTAAAATAAATGATGAAGAATTTACCAAAAGAATGCTTTTAGAAAATATAAAAACAAACACAAGACTTGTAGCATTGACGAATGAAAGTATTCCTTCTGATATTATTGATAATATGATTGAAAGCATTCATGAGGAAATAGTAAAAAAATCTGTAATAATATCTAAAATCACAAGAGAAAATATTTTTGCAAAGTCGAGATTTAAAGAATATAAAACAAATATTCAGTTTGATTCAAGTATGATGAGTGGAGTTAAAGCGAACGATTCAAATGGATCTATGAATTTTATAATTGGATAATAATGGAATTATATGAAGTTTTAAATGCATATTGCTCTCGTAATTCTGGAGCGGTATCGAAAGAAGATAAACGCAAACATTCTTATATGTTACGCAGGCTTTTTAGTTCTACATATCCTATTCAATGCTCATTAATTAATAATTTGAATACAGATCCAGTATGTTCATCTAATATAATCGCAATGTTAGCATCGAGATATATTGGACTGCCAGATTTTTTAAAGATAAGAGTTGATCAAAAAAAGAAAAAAGAAAGCATTCGCAAATTTTATGAAGATGATGTTTTATCAAAGTATATGGAAATAAATCAATGTGGTATTAGGGAAGTTGAAGAAGCATATATATATGATAAACCAAATCTTGATATTGCATTAAAATTGATAAAGAAAACATTTTTTGATAACAAAGATAAGGTTATTGTAAATAAGACAAAAAACGAAGATAACGAAAAATCATTATTTTAATTTTTTTTGTTATATTTATATCAAGAGTTTTTAATTTTTTAATAATAATATAAAATGGAAGATAAAGTAATTAATTTGGTCGATGAGACCGTAAAGAGAATCAAAGAACTTTCACAAGCAAGACTTGATGTTGAGAGTAAAAAGAATGAACTTGTAGTTCATGAGAGAGATTTGGAATCTATTGTAAATGTATTAGGTGTTGAATCAAAAGATTATCTTGTAAAGAAAAATCTTATTGATATTACTACAGATGCTATCAAGCAGTATGAGAGTAATGTTGAGAGACTTTCTTATAAGAAGTCTGAACTTAAACCTGTTCTTGATGCAGCTGCTGCTGAATTTGAAAGCGCTCTTAAATCAGAGCAAGAAACCGAGTATGAGATTAAACTTGGTGATTTTGATGAGAGAGGATATCCTATGGGCAGAAAGGCATATACGCAGTTGAAAACATATCTTAATGAGCGTGTTGAATGGACAGCAAAAACAGCGGCGCAACTTATGGTTCTTGTTTCTAATATGAATGAGAATGAGGAACGTGTAAAATCAAAGAGTTTTGATAATGTTATTAAACTTCGTTCATCTAATGTGTTGGTATTATATCACTCTATTCTTGAGAATATGTCTGGTAAGGGATTTAATACAGCGAAGGATTTCTTGACTATGTGGGCAAACTGCGGTCAGGCTCTTACAAATGCTGTTAGAGAGGTTCATAAGGCACATGAAGCAACAAGAGAGTTGGGAACAAAACTTAATCTTATTGAAGATGAGTTTGATAAGAGTTTTGACGATCTGCCACATGATTATGCACAAGTAGTTTCAACTAAAGATGAGGTTGCACCTGAAGTATAAATAAAATAAATGTTTAACCAGAGCCACTTTCGTGGTGGCTCATAATTTTTTAAAATATAAAATATATGAGTATTACAACTCAAACAATTGAAATTTATGATAGCGCTAACCCATTGGAGGTTAGAACTGTTACAGTCCCAGTTAGAAAGGGTCAAAAAATTTATTCTCATGAGCCTTATGCTGTTGAGATGTTAAAGATGTATGATAAGTATTGTGGTGGAGAAGTTCTCGACAATATTGCATCATATGAGGGTGGAAGTTTCCGTGATGTTCGTGAAGGTATTGTTGCATCTTTTAATTCGGATAAGGCAACTGCAACAATTGAACTTTCTGGAAAACACTCTGTTTCTGTTGGTTATAATCCAAAACATGAAGAACTTGAGTTGGGTAAAAAAATTGATGTTGTTGTATCTAAAACAAAAGGAAGAATTACTGGAGATGCATCATCAAAGACTGCACAATTGGAGCGTGTGAAGCAAGAACTTATACGTCAGGTTGATTCTCCTTCTTTCGCCTATGTTGGTCTTGTTGAGGATGTTATCTTTAATGCAGCAAATTCATTTAATGGATTTGTAGTAAATGTTTCTGGTGTAAAATGTTTTATGCCTGGTAGCGAGTCTGACGTCGTTCCACTTAACGACTATAACGAACTTGTTGGACAAACAAGATATGTTATGCCAATTTCTGCAACAAGTGAGTCAATTGTTGTTTCCCACAAGGAGTATTTGAATACATTGAAAGTTTCTGCTATTAATAATCTTATTGCTGCTAAATCAACAGAACTTGTTGAAGGTGAAGTTTCATCTGTTAAGAAATTTGGTGTATTCATCATTATTCAAAAATGTGTTCCTACACTATTGTCTGTTTCAGAAATGAATGAGGAAACAGAAACTAAATTTAAGAATGGTGAAATTAATGTTGGTGATACAATCAACTTCTATGTTGAGAGTGTTAAAGATGACAGAGTTACTATTACACAAACTGCTTGCAAATCTCTTGGTTGGGATAAGTTAAAAGAGGTTGTTGATAATAATAGTGATTATAAGATTAGTGGTACGATTAAGAATATTTTTGAAAATGGTGCTGTTGTTGTTGCTCACGAGTTTAACAATATTACATTCTTCCTTTCAAGTAAGGTTCTTAATCTCGAAAAACTTTCTGTTGGAGATGAAGTGGTTCTACCAGTTGAAAACATCGATCCTGTTAAGAAGACTGTAAGACTTAAAATAACAGAAGAACAAAATTAATATTAAGTTTGTTAATCGATTTGTGGGTGGTCAATGACCACCCATTTTTCATAAATATAATATATAATCTTTTTATTATGAATACGATTAAACATTTTGATGAGTTTATTACAGAGATGAAATCTGATAAAGATATTGTAAAGGATTTGGCAAGACATCTTTCTTTCGATAGAGATGTTATAAAATATCTTAATACATCAAGAGCAAAGAGAGAAATTGGTTGGAGAGAATTGCTTGCAGATAAGTTACATGGAAAGAATTTAGATTATATTAACTATATTACAAAAAATATGGTTGCTGATTATAATCCACAAATTGTTGGTCCTATAAACTTTAAAGATACAGACGGTGATTTTGATGTTGAAAATGAAAGGGGTGAAGATAGAGATGATAAAACACCTCTTGAAAAGAAAATTGATAAACTTGAAGATAAGATTAATACATTAGAAGACATCCTTGAAATAGAACCAGGTTTTCCAGAAGCGATAGAAATAACAAAAAAAGAATTGGATTTAACTCCACTTGAGGACAAGATTGCCGATAAAGAAGAAAAAGAATTAGAGGAAGAAGAATAAAAATGAATCAATATAATCAGAAATATAATAAAGATGATGTTTTTGTTAGAAGTATGATAGTGTCTCTTCTTGCAGAAATGAATAAAAAGATATATTATTATAATCGTGAGGATGATGGTTCTGTTACTAAAATAACAGTTCCTTGTTTGTATTCTATAACGGGTTCTGAAAGATTCCTTCGTGATGAGTTTTATTATGATGCATTAGAAGAAGGAAAGGCTATTGGTGATTATGAAAGAGTACCAAGATGTGTTGTTAGTATTTCGGGGATTAATGTAAATAC
>CAJGCO010000035.1 GCA_904501925.1 uncultured Alphaproteobacteria bacterium | reverse complement strand
TCCCGTTGAGTATCTAACATCTTCCCCATCTATAATTTCCTCAGATGAACAAAAAGTATCCCCTGTGGTTGAAACCAAAACTCCAAACAATCAACAATCAGATGATTCTTTGTATCAAAAAATTGAAGATTTAACATCGGCTTTAACAAACCTTGGTTATCAAAAAATTGAAGCATATCGTGTTGCAACTGATATTTGCAACCAAAATCAAAACGAAAACATAAGCAACCTAATTCGTTTAGCCTTAAAAGAATTTAACAAATAGGAATCAGCATGTCACAAAATAACGAAAGAATAGTAAGCTCACAAAAACTCGCAACAGATGACACATCATCTCCTATGGCTATAAATCTTCGCCCTTCATCATTAGATGAATTTGTTGGCCAAGATAAGGTTTGTCAAAACCTAAAAGTTTTTATACAATCAGCCAAAAGCCGTGGTGAGGTTTTAGACCATGTTCTATTATATGGTCCTCCAGGTCTTGGAAAAACAACTCTTTCAAACATAATATCAAAAGAACTTGGTGTTGGCTTTAAAGCAACTTCTGCTCCAATGATTACCCGTTCTGGTGACTTAGCCGCCATATTAACAAATCTAGAAGCACGAGATGTTCTTTTTATCGATGAAATACATCGCTTGAACCCTGCTATAGAAGAAGTTTTATATTCAGCAATGGAAGATTTTCAATTAGATATAATTATTGGAGAAGGTCCTTCTGCTCGTTCAGTAAAAATAGACTTACAGCCATTTACTCTTGTTGGAGCCACAACACGCTCTGGGTTAGTATCAACACCTTTAAGAGAACGTTTTGGTATTCCTTTAAGAATGGATTTTTACAATCATGAAGATTTACAAAAAATTGTATTACGTGGCGCAACTTTGCTCAATATGCCAATATCACAAGATGGGGCAATGGAAATAGCTAAACGCTCAAGAGGAACGCCTCGTATTGCTGGTCGTTTACTTAAAAGAGTAAGAGACTTTGGCGCTGTTGCAGGTAACATTGAAATAGATTCTAATATTGCAGATAAAGCTCTTAGTTTATTAGATGTTGACCCATATGGACTAGATGAGTTTGATAGAAGATACTTAAATTGTATTGCAAAAAATTATGGAGGAGGTCCTGTTGGAGCAGATACTCTTGCTGCAGCTCTTTCAGAAGAACGTGATACAATAGAAGAAGTAATTGAACCATATTTATTAAAACTAGGATTTTTACAAAGAACTCCTCGAGGTCGTGTTTTGTCAGAAACTGGTTGTAAATACCTAGGAATAAATAAATTTAAAAATAACAATCAATTTAGTTTTATAGATGATTTAGGATTTTAACATGACATACGAAACCCCAACAATTAAAGGAAATCTCTTTGATGATAAAACATTTTCTTTTCCTATCCGTATTTATTATGAAGATACAGATGCAGGTGGAATTGTTTATTATGCAAATTACTTAAAATATGCCGAACGAGCTCGTACAGAGTATTTGCGCCACTTGGGTTTAAACCAAGATACTCTATTAAAAGAGCAAGGCGTTGGTTTTGTTGTTAGAGATTGCCATATAAGCTACAAATCACCTGCAAAACTAGATGACGCATTAAATATAACATGCAAAATAACAGATCTTAAAGGTGTCTCCTTAAAAATGGAACAAAAGTTATATAGAGGCGATACAATACTTTGTGAAATAGAAATAACACTTGTATTTTTAAGCTTACCAAATATGCGCCCAACCAAAATTCCATCAGAAATTATTTCGCTATTATAAATAAAAAACAAAGGCACGCCAACGCATGCCTTTATTTTTTTATCATAAACATATTTCTAGTCTATTACTCTTCTTTATGCAAATAATATAACACACTCAAAGAAGAAACGATAATAGCAGGAGCCCATACAGCAAACCAAATTGGTATATATGAATTTATACCAAAAGCAGAAATAACTTGAGATATAAAATACACACTAAAACCAGTAGCAATACCAAGCACAATCATTGTAAAAACACCACCTTGTCTTTGGCTAGCTTTTAATGAAAAAATACCTGCAACCAAAACCATCGCCATTAAAAAGAACGGAAGAGCAATCAAGCTTAAATAACGAATTTTATAACGATGAACTGAAAAACCTGAAGATTTATAAAACTCTATAGTATCTGGTAAATTCCAAAAAGATATAGCCTCTGGTTCAATAAAATTATCCTTAATCCTTTGGATATTCATACCTGTTTTATAAGATAAATTATTCAATATCTCGACTCTCTTGCCTGCCTTATAAATTTTCACATCTCTTATATTTAATTCACCATCTTCAAGGGTTGCAACAAAACCTTCTATCCTTCTTAAAATTTGAGTATTTTTATCAATTTCAATAACACTCACATCTTGTAACCACAAAACACCGTCTTTTAGATTTAAGCTACCTGCATTAATAATCGCAACATTACCATCACCAATACCCTCTCTCATCCATAAACCTTTATTAGAAAACAAGAAAGCATCATTACTATTTGTTTTTAATCTATAAGACAAAGTCTCTCTTAACTCAAACATTCTTGCTGAAAAAGGATTTAAGATAGTAATCCAAAAAACACCTATTCCCAAAGCTGTCAACAAAACCGGTGTTAAAACACCCCAAATAGAAACACCAGCAGCTCTAATTACAACAAATTCATTCATTTTGCTTAAACGCCAAAATGTAATCATTGTAGAAACCATAACAATAAAAGGTAAAACCTTATCAACCGTTTCTGGTAACTTTGCCACAACATATTGTACAATAAAACCTATAGATGCATCATACCTACCTGATGTTTTTCTTAATATTTCTATAACATCAAACATCATAATGATTGCACATATAACACCTAAAACAAACAAAAAACAACAAATTGCTTGTTTTACTAAATATCCCCCAAGAATAGAATTTGGTTTCATCATATCAATCGTTCCTTAAAAATATCCAGTAGATAGATATCTCTCAACACTATCTGGTAAAACAATAATAAATCGTTTATTTATAAACTCTTTTCTTTTTGCTAATTCAACAGCAGCTTTTACAGCAGCTCCTGCAGAAATACCAATAGACAAACCTTCAGTTTTAGCAACAATCTTTGCCATATCTATTGCCTCATCACTTTTAATTTTCACAATTTCATCAACCAAAGAACTATCAAACAAAGGAGGAGTAAAACCAGCCCCTATTCCCTGTATTTTATGACATCCTTTTTCTTCACCGCTTAAAACCGCACTTTCTTCTGGCTCAACCCCCACAACATACAAATCCTTATTATATGTTTTCAAAACAGAAGCTATACCTGTTAAAGATCCAGATGTACCAACACTAACAACTAATACATCAAAATCACCACCAGTATCTTCTAATATCTCCATAGCAGTATTAAATCTATGCGCATTAGGATTCGCGATATTTTCAAATTGATTTAATATCACAACATTCTCATTGCGCTCTTTTAAAATATTTGCCTTTGCAATTGCACCATTCATTCCATCTTCAGCTGGAGTAAGAATAACTTCTGCTCCAAAATGGCGCATTAAACTTATTCTCTCTTTACTCATATTTTCTGGCATAACTATTATTAGCTTATAACCTTTGCTAGCACAAACACCGGCTAAACCAATACCTGTATTTCCAGAAGTTGCTTCAACAAAAACAGTATCTTTATTTATTCCTTTTTTTTCTTGAGCCTCAATCATCTCAAGAGCAACCCTATCTTTAACCGAAAACATAGGATTATACATCTCGCACTTTGCTAAAAATTCTGAATTCAATTTATACTTTGTAGCAAGATTACCTAATCTTAATAAAGGTGTTTTTCCTACCAACTCAACAATAGAATTATAAATTTTTACCATATTACTTATCTTCCACTATGCATTTAATACATTCACCTAAATTGCTAATATTTCTTTTTTCAACTCTTGTAGATAAAATTATTGCCTTTAATTGCTCCACAACTGTATTCAAATCATCATTAATTAACACATAATCATAAAACTCAGCCTCTTTAACTCTTTTTTCAGCCATACTCATTCTTTTTTCAATAACTTCAGAACTATCTGTTCCTCTATTTACCAATCTATCTCTTAAAATTCTTAACGAAGGAGGCAACAAAGCTATAGCCTTAACCCTTTCACCTGCTAATTGTCTTAATTGTTGAACCCCTGGATAATCTAAATCTAAAACAACATCTTTTCCGCTTTTTAAAAGCTCATCAACTTGTTTTCTAGGGGTTCCATATTTAGGCCCAAAATCAGAATTTACATACTCATAAAACTGATTATCATCTAACATTTCTTTAAATTTTTCCTCAGATACAAAATAATAATCAATCCCATCAACTTCTTGTCCTCTTATAGGTCTTGTTGTAACTGATACAGAATGTTCTATATTATCAATATCTTTCATCGCCTCTTTTAACACAGTACTTTTTCCACCACCGCTTGGTGCAGATATAATAAACATTGTGCCTCTATTTTTTAATTCTAAATCAGTCATTATCTTGTTCCTCTTATTTTTATATTCTTTACAAATATCTTTAATCAATATATAACTATTTTCACATAAATAAAGCTTTATTTTAAGGATTACACTATGATTATTAAAAATATTTTAATTACTGGCGCATCTTCTGGTATTGGAGAAGCTCTTGCTTATCATTATTCCAAACAAAAAGACACTCAAAATATTTTTATTTGTGGCAGAAACGAGCAACGATTAAATGATGTTGCAAAAAAATGTGAGGGATTGGGTTCTGCAAAAGTACATACAAAAATATTAGATGTTACAGATAAAGACGCTGTATCAAACTGGATAAACGATGCCGAAAAAACAGCGTATTTAAACCTTGTTTTTGCTAATGCCGGTGTTGCTACATTAGAAGAAACTCCAGAGAATATTTTTAATACATTTAACATAAACGTTATGGGTGTTATAAACACTGTGTCTCCAGTTGTTGAAATATATAAAAAACGCCAAGACACAGATAAAATTATTGCAATAACATCCTCTATTGCTGGATACCATGGTTTACCATCTTGTCCATCATATAGTGCTTCTAAAGCATGCTTAAAAGCATATGGTGAAGCTCTACGTTTAGATTTAACAAAATACAATATCCAAGTAAACACTATTTGCCCTGGTTTTATTCGTTCTCGCATAACTGACAAAAACAAATGCCCAATGCCATTTTTCATGGAAGCACAACCAGCAGCAGAACTTATTGCAAAAAGAATATCTAAAAACGTTGGTTTAATTGCTTTTCCTTGGCCAATGCGCTTCGCTACATGGTTTTTGAGCATCTTTCCAAATGCTTTTAGCGACCTCATATATAAGCGCATACCTCATAAAGTATAAAAAACGACATCTAAATCAATATTTTTACACATTTTTCTTGACTTTTTAGCATTTAAAGTCTAAATCTCAAGCAATTCTTTATGTGGTGTATCATATAGAACATTTTTTAACATACACAAGTCCGCCTCAAAACTAGAGGGTCTGGCATTTTTTGAAAATAAAATATAATGGCAAATACTGCAGAAATTAGAATTCCTGAAATGACTGAAAGCTTTGAAGAATTGTTAAACGAACAATTCGGTAATAAAGGTATTGTTGGTTCAGTTATTAAAGGTACTGTTATTCGTGTAACTGATGATTTTGCAACTGTTGATGTTGGTTTAAAATCAGAAGGTCGTATTCCATTACGTGAATTCGGTAGAAACGACGAATTAAAAGTTGGCGATGTTGTAGAAGTTTTAGTTGATAGATATGAAGACAAAGATGGCAACATCGTATTATCTCGTGAAAAAGCTCGCCGTGAAGAAGTATGGCAAGATCTTGAAAAATTGATGAACAACAACGAAAGAGTTAATGGTGTTATTTTTGGTCGCGTTAAAGGTGGTTTCACTGTTGACCTTAACGGTGCTATTGCTTTCTTACCTGGTTCACAAATTGACATCCGTCCAATTAAAGATATCACTCCTTTAATGGGTATTTCACAACCATTCCAAATCTTAAAAATGGATAAAGTTCGTGGTAATATCGTTGTATCTCGTCGTGTTGTATTAGAAGAAACACGTGCATCTGCTCGTGCAGAATTAATTGATACAATTAAAGAAGGTTCTGTTCTTGAAGGTATCGTTAAAAACCTTACAGATTACGGTGCATTTATTGACCTTGGTGGTGTTGACGGTTTATTACACGTTACAGATATTTCTTGGAAAAGAATCAATCACCCAGCAGAAGTTTTATCTTTGGGTCAAACAATTAAAGTACAAGTTATTAAATTCAACGAAGATACTCAACGCATCAGCCTTGGTATGAAACAATTAGAAAACGATCCATGGCAAGCTGTTGCTGATAAATTCCAAGTTGGTGAAATGTACAAAGGTAAAGTTACAAACATTACTGATTACGGTGCATTCATTGAATTAGAAGATGGTATCGAAGGTCTTGTACACGTATCAGAAATGAGCTGGACACGTAAAAACGTTCACCCAGGAAAAATCGTTTCTACATCACAAGAAGTTGATGTTAAGGTTCTTGAAGTTGATATTGAAAAACGTCGTATCAGCCTTGGTATCAAACAATGCACTCCAAATCCATGGGCTGCATACATTGAAGAACACCCAATGGGTTCTGTAATCGAAGGTAAAATTAAAAACATTACAGAATTCGGTTTATTCATTGGTTTATCTGACGAAATTGATGGTATGATTCACTTATCTGATATTTCTTGGGAAAAAGCTGGTGAAGAAGCTGTTAAAGATTACACAAAAGGTCAAACAATTGAAGCTAAAATTATCGATGTTGATGTAGAAAAAGAACGCATCAGCCTTGGTATTAAGCAAATGTCTGAAAACAACATTGCTATGACATTAGAATCTTTGAAAAAAGGTGACATTGTTAAAGCTGTTGTAACAGGCGCTGACGACAAAGGTGTACAAGTTACAGTTCAAGGCATTTCTGCTACAATCAAAAAAGCAGATTTATCTAAAGAAAACAACGATCCACTTAGCTACAACGAAGGCGATGTATTAGAAGCAAAAATCACTTCTGTTGATCGCAAAAACGTTAAGTTAGGCGTTTCTGTTAAAGCTTTTGAAATTGACGAAGAGAAGAAAACTCTTGAAGAATATTCAGGTGCAAACAACTCTGGTTCATCTTTAGGCGATGCTTTAGGTGAAGCTTTGAAAAATAAAGAATAATTTATTCTTTACAAAAAACAAAACCTCAGGCTCTTTAGTCTGAGGTTTTTTATTTTTAAACAGTGTTTTTAAATTTTATTCACCATCTTGTGTTTCCTCAATATACATATCTTCTTCAACCATAACCGGCTCATTTACCATATTTTCTTGAGGCCCAACTTCTACACCAGGATCTTGTGGTAATGGTTGCATATAACTAGTATTTTGACTAGGCTCAATTATTGAAGATGATGTCATTGTTTCAATAATCATCACACCATTATTGTTATTATTTTGCGTTTTTTTATTACCTGCCATCGCATTATTAATAAACAAAGCAATGGCCAAAACAGATAATAAACCTAAAAACAATCTAAACATTTTATTTCCTCCAAATATTAAAACACTAAAGATATATAATTAGCATTTTAAACATTTCAAGACACAAAAAATGGTGAGAAAAATCTCACCATTCCAATAAATGTTAGCTTAGAAGTAAAACCTGAAGCCGGCGCTAGCCACCAAACCCCACTTGTCTTCACCAAGACCTTTTACAGGAAGGTTCTGAAATCTAGCTTCGGCAAAAATACCAAATCTAGAAAAATCAATAGTTCCCTGCAATCCGATACCAAAGTACATCTTACCGTGGTAATCTCTTCTTGGTTGACAGTAGTAATCATAGCAGCCATAACCACAACCATAGTCATAATAACCATAGCAATCATAGCAATAGTCATCATAACAGCCATAATAACCACAATCTCTACCTCTAAACCTGTCTTCCTGGATAGCATAGCCAGTATATAGCATTGCTGCTAAATAACCATACCGTCCTTGCACAAGCTTTGCTCCAATGTTAACACCTGCCGTCATTGTAGATAGGTTGCTCCTCTTATTGTCTTCTATAGAAAGGAAAGAAAACTCCCCCTCTATCAACAATATAGAGCCCTCCAATCCACCTCTTAAGCCAAAGGTTGGTGAACAACCACCATCGACCAAAGAAGCGCCACCTCCTACAGAGATATTGAAAGTATAATCTCTATAAGGATAAAAATCGTAAGCACAAGCCTTTTGTACACCAACGCAGTTGACAGCTATCGCTACCAATACTGCACCTAATAATTTTTTCATAATTACATCATATTTTAATGTTCGATAAATATTATATCACATTTTTTAAGCTTTTGCAAATAAAAAAGAGATGAAGTTTTACCCTCATCTCTAATTGTTCTGTTTAAGTCGTCATTTTGTCCTAAAAGTATAGGTCAAACCTACGCACAACGCTGGACCATTTGCGCTCCATTCCTGACCATTACCCGAATGTAACACCTTTGGTCTAACACGATAATGTCCCTCAGCGACAAGTTTTAAGTGACGTGTAAGAGAATGCTTATATCTCACTCCCAAACTTCCGGTTATTCCGTAGTTTTCAGATCGAATTGTCGCATTCTCAACATCACTTTTCTGCAACCCGTAACCAAAGTTACCAATTACAGCTAAGTAATGTTTACAAAGTCGGTCCTGCCAAACTTTGTAACCAACATTACCCGTCACCATACAGGTGTAATAACGCTCTTTTTCACCAGCTGAGGACTCCTCTGTATACTTGGCTGTTGAAAAGGTGCCTTCCACCTCCCATAACCAACTACAGGTCTCGTATCCCAACCTAAGCGTCAGCTCAGGATTTACCTGTTCAATATAATTTACTCCTCCGAGTAAACTTATATTGATTTTGTGACGGTCCCAACCGAGCTCATTTCGATGCTCTGGATCAAAAGCCCTAAGCTGACCATTAAGAACGGCCTGCTTAGTTGCAAGACTCAGAGTGTCTGTTGAGGCATCCTCATAAACTCTGGCTTTTCTTTGTTTTACTGTTGCATACTGGGTGATTGAATCACCATTAACACTCACACTTTGCGCATTAACATTCAAAGTAAGCGCAAAAAAAGCCATGACCATCATGACTTTGAAAAAAACTTTCTTCATATCTCTTTTTATTTTACTGTTTCACAATAAAAAGCATAAACATGA
>CAJGCO010000034.1 GCA_904501925.1 uncultured Alphaproteobacteria bacterium | reverse complement strand
CGAAGAAGGTATGTTGACTAAAGAAGAAGCTATTATGAGAGTTGGTGCAGATCAATTAGACCAATTATTACACCCAATGCTAGATCCTAAAGCTGAAAAGAAAGTTATTGCTACTGGTCTTCCAGCGTCTCCAGGTGCTGCTGTTGGTCGTGCTGTATTTAATGCTGATGATGCTGAAGAATGGGCTAACAAAGGTGAAAAAGTTATTCTTATCCGTAACGAAACTTCTCCAGAAGATATTGGTGGTATGCACGCTTCTCAAGGTGTGATTACAGCTCGTGGTGGTATGACTTCTCACGCTGCTGTGGTTGCTCGTGGTATGGGTACTCCTTGTGTTTCTGGTTCTACAGATATTACAATTGACTATAAAGCTAAAACAATGTCTACAAAATCAGGTGTTGTTATTAACGAAGGTGATTGGGTATCTTTAGATGGTGCTAAAGGCCAAATTATTGAAGGTAAAATTCCTACAGTTCAAGTTGAAATGACAGGTAACTTCGGTAAATTAATGTCTTGGGTTGATGAAATTAAAACTATGCATGTTCGTGCAAATGCAGAAACTCCAAAAGATGCTCAAACAGCTCGTAACTTTGGTGCTGAAGGTATTGGTTTGGCTCGTACAGAACACATGTTCTTTGATGCTAATCGTATTGCTGATATGCGTGCTATGATTTTATCTTCTACAGAAGAAGGTCGTCGTAATGCTTTAGCTAACTTATTACCATACCAAAAACAAGACTTTGTTGACTTGTTTACAATTATGGATGGTCTTCCAGTTACTGTTCGTTTGTTAGACCCACCTTTGCACGAATTCTTACCTCATACAGATGCAGAAATGCAAGAATTAGCAGATAAAATGGGTATGACTTTAGCTCAAGTTAAAGCTCGTGCAGAACAATTACACGAATTAAACCCAATGCTTGGTCACCGTGGTTGTCGTTTGGCTGTTACATATCCAGAAATTGCAGAAATGCAAACTCGTGCAATTTTAGAAGCAGCTATTGAATGTGCTTCTAAGGGAATTAAAGTTATTCCAGAAATTGAAGTACCATTGATTGGTTCTAAGAAAGAGTTGGATATTGTTAAAAACGTAATCGATACAACAGCTGAAAAAGTATTTGCTGAAAAAGGACAAAGAGTTGATTACCTTGTTGGTACAATGATTGAGTTACCAAGAGCTGCTTTACAAGCTGAATATATTGCAGAATCTGCTGGTTTCTTCGGTTTCGGTACAAACGACTTAACTCAAACAACTTTAGGTATGAGCCGTGATGATACTGGTGCTATTTTAGACGAATACAGAGCTAAAGGTGTTTATGTTGCTGATCCATTTGCATCTATCGATGTTGAAGGTGTTGGTAAATTAGTTAAACGCGCTTGTGTTCAAGGTCGTATGACAAATCCAGATGTTCACTTAGGTGTTTGTGGTGAACATGGTGGTGATCCTGCATCAATTGAATTCTTCAATTCTTGTGGATTAGATTATGTATCTTGTTCTCCATTCCGTGTACCTGTTGCACGTTTGGCTGCCGCTCAAGCTGCTGTAAAACAAAAAGGACAACCAAAAGCTGTTGATGCAGCTAAAGAAGGTTGTTGTTGTCAAAAAGCTTGCTAATTTTTAGTTAGCTTAGAGATAAAAAATGAAAGACCTCACTAATTTGTGGGGTCTTTTATTTTGTGGGAAAAGTGATTTTTGTATATATCTTTTAATTTTGTTTGAATTGATTAAATATTTATTTAATCATGATTATATATTTATTTGGGAGGCTAATATGGAATTAAATGATTTTAAAAATGTTGAGAATTTGAAAAAATATGCAAATGATATTTTGGATGATTTAAAAAATGAATTACCAAAAATAAATAATTCTAAAAAAGATGATTGTATAAGAGCTTTTAATAAATATTTTGTAGATGCTTTCAAAATTGATTTTGTTAGTTTTAATGATAGAATATCTCGCAGAGTTTTTTGGATGTTTGTCTTTTTTTCTTTAATAATTGGTTTGTTGTTATCACCTTTTGGTTTTTTATTAAAAGCATTCTTTTTAGTAACACTAATTCCTCTTGTTGTTTTAGCTATTAAGAGGATTCATGATATTGATTTTTCTGGTTTTTGGTTAATTTTAGTGTTCGATCCTTTTCATATTGGTTTTTTCATAGTTATGTTTTTATTAGCTCTTCCTGGTGATATAGATGATAATAGATTTGGAAAACCTATTAAATAAATATTATATAAATAAATTAAATAGAGCATATTTATGCTCTATTTTTTTATAATAGTAATAAAAGTAAAAAACACCTTTTTAATATAAAAGTATAAATAATATAATAAGTGATGATATTACAATAGATGGCCCAAATGCTCCTGATTTTTGTTTTTTTATAAAACATGAAATAGCAAATATTGGGCATGATAACAATATTACAAATGGAATATTTGTTAAACCAAGCCAAGCTCCTATTGCTGATAATATTTTTATATCTCCTCCACCAAAATTATTAGGATCTTTTTTTATTAAAAGAAGAGATGCAACAACTGGTATAATGTATCCAAAAATTGCACCAAGAGAGCTATTTATTGTTGCATGAACACCATCTTCTATTAATAAATTTCCTGAAAAAGCTGCATATGTAAAACCACCTATTAAAAGAGGTGAAGTTAAGATGTCTGGAAGATAAAAAATTCTATTATCTATTTCCATTAAAATAAATAAAATAATTATGAAAAAAGTAAACCAAGGAGCTTCTTGTGGTGAGGCTAGCGAAATGGTATAAACAACAGCCGAGCATATTATAGCCCATCCTAAAGAGCGCATAAAATATTTATTTCTTAATTTTTTGTATTTTGAATTTTCTTGTTTTTTTGACTTTGATACTGTTTTGTTTATATGAAATATTCTATATATTGCATATGCAAGAGTTGCAGGCATAAATTTTGCAAACCTTCTTGCTAGGTAAGGTATTGTGAAACCAAATAAAAAACCGATTAATATGTATGTCATAAAGTTTCTCCGGTGTTAATTTGGTTGTAGTTTATACTATAATAGTAAAACAATATTTAATTGTTTTTATATTAATCCCATTTTTTGGGCAGTTATTACAGCTTGTGTTCTATTGTTTACTTTTAATGATCTAAGAAGAGCATTTATGTGTAATTTAACAGTTGCTTCTGATACTCCCATATCATAAGCAATCTGCTTATTTGATTTTCCTTGAGCTATTAAATCTAATACTTGTGATTGACGATTTGTTAGATTTTTTTTCAAACTTAAATTTTGAGAATGTGTTTGATTTTGATTAGAATTATTTAATAATGCAGGTGGAATATATGTACCTCCATCTATTATTAATTTTAGAGCTCCACTTAATATGTTACTGTCAGATTTTTTAGGTATGTATCCTTTTATATCATATGACATGATTTTTCTAATATTTCTAATATCTTCTGATGATGATGTTGCAATTATTTTTGTGTTTGGGTTAGTGTTTTTTATTTTATTTATTACATCACCAATATTTAATTCTGCTAAATCGACATCAAATATAATAACATCAATAAAAGGTGTTTGAGATAATATTTTTTGCATTTCATCTATTGATGATGCTTGTAAAATATTTATATCTTGGTGTATTTGTTTTAATCTTAAACTTAGTCCATCTCTAAATAATGATTGCTCGTCCATAATTAAAACTTTCATTTATATCTCCTTTGGGTAGAAGGCTGTTGGCTAAATGTAGTTGGAATATAAGTACGGATTAATAGATTTAAAGTGGTTTGGGTTAAAATTTTATTCCTTTGGTGGTAGTAGTAGTAATTCAACACCTGCTTCTTTTAACATTTGTTCAGAGTATGTTATTTTATCTCTCCAAGTGTTTTGTGGGGTATTTTTATCTATCACTAATGGATTTGTAACAACAAGTTTTATACCAGATTGGATGATAGCTCTAGTGCAGTCTGTACATGGAAAATGGGTTGCATATAAAACACATCCTTTTACTTGTGTTCCACAAAGGCACGCATTATATACAGCATTTCTCTCTGCATGTTCAAAAAAATCATATTTTGTTGGGCGTTCAAATCTTTCAAAAACATCATCATCTACACCTCTAACGAATCCGTTATATCCTGTTGCTCTTATTTCTTTATCTGGACCAACTATAACAGCTCCTGTTTTTGTTGATGTATCTTTTGACCATGTGGAAACTAGTTTTGCTACTTCCATAAAACGATAATGCCATTTCATTGTAAACATTTGAGCGCTCCTTAAAGTGTTTGTTTTTTGATAGTTTATTGTTTTTATATTATATTTCAAGTAGTAAACTTGACTTTAGATAGTAAAAAGTTATATTTGCTATTATTTAATTTTTTTTAAGGAGTCATAAATGAGTACAATTATTGATATTTTTGCTAGAGAAATACTTGATTCTCGTGGAAATCCAACTGTTGAAGCTGATGTTTTGTTAGAATCAGGTGCTTTTGGTAGAGCAGCTGTTCCATCTGGTGCATCAACAGGTGTTCATGAGGCTTTAGAATTAAGAGATGGTGATAAATCTCGTTTCTTGGGTAAAGGTGTTTTAAAAGCAGTTGATAATGTTAATAATGAAATAGGTGATGCATTGATTGGTTTTGAGTCTGATTCTCAAATTGATATTGATGAAGCTATGATTGAATTAGATGGAACTGAAAATAAAGGTAAACTTGGTGCAAATGCTATTTTGGCTGTATCTATGGCTGTTGCAAAAGCTCAAGCTGATGAGTTGGGTGTACCTTTGTATCGTTATTTAGGTGGAACAATGGCTCGTACACTACCTGTTCCTATGATGAATATTGTTAATGGTGGTCAACATGCTGATAATCCTATTGATATTCAAGAATTTATGATTATGCCTGTTTCTGCTGGATCTATTAAAGAAGCTATTAGAATAGGGGCTGAAATTTTCCATACATTAAAAAAGAATCTAAAAGAAGCTGGTCATAATACCAATGTTGGTGACGAAGGTGGTTTTGCTCCAAACTTGAATTCTGCAGAAGAAGCCTTGAGCTTTATTGTTAAATCTATTAAAGACGCTGGTTTTGTTCCTGGTGATGATGTTGTTTTGGCTATTGATGCTGCATCTTCTGAGTTTTATAAAAATGGCAAATATGAAATGGAAGGTGAGGGAAAATCTTATACATCTGCTCAAATGGTAGAATTTTATAAAGATTTATGTGAAAGATTTCCTATTTTCTCTATTGAAGATGGTATGGCTGAAGATGACTGGGAAGGTTGGAAAATGCTTACAGATGCAATAGGTGATAAAGTTCAATTAGTTGGTGATGATTTATTTGTTACAAATCCCAAAAGATTAGCTATGGGAATCGAAAAAGGTGTTGCAAATTCTATTTTGGTTAAAGTAAATCAAATTGGTACATTAACAGAAACAATGAAGGCTGTTGATTTAGCTCAAAGAAATAAATATACAGCTGTTCTTTCTCATCGCTCTGGCGAAACAGAAGATACAACAATTGCTGATATTGCTGTTGCTACAAATTGTGGTCAAATTAAGACAGGTTCTATGTCTAGAACAGATAGAATGGCAAAATATAATCAACTAATTAGAATTGAAGAAGAATTAGGTGATAATGCAATATATGCAGGTAAATCTATTTTGAAAAAATAAGATAGAGAAAAACAAAAACCCCTTAGAAATAAGGGGTTTTTATTTTATAGATTTTAATATTATTAGAGATTACGATTTGAAACTGTTTCTAATAATTTTTTATTAGCTTCTTCTAGTGAAATGTTATCAAAAATAGCAACTTCACTAGCTAAACGTTCTAGTGCTTGCTCATAAATTTGGCGTTCACTATAAGATTGTTCTGCTAAATTTTCACTACGGTGTAAATCTCTTATAACTTCAGCAACAGCTATAGGGTTGCCTGAGTTTATTTTATTTTCATATTCTTGGGCACGTCTTGACCACATAATCTTTTTAATTCTTGGTTTACCTTTTAATGTGGCAATAGCCTCTTTCATTGTTAAATCGTCTGAAATTTTACGTAAACCTACTTGAGATAGTTTTGCTGTTGGAACTCTTAATGTCATTTTGTCTTTGTCAAAATTAACAACTAATAATTCTAACTCACTACCAGCAATAGTTTGTTTTGCGATGTTTGTTACTTTTCCTACACCATGTGTTGGATAAACAACGTATTCGCCTGAGTTAAAACTAACAACAGAGCTTTTTTTCATAGGGATTAACCTCCTTATTAAAGTGTGCGTTATTTGAAAACGAAGTGACTATATCACATTTTTTAAGACAAATCTAGTACTAATTTTAAAAAAAATAAAAAAAGTTTTAATTTTTATATTTTAGGAAATAAATTTGTTTGTTTTAATGCTTCACCTATTACCATAACTGCAGAAACAGCAACATTTATTGAACGAGCATTAGCATTCATTGGTATTATTAATCTAGAATCGACTATTTGGTGAACACTTTCTGGGACTCCAGCGCTTTCTCTTCCCATTAAAATAATATCATTTTCTTTGAATTCAAACTCTGTATATGGAATCGATGCTTTAGTTGTTAAAAGAACTAAACGACCATATTCATTAGGATTTTCTTCTCTGTATTTTAAGAAATCTGCCCAAGAATTGTGCCTTTTATAGTTGGCTTTTTCAATATAATCCATACCAGCACGTTTCATTGATTTTTCGTTAAAAATGAAACCACATGGTTCAATTATATCAATAGGTAAATCAAGACAGGCACCAAGTCTTAACAAAGTGCCTGTGTTTTGTGGAATATCTGGTTGAAATAATGCTAATCTCATTTAATTAGGCCTTACAATATTGGCTTTTCTTGCTTCGTAATTTTTTACGAAATCAATAGGTGCTAATACTAATGGAGGAAGACCAGCATCTGCAGTATTTGTAGAAATAATTTGTCTTACATATGGGAATAGTAATTTTGGTATTTCAATAAATATAGTTTTTTCTAAATCTTCTTTTTCTACATTTAAGGTGCAAACAGCAGCATATGATAATTCAACTATAAACAATTTTTCAGTGTCAATATCTGCATTTATATTCATAGTTAGTGTTACATTAAAAATGTTTTCACCTATATTTTGGGCATCAATGTTTAAATCTACTCCAATTTTTGGTTCTTTGTTTAGTTTTTGAAAAATTTGTGGAGCTAGTGGAATTTCTAAAGATAAGTCACGAATATATTGGAGGTTTATAATGATTGGATCTTTGTTTTCTGACATGTTTTTTGCCTTTCATAAAATATTATTTATAGTTAATATAGGGATTTATTTTTATACGTCAAATATAATAGTTGATAATAAAGATATTTAATTCTATATTATATATGAATTTTAATTGAGGAAAGAAAATGTCAGGATATTTAGATATTATATTGTTAGTTGTTCTTGTTGTTGTTATTTTTGGTAAATTAAAAAGCATTTTAGGTACAGGTGCTGATGATACTAAAATAATAATGATATCAAAAGAACAATTTGAAAAAGCATATCAAGAATTAAAGAAAAATAATGCTTTTAATGAAAGTAATGTGACTCAAAATGCTGAAAACATGTCTCCTTTAGATAAGGAGTTGATGAAAATACCTAATTTTGATAAGAATGTTTTTTTGAAAGGTGCTCAAAAAGCTTTTGAGATGATTTTAAGCTCATTTAGTAAAGGTGATGCTGTTACTTTATCAAAGTTAGTAAATAAAGAGCTTTTGAAAAAATTTGAGGAAGTTATTGAGGAAAGAAAGGCTGAAGGTCTTGTTTCTGAAACAGATTTAATAGGATTTATAACAACAGAAGTAGAATCGGTTAATTTTATTGGTCAAAATAAAGTCAATTTGGTTGTTAAATTTGTTAGTGAACAAGTTAATCTGTTAAAAAATGCAGAAGGTGAAGTTGTTGAAGGTGATGAAAATTATGTTCAAACAATTTCAGATGTTTGGACTTTTGAAAAAAGTTTGAATCCAAAGGTTAATAACTGGTTGTTGTGTTCTACAAGAAAATGTTAAAATATGGACTAAGTTTAATTTGTTTTGTTTTTTTAGTTTCTTGTTCTAGTGAAGACAAGGGAATTTATAATGAAGGGGTAAAACTACAAAAGGTGAGTTTTGCCTCTTTGATTAATTGGAATAAAGATAAAATAGATGATGGTTTTGATAAAGCGTTGAGAGACGTTTGTTTAGTTATTGATAAAAAGAATGGTGTTTTTTTAGGTGAAGGGGTTATAAAAATTCCATCAAAAGAATATAAAAAGCATTGTAGAAACATTCTTAAAATTACAAAAAACAGCGAGTTAAAAAAGTATATATATAAGAATTTTGAACCATATAAAGTTATTTATAATAATAGTGATGAGGGTAAGTTTACATCTTATTATGAGGCAGAGGTTAGGGTTAGTTATAATAAAGATGAAAAATATAAATATCCAATATATGGAAAACCTAATGATTTAATTGAAATTAATTTACAGGAATTGGATAATTCTTTACCAAATAAAAGATTGGTTGGTAGAGTTGAAAATGGTAAAATTGTTAAATACTATACAAGAAAAGAAATAGAAGAAAATTCGATAAGAGCTCCTGTTATATTGTGGGGAGATAGCTTGGTTGATATTCATATTATGCAAATACAAGGAGCAGCCATTGGTGAGCTTCCTAATGGTGAAAAAATAAGAATTGGTTATGCTGATAATAATGGTCATAAATTTAGAGGAATTGGCTCAATTTTATTAGAAAAAAAAGCTTTAGAATCGGGTAAATATTCTATGGACAACATAAGAGATTGGCTAAGAGAAAATGAGGAAGAGGCAAAAGAGAGTATGCAATTAAACGATAGATTTATTTTTCATAAAATTGTTGAAGCAGATGGTCCTATTGGTGCAATGGGGTTACCTTTGGTTGCAGGAAGAAGTATTGCTATTGATAAAGATATTATACCTTTAGGTGTAATGATTTGGCTTGAGACAAAGACTCCATCTGGAGAGAATTTAAATAAACTTGTTATGGCGCAAGATATTGGGGGAGCAATAAAAGGAGCTATAAGGGGTGATTATTTTTGGGGACACGGTGAAGAAGCTTTTATAAATGCCGGTAAAATGAACTCTAAAGGAAAATATTACTTATTACTACCTAAAAACATTGAGGTAAAAATATATGAGTAATGATAGTATTTGGGAAGAGTTTATAAAAGGTGTTAAAAAAATAAAAAATAATAGGTTTGTTGAAGAAATAAAACCTAGAGAGATTGATATTAGAAAAGATAAAGAGACAAGCGTTACTTTTAATGATAAAAAGAAAGGCGGACTTGTTAAAAAAGATGATTTTTCTCAAATGGATGGAAGTTTGGCTCGTAGATTTAAACGAGAAGAATTTAAGGTAGAAGCAACGTTAGATTTACACGGCGTAAATGAGAAAGATGCTTATACAAGAGTGTGTAATTTTGTAAAAACATCATATAATAACAAAAAAAGATGTATCTTAATTGTTACAGGTAAAGGATTAAGAGAAAGTGATGAATTATTTAGCGAGCGTGGTGTTTTAAGAAAATCTGTTCCTTTGTGGCTTGCAAATGATGAAATTGGTTTTTTAATTTTAGCTTATAAAAATCCTAGTGAGGCTCTTGGTGGAAAAGGGGCTTTGTATATTTTGCTTAGAAAAAAATCGTAAAACAAGGTTTTTTGTTTAAATACGATGTTTAAAGAGTCTAATTTGACAAAAAAATATTGAAAAATAAAAAAAACAGTGCTATACTTGTTCCTACAAAAGTATAAGTATGTTGATTATTTTAAGGTTAAGTCTGTCTGGAATGTTTCTTG
>CAJGCO010000033.1 GCA_904501925.1 uncultured Alphaproteobacteria bacterium | reverse complement strand
TGCTGTGGTTAATGAACTTGAAGATTATAAATGTTCAACTTCAGAAAAAAGTGCTCAAAAACATGGTGCAACATATGATGTTAGAGTTAGTAAAACCATTGATAATGTAAATAATACTGTTTCAACGACAATTGTTGAAAATGTTGATGGAAAAAATAAAGATACGTATAATTTTGAATATGAGCGTGAAGAGTTTGATACGTTTAAGGGGTATTCTAAAAGAGTAATTACAGCAGAAGTTATAGAGACTACAAATGAAAAAGGTGAAGTTGAAACATGGGAAAGAACTGATGCTGAAAAACGACATATTGATCCAAGAGCTGTTAGTGAATATTTAGGTAATGATGTAGTTTTTGAACATGAGAAGATTAGTAAAGAGAAGCATTATTATGATGAGGGAGAGTGTGTTAAAATAGAAAAACATGATGAACAAAAATCTCCAAGTTATGCTAAAAGATTTGATGAAGTTAAAAAAACTAATAAAGATGGGGTAGAAGAAACCATCCTTGCTAATGCTTATCGAACAGAAAATGGGCAAAATGTATATGTTGGAGCAATGAAAGGGGAAGACGAGTTTTCAGCGAATAGAACTGAGGATGGTGGAAAGGCTTATTTATCTAAAAAAGGTGATAAAGCAACAGAAGTTAGAATGAATGCAAATGGAGAAATACGTGGAAAAAAGGATAATTCCGGAGAAATAACGGAGTTATCTGCAAGAAAATCTAAGCGTTTATTTAAAAAATTAGGAAGATTAGCAAATAGATATATTAGAAAAATAAGCGATGAAAAAAATGTAGATGAGTATGTAAATTCTGTGCCTGATGTTGAAAATAATGATCGTTGTTTAAGTGAGTATTTTGATAATAAAGTAGATATGAATGAGGTTAATAAAATTCAAGAAGGAAGAAAAGATGATTATCAAGAGAGATTTGAGAATAAATCAAGTATTTCTGCAGAAGAAGTTGCTATAGAGAAAATGGCGGAATTTGGCGGAAAAGAAGTGGTAACTGATAAAGTAGATGATAATGCTAAAGAAATGAGTGATGCTGGTAAAAAACTATCAGAAGAGATGAGTAATATTCATCCACAAACAAAGGTAAATGTAAGTACAAACGCGATGTTAATGGCTTCTATAATGGAGGGTAGATAACATGTTGGTGATAATAAAGATAAAATGTAGGGAGATATTGTTATGAGTGGTAAATGGGAATCTTTAGCAGTAGCTGCGGTTTTGTCAGCATCGTTAAATGCGAATGCTATGGAAAATAATAATGTTGAAAGAGATGATAGCCCTACAAAAATAGAAACAGTTTCAGAACGTTCGGATAATCTTATTTCTGATGATATGAGCATGGCATGGCAAGTTGTTCCATCAAGAGAAGATCTTGCAGCCGAGATGAAAGGTGATGGAGAAAAGCTAAATGATGTTATGGGTACGTTGAATAATGTTTCTAGAGTTGGTATGCATGCAGCAAGAGCAATGGAGGGTGACCCTATTGCTATTGGGCAGGTTACAGAAGATGTATTAGAAATAGGGTCTGCAGAAGAAGAGTTAGAAAAGCATAAAGTTAAAGGTGATTCATATTCAGCTGATGAGTGTATGTATTATTCTCTTTTAAGTTGCATGACAGCGCAGCCGTCAAATCCAACAAGGATTTCTCAAAAATATGGAGCAACACCTGAAGAATATAATAAAATGAAAGAAGAAGGAAAAGATAATTTGTATGGTGGCTTTTTGGAATATTTATCGTTGACTGGAGATAAAGAATTAGCTAAAGCGTTGGGGCTTCCAGAAGAAGGCGTAACTCCAGAGGTATTAAATTTGGTATTAGCTAATGCACCAGAAATTCCTTATGAAAAACAAGAAGAACTTTATAATAATGCGAAAAAAGATGGGCGTTATAATGATTATTTAGAATATGAAAAAGTTACTTTAGGTAAAACTGCTAAATATGAAAAAAGTCAATATGATGCTGGTGTTTCAGGGCAAGATGCTGCTAAAATTAATTTTGCTGATTTTGATAATATTAAAGATATGCAGAATATACTTATTGAGAGGTATGGCGAAAATGCTAAAGGGCTTATGTTTAAAGCTTTTTGTTCAGATGGTGAATTAGCGAAAAGTTTTGGGTATAAAGAGGGGGAATTCTCTCCTCAAGAGTTGTTGGTATCTTTAGCCTATAGACAAGAATTACCTAAAGAAACAGTAGATAAAATGGTTACACCTCAAGATAATGAGTTAGCAGATAAAGTTTTTGATATGATTGTAAATAAAGAGGTGAAAGCCTTTAGTTTTGATTCTGAAAATCAGAAAGGTGTGTCTAATATTCAAAGTGTTATTGCTCAAGTTAATAAGAGAGAGCTTAGTGAACCTGCTCAAAAATTATCTTTAGAATTAGCAGAGGTTCATCCACAAACAAAAGTAAATGCGAATGCAATGCTAATGGCATCTATGAGAGATTCAAGATAGATATTGCATAATTAAAATTGATTGATTATAAGAGTGGTACGAAGCTATTATTATAATCAAATTAAATTTTATTGTTATGTGTGTTTTAATTTTATTTTTTGTGTTTGTTTTGCTGGTAACTATTTTAGCAAAAGCTCGTTGGACTGCTGTTAAACGTTATGTTGATTTTACAAGCGACAAAGTTAAACCTGTGGCACTTGGCCCATGGGATTATGCTCGTTATGAGTTTGGTGATTTTTCGGGGCTTGGTGATGAACCAGTTTGGAGAGGTAATCTTCCTTATAGAGTGGAAGATTTTAACAATCCACGCTATGTTTATGAAGACTTGTTTGAGTCTGAAACACCTGTTGAAGATCATGGTATGGTGATTGGATATAGGATTAGTCCTTTATTGGTTATTCATAGTATGGTTGGTGTTAACAGATGTTGGGGATATACTGAAGCAAAAGCATTTGCTTATAAGTACAATGGATGTTTCTTGGAGCGTGAAGAAGTTAACACTTTGAGACGTAATTGGGCAAAGGTTTCAGCGATGCGAGTTGCTATTGGCGATGGTGCTCTTCCTACGGCTTGGTTTTGGGCTAAGGAAGATGGTTCGGAACTTGAGCCGGCTCATTATCGTAGTAGACGTTGGTTTTTGATACCAGAAAAGTGTAATGTTATCATGAAACGATAACAACTATTAAAAAAAACTCACTAAAGCTTAGGCTTTGGTGAGTTTTTTGTGGGAGTGATTTTTTTTATTTTAATAAAGCATCTGCAAGTGCTTCTAATTGAGGAATGTCTGTTGTTTTTAGAGAAGATTTAATGGTTACTTTTTCTTCTAAAAAGGTAATATTCTTAAGATTTGACATTTCATCACGCATTTTTTTAGCTGAAATTGGCGCCCAAGAACCATTTTCAATAAAACCAACTGTTCGGTTTTGATAGTTCTTAGATTTTAGGTGGTTGATAAATGTTTCCATAAATGGGAACAAACCACCATCATATGTTGGAGATGCAAGAACAAGTCTATCATAACGAAAAGCATCTTCAACAGCTTCTGCCATATCATCACGTGCTAAATCTGCAATAGAAACTTTTGGAGCTCCTTTTTGTTCTAAAATTTCTTTTAGTTTAAGAGCTGTGTTTTTGGTGTTGCCATAAATTGAAGTGTATGCAATGAAAACGCCTTTATCTTCTGGTTGATAGCTACTCCAAATATCATATTTATTAATGTAGTGAGCAAGGTTTTGGGTTAGCATTGGACCATGGAGAGGGAAGATTTTTTGAATATCAAGAGTTGATGCTTTTTTTAGTAACGCTTGAACTTGAACACCATATTTTCCAACAATATTGATATAATAGCGACGAGCTTCACAATCCCAAGGTTCATCTGTATCAAGCGCTCCAAATTTACCAAAGCCATCAGCAGAGAACAAGATTTTTTCTTTTGTTTCATATGCAACCATAACTTCTGGCCAGTGAACCATTGGTGCAAATACAAAAGAAAGGCTGTGAGAGCCAAGAGATAGACTATCTCCTTCGTTTACTATAACTTGGCGATTGGTTAAATCTAGGCTTTCAAAAAATTGTGGCATCATATTGAATGTTTTTTGGTTTGCAACAACTTTTGCTGTTGGATATCTGTTTAAGAAACATTCAATACTACCTGCATGATCTGGTTCCATATGCAAAACAACTAAATAATCAGGAGTTGCACCATTTAGGGTGTTTTCAAGATTTTCTAACCATTGGGTGCATTTGCTTAAATCTACAGTATCCATTACGGCTATTTTTTCATCTTTAATAATGTATGAGTTATAAGATATGCCATTTGGTACAATATATTGTCCTTCAAATAAATCTATATCTTTATCGTCAACACCAATATAGTAAATGTTATTTGTTAATTGATTGTTTTGCATAATTAAATTCCTTATATATAAGTTATATGATAATTTATGTTAACGAGGAGTATTTTCTTTGCAAGAAAATTTTATTGAGTATTAGATTGGTTTTTAGTTGATGTTATTTTGTTTAAAATATTTGACAGCTGGGTTGACGGTGATATTTTGGATGTAGTTATATTTTATAAGGAGAAATAATATGAAAAAGTTGTTGGTTGCTTGTTTGTTACTTGCTGGTTGTAGTGCTGATTTATCTAAATATACAACTGTTGATGCAAATGCATCTATTAAAACAAAAATGAGAGCTTGTTTGGTTAGTGAAGCTAATGCTAAACTTCAAGCAGGTACATTGTTTAATCAAGGTATTAGTGCGACTGCTGATGAGTTGGTTACTATTTGTGTTAAAAAATTAGCATTAGAAAGTGCTGGAATTAGTGAAGAATCACAATCAACTGCTCAGTCTATTATTCAAAATTTGAAAAATTTAAGTGGTAATTAATTATAAGCCCTAGAAATAGGGCTTTTTTTAGAGGTATATTATGCGCAAAAGTTTGCTGGTTTTAGTGTTGTTTATTTGTTCTTGTGTTGGGATTAGGGTACCTTATGAATATGATTATAAAGAGGTAGAAGTTGATGGCTTTACAATAGCTAGTTGGCAAAAAATAACAGATAAAACTAAAGGTTATAAAGTGTATATTGAAGGTGATGGAGCATCTTTTAATGCGTATGGGATGCCAACGAATGATCCAACTCCTCGTGGTAAATTATTAAGAGAAATTGCTTTTGGTGATGAAAATGTAAATGTGATTTATTTAGCAAGACCTTGTCAGTTTATTATGGGGGGAATATGTTCTCAAAGACATTGGACAACAGCTCGTTTTGCAAGTGAAGTGATAAGAGCACAAGGTGATGCAATAGCTTCTATTGTTGGAAAAAATGATGTGGTTTTGGTTGGTTTTTCAGGTGGGGCACAAGTTGCAGGATTGGTGGCTAGTTTAAGGAAAGATTTGAATATAAAAAAGGTAATAACTATTGCTGGAAATTTGGATCATCTAGCATGGACTACGTATCATAAATTGCCAAGCTTAAATGAATCTTTGAATTTGGGTGATTACAAAGATATCTTTTTTGAGTTTGAGCAAATGCATTTTGTTGGTTCACAAGATGATGTAATTGCACCTAATTTGGTTTATGATTTTGTAAAAAATGTAAAATCAGATAAAATTGAACTGATAGAGGTTGAAGAAGCAACTCATAACTTAGGATGGGAAAGTATTTATGATACTGTTAGAAGACAATAAACGATTATAAACCTTCTTCTTGTTTTTTGTTTCCTTTTAAGTTTTGTAAAAATTGTGCTTCAATTTTTAAGTATCTATCAAGCAACCAGCGTGAACGTGATAGGAAATAGATTGTTAATAGTAACAATAAAAATGTTAGTTTGGGGTTTTCACTTAAAAATTTATGAACAACAGTTACAATAAATGATGAGCATATTAAAATTCTGAAGCTTGTTAATATGGCTAGAGGTAATCTGTTTGCGCGTTTTGATGTCCATAATTTATAATAAATTTTTGAATCTTGGGTGTTTTCGGAGAAGAAGTTGCGCAAACGAGCTGTTTTTTCATCAAGATGGCTACATTTTTGTATTCTTAAATTTGCATCTGCTATAAATGATGAAGAAGGTGTAATGTCAACGATTGATTTTTGAGAACATTCAAGCGCTAAATTAATATCTTTTTCTTCTTTTTCATCTTTTTTAGAGAAGAGTAGGTGTATTTTTTCTCTAATACCTTTTGTTGATAAAATGTTCCATCCAATTAATGCTTTTAAGAATGGGGACATTAATAAAAAGGTTAAGAATGTTATGGTGATATTGGCATAAATTCTGTTTGGTATTAGTTCTCTTATGTATGGGCGAGTAACTGATGCCAAAATTATTATGCTATATAAGATTATTGAAAAAATAGATAAACGAATTATATAGCTCTTAAATAAAGCACTCCATAATTTTTCTTCGGTTGATGAAGGTGTAGATGTGGTTGAATATTTATCAATATATTCAAGCCATTTTTGTGGTAGTTTTTTATTTAGTAGTTTGTTTGCTTTGTCTGCAGTTTTAATTGTTAGGGGAGTTAAGAATGTGGTTATTACGGATACTGCAACGATAATTGGATAAACTTTATTGCTTAAAACACCTAAACTCATACCAAGAGACGCAATAATGAATGCAAATTCTCCAACTTGGGCAAGTGAAAAAGCTCCACAAATTGAAGTTTTTAAATTTTGACCAGAAGCAACAAAACCAAATGATGAAAATAGAATTTTTCCTATAATTACAATTAGTGTGATTATTAGAATTGGTTTTAGATATGTTACAAACATTATAGGGTCAACCATCATACCAACAGAAACGAAGAATACTGCACCAAAGAAATCTTTTAATGGTTGGAGGTTTTTTTCTATTCGGTGGATTAATTCTGTTTCAGATAGTATTGAACCCATTATGAATGCACCTAGAGCTGTTGAAAAACCAGATGATGTTGCAAGAAAAACCATTCCAAAACAAAGGCTGATTGTAACAAGAAGTAACATTTCATCGCTTAGTAGATTATTTATTTTGTTTAAAAAAGTTGGTACTAAATAAATACCTGTGATGAAACATAAAACTAAGAAAAAGATGAGTTTTAGTGTGCTTATACCTAATTCTAGACCATCTATTGTTTTTCCCATGGCAATAGTTGGAAGTAATACTAAAAGCAAGATTCCAACGAGATCTTCAATAATTAAAACACCAAAAACAAGGTCGGTAAAACGTTGTTTTTTGATATTTAAGTCATTGAAGGCTTTGATAATGATTGTTGTTGATGACATGGATATCATAGAGCCTAAGAAAAAGCTATCCATTGTTGACCATCCCATTAATAAACCTGTGTTGTAGCCTAAAAATAGCATGAATATAATATTGGCAGTTGCCGTTATCATGGCTGTTTTTCCAACGTTTACCATTTTTTTGAAGCTAAATTCTAAGCCTAAACCAAAAAGCAAGAAAATAACCCCAATATCAGCCCATAGAGTTAGGTCTTCTTTATCTGTTACAGTTGGTAGTAAATTGAAATATGGACCTGCGAAAATTCCAGCAAGAATATAGCCTAAAATTATAGGTTGATGTAGTTTTTTACATAAAAGAGTAGTTAATCCTGCATATATTGTTATTAGTGTTAAATCTATAATTAAAGGATGTATTGCGTGCATTTTTCTTCCGTAGTTTATAAGTTGTGATGTATTATTTATAAGATATATTTGTTTAAGTTCTATTAATATAAATAGAGGAAATATAGATTTTTAGTTTTCTAATTCAAATATATTATTTTTATATGTAAAAATTTCAGTTGATCCATTATCCCATTTTATTTGTAGGCGATTAGCTGGGGTGATTTTAAAGAAGCCACAGAATCTATATGGGTTATTAAAACCACATATTCTATCTTCGCCTTGTTTTACAAAAATATCTTCAAAAGTGGGGGTTTTTATTTTTATATAAGATGATTGTGGTGTTGGAGTAAAAAAGTCAGAAGCAAGCGCAAATGGAAGTTCTTTTATCCTTAAGTTGTGATACTTTTGTTGATAGCGAAAATATATAGTGAATAGGCGTTCTGATAGGTATGCAAAAGCTAGTTTTTGTTCTGTATCGCGTGTTGCAACTTCGTCTTTTATTTCGTCATATAAAGGAAGCAGTATACTAAATAACCAATTTGCATAGTTGTTTAATATTGAGCGTCTTGTTATAAACATATTTGTTGGGTAGAAACCATTTTGGCTATTTAATTCTTGTATAGCGAAATCATACATATGAGGGTATTTTTGTTTTATAATATCAAGAGCTTTGTTTAAATCTGATATGTGGTGTTCTTCTTTATATTGTTCATAAGTGTTGAGCTTTATTGGCTCTGATAAAAGTATGTCATGGGTTGCAAAATATGGTAGAATAAATTTCTTTTCAAGTTCAAGGTTTCTTAAAAATTTTTTAGCAAATCCGTCTAGGTGTTTTATGCCAAGATGATGAAAACGCATAGAAGGGTATGTTATGGTTGGATATATTGTATTTGGATTAATAGCAAGAAAACGTCGGTATTGAAACATGCCAACAAAAGGTGATGTGGTGTTTTTGTATATCCAATAAAGGGCAGTTATTTCTGCAAAATATCGATTTAATTGTGAGATGTTTTCTCCTGTGTCATCGCCAATCATATTGGTGTTTAACCAGTTAATTTCTTCTGGTGTAAAAGTTCCTTTACGAGATGATGTATTTTGAACGGCTCTCCCTCCTTGAATAGGGGTAAATATGTCACTTTTAATAAGAGGAGCTGGTTTGTAGTAAACAACAAAAATTTCTAGATAATTTGTGTTGTGAATGAATAAAATATATGAAGCGCTTAATAAAATAAAAACAGCAAATATAACGAGAAAAATATGGTTATACTTGCTGTTTTTCATTCTTTTCACCTAATTTTTAAAGACAATAAATCTCTATATGTAAATAACACAGATCAACGATTGTTATTTACGCAATTATATTTGGGTTAATTATAGTTTCAAGATTTTGTATCTTGTTTTTTAAGCTTGTTCTTTGTGTGTTTAATTTTTGTGCTTGAAAGAAATCAATCATTTGTTTGTTTTTTACAAGCTTAGTGATATCTGATTTAACCCTTCTTTCTTCTAGTTTAAGTTCACAAAGTTGAATTTGCAACTTATTGAAAGAATTTGAATTAGTCATAGTCTTTTTACTCCAAGTAAGATTGAATGTCGCATTTATGCGATTCTTATTATTTGGGCACATTATACTGTATTTTTTGGTAAAAATCAAGATGTTTTGATAAAAAAAATGAAAAAATTAGTGAAAAAGTAATTTTTATGCTTTTTTATATAAAAATAATAGTTTATGTATGCATAAAATAAAATGAACTTTTATCAAAATAGGAAAAAATAGTATGACTGAAATTAAAAAAATAGGTATCTTAACAAGTGGTGGCGATTGTGCTGGACTTAACGCTGTTGTATCATCTGTAGTGAACTCTGCTGCTAAATATGGCTGGGAAGTTTATGGTATTCATAATGGTACAGATGGTTTAACTGAAGCACCTCTTTCTTATGAAATACTTACAACTAGTAATTTTTCTGATACTCCATGGCCTCGTTTGGCAGGTTCTTACTTAGGTTCTCTTAATAAGGGTGTTAAGGTGGAATCGCAAGGTGTTGTATCTGAACGTTTTGGTAAAGGTGTTAGAGAATTAGGTTTAGATGCTGTTATTGTTGTTGGTGGTGATGGCAGTATGAATATTGTTAGTAATTATTGCAGAAATGCTGGTGTTAAAATGGTTGGTATTCCAAAAACTATTGACAACGACACTCCATTAACACAATATTCTGTTGGTTTTAACTCTGCATGTCAAGTTTGTGTTGAAGCTGTTGATGCATTATGGAAAACAGCTCGTTCACACCAAAGAGCTTTGATTTTGGAAGTTATGGGACGTGATGCTGGTCACTTGGCTATGCATTCTGCTGTAGCTGGTTTTGCAGATGTTTGTTTGGTTCCTGAAATTCCATATACTGTTGATGGTGTTATCAATAAATTAAAAGAAGTTAAGAAAACAGGTAGAAATCATGCTGTTATCGTTGTTTCTGAAGGTGTACATAC
>CAJGCO010000032.1 GCA_904501925.1 uncultured Alphaproteobacteria bacterium | reverse complement strand
CATAGTTAGAAAATAACTCTAAAGCATTTTTAAGGTTTTTAGCATTTTTAGAGTAGTCAACAATCAAACCAGCAGTTTTGCTTTGTTTGCCAGCATCACCATCAAATACACGATTAACTCTTGCAATTGCTTGTAATAAGTTATGGTCTTTTAATTGCTTTGCCAAATATAATGCAGTATCACGAGGAGCATCAAAACCAGTCAACAATTTATCAACAACAATGATGAGTTCACAACCTTCAGGATTTTTCTTATAATCTTGGATTATTTGCTTTTCTCTTGTTTCCAAAGAACCATATTTATGTTTTTGCTCTGCTAAATATTCGGTAACTGCTTTTTTATGTGTAGCATTTACATCATCTTTGCCTTCATCAGCTAATGTATCAGAAATAACAACTTCTGAATTAATACATCCAAGCATATCCAAAGCGTTTTTAAACATTACAGCAGCATATTTACTCGGAGCAACAAGCTGACCTTTTAATCCTGTATCCTTAAAGTTTTTTATAAAATGGTCATTAACATCTAAAGCTATCATTTCAATACGTTGAGATGTTTCTTCCAAAACAGAACTTGATATACATTTTTTAGCAAAGTCCTTACGTTCACTCTCCGAAAATTTTGAAGCAAGCCTTTCATAAAATTTATCAGCAATCGCATCAATTTTCTGGTCAACAAAGCGTCCTTGATAAATAAGAGGCAACACAGCACCGTCTTTTTCAGCTTCTGATATTGTATATTCATCAATTAAGCCACCAAATTTTTGAATAGATTCAGATTTTGAGGCAACTTTGCCTTTCAAACGTTCGGGAACTTTTTTCATTAAAGGTGTTCCGGTAAAGGCAATCTGACAAGCTCTAGGCAACATCTTGTTCATCATCGCATTGGCATCACCACCTTGTGTTCTGTGTGCTTCATCAATCAAAACAAAAATGTTGTTATCATTATCAACAAAATCTGTCGGTTTATCAAACTTATGAACTAATGTTGTAATAACATCTAATGTTTTGGATTCAATTTTTTTAACTAAATCTGCGCATGATGTTGCTTGTTGAACACCTTTTTTGATATTGCAAGCTGCAAATGTATCTCTAATCTGAATATCAAGGTCTGTTCTGTCTGTTACAACAATAACTCTTGGATTGTTAACGGTTTCAATTAAGTTTTTAACCAACATAACCATAGTTAAAGACTTTCCGCTACCTTGTGTATGCCAGATAAGTCCACCATGACGTTTACCATTTTCATGTTGATTTTGAATTTTTGCTATTGTCTTTTTAATAGCAAAATATTGCTGATAGCGCGTAACTTTCTTAATTCCATTATCATAAATGATAAAGTTTCTAACCAAATCAAGCAAACGAGCAGGCTCTAACAGGCTATAAATTCCTCTATCTTGAGCTGACGGAGTTTCTTTTTCACATTGATTATAAGAATATCTTGATAAATCTGATGCAATTTTCTTAATAACAGCTGTATCAACTGGTTTATTTATACTTTCTAACACTTTTTGATTATAAGTGTCTGTTGCATTTTTTTCTTTCCAAACTGAATAAAACTCAAATGGAGTGAGCATTGTTCCATATTTTATTTCATTAACATTGGTTGCAATCAATATTTGTGGGAACAAAAAGAACTTTGGTGTTTGCGTATATTTTTGGTTTCTTATCATCTGATGAATAGCCTCATCAACCAAAACAGAGGCTTTTTTGCATTCAATAACTGCAAAAGGAATACCATTTACAAACAAAACAATGTCCGGTCTGCGATTTTGATCTTCTTCAATTTCAAATTCTGCGACCACATGAAACATATTTTTTTCTGGCTCATCCCAATTTATAAACCTTAATTGTGGAGATGTTTTCTTGCCATCAATAATTTCGGGAACAGATACACCACTAAGCAAATTAGAAAAAATAATTTCCGAAGCTTTGACCACACCATCATCAAGCTTTATTTTCTCTAATCCAAAAATAGCCTCATCAATACTTTTATCAGATATTTCTGACGGATTTATCTCTCGCAAGGATTTGATTGCAATATCACGCAAAATATATTGGCTCTTGCTGTCACGATAATTATCAACCTCATGTCTTGGAATATAAGTATATCCCAAGTTAATAAGTTGCAAAATCGCTGGAATTTGCGAACTGTTAGCTTCATCAAAATCAGGAAGAATGTGGTGTGCAGTCATTTTATTGGTCCTTCAATAAACGAAATTTGTTCATGAATATCATATGTATAATGTATTGATTCACCATTTTTAAAAATATAAGGAACATCAAAACTTCCAACATGGCTTTTTTTGCCTTCATATATTGGAATATATATATCTTCTGTATCCTCTATTCTAAAATCTACAGACCCTCTGGTTAATTGCGAACATGTATCAAATTCGTTATACAATGATATAGGAGAATAGCGAATAGCAAACATAATTATATTTGCCGATATCGCATTAATACAGTTTTCTAATGTTGCTAAATGAAAATCTTTGTTACTGTTATGTTTTATTTTTGTATAAGCATCATACCATGATATTGACTGCGTTGTTCCTGATGTATTCCAATTTTCAAAAGGGCAACATTTATAAGGATTAATATATCCTACCAATGATATTTTATATTTTGTTAAATCAACCAACTCTAATATTTTTATATAATCGGCTGTTCTTTTGTTTTTTCCAAGTTCATAAATCTTAAAATAATTTTCCAATTCCGTACAAGCAAGGATAAGAGTTTCTTTTATTTTATGACTATATGCTTTTAGCCCTTCAGAAGATGGCTCAACATACAACAATAATTCTTGTAATTTTTGCATTAAAATACTTAAGTTTCTTTTGGCTCTGTATAATTCAGGAACATCAAAATCTAACTCTTTTTGAATATTTTGTTGTAACAGAGGTTTCCATATGTATTTTTGTTTGATTCCGATTTCAATATTTTTAACTTCAGTTAAAGTATATTGAAAAGCATTTTCAATTACTTTTTCTATATCGTATTGACTGTCACAAATAAGAATACTTTGAATCGATGGTGCATATTCAGCTCTACCTATTTGTAAAAACACATTCTGATTTTTAGCATTTTTATATGCTATAACTCTAGAAGGACCATCTTTTGCAAAGTAAACATCTGTTTTCATATTAGTTCACTTTCACGCGGGTTTGACCGGTTAAGAGTTGTTGCATTAAGCCTTTCTTTTGTTCCTTTAAGGCTTCTAATTTTTTGTTCAAAAGGTCAATTTCTTCATCAGCAGCTGATAAAACATTAGCAATAGCCTGTTGCTCGTTAATGTCAGAAGGAAAAAAGATTTTTATAGTTGATAATGTTTTGAAATCAACAGTTTCTCGAACACTTCCTTGTGCTGAGTTACGCACTTTCGTATTAAATTCTGCTGTATCTATCCAATGCTTCATATAATCGGAATTTATTTTATCACCACATTTAAATATCACATACATGGGGCTTAAAACACCATTTTCAAAATTATCTAACCTATCAATTGACCCAACATTCAAACGTGAAGGATTATAAGCAAACTCACCTTTCTTTACGATTTTATAATTGCTTAAATCTTCACTAGCAACACTTCTAGCAAATTGTTCTTCAGGTAAAACAAAGCCTCTGCTATTTGTAACGCTCAAAACTCGTTTAATTGTTAAATCTTTATTTCGCTTGCTAATTGAAAATAAAATTTCGCCTAATTTAACTTCTTTCCAAGGTTGGATGAAGCCGTTGAGGCGGGTTTTGCCGGTTAAGAGTCTTTGCATCAGACCTTTTTTTAAGTTTTTCTTTTGCTCTATTAAAGATGATAACTTTTCAATCGCCTCATCCCAAGTCCCCAAAATCCCCGCAATCTTCTCCTGCTCCGGCAATGGAGGAAAAATTAAAGAAATTTTTGATAAATCATCAAGATATACACCTGGTTGTGCAGAAACACTTTGTCTTTTTAAGAGTTCTTTTTGAAAAGAATTTCCTTGAATATAAGAAAAAAGATATTTGGAAATAATTTCTGTATTTGGTCTTAGAATGGCGACACTACGTTGGAAAGTGTAATTGTTATTATAATTTTTTATTATTGCGCATCTTCCTATTGTTCCAACAATAGTTAAAACAACATCATTATTCTGTATATGATATTTTTTGTGAAGCATATTAAAATCATCATCAGAAATATGTCTAGAATCAACAGGTAATAAAACATTTCCATCTATTATATCTTTAGCACTTAACAGTTTAACTCCATCAATAACATCCGTATGTGTGCCATGGGTACCATCTTTTAACAATGAAAGACAATGCTTTAATTTCTTAACACTCCACCCCTCAGGTATTTTTTGATTATTCTGCATCAATGCTATCCTTTTCTTCACCATTTATTACAAATTTATAAGATGGAGCATCTTTTTCTAACAATACCCAGACACCTAATAAATACTTATATTCACCTGTTGGATTAGTTAAATCTTTCAATTTTTGAATATCCTTTTCATCGTCATTATTCCACCATCCTTTAAATTCAATAGCTATTTTATTTTCATCATTACTCCACATTTTATGTAAAATAATATCAGGACGAACCCCTTTGGGAAAATTAGGTGTTGATTTAACTGAATCACAGTTTTTATTATATTCAGAATTTAAATCTAAATATTTATATTTGGAAGATTGTACTTTTTGAAATAAATGAGCATATATTAAAGCTACAACACATTGTTCTAAACCCTTAACTTGAATAACCTTTGAAAAATTAGTATAAACAGCATCAACTGAACGTTGAAGCATATTAAATAGTTGTTTTCGTTCTTTTAACTTACTCATATATCACCTCTCAGGTATTTTTTGATTGTGCTTCAACTATAACATCATTTTTATTTAACACTTTTTTAGAATAAGAGTTTTTATATAAATTCATATACTTGTCTGCAAAATCAAAAGTGTAATCTAATTGAAAAACTATAATTAATAGTGCAATATGTGCTGACGATAGGTATAAAGTATCTTTGTAATTATAACTAAAAGAAAAAGCATTTAAAAAAAATAAAAACAATAAAGAAAACAATGATGTTTTTAAGAATTTTTTATTGTCATATATAAATTTTTCAAACATATTATGTTTTTTCATATAAAGATTTATTTCTTGGTTAGCATAAGCAGCTAAAAGAAATGATTGAGAAAAAGCAAAAATAATTGATATACAAGTAATTGCATTTGAAAGCAGGTCATTATTCAAAGTGAACAATAGACTTATATTTAGAAGTAAAAATAAAATCCATGTCCTACATTTTACTAAATATTTCTTCAATTTCATAATATCCTTCTTCCTTTTCAAATTCAAAAATTTCTTTTGCAACGACACTTTCCTCATTAATGGATATGAAACCATCAGAACTTTCTCCTTTGATGTTAAAGGATTTTATATATGATGGTGCTTTAAGTTTATTATATAATTTTATTAAATAACTTTCTTTAAGAGCTCTTTTGAAATCCATTTTAACTATTGTTGTTTCTGGTCGTTCTTTTGCATCTAAATCATCTCCCCAATCTGGATTTAAAAATTCACCAATGAATAAATCATTTGTTGCTGTAATAGAAATTGATTCTATAGACTTTACCTGTTTAATAAAATCATCAATAGACGTAGAAACGGCCAATAAATTACACGAAAACTCTTTATCTGCTTCATGCAATAAATTTAATATTATATTTCTTTTATTATGATCAGAGCACAGCACTTTATCTTGGTAAATCGCAAATATAAATTGATTTGTCATATGAATAATCTCATCTGATAAGACGTTATCATCATAAGTCTTTTGATTTCGATTATAACACCTATTAGGTTTTGATTTGCCATATGATACTAAAAAAACGATTTTATCTTGATCCATCATATGACGTATTGTATACGTTGTTCCTCTTAATGGATAATCAATAATTTCTTTATTCTGTAGTTTTTCTTTTAAAATTCGTTTTCCTGCACCTAAAAGGTCAACACATTCAGGAATATAATTAAACATACGTACTATACTCATTGTTTAATACTCCTCCACAACTTCCCAATGGCCGCCTTTGTCTGGACCGATACGACGGAGTAGGTTACTAACTTTCAAATTTGTTATTTGTTTTGCTATTGCTCGTCTTGAAATTCCAAGAGTTTCAGCCATTTCAGTTGTTGTGATTTTAGGATTTTGAGCAATTAACTCTAAAATTTTCTGTGAACTTTTCTGTGAACTTTTCTGTGAACTTTTCTGTGAACTTTTTTCTTCTTTGGTATTCACATCCTTAATCTGCATTTCGCGATTGTCCAAGATATTATCTTCATCTAAAAGCAAGTTTCCAAAAAACTTATTTAAGAACTCCATTGTATAAGGAATGTCTTTTTTAAGGTTTTGATAGTTAGCACGAACAAGCGCATTACGGAAATATTTAGCATATTTTTCAAACATGTCGTTGTTAGTTTCAAAACCTAAAGTATAAAGATATTTAATTACAAAAACCGCGGTGGTTCTTGTATTACCTTCGCCAAAAGGGTGTATCTGCCAAATGCCTGAGATGAACTTTGCTAAATGTTCAACCTTTTGTTTATTTGAAAGCCCTTGATAATTAAACTTCTTTTCTTGAGCAAAATCATAATCCAAAGTTTCTTGAATGCTATCTGAACGACCATAAATAACCGTATCACCATTTAAGATTGGCTCTTCTTTGGTGATGTCATAAGTGCGGATTTTTCCGGTAATCTCATCTTTTAGGATACCTGCAAACAAGGTTTTGTGAATAGACATAAGCTCAACCGGACTAAATGAAAAAGTGTGTGTGCTCAAAAGTTTTGTAATGCGAGCAGAAACTTCATCAGCTTCTTTTTCATTGTGTTCTTGCAGAGTTTTTGCCGGATTTTGCTTATAATATTGTGCTACTTGCTCATTTGCCTCATCAATGGAGATTTTGCCTTCAATATTATCTTTAGCAACATTTATTAAATATTTTGATGGAGTTAAACCATCAACCTGTTGCAAACCGATAGCAACACGCCAATTTTCTGCCTTTTTATATTTTTCAGGCTCATTTTGTTTTTTATATTCTTCAAAATGCTCCATCTACTACACTCCTAATTCTTTGAGGTATTCGTTCATCTTGCTTTGAACCTTAATAAGCTCTTTTTCAAGTGATGCAATATCAGACTTAACCTTTGCTAAATCAACTTCTTCTTCCTCTTCAAATGTATCAACATAGCGAGGGATATTAAGGTTAAAGTCGTTTTCGCTAATTTCATCAAATGTTGCAATATGCGAATATTTTTCAATTTCTTTGCGATTTTTATATGTATCAACGATTTTATTGATATGTTCATCTGAAAGAGTGTTTTGGTTTTTACCAGGAACAAACTCTTTGCTTGCATCTATAAACAAGACATCTTTACGATTTTCATTGACACCGCCTTTTTCGCGACTTTTATCAAATATCAAAAATGCAACAGGAATACCCACATTCAAAAATAGATTTGCGGGCAAACCGATTACTGCATCAAGAATGTTTTCTCTAATCAAAGCTTCTCTAATTCTTCCTTCTGATGAACCACGGAATAACACACCGTGCGGAACAATAACAGCTACACGGCCAGATCTTGGTTTGGCAGTTGCAATCATGTGTGAAATAAATGCATAATCTCCTTTACTTGCAGGAGGCATACCTCTGTCAAAACGATTATAAATGTCATTTTCTAGATGTTTTTCGCCCCATTTATCTAATGAAAATGGTGGGTTTGCAACAATTACATCAAACTGCATTAAACGATCATTTTCTTTCAATAATGGGTTGTTTAAGGTGTCACCCCATTCAATGCGAGCAGAATCTTGTCCATGCAAAAACATATTCATACGAGCAAGGTTATAGGTTGCACCGGTTTTTTCTTGTCCATACAAAGCATAGTCTTTTGAACCTTGAGAAGCAACTTCGTCACCTGCTAACAACAACAAACCACCAGAACCACAAGCTGGGTCACAAATTCTATCACCTGGTTTAGGCATAGCTAATTTTGCTAACAAAGCAGACAGAACTTTTGGTGTATAGAATTCTCCTGCTTTCTTACCGGCATCAGAACCAAAGCGCTCAATCAGATACATATAAGCATTACCAAGCAAATCACCCTCAACATCAGACAAATCAACCTGACTAAAATCATTAATAAGATCTCTAATCATTTTATTTCGTTGACTAGTTTGGCCTAAAATAGCTTCATTGTTAAAATCGACGGTAAAAATCCCTTTTAAATGAGCCTCGTTAGCATCTTCAATTTTGCGAAGTGCTTTATTTATTAGTTCACCAACATTGTCTGCATTTTGTTGTTCGTAGATATCATAAAAACTAGCACCTTCAGGCAACACAAAACGAGCATTTTTAAGACGAAGTTCAATACGTTCTTTATCATTTCCATAGCGTTCTTGAAGTTTTTTTACTTCAGCTTGCTTAATATCGCTCATATATTTATAAAACAAAAAGGCTAAAATATAGTCTTTGAACATACCGCCATCGACCACACCGCGCGCAGAATCTGCTGCACTCCATAATAGGTTATTTAATTTGTCTTGCGTAATTTTAGCCATTTTTTACTCCTTAATAGTCTGACTTAATATTGAGTTTATTAGTTTTTTTCTTGATTGCTTTATTTTTTCAAATATATCCACCTCTTTTTCATAAAGAGAAAATAATTCAACAAGTTGCTTTTGTTTTTCTAATGCTAGAAGAGGGATGTCTATTTGTTCAAGTTCTACTCTGTTAATTGAACTAACCCCAGAAATGTTATGACGCTTTGTTAATGATTTTTGACCTTCTTGAGAGTTTAGAAATGTAACAATGTATTCCGGTAAAAAATTTTTATCATGTATGGTTAACACAAAAAACACACCAGAAGCAACACATGGATAGCGACAGCAATTAACAGCAGCCTTGTAATTTCCACGATTAGATAGTAAAATCTCTCCATACTTTAACCAATGCGATGGTTTTATTTTATCAGCATTTAGGCGAACGCAGTTGTCAGCATTACTAAATACAGAACCTTGCAAATCCTTAAATTGAATAATTGGGAGATTTCCTTCCTTATCTTCTTCTAATCTTTCACGAAGGCTATAGCCTAAGCGGATTTTTGAAATATCAATAAGTTTAGCCATATTACCTCTCTTTTGGAGGATGATATATGATTATAACTTATTTGTCAAGCTGTAATGCAGTTTTTGCGAATAGCTGTAATTTTGCTGTAATTAATTTTGTGTAAAAATAAAATATTCTTGCTTTTAAAAATATCTTACTCTATAAACAAAATAGGTCCGGAAGAATCCGAACCTATAAATCGGCAAATCAAAAACATGACTTACACTATTATTTGAGACTTTTAGTAATAGTCATTTTTCTTGGTTTGTCAATTGAATTTTAACCTAAAAATACAAAAGGAAAATAAAAATGGCTATAAATTATAAAATTGTAAATGATATACTTAACCATGTTGGGTCTGATAATAAATCTAATTGGTATGTTGGTATAGCAACACATCCTCGAAATCGACTATTCAATGAACATAATGTTAATGAGTATAGTGGTCGGTGGATTTACAATACTAACCCAATGAGTGAAATTGATACTAGAGACACTGAAAAATACTTATTAGATAACTATTCATTCAGAGGTGGTCCTGGAGGGGGAGATCATCCACAATATGTTTATGCTTATCAAATTACTTACCATACCAAGCAATAACACTGGGCGGATTTTCCGCCCTTTTTATCCAAAGTGACCAGCCAGAAGTGACCAGTGACCAGCCAGGAAAAAATGGACCCCATTATAGCCCTTGTGTTTATTGGGGTTTGGGATATACCCGACCAGCCAGAATTTTTCTGTTTCGCTAGAAATATGGCGCGGCTTGCGTCCCCGCATATGAATTATCGCCAGGAAGGACCCGTTGGATTACATATGTGAGAGCATTGTTTTTTATAAAAATATATGCTACTAATATACAAAATGCTATGGAGGTTTTATGCAAAAGGGTGAAATTATAAGATATGTTGATATGACGATTGAAGAAGGAATGAATCTTCAGCGTGGCATGAATTACAATATTCAAGGAAGAGCTTATCATATCATTTTGATGAGCGTTAGACCTAATGCTCCATATGCAGATGAATGGATTGAAGAAGAAAATACCATCATATATGAAGGCCATGATGTTCAAAAGAATTATAATTATACAGATTTACCGTGCGATCAAGTTGACCAACAAATGAACACTCCTTCTGGTGGTTTAACTGAAAATGGGAAATTTTACGAAGCAGCCATGCGCCACAAAAATGATGGCGCAAAAGCCGAAGTAGTTAAAGTATATGAGAAGATACGCGATGGTATTTGGGTATATAATGGCTTTTTTAAATTGGTTGATGCCTGGATCCAAAAATCTGGAAAGCGTGACGTATTTAAATTCAATCTTGTGATGATAGATGGTGAAGATGAATCTGAAAAAGCATTGGATGT
>CAJGCO010000031.1 GCA_904501925.1 uncultured Alphaproteobacteria bacterium | reverse complement strand
TTATTTTTATCTACATTCTTATAAGCATTTACTAATCTTTTTCCAGACATTGCATTACTCCACTACGTCAATACCCATAGAAACAGCTTGACCTTTAACCATATTCATAGCTGCTTCAACTGTTGAACAATTCAAATCTGGTAATTTTGCTTCAGCGATTTCTCTAACTTGAGCGATAGTGATTTTACCAGCAACTTCTTTACCAGGAGTTTTAGCAGCTGATTTAACACCAGCAGCTTTTTTGATGTAGTAAGCAACAGGAGGAAGTTTAGTAACAAATGTAAAGCTTTTATCTTCAAATGCTGTAATAATTACAGGAACAGGAATACCTGGTTCCATAGATTGTGTAGCAGCGTTGAATGCTTTACAGAATTCCATAATATTCAAGCCTTTTTGACCCAAAGCAGGACCTACTGGAGGAGAAGGGTTAGCTTTACCTGCAGGGATTTGAAGCTTGATTAAACCTAAAATTTTCTTTTTAGACTTAGCCATTTTAAAACCTCAATTCTAAAATTAATTGTTATCACAAGGTCCGTGGTTAGAATTATGGCTAATTCCCCCACGGGATTTATTTTGCAAAATCAATACATTAAAATCCTTATTCGATTCTTTTATTGAAAATGCTTGCTCTATTTAACATAAAAAAATAAAAAGTAAAGCATTTTCTTCATATAAAACATGTATTTCAGTAAAAAAAAGAATCATTAATCAAATATTTACATCAAATGGAATATATAGTATAAATTACAGATAATGTATAAAAATAGGAGAAGATAAATGCGACAAGTTAAATTATATAAAAGTATGTTTTATAAAGACCAACCAATGGAAGAAATATATTTTATAGTAAAAAGTAATGATAAAGAAAAATATTGCCTTGGTGCCTCTCAGGAAATATATGGAAGACCAAGAGATGAGGCCAATGTTGTTAATCAATTATCCGTTATAAATAGTAATGCCAAGGCTGCTAGTGATGAATTTGATGCAACAATTTATTCTTCTCCCAAAGAGGTAAATCAATATATAGATGAATATTTAGCTTCAAAAGGCTACAATATTGATGAAGAAAAAATCAATGAAGGTTTAGAAACTTTTTGTGATGTTAGCAAAAGAATAGAACAAACTCATCAATATTCATATTTATTGTCTGATGTAAAAACTTGTGGTAGATTGTTAGAAGATAAGCCTGAGCAGGTAAAGAAAAATACTCTAGACTTTATTCAAGAATTTGTTGATGAAACAAAAAATCCAACAGGGCGCACAGTTAAAACACCTGATGCGCGTCGAGGTGTTATAGATAGAATACTTGATAAAAATAGCGTTGATAATTATTTGGTAAATCTTCAACATCATATCAAACGTTTGTCTGGCTCAAAATATATGGAAAATGTTTCTCAATTATATGAGTTAGGTTTTCCTGATATTGCGCAAATTGAAGAACAGCGAGAAAAAATAGAGCAAGAAAGACATGTTATTTATAAAGAATTTGATTTTGGTAAAAGAGATGAATTAAAATCAGATATAATGAAACAATATGAAGCTAATCATATAAGAGAAGCTATGCAAGCAAAATACTATGAAGAAACCAAAGATATATCAATATTTTTAACACCAGAACAGAAAAAAGAATTTGATAAATTAGACGTTAAGGGTTTAGTAGAAAAATATGGCACAGATTTGGTTTCTACATACAAAGGTGCTGCTCTTGTTGCTCATAAATTGCATGAAGATAAAAAACAAGGCAAAGATATAAGAGTGTCTTTGGGGGTATTAAAAGATTTAGCTAAAAAAGCTAAATCAAGTAGTGAAAATCCAAATAATGATATGAATGTTCGCTATTTTCTATTTAATGAATTAAAATTGGATTACCAAAAATTTGCAAAAGATGATATGGAGTATAGAGCTCTAATATCAGAACTTGCACCATCAAAATGGGAACAAGGGGTAATTGGTGGGCTGCTAAAAGATAAATCAATACGAGAAGCAAAAGCTTCAACTGTTGAGCGTGCAAATGCATTATATGAATTACAACAAAAATTTACTGAAGAAAGTGAAGAAGTTATTTCTGGAAAAATGTCGAAGAAAAAACTAGAAGCAAAAAAAGCTTTATTAGTTGGAAAGAAAAAAGAAGAAAATATTCAATCAGCAATAAAAAGAGTTAAAGCAAAACACGAAGAGGCAAGAAAAACAGGAGAGAATATCTCTGGTGCTATTATTGCTAGTGATATTGCGGAACGAATTACTGAAGGCTTTGAGTTTCCAGTAGATAAAGAGAAGCAAGAGACTGTTGTTAAAAATCTACGCAAAAAACGTGTTGCTAATAGGGAAAATCAAGCAAAAGCTCAACAAGATAAAATTCTAAAAGAACAACAATCCAACGGTAAATAAAAAAAAAGGCACCTTACTTGGTGCCTTTTTTGTTGTGTTATTTATTGACAAGAAATCTAATTTAATATACAATATCCATCAGCTAATATTAAACATTGGCTAGCACTTTGAGAAGAGTGTGGAGCTGTCGTAAGCTCTTTATAACCATCGGTGTTGGATAGCATCGTCAGTTGTTATTTATAAATAACAACATATATCCCCGACTACATAATGGCCGGGGAGCTTTTAGCGTATGTCCAAAGGTTTTCCTTAAAGGCTAAAAGAGTCATTTATGGTTATATGATTTACGAACTCTCCGACCACCTCTCAAAGGTGGTTATTTTTTATTAAAGGAGATAGGGGATATGATTTTAACAGAAGAAGAAAATAATGAAATTATTTTAACAGAAGAAGAAAAAAAAGAAATTATACTAAAAAGATATTCTAAAAATGAATTTATTGCAAGCTTATTGCCTTCTGTAATCAAAACAATGGAAGAAGATCCCTATTGTAGAAGAATATTAGAAGGTGCAAACTATCAAAAATTTCTATATACACAAAGAAAGCCTGAAAAATTTGATATAAGTGGTTTTTATTTAGAAGAAATATATACAGGACCAAATCATGGACCAATGGGTCACAGCACCAAAGAACTTTATGAAAAAGATGATGATCCATCAAATCCTATAAATGGAACAAGAGATGTGGCATATATTGCTGATAATGTTTATACCGCTTTGCGTATTGGCAAAGATGGACAACGTTTTAAAAATGATGAAGAAATGATGCAATTAGATGAAAAAAATAGAAAAATAGTTGAGTTATTTCTTGTAAATATATGTTCACATGAGTGTTCTCATGGAAATCAAAGTAACAGACGTGATTGGAATGCTCAAAGAAGTAGAGCCGAAGAGTATCAAAATTATGATGAAGCTTTTCCTAATGCGTATGCAGGAGCGCTAGCAGTAGAACAAGTTGCTCAAAAGGAAGAAAACAAAGGTGTTTTTGACCTTGAAAAAGTAGAAAATGAAAGAGAACAAAAACTTGGTTGGTTGTTGGGGTATTTTAAGGTAAAAACATACGACGAATTAAGTAATGATGTAAAAAAACGTATTGAAGCAAAAACAGAAGAACTTGAAAAACTGGTTGAAAGTGGAGGAGCTATCAGCCAAGGAACAGGGTTGACTGAAGAACAAGCAAAATTAGGATATTTATGTGAGAGTATTGATGAAGCAGGAGTTATGGCAGATAGCTTTATAGCCTTACTTTCTGTTCTATCTAAAAAAGAAAATGCTCAATATGCCAAAGATGCCATAGCTCAATTATTAGAAGCAATGTATGCTCCTAGAATGACTGAAAAAGGTAGAGATATGCTACGTTCTATTTCGCCAGAAGAGTTATCTAAAATGTTTGAACTAAATAAAAGCAAAACAGAATACACTGATGATGCAATAAAAAGACAACAAAAATTAGGTCGAGAAATTTTTAAAGATATCTTACCCACAATGTTTGCTGACTATATGCGCAACAAGTTTATGAAAAGAGAAGATTTACTTCCTAAACTAGCAGAAGTTATAAACACCCACCAAGCTCATAAAATGATTGTTTCAGCTTATGAGCCAAGATGTTTGGGAACACCAGAAGAGTTTCTTGAAGGAGCTTTTCCTAAAGGTTTGCTAACAGGTGGAAGAAAAAATAAATTGAGGAAAAGTTTAAAGAAGGCAGGAAATGAATATAAAGTGAGGCAATTGTTTCTTAGAACAAGAAGCAAGTTGGTAAAAGAAGAAAAGAAAGCAACAACATCTTCACAGTCTTCTTCTCCGATACAACCTGCAAAAAATATGGAAATGTAATAATTTTTATTTTTCAAAACTAAAAACGGCACTATTTAAAGTGCCGTTTCTATTTTTGCCAACTTTAAGATTTTATCTTAATACTGCTCCAGTTTTTTTGCCGACTTCAGATATAACCTTATTCATTAAGCTTTCTAATTCAGCGTCAGTATAAGATTTGTCTTTTGGTTGGAAGGTAACAGTTATTGCAATAGACTTTTTATCAGCATCTAGGTTTTCACCTTCATATACGTCAAAAACTCTAACATCTGCAATATTATCTCTATCAGCAGTTTTTGCAGCAGTTACAATGTTGATTGCTTTAACATCTTTTGTACAAACAAAAGCCAAATCTTTTTCAACAGCTTGTAATTGAGAAAGTTCCAATTTTTTCTTTGCTTTAGATTTATTATCACGTGGAGTTGGGATGTTTTCAACAAACACTTCAAACGCAACAACATTTGTTTTAATGTCGAGAGCTTTTAATACTTGAGGGTGTAATTCACCAAAGTATGCTAAAACATTTTTACCTAAGCGAAGAGCTCCGCTTCTTCCAGGGTGATAATATTCTGGTGCATCAAGAGTTATTTGAGCTGTTTCATATGGGCCTTTTGCTGCAGCAATTACAGCTAAAGCATCAGCTTTAGCGTCAAACACATCATACAATCTTGTAGAGCCAGTCCATTCCTTTTTATCTGTTTTGCCAACTCTAATACCACCAGCAACGGTTTTTTGTTCACCAGGATTTCTACCATAAAATTCAGGGGCAACTTCAAATAATGCCATGTTAGGATATCCTCTAGCAATATTGTTTTTTGCACCTATTAATAGATTAGGTAAAACAGAAGGTCTCATTTCATCAAACTCATTAATAATTGGGTTTTGAATCAATACACCTTCTTGAGCTCTGCGGAAATATTTAGCAATATTGCTATCTGTAAAGCTGAATGTAACAGTTTCATACATTCCTCTTAAAGCAAGCTCATGTTTAATCATCATGATATTATTTTGAATAGGTGTTAATACCGGTCTTGGGAAACCTTCGCATTTCATTGTGTTCATTGGGACATTATCTAAACCAACCATGCGAACAATTTCTTCTATTAAATCTTGCTCAAATTCAATATCACCGCGCCAAGATGGAGAAATAACTTTAAGTTTTTCACCTTCATCTTCAACGCTAAAACCAAGAGATGATAAAATTTCAATGCATTTTTCTTTTGATGTATCTAATCCAATAAAAGTTTTTAATCTTTCTGGTCTTAAATAAACAGGTTTTGCTTCGAATTTTTCTGTTCCGGCAACTTCCAATTCAGATGCTTCACCACCACAAATATCAAGTATCATTTGTGTTGCATAGTTGTTACCGCTAATGTTAGATATTGGGTCAACCCAGCGTTCATAGCGATATCTAGAATCAGAATCAAGTTGGAATTTTCTACCAGTTCTTGCAATACATTCAGGAGTAAATAGAGCACATTCTAAAAATACATTTGTTGTATCTTCATAACTTCCCTTGTTAAGTCCGCCCATAATACCACCAAGACATTGAACACCTTCTTCATCACAAATACCTAAAGCCTTGTCATCAAGAACATAATTCTTTTCATTTAATGCTAAAAATTCTTCACCATCTTTTGCCATACGAACATTGATGTTGCCTTTTAATTTATCAGCATCAAATACATGTAATGGTCTTGCTAAATCATAGTTAATATAGTTTGTAATATCAACTAATGGAGAAATAGGACGAAGTCCAATAGCTGTAAGTCTATCTTTCATCCATTTTGGTGTTTCAGCTTTGTTATTTACACCCTTAATGTATCTTCCTGTATAAGTAGGGCAAGCATCTAAACAATCAATATTAACTGTAATAGGGCTTTTAAAAGTGCCTTTAATTTCTTTTATTTCTAATGGTTTTAATTTACCTAACCCACTAGCTGCTAAATCTCTGGCAATACCTCTAACACCTAAGCATTCAGCTCTATTTGGTGTAATAGAAACTTCAATTACAGGATCAATGTTAAGTACTTCTTCTGCATTTAATCCAATTTCGGTGTTGCTATCAAGCTCAATAATGCCTGAGTGATCGTCGCCAACCATAAGCTCTTTTTCTGAGCACATCATACCCATGCTCTCAACACCTCTGATTTTAGCAACTTTTAAGTATTCTCCATAACATGGAATAAGGCTTCCTGTTGGAGCATAAATACCAATTAAATCTTCATGAACGTTTGGTGCGCCACAAACAACTTGTAATACTTCTTTACCTGTATTAACAGCAAGTATATGTAAGTGGTCAGAGTCTGGATGATCTTCAACTTTATCAATGCGTGCAGTAATAAAACCTTTTAGTAAAGATGCTGGATTAACAACTTCTTCAACCTCTAAACCAATACGAGTAAGAGTTTCTACAATTTCATCAATATTAGCATTTGTTTCCAAATGTTCTTTTAACCAAGATAATGTAAATTTCATCGTGTTAATCCTCCATTACCACTTAAGCCTAAAGTCATTGAAGATATATCAAGTGGTGCAAAACCATAGTTTTTAATCCATCTTACATCCGATTCAAAGAATGTTCTTAAATCAGGAATTCCATATTTCAACATTGCAAGTCTGTCCATACCAACACCAAATGCAAAACCTTGGTACTCTTCAGAGTCAATTCCACAAGCTTTCAAAACATTTGGGTGTACCATTCCACAACCTAAAACCTCTAACCAGTCGGTGCCAGCTCCAATTTTTAATTCTGTTTTAGTTTTTAAACAACCGATATCCATCTCAGCAGAAGGTTCTGTAAAAGGGAAGTAAGATGGGCGAAAACGAACAGGTAAATCATCAACTTCAAAGAATTCTTTCATGAAGTCATACAAACATCCCTTTAAATCTGCCATTGTTGTTTTTTTATCAATAACTAAACCTTCAACTTGGTGGAACATAGGAGTATGTGTTGCATCGTAGTCAGAACGATAAGTTCTACCTGGGGCAATAATTCTAATTGGAGGTTGCTTCTTTTCCATAGTGCGAATTTGTACGCTAGAAGTTTGAGTTCTAACCACATATGCACTATCCATATCAAATTCTTTTGATGCATCGTTGTTTACATAGAATGTATCTTGCATCTGACGAGCAGGGTGGTTTGGTGGAGTGTTTAAGGCATTAAAGTTATGAAATTGATCTTCAATTTCTGGACCATCAGCAACTTCAAACCCCATTTCAGCAAAAATAGCTACAACTTCTTCATAAACTTTAGAAACAGGGTGAATTCTTCCTTGTGTTTCAGGTCTGCAAGGAAGTGTAACATCAATAACTTCTTTTTTCAATTTTTCATCTAGAAGTTTTGCTTCTAACTCTTGTTTTTTGTTGGTAATTTTCGCTTCTAATTCAGCTTTTACAATGTTAATTTTTTTACCAAATTCAATTCTTTCTTCTATAGGCATAGAGCCAAGAGTCTTTAATAGTTCAGTAACGCAACCTTTTTTACCTAAAGAGTTAACTCTAACATCATCAAGGCTTTTAAGGTCTGTTGCTTCAGCTATTTGTTTTTCAACATCACTTTTAATAACTTCAATATCACTCATCTTATCACCTTATAAAACAACTTTATAATTTTTTCTCCACCTTTAAACACAAAAGAGCCATCTTTGGTTTCCCAAAGACGACTCTAATATTCTTCTGATATAAACTTATATGATTTCTAAAAAATCTTATTTAGCTAGAGCCGCTTTGGCAGTTTCTACTAACTTAGCAAAAGCTTGGGGCTCTCTATAAGCGATATCAGCAAGCACTTTACGGTCAAGCTCTATACCAGCTTTAACGAGCCCGCTAATAAATCGAGAATAAGTCATATCATTCAAACGAGTTGCAGCATTGATACGTTGAATCCACAAAGAACGGAAATTTCTTTTCTTTGCTTTTCTATCACGATATGCATATTGCAAACCTTTTTCTACTTTTTCAACAGCTACTCTGAAAACGTTTTTATTGCGTCCTCTGTAACCTTTCGCCATGTCCAAAATCTTTTTGTGGCGAGCGTGTGCTATAACACCTCTTTTAACACGAGACATCTATATATCCTCCTAAAACTACAAATAAGGTAAAAATTTCTTAACAATTTGTGCATCAACTTCTGACAACAAAGTTGTTCCACGAGCTTGTCTTTTCATTTTTTGACTTTTGCAGAAGAGGCAGTGTCTCTTATTAGCAAAATTTCTTTTTAATTTTCCAGTTCCTGTAACGCTAAAGCGCTTTTTAGCAGAACTTTTAGTTTTTAATTTAGGCATTTCAATCCCTTTCATGATATAAGTTGGATTAACAAACAGATAAGGCATGCCATTAGCCCTACCCATCGTTCAGGAAGAAATTTATACACTATAATTTTTAAAAGTAAAGAGTTTTTTTAATTTAAAATTAACTATTGTTTTTTTATGAGGGTATAATCTTTATTAAGAATTCCACACGCAAATAATAATAGTAGACAAGCCCGAAAAGAAACATTAAGATAACACGAAATTGAAATATGAATACAAGAGGGACTTTATGATTTATAATACTGGTTTTGAAGCCATAATTTGTGGTATTTTAGCAGTTTTAATTGCTCAATGGGCAAAAATATTTACATTTTATTTTAAAACAAAAGAAATAGATTTTGAGTATTTATTTACAACTGGAGGTATGCCTAGTTCACATAGTGCAGGCGTTTGTGCGCTAACAACCTCTGTTGGTTTAATAGATGGTTTTGATTCTTTGTTTTTTGCAGTTAGTGGTGGATATGCTTTGGTTGTTATGCATGATGCTGCTGGTGTAAGAAGAAAAGCTCAAGATATGGCTAAGCTGTTGAATAAAATTATTGCAGATTTTTATAAATCAGACTTGAAAACAAAATCAGCTCAATTAAAGGAGTTGCTTGGTCATACTCCAAAAGAAGTTTTTGCTGGAGCAGTTTTAGGTATTGTTGTTGCAATAACTATCCATCAAATGTTTGCACCTAATTAATCAAGTAATCGACTTTTATTTTTTTACAAGAATAAATAAACTCTGGTTAAATCCAAGTCCATCTTTGTGTGGTATGCTGTTGTTAAAGCTGTATACTTCAAAATTAGAAAATTCATGTTTATTATTAAAGAAAACTTCATATGCAATATAATCTAAAACTAAAATATCATACTTTGGCGAGATTCTTTTGGAGTAATTATTAAACACATTTGGATCATCCTCATGCCAAGTGGCATATGTATAATCATTTTTATTAAGTGTAGTTTGTGATTTGTCAATAAATTCAAATAAAGGCAATGTTTGATAACCAACCATATGTATTTTTTTATTTAATAATTCATTTTTTTTCAAAAATAAATAAACACTTTTAGCCGAAGCTGTATCTGTTTTTATATCGTGTAATATGGCGCAATATCCCCAATAAATATGTAAAATCAATATAAAAATAAAAAAAATGTAAGAGTTCTTGCTCCAAGATGTTGGCATAATATATAGGTTAAAAAGTAAAAGTCCAAAGGTTAAATTTTCATGATGAGGCTTGGCTGATGAAAATATAAAAATGGCTAAATAAAAAAAACAAATACACAAAATTAAAAATAATCTATTTAATTTAATTTGTTCTATTTTGCTTTTTGTTTCGTAGAGTAAAATATAAATAAACCAACAAAAAATAAATATATTAAACAAGGCATATTGGTTAAAAAATATAAAACCAAAAATAGAAGAAAAATGAGGAGGTGTGTTTAATCTGTCATCTAATAATATACTTGAAATAGGAAAAATTTGCCAAATCAATAAAACTGCGCTAATTAATAGCATTGTAAGGTGTGGTATATATTTTTTACTAAATTTGCTTTCTATAAACCAAAATATTCCCAATATGGCAGCAATTGGAGTGTAAAAAGCTGTAGAGTATGCTAAAAATAATAGGCTAAAAGCATATCTCCAAGTGTATATATGTCTATTTTCATATAATAGGGCAACTAAAGTTAGTGCTAAATATGCAAGACAATAGTTTCGAGAAACAATGTTGTATTGGTAAATAAAGCCATAACCAAAAGGAATTAGTATTTTAAAAATTAAAGGTATGTTTATTTTAAATAAAATTAACCAAATGGTTATAGTCATAAAGAATATTGAAATAAACAAAATGTTTGTGTCTAATCCAGAAATGTCAGTGGCAATTTTTAATATAAGATGCCAAAGTATAGGTTGAGCTTCTTGGTGTCCTATATTGGTTATAATATTAGTATAGCTCTCATTTTTAGCGATTAGATATGCTTGAATTTCGTCAGCCCAAAATTCATGATTATATGCACAAAATATACTTATTCCAACAAAAATAAATAAAATGCAGTATTTTAGTAAATTTACTCTATTTAAAATCATAATATTTCTCGCCTAAAAAATTATAGAGAAACAATAAAACAAGAATATTAAAGTTTTGTAAAAAAAAAAAAATCCCCTACGCTTTGTAGGGGATTTTAATTTATTCTTTAATTTCAACTAATTTGATGTGTAAATCATCAATTTGTTGTTGGTTAACATTATTTGGTGCTTGCATTAATAAGTCTTGTGCTTTGCCATTAAGCGGGAATGCAATAACATCACGAATAATAGGTTCATCAAGTAGTAACATGATGGTTCTATCAACCCCTGGTGCGCATCCAGCGTGAGGAGGTGCTCCATATTTGAATGCATTAATCATACCACCAAATTTATCATCAACAACACTGTTGTCATATCCAGCTAATTCAAAAGCTTTGTACATAACTTCTGGTTTGTGGTTTCTAACAGCGCCAGATGCTAGCTCAACCCCGTTACACACCATATCATATTGGTATGCTAAAATTTCAAACGGATTTTTATTTAATAAATCATCCATTCCTCCTTGAGGCATAGAGAATGGGTTGTGTGAAAATTCTACAGCACCAGTTTCTTCATTTTCTTCATAGAATGGAAAATCAACAATCCAGCACATTCTAAATGCATTCTTCTCAATTAAATCTAATTCTTCACCTAATCTGGTACGAACTTTTCCTGCAAATTTATTTATAAGTTTTTTGTTTCCACCCATAAATACAATAGCATCACCATCATTTATGCCAAACCTTGCTTTTAATTCAGCCATTTTTTCATCACTAAAGAATTTGGCTACACCTTTTGCCCCAGCAGTAGATAAAGCAACATAAGCCATTCCTCCAAATCCTTCTTCTTTAGCGAAGCCATCTAATTTATCAAAGAATGAACGAGGTTTTTCTCCACATGATGGTAATACAATAGCTCTTAATTGTTCACCATTTTGAGCTTTTGTGTCATATACACCAAAACCACTATTGCTAAAGAATGGTGTCGCGTCTTGTATTATAAGAGGGTTTCTTAAGTCTGGTTTATCTGAGCCATACTTTAACATTGCTTCTCTAAATGGGATTCTTATAAATGGAGCTTGGTCTATTTCTTTTCCTTTACCAAATTCATTAAAAATAGTACCCATAGTTTTTTCAATAACCTTAAATACGTCCTCTTGAGTAGCAAAACTCATTTCCATATCTAGTTGATAAAATTCACCGGGGCTTCTATCAGCTCTAGGGTCTTCATCTCTAAAGCATGGTGCAATTTGGAAATATTTATCAAAACCAGAAACCAATAATAATTGTTTGAATTGTTGTGGTGATTGAGGTAAAGCATA
>CAJGCO010000030.1 GCA_904501925.1 uncultured Alphaproteobacteria bacterium | reverse complement strand
TATCGCATAATTTTAGGAATAATATTACTTTTGGATGCATATGGTGTTATATAATAAAGCTCTGGTGGTGGAATTGGTAGACACGTAAGTTTCAGGTACTTATGAGTTTTTCTCGTGAAGGTTCAAATCCTTTCCAGAGCACCAAGTTTCTATATCCTCGCATTTGCGAGGATTTTTTTGTTGCAAAATAGAGAAAATATGATAAGTAATGAACTACAAAATTAATTATGATGTATAAATTTAAATAATATAATTATGAAAACAAAAGAACAAAAACTAGCTCAAGTTGATGAGTTAGTTTTAAAGCTTGGATTAACCCGAGATGAAGTAATTGACTTTTTTTCTAAATTGCCACCGGTTAAAGAGCCCAAAAAATCTCGACCTAAAATCGACATTACACAAGTTAAAGTTGGCATGATTTGGTATGAAGATGATACCTTTTCGTTTGATATATTGCCTAAAAAAATTAAAGCAGTTGTCGAATTAGTTAAGGGTGGTATTATCTATGGCGATTTAACAGCTTCAGAGTTGTTTTGTATTCCTGAAAGACCTATGAGTTGGTTTAGTGCCAAACAGTTTTTTGATAAATTTTCTTATCCTTGTAAGGATAATGAAAAGATTGTTTGGCATAATATTGATCAACTTCAAAGTGTTTATAATAATTACAATGCGGTGAAAGAGGCATTTAGTAAGTTAAATAAAATGTATAGAAAATCAGTGTATTGGTCCTCTACCGAATATAAGTCTTCTGTTAAGGATTCTAATACATTTGCGTTAGATATTGATTTTAATACCGGAAGTAGGTTGGTCGACCATCAGTATAACTGCTTTTACGTTCGTCTGGTTTTAGCCCTAAAAGTTGAGTAATAAAAAAACAGTTCAGATATTGTGTCTGAGCTGTTTTTTTATTGTAATCTACGCAAAACTTGCGGAGAATATAATGATTATTATCCGCAAGTTAATATTTTTCGTTTATTGCGGTGGTATTTGTAACAATAGAGTTCAACAATTCGTCAACTTTGGTGCACCAGTTAAAATCTCTGCATTATCTAGGGATTTTTTTTATTGCAAAAATTAGAAAATATGATAATAAAACAATTAGCAAATTTATTATTATATAAAATTTTAACGATATATCATTATGGAAAGAAAGATTAAATTAAATCAAATTAAAGTTGGAATGTTCTGGTATGAAGATGATACGTTTTCATTTGACAGAATGGCTAATAAGAAAATTAAAGCTATTGTTGAGGATATTAAAGACGATGTTATCTATGGAGATTTGACAGCATCTGATATCTATAGAATTTACGAGCAGTTTACAGATTGGTTTGGAGCTAAAAAGTATATTGAGCATTTTCCATATCCGTGTAAACAAAATGAAGAAGTTGTATGGTATAACGTTCATCAATTAAGTGAGATTAAAAAACACTATTCTCAAGTTAGAGAAAGTTTTAAGTTGATTGGAAAAAGATATCGTCAATTCTCGTATTGGACTTCAGAGATATATCCTAGCTTTTATGCAAAATGTGTAGCTTTTGAGAGTGGATTTGTAAATAGCCTCCATAAAACAAGAAGAGCTTTTATTCGCCCAGTTTTATCTTTAAAAGTTAAGTAATTTATTTATCTAGCAAAAAATAGTTCTGAGTTTATCTCTGGACTATTTTTTTATAATCAAAACAAGTTGGTGAATAAATTTTAATTATATATAAATAAATATATGCTTAGCTCACCTGTATATAAATATATCAAGGGTGATTATAATGGATAAATATATGTATAAGATACTCATAATATGGGGTGGTGTTTTTTGTTTTGTAATGGAATTGGTAAAACAAAATAAAGAAAGTACATTTTATTCAGTCTTACTAATTGCTATGACTATACTATTAATTTTATCAGGTATTGTATATGTACTTAGTTATCTATTATTTCCATTAAAATATTTATATTGGAAATTTATGACACCAAGTCGCATTATAAAAAAACTTCAAAAAGGATACGATATAAATAAAGCAGATGAAGACGGTATAACACCTTTTGTATATGCTTGTATGCATAATAAAAATCCTGAAGTTATCAAAATCCTCATAAATAGCGGAGCAAATCTAAATAAGAGAAATAAAGATGATTATCCAATATTATTTGATTTTATAAGTAACAAAAAAGTCAATATAGAAATTATAAAAATGTTTATAGAAAAAGGGGGTAATGTAAACATAAAAGATTATACAGGCTGGACACCTCTAATATATGCGTGTGTAAATAATCTTCGTATTGAGATTATCAATGTGCTAATAGAATTAGGAGCAGATGTAAACTTAAAAGATAAAAAAGGAATGAATGTTCTAATGTATGCTTGTAAATATTCAAAAAATCCTCAAGTTATATATTTGTTACTAGAAAATGGTGCAAAGATATGTTTGAAAGATGAAAAAGAAAAAAGCGCTTTAGATTATGCATTAAAGAATTCATATCTAAAATCAAGTACAGTAATTAATAGGCTAAAGTTTTAATATTAAACAATAAATTTGCTATAAAAGTATAGCGTAAATTACAATAAAAAACTCCTCTGTATTTTATACAGGGGAGTTTTTTCTAATTTAGCTTACTTGATCAATGATTGTTTATCCAACGAACAACCTCTTTTACAAACATATCCGCACGTTTGATGCAGAAATATCCATCCGGACCTTTAAGTAAACCTTCAGCATCAATAAAGATACTCCTCTTTTTAGGAACAACTTTACTAATCTTCTCAAGTTCAGCATAGATATTTTCAGGAGAAAAACCTCCAGAGTAGCCTTGCATGACATCTGTAAACACCGGCTTTTTCCAGTGTTTTGGTAGCTGGCCGCCTCCAAATGAATCGTCATACAATACATCGAAATCCATACCTCGATCACGCAACTGCGCAATAGTCTCAGCATTATTATCATTGTAAGATAGGATAAATTGCTGATCAGGGTACCTTTTCAAGACTTCTATCAAATGTGTAAGCTTGGGCGCCTTTTCTCGGCCTACTTTGAAGTTAAGCTGAACAGCACTAATGAAATGAAGCCCATCATGGTTTCTCAAAGAGAGAAGCTCATCCACTTCATCAGGCACATCACCTTTACAGAAACTTTCAACCCAATCACAGCAAAGATGCAGTGATAAATCAATCGTCTTCTTGGTTGATAGCTGGTAGTAATAAAGAGCTTTTAACCACCAAAACTTTGCAGTTCCATAAGATGCGTTACTACCAGAAACTGGTATGCCGATCTCAACGTCGATAGATGGATTTTTTTCAACTAGGTTAAATAAACCAACGAAATCAGTGTGCTCATTAGCACCTGAACAAGTAACTACGTGAATTTCCATAATGATTTATAAAAAAAATTAACAGAAAACATAAAATAACTTCCCACATAATAACGTAAAATATACATATGTCAATAAAAAAAGCTGGGTAGAAATTCTACCCAGCTAAACCAAAATTACTTAACGCCAAAAATTTCAATGTTTTTAATAGATATACGATTGAGTTTTTTATTGGCAAATCTTCCGTTTCTCATTTCATTATGACCATGACATTCATTATTATACAAAATGTTGGAACATACATCTAAATGCTGGCCAATAGTAATTGATTTTGCAAGAGAAGGAATTTTCACATAGTCATCGCAGAAAAGTAGGTGTTTGTTACGTAAAAATTTGATAAAATCCAGATTTGAAGCTTTTTCTCTGGCATCTAAATATTCTACATAATAAAACATCGCATTTTTTGCAATAAGCTTTGCAATTTTATCAAGATACGATGATTGTAAAGTAGCCTCTTGAGTTTCAATTATAACAGCACAGAGATTCTCATTGTTTTTTTTAGTTTTGTAAAAACCAAAAAACTTTTGTGAAAAAGACTTTTCAATAACGCTAATTTTTCCAAGCTGTATATTCTCTCCCAACATAGCTCGCAATGCGCAAAATTCTTTTTCCAAATCCGGCGTATAACCGTTAAGGATGATTTTACGTGCGATAGATGTTGCAAAATCAGAAAGTATTTCAGTTAGCTCTCTATTGTTAGTTTCTGACAATATCTCAACCACAGCATAGCTACTATAGAGATGGTGATAACCATAAGTGCTATGCCTTGTTTTTCTGTCTTTGAGTTGATCGGCATATTCCTGTATGTACTTTCTAAAAAGTCTATCAACATTTCTTGAGTTAGATTGTTTGTACTCATCAACAATTTTTTTACATAATAGAAACGGTAATTTTGTTTCTTTTCTTAATGTTTTAATATCCATATCTGTATACATAATTATAATTTTATTCACCACAATATATTATTGGTCAGAGATAAAGTCAAGTCTATAAACTTATTGATTTTAAAAGTTTTTACGATAAAATCTAAAGAGTTAATTTTAAATGATGGAGTAAAAATGATAAATATTCGTAAATCACAAAAAAAAGATGCTAAAAGAATGGTGGAAATAAATGTAGAAACTTGGAAAGTAGCATACAGAAATCTATTGCCTGACGAATATTTAGATAATCGTAACATCACAGAAAAAAGAATAACTGAATTAGAAAATAAATTAAAAGACAATGAAGTAATTAGTTTTGTTGCAGAAATAGATGGCCAAATAGTTGGTTTTTGCAATGGGGGAACTTCAAGAGATAAAGATTATCCTTTTGAATATGAGTTATGTGCAATATATGTACATCCATCTTTTCAAAATAAAGGTGTGGGACAGGCTTTGTTTGATGCATTTAAAGCTAAAACACAAGATTGTCCATTCTATTTATATGCGCTAAAAGGCAATATGTCTGCAATATCATTTTATATTAAAAATGGTGGATTAGAAATCCCTGAATATGAAAAAACAATTCCAATAGAAAACGTAGATGTAAAAGAAATTCTATTTGCTTTTCAGTTATAATAATAAGGATAATAATATGCAAAAATTTTCATTTCATACACATACACGGGGATTTGATGGTAAAAATACTGAAGAAGAAATGCTTTCTCAAGCTGTATCACTGGGATGGGAAAAAATTGGTTTTTCAAATCATTTTATCGTTCATCATAATATAGAAAATGCGCCAATGTACCAATATGCCAAATCAGGTGGATACAATAATATTTATTCATCTTCTTTTGATGAAGCAATTGCTAAGTTTGAAGAGCATTACAAGAAGATTGATGAATTAAGAGAAACATCATCAATTAAAATATTAAAAGGAATGGAGGTTGACTTTTTTGCTGATAGCTCGTGGTATGAAGGTTTCATTAAAGCAATAAAACATTTGAAGCCTGATTATCTTATTGGTTCAGCCCATTTTATTGAACAAGATGGAATTTTATATAATTCTCATGATGTAAAGAAAGCTCCATTGTTAGAACAAAAGAAATTACTACATCGCTATTGGCAAAATGAGAGAGCAACAGCAAAGTCTGGGCTATTTAATATATTAGCTCATTTAGATTTAATGAAAAAAGTAGGTTTAGGACAAGAAAATGAATGGTTAGAAGATGAAGCTAAAACCATTTCGGTAATAAAAAAATCTGGTGCAGTTGTTGAGTTAAATACAAGTTTTTATAAGAAAGGTAATGAGCCTTATCCAAGCCTAAGAATTATAGATATGTTAGCAAAAGAGCGTGTTCCTGTAATAATCAGTGATGATGCACACCATATAAGCCAATTAGGAAATTATTTTAGCAATGCTGAAGAACTTATAACTTCACACAAACTAACAAGGTTTCAAACAAACGAAAAGCAAAACAATGTATTTATGCCTTCAACAGTTAACGATAATAGGTAGGCGTTATGCCATACTTACACATTCATTCGTTGGAAGTCTGAAAATATTACTTTGTCTTTGGGTATAAGCAAGTTGTGTGGCTCTAGGTTGATGGAAGTGGCTATATACTAATGCAGCTTGTTCTTCTATAGAAAAAAGTTTCCAATTAGAACCACATGTAGATTTTATTGTATTATAATTAGCATCTAGTACTCTCATATTTAATTCTCTAGATTTTGTCATATCTGAAGGATGGGGGATTTGTTTTCCATTAACCTTAACTATCTCAAAACCAGCATTCTCAATACGCTTTAACTCAATAACATCACCTTCTTTCTTGGATTTAATTAAACAACTTTTTCCAGCCTTAATTTCACGTTGTAAGCCTCCAAGTAAAAACTTACTACCACCACTTCTAGGCATTGGTTGCCAAGTTTTTCCACCATCAGTTGAATACATCGTTCCTTTTGATCTAGCAGCCTTTTCTGCTTTTAATAGAAGTTCAGTTGTTTCTTTACCAAAAGTATCTTCAAATTCTGTCTTGTGATATCTATGTGTTACACCAATATTTGTAAGGTATCCATTTGCACATAAATAATGCTTAGCTGTATTGTTTTCATGTTTCAAAATTAGTTTTTCGCACCCAACAGCTAAAGCTCTAGGCATTTTTGAGGTATAATTACCAACAGTATATCCGTTGGATGACGATTTACCACGCGGTTGTTGTGCTGATGGATTATTTTGACTGGTATTTGATGGACGCTTTGTAAATCTATCAGAGCTTACAACCCTAGCAGTTCTAGTTGCATTTATTACATTTTCTATATCTTTTGGGTCTTCTAATGTTAATACATGCTGTAATATAGCTCTTGATGTTTGTGCATTAGGTTTTTTATCTAGTGAAACATATAAATTAGTAGGGTTGGTTAAAGCCATATTATATATTTTTTCAGAAATTTCAGGCCCATAAATTGGTGTCAATTCGCCAACAATTTCTTGTTGTATTTGTGAGGTAAACTTACCATTTTTTAGTATTATTCGTGCAGTTAAAGCATCATTTTTCATTGTATATTTTATGTGTTCTCTATCTATACGGCTATTTTTTGTTTCATTAACATTTTTTTTGTTTATTTCTGCTGTAGCAACCTGATTTTCAGGAGGCTCTCTTTCGGCAGAGTTATTAGCTTCAGCTTGGGCTAAATGTTGCAATAAACTTACAGACGATATTTTTTTATTATTATACCCTTCTAATGTTGGAGCTAATTCATATGGACGCAATAAAGCATCTCTCATTAAGCGATAAGCTTCGTCTTCGCCATATTTATTAATTAAACTTTCAAGTATACTATTGTCTAGCTTATTTTGCTTAGCCCAATTTTGCATTTTTTCTTGTTTTGATGTAGCCATCGTCGTACATTTTCATTTCTGAAAAAGCTCCCTTTTACCTTAATATAAATAATAATATCATATTTTTATGATTGTTGCAATATAGAAATGTTAAAGTTTTGTTAAGAATGTTTGTGGCGTTTGACAAAGTTGTAATTTTATGGTACTCTAATAACATATATTATTTTAGAGGAGAGTATTATGAGCGTTTCTGACAAAAAATTAGATCCCGAAATTGTACATGAAGGTAGAATGGCAATTAATAGAGATCTATTAGAAGATGGACTTAAAAGAGAAAATTTTGCAAATGATGAAGATTATAAAAGAGCACTTATTGATGAATATTTAAAAGGAAGAGAAACAGAATATCAATTACGTGTTCAAAATGAAGCAATGAATGCTTATAATGTTTCTTATTACGTTAATAAATGCAATGGTAAGAGAGTGGAAAATACTATGGCTTGGAAAGGTTATCCTAAAGTAAAATTAGAAGGAGAATACTTACATCCAGGATGCTATAGTAAAACACCTGAAATTTCTAAAAAAACAGATAAGAATGTTACAAAAGGTCATTGTTGTGCTATTAGTACAACATCGTTTACTGATTACTTAAGTGAAAAAATGGGATATAAAGATTTTATTGTACCAAGAAGTAGATTAGTAACAGATCCAAAAACAAAAAAAGTAAACATTACATCTATGAATAATTGTTTGGCTGCAGATAATATACATAAAATGGTGTCTATACCCCCAGAATATACCCAATATAAACCTAAGGACGAAAATGATAAAAGAATTACATTAAGTTCTGCAATACAAAAAGGATTGATAGGTATTGGAGATGAATTTTCAATTAAAATAAAGGACGCAGATCCTAGAAACGGGACAACAGGGTGTCATGCTATGTTTGTAGTTGATATCAAGCGAGATAGTAAGGGAAAAGTTATAAGTTATACTCTTGGAGGAAATAATCCACCAACATTAGAGGTTGTAACAGAGGATAAATTTTTAACACATTGTTATGGTAAAAAAACAGTAGTTAGTGTTGTCAATACAAATAAATGGATAAAAGATAAAGATAAAGAAAAAGTTAAAAAAATGTCAATTGAAGAGCTAGAAAATCTAGTTATTTCTCAAAAAAAGAATCTAAAATCTGTAATTGATGATTTAAAGAAAACAGAAACAAATTATATAAAAGTTGAGGGATATAATGCAAATGGTGGATTAGGACGCCCATATGGCTATTATAAGTATTATAAAAACAAAACCAAAGAATATAGAGATATTGTTGAAAAAAATAAAAGAAATAAAGACGAAATAAAAGCATCAGGTGATATCGTAGATGAAAACGATAAGAAAACTACAAATTTACCATATACTAAAGAAGAACGTAGAGATGTTGAAGAAGCAATGGAAAAACAAGCAATTAATGCTGAAGATAAATTAAAAAACAATGAGAAATCAATAGAAAATGGTACGTATGGAAAAGATGAACAAAAGTTAGGAGAAGCTGTAGATAAAAGTGTAAAAGAAGAGGTTGTTAAAGAAAGTATCCCTACCCCTCAGACAAAGGAAAAATCTATAGATAAAATAAAAACAAAGGAAGATATTAAAAAAGAAACTAAGATGCATAAATGGTTTGTAAATCGTAATATTAAATTGGATACAAAACTCATAGATACAATGATAGAGAAATATGGCATAGATATAGCATATGATTTAGCATTGAAATCAATGATGGAGCCAGCAAAACTAATGAAAAATACAGATGGTAAATGGAGAAATAGTAGAAAAAGCATTTGTTATTTCATTGATGAAGATGTTTCAGATGAAAAGATTGCTAAAATTACAGGTAGAAGTTTAGATGAGGTTAAGGCATTAAAACCTACTAAAGAAAATAATGAAACAGGAATTAAAGAACAAAAAGATACAGAAGTTAATTTGAATTTGTTGCAAGCAAGATTAAATCAACGATGATTGAAATAACTAAAATAGTTTCATACTAGATTTTAATGTATGGATTATTACTTAGATAAAAATCGTTTATTTAATATGGTAACTAAAGTCCATACTTTTATATATTAAAACTTTAACCATAAAATACACTTAATAAGGGCATACAAGAAAAACAGAAGCTTCAAAGGTCATTGAGGCTGTTTCTTCATTTTTTACAGTAAATAAATAATAAGAAGTTCTTCCAGTATTCTCCTTAATCCATTCAATAGCTCCTTCAGGTTGAATTTCTTGTGTTTTAGGCATAAACAAATAAGCATATTTCTTTTGTTTTATTTCAGTATCAGAAAAATCTTTGAATTCTTTATTATCTCGATCAACTAATGTCCAAATATTATCAGCATACATAAGTTTATGAATATAATTTTGTAAAATCCAAGAGTGTTGATTTCCTCCACCTAAAGCCCACCAGATATCTGCATTTTTTACTAATCTATCAACTTTTCTATTTAAAATATTTCCTCGCATATAAAAAGGATTATCTTGATGAGTAGCTTCATAAAAAGCATTAGAAAAAACAATCATCCAAGTTATTATATAAATTAACATCTGCTTTGTATTAAATATTTTTAATAAATATACAATAAAATACCCCATTAAAATTACATAAATAGGGATAATTGGAGCAAAATACCTAATTTGAAAATTAGTCATATTGGGCATTACTAATGCCAAGGATATTCCATATAAGAAGAAAATAGAATTAAAGAATATTATATTTTGTTTTGTTGAGCTATCTAATATATTTTTTTTATTTGCAATAAATATTATAATAAAAAATAACAGCATTGAAATAAAAGCAAAAATATAATTTCCAAACAACGGCTTTATAAACAATTGTAGTTGTTTTTTTAATAAAGGTAATGGATCAGATGAATAATTACTAATTATTCCCCAAAATTGACTTCCACGCTCTCCATTTGTTCCAACTTTTATCATTTCGGGATATATAAAAATAGCAATTAATACCGATAATAACATGATAAAACAAAATATAAAGTTTTTAGAATGCTTCTTTTGCATGTAAAGAATTAGGGCGCCAGAAATAGTAACAAAAAAACAAAATACAATGCTGTAAAAATGCGTTAAGATTGTAATAATTGAAGAAACTAAAATAGATAACAATAACCATGTGTTGTTTTTATTATCTGTTTCAATAAATAGGAAATAATATATTTTTAATAAAAGAAACAAACAGCAAGCCATCTGCAGTAAATACATTCTTATAAAAATTTCTAATCCTAATACTGGTGATAAAAATGCTAGTAAAGTGGTAATCGTTAAAGCTATTTCATTATCTCTAAAAACTTTTTTTGATAATTTATAGAAAGAATATAATACAACAATTAGGCTTAAAATGTTAATAATAAATCCTGGAATAAAAGAAAATTCAGATAAAAAGAAAGAGCTGGTAAAATATAATAAAGCAAAATAAATTGGCATATGGGTATCAAATTTTAAATTTTCCCACATTTTTATAAATGTAAAATTATCACTTCTATGAAGATAATTCCAGAAAAATTGCCCATTTAGAAGTTTATCGTCTATTTCAGATGCAAAAAGAAAAAGTTTAAGCCCATTTTGGGAATTAGCTTGTTCTAAAGATAAAATTTCATCAATATGAAATATATATTTTTCATTAAAAAGATATATTTGCACAAGTGCAGCACAAGCTAATAGAATAAAAAATCTTAGATTGTAATTTATATTTTTCCAATTCATAAATTTTACCAATTAATATTAAATATATACAAATTCTAAATTGATAAATATTCAAATTCAAGAAAAATATAAAAAACTTTTAAGGCAAAATTAAACTAACTTTGGTTATTGTTACTATAACCAAATGCAATACTATCACCATATACTCCAAATTTGTAATCCATCAGTCTTTATCTTATTTTAAGCTGTTAATCTCATTTTGTATGTTTTCTAAAAATTGCCCTGCATGAGCTCCGTCCATTTGAGTATGATGAAATTGGAAGGATATCGGGAGATAGTGTCTAAATAGCTTTTTACGATGTTTTCCCCAAATAATAAACGGATTATTGAAAATTCCACTATTCATGCCGACAGCTCCATCAATCTCGGTGTTAATAATGGCAGATGTACCTATAACCATACTACTTTCCGACAAATCTCTATCTTGGCAGGTATCTGAAACTTCTTTCGTATATTTCATATATTCCTGATTAAATGTTTCCAAGTTATCTGTATATAATATGTCGCAAGAACTAACTTCATTTTCTTTGTTTTTAACAATAGTGTTAATGGCTATACTATCATATTGTATGAGTTGACTACCAACCGGAAGTATATAAAATTCTTTTACGCTAACAGCGGCTTTACCGATGCAATAATCTAGCAACATATTAAATTTTAGCTTTTTCTTTTTTGAAATTTTAACAAGATTGGAAACATCCAATGTCTTGAAGAATGTTACCATCGGATTTGGGGCTTTCATCCAAAGTTCAAAAGCTTTTGCTCGGCTTGTTTGTTTGTAATCAACTTCTCTTTTCATTGTTCCTTATCCCACCATCGTCATACATTTCATACCCAAAACCAATGCAATCAAACCAATCACTATTGAAAGCAACAGATATGAAAAGGCTTCAGTATAATTATTTTCGCCGATAAGTGTTGAGAAATTCAGCAAATAGGTTGAAAATGTTGTAAAACCTCCCAATAAACCGGTCATTATAAACAATTTTAGATTGGTATTGTCTGCCAAATTCTTTTGACAGTAGTTATAAGCACAGTCAATTAAGAATGCACCAAGAACATTTACAATCATTGTTCCCCAATGAGAATTGATTTTGCAACAAAACAGCCATCTTAAAACCGAGCCAAAGCCACCACCTAAAAACACACCTAATATTGAATACATAAAATCCTCTCTTTTTTAGGCAAAGTTCTATAATATATCTAATATAT
>CAJGCO010000029.1 GCA_904501925.1 uncultured Alphaproteobacteria bacterium | reverse complement strand
GATGATTGCAGGATGTAGCAAAAAAGATGCAAGCGAAAGAGCTTTATTCCTACTTGAAAAGCTTCATCTTTCTCACAGATTGAAACATCGTCCTGCTGAACTTTCTGGTGGTGAACAACAAAGAGTTGCAATAGCTAGAGCTCTTGCAAACTCACCAAAACTTCTACTTGCTGATGAACCAACAGGAAATCTTGATCCAAACACATCTGAGGAAGTATTTAGCGCCCTCCTTGATATAATTAAAGAAACAGGCTTATCTGCACTTATTGCTACTCATAATATGGAATTAGCCAATAGAATGAATAGAGGCTATCGTCTTAAAGATGGTATATTACAACCAATCAATGAACCAATACTTACTAAGGTAAGAAAAAGTTTCTATTAGTTGAAAAAAATACTTGCAAAATAAAAATATTAGGTTAAGTTTGGGGTACTTCCGAGAAAGAGGGTAGACAATACCCCGTTTGCGTGTGTTTATTTCACAATTAAGACAAAACTATCGGGACAATAATAATATAATATTTAAAAGGATTTTATAAATGAAAAGTATTGTTAATGCTAAAAAGAAAAATAGCCGCCGTTATGGTCAAAACCTTTGGGGTGATCCAAACAGCCCTATTTTGAAAAGAAATTATGCTCCTGGTCAACATGGTCAAAGAAGAAAAAAGACTACTGACTACGGTGAACAATTATATGCAAAACAAAGATTAAAAGTTTACTATGGTAATATTTCTGAAAAACAATTCTACAAATATTACGAAGAAGCTATTAGAAGACGTGGTGATGCTGCTGAAAACTTAATCGGTATTTTAGAGTCTCGTTTAGACAATATCGTTTATAAAGCAAAATTTGCTTCTACTGTATTTGCAGCTCGTCAATTTGTTAACCACGGTCACGTTACAGTTAATGGTAAAAAAGTTAACATCCCTTCTTACATTGTTAAAGCTGGTGATGTTATTGAAGTTCGTGAAAAATCTAAAAACTTGGGTATCGTTTTAGCTGCTATCCAATCACAAACTCGTGATTTCCCTTCATATGTTGAAGTTGATGCTGCTAAATTAAGCGCTAAGTACACATTCGTTCCAAAATTTGAAGATGTTCCTTATGCAGCTCAAATGGAACCAAACTTGGTTATCGAGTTCTACTCAAGATAATAAGGTTTTACACCTATTTTATAAGCAGGGTTTTATCCCTGCTTTTTTTATTGATTTTTATTTTATATATAATATAAGGTTTCTTACAAAAAAAATTATTTTAAATACTATTAATACCTATAATTATGGATAAAAAAAATGAAACTATTCCCAAAGAAGTAATGCTTAAAGAACTAGAATTATGGAAAGATGGTGCCATAGATTTGCATGACACTCGTGGTGAATATGAATACGAAACGATGTGGCAAATGTTTCGTAAAGTTATAGAAACCTCTAGCTGGGGAACTTCTGAGTTTGGTGGACCAGTATGGATTTTGGATTTCACTTTGGATAATCTTCGTAAACTTTTTCCAGAAAGTCCTTTACTTGATTTTATGGAAAATGAAAAAGAACAAGGTTTTATAAGGCCAAGAGGAATGGCAAATTCTTTAAAACTTGCTACATTCTCTGAGTGGTTTGCCTATCGTGCGCGTACTTTTATAATTCAACAAGGACTGGGAAATGTAATTCTAAAAAATGAAGGTACTTGGACTAGCAATCTATCTTTTTATTGTTGGGGATTTGTGCTCAAAGCTTTGTGTAGTGCAATTGGAGGTGAAATCATTTTACCAAAAGATCAAGATATGTTAAAATATAACTTCTCTTATAGAGAAAAAGTAATCGTTGATAAACTTGATTTTTTGACATGTTTGGATTGTAGTAAAATGGTAGAAACTTATCCTTGTTTTATTGGCCAGGCTACATTGAGTATGCATAGTGATATATATGGTGATTGTTATTTATTACAACACCATAATTCTCTCCCCCCCTTACACTACTGTTATCCCAGAAACCATTAATGAAAAAATCTTAACACTTATAATTAATGATTTAATGGATGATATAGCTAGCTATGGTAGAATTGAGCAACATTACCCTCTAATGAAATACCCCGAACGCCCATGTTTACATACTTATGGTAATCATTTTGAAAAATCTAGCAATATGTTTACATGGAAACGTAATGATGGCAAAGGTGTTGAAGAAATTAAAATTAACTTACCCCAAATTGATCCTAAGCATGGTATTTTTTGGCATAAGCAATTTCCACCTAAACAGACTTGGCAAGTATTTCGCAGATTGAGATTAGAATGAGTTTTGAAAAGAGTAATGGGTTTAACCTATTACTCTTTTTTTGTTTGATATTTAAATTCTTCTTAAAGTCTTTTATATATGTACTAAAAAAATATTATTGACAAAATAAACAGAATTAATTACAATCCGTATCCTAACTTATAAAAATTTTGTGTATTATGATTTGTCCTGAAAATTATTGGAATTTCTTCTCTAAAAGAAAATTGAACGAAGGTGACGATGTTACCTTTATGGAAAACGGTAACTTTGCAATTACATCTTCCGATGGTATTGAACTGTATAATAAGCAATGTATTAAGGTTTTTGAGCATTCCGGCAAATATCATGCATTTGAGAATGGATTGGTTGTAAGTGTTGGCGATGGTATAATATCTGTTGTTTTTGGCAATTCAGATAGCATATTAAAACCTGAAAAAAACTCAATTAAATTCTCCGGAAACTCAACTAACGACATCACTTTTTTGCATAACGCAGTGGTTGTTATCAATCCTGAAACTTGCAAGTATTCACTCTTTGCTATCAACAAAGGTGTTTATCCTAAACTTATTTTTAGTGGCGGATCATTCCCTAAACGTTGGAAGCGTGCAAAAAATGGTTATTTCAGTGTAATTTCATCAACCTTTCAAAATGGTACACCTATTGAAGTACACAAGTTGTTTAACGAGCAAGGTTTTGAAATTTGCTTAGAAAAGCAACCAAAGAGTATTGAGCTTTTGGATTGTGGTAGCTTTATAGCCAACTACTCTGACAAATCAATACTTTATGACCCTAACCTTTATGAACTTGCACAATCGCAATGTGCTTTTGGCATCAATAATCTTGGTGGATACTATGTAAGGTTTGAGGACAATCTTATTCTTAATGCTCGTTACGGCTGGATTTTTGGTGAATTCGACATCAACATTCATGCTGTTAGCCCATGTGGGGTAAAAATCTATAAGAATAAGTTTGTTAAAACCGATGACGAACTAGCTTTTTGCTCAGAACAAAACAAATCAAAACAGGTCGGCTTTTGGCTTGGTGGTAAATTCAAGTTTGCCTGTGATAATGTCGTTATGTTTTTTTCTGGTGGATATTGTTATCCAATTAAATTTGGAAATCTCCATTTTAAAGTTGTTCCTGAGATTTATTACATTAGACTTCAAGAGATGATGCTTCGATAGCAAACTATAACTAAAGCCTTAGAAAATAAGGCTTTAGTTATGAAACATTCCAGTGTTTTTATTATTAACATTAACCAAATAAAAGTAAATTATGTTTGAAAATTATTTTAAGTTCTTTGGAAACCATATTTTCCAAAGAAAGGAAGAGAATCTGGTGAGGTTTTATGAAGATGGTTCATTCTCTCTTTATGAGGGTGAAAATCTTAAGTTGTACTCAAAAGATTGTAAACTAATTAAATCTTTTTGTAGCCCATGTCTTCGTTTTGAAAACGGATGCATTGGTATTGTTTCTCAACAAGAGGATTGTATTGATATCTATGTCAATGGTGAGTTTGCTTACTCTTTTAAGCTTGAGTACCCACATCATCGCTATCAAGTATCTGGCAACTTTTTGTTTTTGTATGATTATAATAATCATTTAGATTATTACCGAATTACAAAGCAACACGCAAAAAAATGCCAATATTCTATAATCGATCACCTTAAAAATAAGTATGACTATAGATGTTATAAAGGTTTTAAAACTGCTGGTGATTGGTTAACTATCTTTTTCATGGGAAGAGACACTGACCGTTATGCTTTTTTAATTAGCCCACAGGATACCGATGTCACCTATGATAACATGACGAACTTTAGAGGACTTATTGATAGCTCTTATATTATTAAAACTTTAAATGGGAGCACATTGTATAATTCTAAATTTGAAAAAATATTAACCTCAAGGAAACCAGAGGGAATTATACCTTTGGGTTATGGTCATGTTTTGTATGAGAGTGCACTTATTGCTGAAACAGAAACAGGTCTTTTTGTTAAAGAGTATGAAGGTGAACAAGCTATTTCTGAAGGTGGTGTTTCTATCTTTCCATACAAATTTGTAAAGGATGATAACAAACTATTCTGGCATGGTGGCAATTTTCAATTCTTCAAGATTGAGGACAAATTCCTGTTCGTGACGTATTATGATGGTAAGCTCTATCCAATTTTCATTGATGAAAAGATTGATGAAGATCTTTTTCTTAATAAAGAGATCCCTACAGATTACGCTACAAGGTTATCTTCAATGTCATATGTGTATCACATTTGCAGAATTCATAGTCCCGTTATGTAAGTTAATCTATTCAATGAAAAAGCCCTCGTTTGAGGGCTTTTTTGTTATATTTTTAGGTATTTTAGAACATCTTCTGGAGATGAAACTGTTACGACCTGGCTATTACCTACTTCAAACAATGCTTTCGCTAAGCTATAATCATTTCCACCAGGTAGTGTCTTATCTCCAAAGAATATTATTTTATCTTTAGGATGCAACTCTCTTATTTTACGAGCCACCTGCTCTTTTCCACATCCTTTTGCTACAATATCAATAGAAATTTTGCCACCTAAACTAACTTCATATTCACTAAACTCTTCATTTAGCTCTTTGGCTATTGTTTCACGTTCAAGATTAATTTTATCCCATTGATAATACTTTTCACGCTCAGCAAATGGGCAACTACGTCCTAATACGCTAAAGTTTAGCATTCCTGGACGAAGTTCTAAATAATTACCAAAAACTTCTCCTTCATATAATGTATTTTTACGATAAGCTTCAAGTTTTCTCAATAATTCTTTATTGAGCTTTATTTCATTTCTATATATTTCTTTACCTTTTTGATGAAATACATTACCCATTGAGCTATATATTCCACTAAAAGATGAAACAACATCTGGAGGCAATTGTTCTGTTATTTTTTCATAATTTGAACCAGCTGCTAAGTATGCTAGATGCGATTTTATCCATGGCAAAAAGCGAAAACTAAAATCTTTGCTCATTTTTTGACGTGATAATGTTAATGTCCCGTCCATATCAAATATATAAATATTCATTTTACCTCCTTAAAGTGGGCTTAGTTATTTGGCTCCACACTTATAGTAAGCTTTGGTAGGAATAAACAATCGGCAACTAAAATTATCTTTATTCACAAATACGGCTGTTGTATTTATATCATTTTTCTTACAGATATCGTCAGCCATTTTTAATACTTCTTCATCATTATAAAATAATGGATTATAACAGATTACTGGAGCATTTGGTTTTGATGAACCTGAATATAAGTATTGGGTACCTGGTTCTCTTCTTCTATCTTCAAATGCTCTAAATTGAGAACATGAAGATATAAAAACAACAGTAAATAAGAACAACAATAATTTTAATCTAGACAATTTGTAAAACTCCTATTAGATTATGTATGAAAATGATTATATATGAAGAAGAATTAAAATGCAAATTGAAAATACATATATTGGTGATGAGAAATTTAAACGTTTTCTAGAGCATTATAAGTGCCCTAGTGATATTGAAATTGTTAAGTTAAAGTTTGCTGGTGCTATTTGTAGTCCCAATAATGACCTCAGACCTACTGATGTTATTTCTTCATTTTTTAGAGACAACCAACAACCAAGACTTGAAACAAAATCTGAAGCAGAATTGTTTTTTAAGTTTTTTATGGGATTATGGGATGAAATGTTTTTTGTAGTTAAAGCAAATAAACTTAAATTACCCAAAGTTAAAAAAGCTAGCAAGGAAGATTTGATCACTCTTTGCGAAGAGCGAAGCAGACAAATTGAATTTGGTTTTGTTGAAGGATTTTGGGGAGGGTTACAAACTCTTAATATTCCAAATTTCACGGCAGAACTTATAAACTCGCTCTCTGATATGGCTGATGCTTATTACTTATTAGCCCAAAAACTAACTAAATCTAATGATAATGATGATATATATTCAATTATTGTTAATATGGACGAAAAAGTTGAGGAAACAATTAGTTTCTTAATAAATTATTTTGTTTTACCTCGCATTGATAACATACAGAGGACTGTTAATTAATATAGGAGACAAAAATGGAATTATATGAAGGCCTGTTAAGTCGTAGATCTGTTAGAAAGTACGATCCAAATAAAAGACTTACAAAAGAACAAATATTAGAGTTAATTAGAGCTGCTAGTTATGCTCCCTCTGCTCATAATAAACAACCTTGGCATTTTCTTGTAATTGAGGATAAAGAAGTTTTAGCTGGATTTAGATCGTTCCAACCTTGGACAACTTTTGCCAAAGATGCTTCTTGTGCTATTATTGTTTGCGCTGATATGGAAGAATCTTTCCATAGAGAAAAAGAAGATTGGAACTTTGCGCAAATTGATGGCTCTCTGGCTGCTCAAAATCTCTTACTAGCATGTCATGCAAAAGGACTTGGTGCTTGTTTTTGTGGTGCAGCTCCTATGCCTTCTGTTATTAATACTCTAAGAGAAAAATTCAATATGCCTGAAACAATGCTTCCTATTTCTATTGTTACTGTTGGATATCCAGATGAAGAACCTAGAGTTCCTCATGATAGACTACGTCTTGAGAAAATTCACTGGGAGAAATTCTAGTTTATTAAAAAATCCCCAAAGAAAAGTCTTTGGGGATTTTTTTAACCTTTTGAGTAACGCTGCACGTATGCGGCCATTTCTTGAGGATTTCTTCTGTAAAACAGCAAGCGATCTTCTTTTAATAAATTCTTAGAAGTTTTGATGTAACTCAATATAACCTCATGAGCATTTGACAGAAGAAGCATTCGCTCTGCTTTTGGTGTAAACTCATTGAGTTGACCGGCAAGAATTACTAGTTTTTCATAGCCATCCAACAGACTATCCCTACCATTCTTAAATTCTAATGCTTTGATAAGTTCTATCTGAGCATCTTCATTAAGAGGTGTTTTTTCAATGTAGACCTTTAACCCGTTAAGCACTCTAACATCATCTTTTTCATGAGCGAGGTAGAGATGATGTTTAATCATTTGAGCTTGATTATCCATAATTATTTGCTGCAATTAATAAAACATAAAAATTATATATTATTTTTGATGTATAATCCTTCCATATTTAAAGTCAATATTTTAATATTTAGAATAAAGTTGCTTTATAATTTCTGGTGTTTCAATTTTTAGTTCTGTTAACATATAAGCGATAATATCAAGGTTTAATTTTCCGATTGATTTTATTGAATACTTATCTGTATTTTCTACCCAATTTGGATTATTATAATCGACCCAATAACGTTCTCTATAATTTGGTATCACCCTAACTTCTGGTTTTTGAATATAAAGTTTACCATCACTAGTTAGATATGCAAATTTATCTAACTCTTGTTCTTTAGTATATGTTTTTAGAGTAATCTCACCATTATTAAATAAAACAATTTCAGACTTAATTTTATTGTCTTGATCATATTCAATAATAGTTGTTTGTTTATCATTTACATTAAATTCTCCAACTAATTCTTTGTTTTGATTATATGCTTTTGAACTATCTTTTAATATACTATCTTTATTATTAGCATAACTTGAAGGAAGTTCATCATTATTTATTTTCACAAATATCACATTATTATCTTTATATGCTATATCAAATACATTCATACCATATAAGACTTGTTCTCTTTGCTTTTGACCATTTTTATCATAAGATATTGTTGTAAACACTAAAGGAGAATTTTGGAACACCTCTTCTTTTAGTTCACCATTTGTATAATAGCTATTTTCATTAAATAATAATATATTATCAACTTTTGATACTTTATATCTTGGTTTTCCTGTATTATAAAAATCTACCCTTGAAATAAAAGCGTCTATAACATTATCTGAATAATTTTTACGGGTCTTTCTACTTATATCACCTGAACCTGAATATTTTTCAATTATAATATCATCGTCATTATATATAGTATCTTTTAACAAAAGACCTGTTTTAGAATATTCTTTAACCTCTTTAGTTCTCGAACCTATTGTTTTTATTGTTTTTCGAAGCTTATTGTTTGGATAATATATTTTTTCAATTTTTTCATCTGCATTATCAAACGATTTAGTTTCCTCAACATCTACTTTTGACTTAGATACTGTATCTGATAAAGAACTTATTGCTGGATGAGATACAGGACCAATATTTTGTGAAGCTAAATCAGTTTTAGTTTTAACTTTAATCATCTCATCATCAAGCTTATATTCTGATGTTTTTTGTTGTATTTCTAATTCTTCAAGAGTTTCTATTCCTTCAATGATTGGGGCATCTTTATGGTCTATTACTGGAGGAATAGCATTGTCATCATTAATATGTAATTCAATTTCCGATACTTCTTGGGTTGCATTTACAACTTCTTTAATTTGATTAATGTTTGCTTCTAAATTTGCAATATCTTTTTTAACGTCAACATCTACATTTGATGGAACAACATTATCTATGTTTAATTTATTTTCATCAATTTCTTTTACAATATTTTTATCTTCACTTTCTTTTGCAATTGCTTTTATTTCTTCATCTAGTTTTTTCAAACTTTCTATAAGTTCTTTATTTTCATTATTGATTTGCTCTACATTATTTGATGGTAATATTGTTTCTTCTTTTTTAGTTTCTTCTAATACAACATTTGTTGGCGTTGGCACTGCTTTAATTACTTCTATATCATCTGATATTTTTTCATAACCACAAATATTACCACCGCGTATTAAATTTTTATCTTTATATATACTATATTCACCTAAAGCTAAATTATATTCTACATAATTGCTCGGATTTTTGGCATTTACTTCTTTTATATTATCTAGCTTTCCTTGATAATATTTTACATATGTATCTTTATTTTTCTCAGGATTAGATATGAAAGAATGAGCTAAAACATCATTATCATAAGTATTGCTAAATAATAATACACCATCATCTGAATAGCTATTATACAATTTTTGATTATCATATATTGATATTATATTTTCAACACTACCATTATCATTATAACTACGAGAATTATCTGATAATTCTCCTTGATTATAACTCATTTCAGCAATTGTATTACCTTTAGTATCATATTTTTTAGTTATTCCTTGAAGTTTTTTATTTAAATATCCTACTTCGTATTCTTTGTTTTTAGCATCACCATAATATGTTACAACAGAATACTCTCCTTTATTATATGAAGGATCGTAACTGCCTTTAACCACATTATCAACAAAGCACCAATACTTACTTTGTTTAGCAACATATTTTGATAAATCTTCACAACCTTCTGGTGCTTTAACGCTTAATGCTTTACTTATATTATTTTCTTTAATCTTAATATCTTGCTCGATTTCTTTAATTTTTGAAGATATATCTAAGCACTTACTATCAACTTTAGCTAACATTGAATTAAGAGATAAAATTTTACGTTTATTTGATGTATTATCTCTTACAATTTCTCCGTTTTTATATGTTATTTCTTGAGGTGTTGGACTGGTTATATTTGCCACCCCATCTTTTAGACCATCTTTATAACTTATGCTTGCAGCTATATCTCCATTAGGAAAATAGCAATTTAACTTATCTACTACTTTATTATTTTCATAATATTTTTTAAATGCTATTTCTTTAGTTGGAAAATATCCAATAGCATACCCTTGCTTTACCCCTTTTTCATAATTTATCTGAGCAGTTAAATTACCGTTGGCATCAAATTTTTCTACCTTACCATTTTTTAATCCTCTATTATATGGAACAATTTTTCTTACCATACCTGTTTCATCATAACTAATTACAGTTGATAATTTATTATTTACATCCACAACTTCATTAACAAATAATTCTTTATATGGTATACCACAGTTGTTATATGATATATCTCCTTCATCCTCATATAAACTAACTAATTCTTCTAGACTTAACTGAATAGTTATATCACCACAATTAGAAATATGATTTTTATCTGAAAAATCCAAAATTTCTTTATTTTTAATTATTTTAATTTCTTGACCTTTTTGATTATAAAAAACATTATCTCCAGCATATCCTACACTAAATGATGCTGCTTTTTTACCATTTGGATAATACGTTAACACTTTTCCTTTACGGATACTTCTTCTTTCACTAAATGGTTTATTCTCATCTTCCTTTATAATTTCCCATGGAATTTCTTGACGTAGTACACCATTTATATCGTACTTTTTTTCTTTCCCTATTTTATTTTCATCATTTAAGTATGATACTTTTGATGATATATTTCCGTTTGTATAAAACTCTTCAGCATAAAAGCCACTATCATTATTTGACGCTAATATTTTCTTAGATATTTGTTTATTAGGATGATAGTAATATAAAACCTTTTTAGTAATCTCGCCATTTATTATTGTTTTTTCAGCTATTACTAAATTATTTTCATCAACTAATTTTTCTACATATCCCCCTTCTATTTCCTCTTTTATTATATTTGGAACTAGAGTTTTATCATCGATTGGTTGCTCTTGATTATTTTCAACAACTTTAACATCACTATTTTCTATTAGTTTATTTTTTAACTCATATTCTTGGGTTTTAGCTTCATCGAGTGTATATGTATTACTTAACTCATTAGCAAATGCTATAGATATAATTGATACACTAAAAAACAAAGATAATTTAAGAGTTTTTTTCATAACAACACCATAATTTAATAAGTTAAAAACACAGTTTTCATAATAAATTTAAACTTATTTTTCCTTTTTTTAAAGTATTATTTATGATTTACACAAAAACTATTTACTCATTATATGGATTTTCTTTTACAATATTTTTTATATATTCATCTAATAGCTTTACTTTTGTTTCCTTTTTATTTGCTGATTTTCTTAGTCTTTCTTCAAAATTTGGAAGTGAACTTAATTTTTTATTTTCAATCGCTTTTATTATTTGAGTAAAATATTTATCAAACTTGGAAAACTCTTCCTTTTCTTTTGTAAAATCTAATTTTGCTCGTCCTTGCATATCTGATGCTAATACCCGTATGAAGCGAGATTGATACTGTTTATTATACCTTGTTGATAACATATAAGCAATCTTTGCTAACTCTTCTTGATTTTCTTTAAGTCTTTTATGGTATATCATATGATTTTGTATTGAAAATGCTGCAAATGATTTGTATTTTGACGGAATATTCAATCTTTTTACTATTGCATTTAATACATTAATTCCTAATTCATTATGTCCTTTATGTGATGGCCAATTATCAGGATTTGTTGCAGTCTTTCCTATATCATGCATTAAAACAGCAAAATTTACTATAGAATCGCAACTTTGCGTTGCCTTTAGAGCAAGCATTGTATGTTCACCGCTATTACCTTCTGGATGGTAATCTGTTCTTTCAGGAACACTCCATAATTTATCTACTTCCGGTAACAATTGTTCTAGTAATCCACACTCTCTTGCTCTTTTTATAAAATTATAAAAATATGGAGATTTTAACGCTTTTTCAAACTCTTGCCAAACCCTGTCTTTACTTAAATTTGATAGAGCACCCTCTCCTACCATTTTTTTACATAAATCCATTGTTTCTTTGGCTACACTAAAATTTAATTCTGCTGAAAACCTACACATTCTCAACACTCTTAAAGGATCTTCTACAAAATGTGGAGAAATATGGCGCAACACCTTATTTTTAATATCTTCTATTCCATTATGATAATCAATTACTTCTCCTGTAATTGTATCCTTATACAATGCATTACAGGTAAAATCACGACGAATAGAATCTTCTTCTAAAGTTATATCTGGAGTAAATATAAATTCAAAATCTCTGTGACCTTTTCCGGTTTTTATATCTTTTCTCGCTAGTGCATATTCTTCATTTGTTTTGGTATCTATAAAAACAGGAAAGCTTTTTCCTACTTTTTTATAGCCATTTTCTAGCATTTCCTCTTCGGTGGTTCCTGTTACTACATAATCCGTATCCTTGGGAGAAGTCCCTATTATTTCGTCCCTAACTCTTCCACCAACTATATATATATGCATATTTTCTCCTTTGATATTCTATCTTATATAATAGTAACTCTTTTATTTGGCAATATTTTTTTAGACTTTTATAAAAAATGTATATTTTTTTGAAAAAATATATTGCAATTAAAATTCTATTGGATATAGTGGCTAAAGTTATGGGTGCGTAGCTCAGTTGGTAGAGCAACTGACTCTTAATCAGTGGGTCTGGGGTTCGAACCCCCACGCGCCTACCATTCGCAAGGGCTTGGTTTTTCTGGGTTTGCTTTGTTTTTCGTCTAGACTCTCAAGCTCTTGCACCTTGTCATTTGGTGTCGTTTTTTGCCGATTC
>CAJGCO010000028.1 GCA_904501925.1 uncultured Alphaproteobacteria bacterium | reverse complement strand
TTAAGTCCTGATAAGAAAAAACTGGTAGTATATGTGGGAGATATATATTCTGGTGGTCAGAATTTATGTATATATGATGTGAATAGTGAATATAGTTGGACGATTGTGAAAAATACTACAATTAACTATAATAAAGATACTGCTTTTACTGGAATTTATACTGGAAAGACTAATGAAGATAATAAATTAGAAGTAAACACTTTATTGGTTGATAAGGTTGATGTGACATTGGTTACAGATGTAGACGTTAATGATGATGAAATTATCTTTGAGGGAGTAGATTATGAGTAGTAAATCAGTAAAAGTTTATAAAAATTTTCCATTAAATTATAAAATTAGAAAACCTAGATATTGGTATGTTGATAAAACAGTTAATGCTGGGAGTGAAGATAAAATAATCAATGTTAATTTACGACCATTTAATGGACTAGATATAATTGCTGATAAAGATAGATTTTTAATTATTCCTAAAATGAAGTTATGGGATGGTACATATACAAAATCTGGAAAATATGTGTATGCTAATGGTGATAAAGAATATTTAGCTTTTATTGAAGGGCTTAGTTATACTATTGTGGGTAGTTTAACAATCTCAGATGGTGTGTTTAGTGGCTTTAGTAAGAATAATTATTTACAATTAAAATCAAGTGTTTCTGCTGGGTTTCAATCTTTTGAAGTGAGTGTAAAGTTTAAGTTAGATGCCAGTCATACCAATTTATCTTATTTGTTTTGCAAACAAAATGCAAGTCATGGTTTTTACATAACTGCGAATAGAAATTTAGGATATAAATATGATGGGAATAGTGTAATTGGTAAAACGCTTATTGATTATAAGAAGTGGTATTGGGCAAAAGTTGTTTATAAAGATGGAGCATACTATGGATATTTAACAGATACATATTCTAGTAATTTAGATGATTGGTCATTAGAGTTTACGTCTACAAATAATATTTGGACAGATGATGTTTTGCTTATTGGTAGAGAGATTTTATCGGGTTCGGAGTATTTTCATGGGGCTATTGATTTGGATGAAACATATATAAAGGTTGATAATCAATATGTTATTACTGATAAAAGATTAAGGAAAGTAAAGGGTTTGTCAGATGTTGTTAAAAAAGCAAATGTAAAGTTTGGGTATAGTTTGTTTAGAGATGAAAATGGAGAAACAGTGGTAACTCCTTATACAGATATTGATACACCTGATAAAACTTGGTTTGGTGATTTTGGTGTTCTAGAATTTTTTAATCCATCGTATTATACAAAGAACTATACAGAAGAAGTTAATTGTGTGTATAGTTGGGATGGTAATTATAATATATTGGCACAGCTTTCTCCTAAAGGGTATTTATTGATAAATGAAGATAAAGAATATATTTTTAGTGATATACCGGAAGTTGCATATTTTCCATATACTTATAGATTTACATCAAAAGTTACGACAGGAACAGTCGATAGTACGTCAAGAGTTATTGGTAGATTTGGTTTTCCTGAATGGGTAGGTCTTATAAGTAAAAAGTTTGCTATATATAATAAAATACAAACAGATACAATTATATCTTCAAATACTACATATTGGCTGAGAATTATTGAATATTGTGATGGTAATGGTAATTATACTCATAAGCTTTTATTTCTTGTAGATAATGGATATACAAAAGATACATTGCCTAATGATGATTCTTGGACTACTCATACTGTAACAAATAAAGAGCAATGGTTATCTAAATCTTCTGTGATTGAGAGATTAGGGGAAAAATCTAGTACAGATTATTCTTGGAATGGTACAATTGATTTAACAAATACTTGGTTTGATAAGTCAATTGATGATAATAATTATGAAATATTATGGAGGCCTTTAGAGGTATAAAAATTGAGGAATATCAGGCTAAAGTTTATCTGTAAATGACGGGGGATGTATCCCCCGTTAGTTTAATGTTGTTTTTTGTTTATAAATAATGGTAAATGTAATATTTTAGTTGATTTTTTTGAAAAAATAGTGTACAATGTTGTGATATATATGGTGGGAGATATTGTATGTATTTATTAATGTTGTTGGCTACATATTTGGCTGCATTGTCTCAGTTTAATTTGTCTGCGCGTCCAGATTATGATAGGGATGTGCAGTTAAAGAAGGCTATGGCAACAGTTAGTAAGTTTTTGGATCAACATAATGCGGCGTACTCAGTTTTAAAAAAGGTCTCAGTTGGGGATTATGGAGGTAGAACAACACCAGATAATGGTATAGCGTATATGTTGCCAGATGATTTATTGTATGTGAATAATGAAGAAGCTTCGGGAGATAATGACAATATTAATCTATTTTATTATCAAAAGTTTACAAATTCAAATGAAGTGATTTATTTGCGTGAAACTGATAATTCTTTAACACCTAATAGCTATGGTATGAAAGAGTTGAGATTTGGAAAGAAACTTTATAATAAAGATGAGATGGTTTCTAGGGTTATTTGTTTGGATAATAATATGTATTGCACTGGTGTGCAAGAACAAGATAGAAATGAAGATGATTCGCTTAAATTTGATATAGATGGTAATCCGGTTTATAAATATGAAAATAAAGGGTGTACAGGAATTCCTCAAATGTGTGATATTACACCATATAAAACAACAGATGATCCTACGGCTGAAGTGGAGTTATCAGGAACTTGTTGTAAAAGTGGTGATTCTAAAGGTGGTGTTTATTTAGTTTCTTTTAGAAAAATTGATATACGCTGGTTTAACCGTGCAACGGGTGAGGTAGGGCGTGATTTTATGAAATCTATTGAGGAAAGAAAATTTAATGCCAATGTGGGGATTATTGCATGGAATGAGGAGCTTGAATCTTGGGTATTTACTGGAAAAATGAGGTTTGGTCCTGCATATGAGACAGAAGAGAGACGTTGGCGAGAAACACATGATACAGCTTATCCTGCGAGTTATATGAATATGACAAGATGGGTTATGCCTAGGGCTGTTTTTCCTGAGAATTTTTTTGAAATAGAGCTTGATAATGGGGATAGAATTAATTATTGTGAAAACGGATGCTTGTTTGGTATCAAAGACGTGTTGTAAGGAGTATGGATTATGGTAAAGTTTTTTGAAAAAGTGGAGCAAAAGGGTACTTTATTAGTAGAAGCTATTGCTATGCTTGGCTTAATTGCAATGGTTACTCCTACTCTTTATAAAAAATCAACAGAGAGAATGTTGGAAATTCAAGATATTAATACTGCTTCACAAGCGCGTATTATGAATGATGTTATTGAAACATTTGTTAAAAATAAATACGGTCAAATTGGTGAGGCTATTTTAGATTCATCCAATGTTAATAATGTGATTAAACTTTGTAAAGATGATAATACTGCAGGGTGTTTTCGAGATGGTTATTCTAGTGTTATGCCTTTTGGTTATCAACCTGGAAATATTAAAAACTATGGTGAACCAGAGGTTTATGTTCATAAAGATGGAGAAGCATTTGTTTCGTATATAGTATTTCCTCATATTTCAGATCCTGGTAAAAAAAGAGCGGCTCGTTTGGCATCATTGGTGGGAGCGAATGGTGGTTTTGTAAATAAAGTTAATAATAAAACAGTTTTTCAAGGAACTGGTGGAGCGTGGTTTTTAGATAGTACGATGATTGAACAGATGGCGGGTGGTTTGTTTACGACTGTGCCTGAAAACTCATTGGTTGTTACAGCAACTGAGCCAATTGAAAAATCAACTGAAGATAACTATAAGTATTTATATCGTGGAAAGCATAATGGTGAAGATTATCACAATACTATGGTTACGGATTTATTTATGGGCGGGAATGTTGAAGATGGTGACTGGAAAAATGAGGCTAAAGAATATTATGGTATTTTTAATACAAGAAAATTATTGATAAATACAAGGTGTTCAGGAAGCAAAATACGTGGTGGTGGGCCTTGGGATAGTTCTTGTAATCCGGAAGTGGCAGATTTATATGTTGGAAAACCATTTAGTGAAGATACAAATGCATATGTGAAATATAAACAAAGTGGTGGTGATGCGTGGATCTATGGTAATTTAAGAGCATTAAATGAGAGTTTTGGTGTATATAGAACGGATTCAACTTCTGCACCAAGATTAGTATTTGGAGATAGAACATCTGGTTCTAGTATGAATTATCCTATTGTTGAGGCTTATAGTGATTATGGTTCTGCATCAGTTGGTTTGTTGAATAATTTTGTGCGTGCAAAACAAAATAATATTAATGAATATGAGTTCTTAGTTGGTGCTGGTGATAATCTTGATGTTGATAGAGCCATGTTTTATGGTTCTAGTAGGGCTACAGATGGTCGTGCTGAAGTTCATATTGCCAGAGTTGCTAGTAGTAATGTGTATATAAATGAAGGGGGGGGAAATGTATGGATTAATGGTAGTAGTGATACAGGAGGTGTTACAGCTACATTTATTAATACAGGTGGTGGTATATTAAAAGTAGGTGCCAATGATGGTGAATGGTTGAGTGCTGCGGATCAAGGAGGTGATAGTAAATTAGATTTGTTAAGTAGTGGAGGTACTTTTACGGTTGGTTCTACGACTACGGGAGCGTCATCTAATGTGATGATTTTTGCTGATTCTTCACAGATTTCATTACGTGGTGAAAGATTGCAAGTCTTTAAGGAAAATTCTGGATTAGAAGAAGATGCTACAAATCCATTGAAAGGGGATAGTATTGTTGATGGTGTGACTAATATTGCTACTAAATATACTGACTTATTGGGATCAATTTTTGTTGGTAATACGGCAATTGGAGCATCTAGTGATGCAGTTGATAACGGGGCGCATTATACAAGAGCAGGATATCGTTTAGGTGTGGCTGGTTCTGCTTGGATTGATGGTTATTTATGGGCAAGAGAGGCTTGGCTTAAAAAAGCTGGTATGCATGAGTTACATGCTGGTTTTAATAGTTTTGAGCAATATGCTAATCGTCCCACAACAGGTTGGTTAAATGTTTATAATAGTAGTGATGGTGGTATATATGTTAGAAACGCTGGAACTGTAACTGATGCTGCAAATAGGGGTAGTGATGAGGATACGATGCTTATAATTAACTCGTCTCAAGTTACTTTAAGAATGTATGGAGAAAGTAGTGGTGCAAATGCTGTTGCTTTGATGGAATTGGATGATGATGGTACATTCCTTGGTAAAGGTGGTAACTTCTTTGGTACTAATAAAGGACTTGAGTCTGGTAAAGGTTCTTCATATGTGATGGCTGAAGAAGGTATTACTATTTCAACTACGGCTGATTCTAGCTATATTGATATGCAAGGTGGTGCATTATATATGGGTGGAAGACCTGGTAGTAGTTCGTATCCGAATGTGATAAGGGCAAAAGCTCAAGAGTTTACTTTGGATACGATTGTAGATAGTACTGGGGTTTCTGAAGAGTTTTTAGTTAATGATGATTTAGCACGAACAAGAGCTCTGAATTTTGAAGTTCAAAGAGCTGATAGTTCAAATGTTTTTGCAGTGAATACAAGAGTATCAAGTTCTGATGCTGGAGGAATTGCTAATGTTTCGGTTGATGGAAGTATTCATATTTCTGGCAATGATGTGTTTTATGTGTCTAATAAAGAGGAAAATAGTAGTAGAACTATTAGTGATAGAGCTTTATTTGAAGTTGATCCAAGATTTGTAAGAATTTGGGCTAAAGATAATGGAGCATTTGCTGGTGATAGTTCTAGTGTTGATTATTATGCAATGGTTGAAATTGATACAACTGATGTTGATGGAAGAAAAGATAGTAGTAGACTTGATAATGCATCTATCTATATTAGAAAAGGTGCTATGGAATTCCAAAAAAGTAGAGGTAATAGTTCAGCATTATGGGAAGCTGATGAAGGTTTTGGGTATATTAAGGCAAGTAGATTTGTATCTAATGCGGATACTAGTGTTCCTGAGACTCCAGCAGCTGAAAATGGGGCTGTGGTAGGTGATCCAGATACGAGATATGATCAGTATATGGTAAATCCTGCGTATACCTCGGTTATGCATGATATTAAGTTGACTACTAGAGGTAATGCAAGACTTAGTGATATTTTGCCTGATTATGTATTGAAAGGGGTGTACAATGTATCAAACGATCATCCAGAGGGAAAACGAGATGACGGAGATAGAGTAGATACTACAGTTTCATGGGCTGATCCTTATTTAGGAACGATACCTTTTCCGATGTGTCCTCCTGGATATAAAAGATTGGCAACAATTGTTCCTATATCTTTCCAAATTGGTAGAGCAGGTAGAGCAATTAAGGCTGAAGTTAGAGGAGGGATAAGTCCTAGTGGAAAATGGATGATTGAACCTCAACAGATGCAGATTGATACTTTAAGACTGGCTATCGAACAGGGAATGGATCTTGAATATACTAATTTGGAAGAGGTTAGTAGCTTGGCATATTACTCAGTGTATAATACAGGTTCTAGTGGATTTAGTACCTTTGTTTCTGATGCGGAGTTTAAGACAGAAGGTTGGTTTAGAGGTATTAGAGCGAAGTATCCTTCAGAGAGTAGCATGCTACCGGAGACAGTATGGCATCCGGGATCATCAACAGTTCCTTCGTATGAATATCATGGTAGAAAATTTATGATACCAGAGCCATTGTATTTCCAAGAAGGTACATTCTTAAAGACATCTTTAGAGCGCAAAGATAAAGAATGGAATGCGTATATGGGATTTATATATGATTTAGGAATGTATGGTAACCAAATGGGGGGAATTGATGACGCCCCAGTTATATCTAATAATACTACGGATGAGGGGTATATGTCAGAAGAGCCTCATGCGTCAGGTGGTTTAGGGTATGCTTGGAACTTATTTCCTATTCCAACAAATACTTTAGAGGGACATGCTACAGTATATTGTTTCTTTGATAGAACTCAGTTTGATCCTGGTTATGTTTTACAATATAATCCAAAAGATTCAGACTATAGTTATTCTACTAAGATTTATAAAGATACTCAACGTGACTATATGGATAGATTAGATGATCCAACATTAAAATACAAAGATCCATGGTAATGGATGGAGTGTAAATCTTTAGAAGGCAGAACTTGAGAGAGTTCTGTCTTTTTTTGAGGTTGTTAAATGTTTATAAAAAAAAATGAACCTACCGATTTTCACAAACAGGTAGGCTCTAAATGCTATAAGAATGATTTTATCCTAAATTAAGTACGGATACTTAATCAAATAGTCGGATTTTCACAAATGCGACTATTTTTAGGAATTGTTGGGTAGATTTGTAGATAAAACTACAAGGGAGGCAGTTGGGTTTTCACAAAAGCAACTGCCGAATTATTACTATGAAAAACACATACACTAGAAACACAAAAATATTTTGTTGGTATGGGGTATAAATTGTTTTGTGTGTTTTGTCAAGTTTTTTTTGAGGGAAAAATGAAAGTTGAATTACCAAGAGTTTTTAGCGATTTATTGACCAAAAAAGCTTGGTATAAATTGTATTATGGAGGACGAGCTGGTGGTAAATCGTATGCATTTGTTGATGCGTTGCTTATAAAATCTACTAGTAAAAAAAAAAAGTTAATAGCTTGTGTTAGAGAAGTGCAGAGTTCAATTAAAGATTCTGTACATAAGTTGATTGCAGATAGAATAGATTATTATGGGTTAAAAGAATATAGGATATATGAGGATAGGATTGTTAATATTAATAATAATTCTAAATTTATATTTAAGGGGATAATGGATTATAATGCTCAGAATATTAAATCTTTGGAAGGGGTGGATATTTGTTGGTGTGAGGAAGCTCAAAAAATATCTAAAAGAGCTTGGGAAATTTTGGATCCTACAATTAGAAAACAAGGTGCTGAGATATGGTTTTCATTAAATAGAGAAGAAGAGGAAGATCCTGTTTGGAAGGCTGTAGGCGAGAGATGTGATGAAGATGTGATTGTTAAAAAGGTTAATTATTATGATAATCCTTATTGTCCTGAAGATATGAAGAAACTGGCTCTAAAATTAAAAAAAGAAAATTATAGTGAATATTTACATATTTGGGAAGGTGAGCCTAGAAATGAAGCTAGTAATAACTTAATTGCTCGTAAAGATGTTTATAAAGCGAGTGCTGATGAGGCGATTGATACAGCAGCTGAAGAAGTTTTTGTTTCTAGAATGGTTAAATTGCTTTATGGAAAAAGAACTTTAGGTAGAGATATTGCAAGCGCTGCTAATTTATATCGTACTTGGTTAAATAAGCTAACAGCTGGAATTGGGGTAACATCTAAAACATCGGGAGAAGGTGGTAAGGAGGTGTTAAAATTTTTTAGGAATAAGATAAAGTAAGTGTTGCAAATATATTGTTTATTTTATAGTCTTTAGATAACTTAATTTTGGGAGTTTTGCAATGTGTAAACATAATGAAAATAATAGTTATGCTAAAGAAAAAGTAAAATTTATGTTTGGATGCTTATTGTTTGTTGTTGCTGTAGGTGGTGTTTGGGAGATGTTGAAATCTCAAGCACCACTTGATAGTGTTGTGGTTGTCTATAATGTAAAGAAAAATGTAGAGTATGTCGTAGAGGCAAAAGAGCCCGAAAAGCATGAAATAGTTAATATTGAAGAAAATGTTGTTGTTGAAGATAAAAAGGAAATTGAAAGTAAAAGCTTGAAAAATGAGCAAGCTATAGGTGAATTTCTAGGATATTTAAAACAGATTAAGAGTGATGTTGAAGGAATATCTGATAAAGAATTTGTTTTGGATAAAATAAAAATTGATGAGAAGAAAGAGGAAGTTGTTGAAGATCTTTCATTTAAGAATGGTCAAATAGAAGTATATGATAGTGATAAAGGGATTGTTGATGTTATTGTTGAAGAAAAAATTGATGAGGTTAAATCTGAAGAAAAAATAAATGAAGAATTAAGTGTTGAAGTTATTAAAGAGGTTGTTGAAAATCACGAATCGCTAAAAAATGAAGAAGCGTTAAAAGAAGTGATTGATAATAAAGAAGAAAATAGTGCAGATGTGGTGATTGATATAGAAAATGAGACGGTTAATCTTATGGAAAATATTATAACTAATCCATAATGAAAAAATAGTTTGTTTTTGCTAACATCTTATTATTAGGAGTTTTTTTTAGTTTTTGAATAATAAAGTGAAAAAAAATATAAAAAATATGAAATAAAGTATTGACTTCTTATTTTTTTGAATTTATATTCCTTTTTGTTCAAGCGATGGTCCCATCGTCTAGTGGTTAGGACTCAAGATTTTCATTCTTGCAACATGGGTTCGAGTCCCGTTGGGATCACCAATACAAACAGCGCTCATTTTAGAGCGCTGTTTTGCTATATAAATCAAGCCTTTCAGCGAGTTCGAATGTTTGTTTTTTGAAAATCGCTGTTTGGGGAAATTTTACGAACTTATATCAGCGATTTTCTTTGTTTTTCAAAATATTAAGCGTTTCTAATTCCATAGGGGTGCAGGTTCGTATGTGCATTAGTTGATGCAATGATTTTTTATGACTTGGAATTTTTAACAAGTATAAATCTTTGTAAAATTTGCAAAGGTCTCTCTTAACTAACGGCTTTACTTTTATAAAAACAAATATTATCCTTTAATAAACAGGAATTGGATAACAATATGACTAATATAAAAGTAAATTTTCGTATATGGTTAATTCAAAGCAAAGATAATAAGTCAAAAACTACACTTTTAACAGCTAACGAATACATTAATAGATTAAATAGGTTAAACTCTGTCGCTTTTTTTGTTGAAATGCCAAAGCTTATTGGTAAAATAATAGAAAATTATCCTAAAACGAAATCAGTGGATCATCACGTCATTTTCCCAATAAGCTTTTGCCTTGCGTCCATTTTCCGCAATATTGTTTTGCTATACCTTTTTCATATTGTACTGTTCTGATTACTTTTCCTGAATACAGATATTCGACAGCGCCGGTGTAGGGGTGAATAAGAAAGTCTGTACAGAAGGTATAACACGAACCGCAACTGCAGTTATCTAGTTCTGAGCAGTGAACTTTTCCGTCATTTTGTTTTCTTATAGTATCAAAATCTTTAAATATAATACAATCACCAAAACCTTTTGGTTTCATTTTTTCCTTTATTATTTTACTATATCCGCGTAGGCAGGTAAAGTAAAATGTAATCAGTATAACAGCTATTATGAAATAGAATATGATGGTATATTTTTTTGTGTTTACTGATTTACTATCCTGATTTTCCTTTTCCATTTTCTTCTCCATCTTTTAATAGGCTTTAATATAAAATACTACTATAATTTAATAAATAGTTTAATTTATAATGTTTAACATAATGTTAAGAGTGGTGATTAGATAACTAAAATGAGAATTTGATGAGGTTAGACTATCAATTCAAAAATCTCGTAATTAATAGTATTTGAGAATGCTTAAAATTTCAATGAGTATAAAAAATGCTAAGGATGATTTGGTAAAATAAATTTAATTTTAGCTCGTAAGTTGCGAGGTAAGCATCACCAATAATAAACTCCTCCTATAGCGGAGGTTTTTTTTGTTTTAAATTTGTTGCAAAAAATTGAAAAGTGTGATAATAACAAAAATACAAAATTAATTAGTATGTACAATTTAAATTTATAATTATAATTATGAAAACAAAAGAAGAAAAGCTAGACCTAGTTCATAGGTTGCTTGTCAAATTGGATTTGACTCGAGAAGATGTCGTTGATTATTGGATTAAACGTGAAGATATTAATAAATATTGTATTTCTCAAATTATAATTGGCATGTTTTGCTATGAGGATAATTCATTTTCATTTGATAAAATAAAAGGTAAAAAAGTTAAAGGTATCGTTGAAGCTGTTAAAGAAGATAATAATGTAATTTATTTGGATTTAACAGCATCAGAACTTTTTAATATTGAAGAAAAGTCGTTAAATTGGTTTGATGCAAAGCTTTATATTGAACAGTTTGTCTATCCTTGTAATGAAAATGAGAAGATTGTATGGTATGATTTTTCTAGACTTGTTTCTATTGCAAGAAATTACGATACTATTCTAAATTCATTTACCTTACTAAACAAATCACCTCGTGAAGGAGAATATTGGTCTTCTGATAGTGTGATAAATCACGATGACTTTGCATGGTTTTATTGGTTTAATGGTAAAGGTAATAGAGGTCCAGGATTAAAGGATGGTATTAAATATATTCGTCCTGTCTTAGAAGTTAAACTTTTTGTTTAGTAATTAAACAAATTTATCTGGTTGGAGAGGAACTCTTCATAGTATAAGATGATTTCAGTTAGTAATTCATCTAAATTGTGTCACCAATACAAACAGCAGGCTGAAAATGCCTGCTTTTTCTTTATTTTCCAAGCATTTCATCAGTTTCGAGTGTTAGTTTTTCAAAAATAGCTGTTTTTATAATTTTCACGAACTCGTTTTGGCAATTTTCTTTGTTTTCAATCTATTAAAAATATTGCGTTTATTAAATCTTTGTGTTACTTTACTTTTATAGGGTGGTAAGATGCTTTTAGTTTTTTTACATGGGAAAGGTGCTGATAGTACAGCATATAGCGCACAAATGAAAAGATTGGCTGATAATTTGTCTGCTGATTATATCTCTTTTAATGCGCCATTTAAGCATCCCACAAAAGCTGGCAAATTTGTATGGTTTAATAAAATTGAGCAAAATAATCGTAAAGATGCAGTTAAGGAAGAATATTTATTTTCTCTGATATATATTAAAGAAAAACTATTGCAATTAAAATGTCCTTTGTCTGATATTATTCTTATTGGTCATTCACAAGGTGGGGGAATGGCTGTATCTGTCGGTATAGAATTAAATTTGAAAAGCATTTTCAGTATTTGTGGTGATTTGCCGTATAATTTGGAATATTACAATAAATCTCAAACACCTATTTTTTGGTTTGAAGGGCAAAATGATACTTATATAAATCAAGAGCGGAAAAAGTCTTATCAAATTTTGCAAAAAATAGCGGTGGATTTGCATTTTAAGGTAGTTGAAAACTGCAGTCATACCGAGATAGATGAGTTTTTTTTTAGAAATAGAAAAAGTTATATGTAATATCAGCTCGTAAACCGTGAGGTAAGCATCACCAATATAGAAGGCAGGCTTTAATAAGCCTGCTTTTTTTGTTTTTATTTCAGTAAATATGTTATTTTTTTTATAGAAGAGTATTTAATTTATGGTTGATAGTTTGTGAAAGTTTAGTGTTTTTTGTTTATGTAAATATTTTTATTGAATTTAATGTTTATCAATGATATAATTCATGTAATAAGAGTATGATGGATGTGTATTATGTTTCAAACCTATAGGGAGTAGATTGTTAGAATTGTGCTACTTTTTTGTTTGATGATGTTCTAACTATTTTTTGTGATATCTATATTGTGAAGGATAAAAGATGACAAATGAGGATATCGATATAGCTTTTGAGAAGATTTTGAAATCTGTTTCAGATATTGATATGGCTTTGCCTGCATCTTTTATAGGTGATGATGATAAATTGTTGGTTGATGAACAGAAAAAAATGTTGGCAGTGTTTGCACGTTATATTAGTGAAGGGCATCCTGGATTTGCATCATGTGATGCAAAAAATATTACTTTTTCAGAAGATGTAAAAAATAAATTTAAACTGGAATTTTTAAAATTATATTTAACATCTGAAAAAGAATGTTCTGTTTTGGATATGGGAAAGAAATTATTTAAATTTACTAAAAAATATTTACCAGATAATCATTTTAATGTTTTTAGTAATCAAGGAACACCAATTGGGATGCTTCTGAATAAAGAAGAACATTTGTTGTTTCAAAAAGAATTGGCTGATTATTTACAAAATGAAACAATCGACGCATCACAACGGGGGATTATAGAACATCTTTATGCAGAGCGTAATCAAGTTGGTAAAAATTTATGTGATGATAGTGAAATTGAAGGTTTAAAATGTAATGGTGTTGATATTTTGGATGATAAAAAAGGTCAAACTTGGAGAATGACAAAAATTAAAAACAAAGGCCAAGATATTATGATGATTGGTATGAAGCGTTTTGCTGCTATAGATGAAAATGGAAAATTAAGTGAGGATTTAATTAGAGATTATATAGCCTTGGTTAAAGAATTTTCAAAACAAGAATATGATGAGTGTGATGCCCTTATTTTGGATTTGCGAGGTAATGGTGGTGGTTGGCCTTATATTGGAGATTATATGGCTAGGACTTTGTATGGAAATACAGTTTCTACAGAACCTAAAGGACATTTGAAACTTGATACAACTGCAGCTAAATTAAGTTATGCATATATGGAACAAGATGATTATGATAACTATGAAAGTAAAAAAGATAGATTAAGATTGATTAAAGAAAATCAGAATACTCAGTATAGTGAACGTGATGGGGCTTGGACTGATAAATATCCGTTTAATAGTGAATTAGGCTACAAAAAGCCTATACTTGTATTAACAGATCAGAATACTGGTTCTAATGCTGAGGTAACTATTGGACGTTTGCGTGAACATCCATATATGAGAACTATTGGTGATCATAGCTGTGGTGTTGTGCAATATCATCCAGCGGCAACTCCAAAAGCTTCAATTCCTTTGCCTTTTGGTTTAAAAATTGCAGTGCCACCACAAGGATTTACAGGTCCAAACGGAGAACGTTTAGAAGGAATTGGTTATCAACCTGATTATCCAGTTTGCAAGGGAGGGAATGCCTTATTAGTTGGGTTAGAACGAATTGATGAGATTAAACAAGATATTTTGCAGAATTTACCTCCAGAAAATAATATTAAAACAGAGTGTAAGAGGGAAGTTAATATTGATGAAGTAACAGAAATGAATCTTAAATATATTGGTAAAAATAATTCAAGTTTACGAAATTGTTTTAATGAGCTTGTTGATATAACTTCTACTATTCCTCAATTAAAAACACCTGAGCATCAAATTGATAAATCAAAACTTATGATAGAAGAAAAAATATTAGATGAAATTAAACATAAAATAATTGATAAATAAATTATCATATTCCCATTTCTTGCATTTTCTTCAGTTCCATAGCATCATATTGAATTTTTGGATGTGTAGCAATCTCAATAGGTTTATCAAATATTTTAATTTTCCAGTTTGGATTAGTTGTTGCTTTAGGGGTACCATTTTTATCTAATATTTGAGTTAAAAAGCCATTGGATGTAACTGGTTTATATGGTTTCTCTTTTTCTTTTCCTGGTTTAGCAAATACATCGAAAGAGGCAGGCGCTAATTTAGATGAGTCATAGCTTGCTGTAATATGCCATGACTTTCCATCGTTACGAGTTGGAGAGCCATTTATTTTGACAATAAGGACTTCTATTCCGTTTCCATCATCGGCAATTCCAACAACTTCAACTTTTTTAGCTGGTTTGGGAGGAATAGCATAAAGGCCACCCATGCAAACTGTTATATGATCATATTTTTCTTCTGGGTATTTAGGTGGAAACATTTTCATTAGCATTGCTTTTGATTCTTTATCTATTTCATAACAAACTGTTGACATCGTTTTCCTCATTGTATCTTATTTTTTACAATAATTAAGTTGAATAGTAGCATATTTTATTTGATTTGTCTATAATTTTTATAAGCAGTATGATGTTATTCTATTTTTAATAATATTAATTTTAATTATGAGATTTTGCTTTTTAGAGGAAAGATAAATATATTGACAAAAGTTCTGAATCTGCTAGAATATTAGCTATATTATGTGTTAAGGAGGTGCTATGGTAAGTTCAGGAGCAATAGCTGCGGCAGCAATGGCTGCAAGGCTAAGAAAGGCAGAAGATGATCGTCGTAGACGTAGAAAGGCTGAAGATGAACGTCGTAAACGTAGAGCTGAAGAAGAACGTAAGCGTAAAAAGGCAGAAGAGGATCGTCGTAGACGTAAAGAAGAAGAGGAACGTCATAAACGCAGAGAAGAAGAAAAGCGTCGTAGACGTAGAGACGAAGAAGATCGTCATGGAAATAGGCCAACTGAAAAGTTAAATCAAGAACAAGAGTATCGATTTTCAACTGAACTTAGAATAAAAAGAGATGATTTAGTAATAGTACATAGTGGGGCGTATGAGAGTATATTACAAGATGGTTCACGTTTATCAAGTATGGATGGAAAGTATGTTAGAACGTATCCAAATGGACGAGTTCAGGAATATAAAGAGAGTGTATATGGAAGTGAATTAACTTTAACAAGAGAAGAGTTACCTAATGGTGCAATGGTTGTATATGGTTCAAAAGGAAAAGAGTATGAGCGAGATAAAGATGGTAACTACGTATGTTATAAAAGGGATCAATATACGGGGGAGATTGTTGAAAAAATAGAAGGTAAAGTTGATTTAGGTGAGGCTAAAGAATTTTCAACTGAATATGAAATAACAATAAAGGATTTAGGTATAGTATTTTATGGAGCATA
>CAJGCO010000027.1 GCA_904501925.1 uncultured Alphaproteobacteria bacterium | reverse complement strand
TCCCATCTGTTGTAAAGGAGTTGATTTAGTTCAACTCCTTTTAGTTTTAAATGGGGGATGTGATAAATACTTTATTCCACCCGTGGAAACGCAGTTGCGCTAGTTTTTTATTTTTCTCTTTTTATTAGGTAAAAAGTATTGCAAATGGGGAGGATTTGTGATAGTATGTTTTTAGTTTTTTAAGATAAAGGTATATGGTTATGATGATGTGTGGTGGAAATAAAAAATGGAGTTTAAGTTGTAGAAATGCCGGAAATCTACACACACACACACACACACACACACACACACACCTATAAGCGTTGCCGAGAAAAATTTTATACTTAATTGCAGGGAAGCTATGAATGAAAATTCATGGGCTTTTTTGTATGTGGAAAGAATATTTTTTGGGGCGATAGAGTTGGGACAACTCTATCGTATGCTATAAAGGTTTAATGAGGGGATTTGAGATGAGGAAATTTGGTTGGTTATTGAGTTTGATGTTAATTTTACCTTTGATTTGTGTGGCGCAACTTGAAGATGAAGAGCCAGCTGTAACAGAAAACCCTGATGAATATAGAGATTGTGTGGTATATACGCTAGAACAAGCAGATGCTGCAACAGCACCAGAGGGAAACCAACTTATCTTTACTTATTCTGGTTTTATGACAAGGGCAGAAGGAGATAATTCTGATTGTGGAATAATCTCATATATTGATGCTCCATCGTCAGAAGGTGGAAGTGGTGATAGTAATGGTGGTGGAAGTATTGTAGGTGGAGGTGGAAGTTCTAGTGGAAATGGTGGAGGAAGTTCTGGTGGTAATAGTGGTGGAATTCCAAGTACACCATCTCAACCATCTAACCCTGAACCCACTCCAAATCCGGAACCCGAGCCTGAACCCGAGCCAGAGCCTGAGCCCGAGCCAGAGCCTGAACCAGAACCAGAACCAGAACCAGAACCTGCTCCTACGCCAACACCTGAACCAGAACCTGAGCCAGAGCCAGAGCCCGAAAGGCCTGTTAAGGATTGTTGGATGTCTGGAAGTTCAGCAGATCCGGAAAAAGCTAGGAAAAATTGTCCAAGTGAAAATTTGTTTTGTTTAGAATGGCAATGTCCTGATTATGTATATAATGGAGGATGGGGATTAGGTGTAAATGCATATTATTGTTGTAGCTATGAATAATTAAATAATGTTTGGGAAAATGGTGTTCGGGATTGTGGAGATTGTACAGGTGCAATATGTCAAAAAAATGATGCTATACGGTAGCTGATTAATTTTAATATAAAAAAAAGACCGGTTGTTTAGCCGGTCTTTTTGTTTTTGGTGTAATAAATTATTCTACGTCTTCACCTGTTTCTTGGTTTACACGTTTTGCAGATAATTTAATTTTACCACGATTGTCTGTGCCTAGGCATTTAACCCAAATTCTGTCACCTTCTTTGTAGAAGTCACAAACAGATGCAATGCGCTCGTTTTTAACTTCTGAGATGTGAACAAGACCTTCAGTTGAACCAAGGAAGCGAACAAATGCACCAAAGTCCATAATTTTGGTAATTGTACCATGGTAGTTCTTACCTTCTTCTGGAACAGCAACGATACCGTTGATGATTTCAAGAGCTGCTTCTGCGTCTTTTTTATCAACAGCTGCAACATTTACTGTACCATCATCGTCAATATCAATTTTGGTGTTTGTTTTTTCAATAATTTCACGAATTACTTTACCACCAGTACCAATTACTTCACGAATTTTATCTGTTGGGATTTTAATTGTGATGATACGTGGTGCGTTTGGTGATACTTCTGGACGTGGTTCTGCAAGAGCTTTTGCCATTTCGCCTAAGATATGAATACGACCTTCGTGTGCTTGTGCAAGAGCGTTTTTCATAATCTCTTTAGTGATAGATGTAATTTTGATATCCATTTGGAGAGCTGTTACACCATCTTTTGTTCCGGCTACTTTGAAGTCCATATCGCCAAGGTGATCTTCGTCACCAAGGATGTCTGTTAAGATTGCAACACGACCATCGTCTTCTTTGATTAAGCCCATAGCAATACCAGCAACTGGTTTCTTCAATGGAACGCCGGCATCCATAAGAGCAAGTGTTGAACCACATACTGTTGCCATTGATGAAGAACCATTTGATTCCATAATGTCTGATACTACACGGATTGTGTATGGGAACTGAGTTTTTTCTTTTGGCATCATTGGGTGAATTGCACGCCATGCAAGTTTACCGTGACCAATTTCACGACGACCAGGAGAGCCAAGTCTTCCACATTCACCAACAGAGAATGGAGGGAAGTTGTAGTTTAACATGAATTCTTGACGTTGTTCATCCATTAAACCATCAATGATTTGTGAATCTTCTGCTGTACCAAGTGTTGTAACAACAAGAGCTTGTGTTTCACCACGAGTGAATAATGCAGAACCATGTGTGGTTGGAAGAAGATTTACTTCGCAAGTGATTGGACGAACAGTCTTTGTATCACGGCCGTCAATACGAGAACCAGTTGATAAAACTTTTTCACGCATTACAGAGTGCATCAATTTTTCTGTTACGTCTAATGAATAACGAACTTCAATTTCGTTTTCTGGGTCAATAGTTGCTTCAACTTCAGCTTTTAATTCACCAAGACGTGTTGAACGTTTTTGCTTGTCAATTTCGTTGAATGCTTCTTCGTATTTTGAACGGAATTCTTTTTCAACACGAGCATATAATTCATCAAATTCTTTAGGGAATTCTGGTGCAACCCATGGTTCTTTACCAGCTTCTGCTTTTAGTTCATTGATTAAATCAATTACAGCTTGGAAGTTGTCAAAACCAAACATAACAGCGTTTAACATTGTTTCTTCAGAAAGTTCTTGTGCTTCTGATTCAACCATTAAAACGCCTTCTTTGGTACCAGCAACTGTAAGTTCTAGTTCAGAATTTTTAATCTCTTCAACTGTTGGGTTTAATACGTATTGTCCGTTGATGTAACCAACTTTTGCTGCACCAATTGGTCCTAAAAATGGAATTCCAGAAACAGCTAATGCTGCAGATGCTGCTACCATTGCTAAAATGTCTGAATCTGTTTTTTTGTCGTGTGCAATAGTTGTACATACGATTTGTACTTCGTTTTTGAATGCATCTGGGAATAATGGACGAATTGGTCTATCAATTAAACGAGAAACTAGTACTTCGTGTTCAGAAGGCTTACCTTCGCGTTTCATAAAACCACCTGGGATTTTACCTGTGGCATAATATTTTTCTTGATAATTAACAGTTAAAGGGAAAAAATCCTGGTCTGCTTTTGCTTCTTTTGCGCCAACAACAGTTGCCATTACTACTGTGTTACCATAACTTGCTAAAACTGCACCTGTTGCTTGTTTTGCGATTTTTCCTGTTTCTAAAACGAGTTTGCGGCCGCCCCATTCCATTTCTTTGCGGCATATATTAAAATTGACCATATTTTTTACCTTTCCTTTATAAAACCTCACCTGATATTATATCAGGATTTTTGCAAATAGCGGAGCCCCATTGCCCCGCTATTTGTTTCAAACCTTACTTACGTAAATCTAATTTTTTAATAAGTGTTTGATATCTTTCTTCGCTTGTTTTCTTCAAGTGATCAAGCAAGTGACGACGACGAGAAACCATCTTCATCAAACCTAAACGAGAGTGTAAGTCTTTCTTGTGTGAATTGAAGTGTTCAATTAAAGCGTTAATTCTGTATGTCCAAATTGCGATTTGTACTTCAGGAGAACCTGTATCGCCTTCTTTAATACCATATTGAGCAATTAATTCTTGCTTTTTTTCATTTGTAATCGACATCTATTTTTCCTTTTTTAATTAAATTAATGATTAAATACACGAATCGGCAAAAGAGCGTTTTCTTTTGCTTCAACGATGGCTACAAGCTTGTGTTCATGTTGGGCTGCACAAATTGTTTTTGACGAAATGTTTCGTGTGTTTTCAATAGGTTGTCCATTTTTAAGCTTGATGGATTGGCTATCTGTTAAAGCTATAACCGTGATGTCGCACAGAAAAGTTTCAACAGGTAGAACAATGTTTTCCACGGGAGTTGTATACAACATATTTTTTAAATTTTCCAGTAAAATCGTATCTGAGATGTCAAAAAAGCTATTTTTTATGCGTCTTAGGGCGGTTAGATGACCAACAGTGTCTAAAGATTTTGCTATATCTTCGCCTAAGGTTCTTACGTATGTGCCTTTGGAACATGTAACGCTGAAAAATGCGGTTTTTGTTTCTTTGTTATAGCTTTTTAGTTCTAAGTTTTTAATGGTTACTTCTCTTTTGGGAACTTCAAAATCTATACCTTTACGAGCTAAGTCATATGCTCTTTGACCATTAATATGAATGGCTGAATATTTGGGAGGTATTTGAGATATTGAGCCTAAAAAATTTGGTATAATCTTTTTTATTTCATTAATGGTTGGGATTTTTGTGGAGGTTTGATAGATTTCACCTTCGGTATCGCCAGTGGTGGTTGATGTGCCAAATTCTAGGTTAAATTCGTATGTTTTTTCATTTCCTTCAAGATATGGAATTAATTTGGTTGCTTCGCCAAAGGCTAGAGGGAGGACACCTGTTGCAAATGGATCAAGTGTTCCGATGTGACCGGCTTTTTTAGCTTTTAGTTCATATTGAATTTTACGTAGGGCTTGGTTTGAGCTTAAACCTTGTGGTTTATCTAGTATTATCCAACCATGTATGTCTTGATTGTAGTGTGAACTCATATAAATAATTCCAATTGTTGGTTTTGACTAAGAGTGTTTATTGCTTCTTTTATTATTGGTATGGAAACGGCTCTTGAATATGTCCACGATATTTCATCAATTTCGTTAATTAATTTGGTTATATATTCAAAAGAACGCTCGGTATGTTTTAAGATGTAATCTAAAATTTCTTGAGAGATGATTATTTGTCTGTCATTAAATAATTTTGCGATTAGGGCTGTTAGCATTACATCATCTGGTTGTAGGATTTCAACGGTTGGGACAATGTTTAGTCTTGAGCGCAAATCTGGTAATTTTAATGAAAGTTTTGATGGAGGAAGTTCTGATGTAAATAATATAAAACGATTAGGTACGTTATAATTATTATATAAGTGGAAAAAAGCTTCTTCATTTATATTTGAGTCTAAATCTTCTATGACTAAGTATGGATGTTCGTTGGTTATTTTATTTACATTTTTCATATTTATACTATGGGCAGATAGTATAGGGATTTGAATTGGACGAGGGAGATTTGATAATATTGTATCAACAAAAATGTGAGCTAGGTGTGATTTACCAGAGCTTTTGGCGCCATATATGTTTAGGGCAAAGTGTTGCCAATATGGCCACATCTTTATGGCATTATATGCATTTTGATTGCATGATGATACCATGAAATCTTCTTCTCTTTGGAAATTTTGAGGAGAAAATTTTAACATATATTGACCGGTTTTGTTGTTGTATTCTGTCATTTATGATTTTAATACCTCGTAAACTTTTTGGGTTAAATCGCTTAAGCTAAAAGGTTTAGGGATAAATGATAAATTGTCAATATCAGCAAATTCACCTTTTAAGATATCTTCAGAATAACCTGAAGCCAATATTATTTTTATATCAGGGATTTCTTCTAATACTTGATGAGATAATTCTATACCATTTAGGCCTGGCATTACCATATCTGTTATTAGAAGTTGGAAATTTTTATCTGTTTGTAATACTTCTAGAGCGTTTTCTGCAGAATTGCAACCAACAACATCGTAACCTTTTTTGCGAAGAGCTTTGAGGGCAAATGTTCTAACGGAATTTTCATCATCAACAAATAATATGCGAATATTTTCTATGTTTTCTGGGGTTTGGTTTAAGTTTTCTTTGGCTGAAAGGCTTAAACCTAATATTATTTTATCGCTGTTTTGTGAAGAAGTGTTAGGAATTTCTGTTGGGGTTAGAATTGCTCTTCCTTTTTTATCTTTAAGTGTTCTAAAGGTTATTTGTTCAGAGTTTTTAGATAATAAACTCTTAGAGTGTGCTGGAAGGTATATTGAGAAAGTTGTTCCTACATCAATGGTTGATGTTACTTTTATGAAGCCTTCCATTTGGCGAACAATTCCATAAACTGTGGCTAAGCCAAGTCCTGTTCCTGAACCAACTATGTTTTGTTTGGTGGAGAAGAATGGTTCAAAAATTCGAGATATATTTTCAAGCGGAATACCACAACCGGTATCTGTTACATCCATGCGAACAAAAGAACCTGTTTCTATTGTTTCGGCACCAAAATGGTATGGCTCAAGGAGTGTTTCCATTTGGGTGGTGATGGTTAAAGTGCCTTTTTTGTTCATGGCATCTTTGGCATTTACGCATAAGTTTAATACTACTTGCAAGAATTGAACTTTATCAACTTTTATGCAATCTAAATTTTGTGCATGGTGGAATTTTAATTCTACTTGATTGCCGACAGTTCTTTTTAATAAAGGAGTATAATTAACTAGAATGTCTGTTATGTCATGTAGTTCTGGTTGAAGAGGTTGTTTTCTTGAAAATTGAAGTAGTTGACGAACTAATTCTGCGGCACAATTTGCATTTTGTTTGATTTGAATAATATCTGAATGAGATGCATCTTTGGGGCCATGGCGTTGGAGTAATAAATCACAAAAACCAATCATGGCAGTTAGGAGGTTGTTGAAGTCGTGTGCAATGCCGCCAGCTAATTGTCCCATTGCTTGCATTTTTTGAGCTTGAGCAAATTGTGTTTCTAGATTTTTTTGTTCGGTTGTATCTATACTAAATAAGATTATGCCTTTGATGTTTTCTTTAGTTTGAATGGTTGAAGAGAATAAAGGACAAACATAAAGACGAAGAATTTTGTGAAGGTTGCGTTTTTTGATATTGATATCAAAATATGCTGATGAAAGAGTAGATGTATCTGAAGTATATTGTTCTAATTGTTTTTTTATTTTACTGATACTTTCATCATCAAGGAAATTACTTAAATAATTGTTTAGTAATTGAGACTTTGAAGGAATGTTTAGAGTATCCATAAAGCGTTGGTTGATGTTTTTTATGGTTAAATCTTTATCTAGTAACATCATGCCAAAAGGTGATAGATTAAAGATACTATTTATTTCTGACATAGTTTCTTCATAGGTTTGTTTTAAGGTGTTATCAGTTGGAATGTGGCTAATAACAATTCCTCTGGTTTGGAGCTCTTCGCCTTCTTTGAATATGTCTGTTTTTATTAAACATTCTGAGATGTTGTTATTGTTTTTTATGTATGCAGAATATTGAGTGTAGTTATTATTTATGTTTTCATCGGGAGTATTTTTTTTGAAAATAAAATCTGATATAGAATTGCCTAAAAGCTCTTCTTTTGTTTTGCCTAGCATTAGGCTTAGAGTTTTGTTTATGTATTGGATTTTGTTTTTATTATTTAATATGTATATACCAATGGGGAGGAAATTTAGGAAGTTATAAAAAGAACGGCGTTCTTCTTGAAAAATAGTAGATATGGTTTTTTGTGAGGTAATATCTTCGATACTCCATAGCATATATATATTTTCATTTGAGTTTGTATTTATATTTTCATCATTATTATTTAAGCTAATTGGACGAAGGTGTATTTTATACCAAGTTTGTCCGGTGAAAATAGTTTTAGTATCAAATTTTAATGGTATTTCAACGGTGTTTTCTTTTAAGTTTTTTGATGATAAGGCTAGTTGTTTTAATTTCTTGGTGTTGTTTTCATCTTTTAGGATGTATTTATCAAGAAATTCTAAAATGGGGGTGTTTTGTAAAAGATTTTTAGCTAGTTCATTTTGCAAGACAATGTTTGATTTGTTGTCTAATATTATATAGCAAGTTTTACGATTTTTAAGAATCTCGTTAGCAAGACCACCATATAAAATTGCTTTTTCACCAGATTGTAAAATGGTGATTGTGATGAAAATGCTTGAAATGATAAAAACAAAGACAGATAAAATTATTGGACGCAAATATTGTGGGTATGCAAACAAAAAGCCAATGCTTAAAATTGTTAATGTTAGCATCGCAACAAGTAATAATAAGCGTGTTTCTAAAACTTTATCTGGTCTTATGTCATTATCTTTGCTAAACATATGTTATGCCTTTATGTTATAATATCTGGAATGTTTTTACCTATACGAGTTGGTATTTCAGCTATTTGGCGAGATATGTCGCTTAAATCTTTTAACATTGTTTCTGGGTCTTCTAATAAATCATCTGTTACATAACGCTCAATGTAAACACGAAGTGTTGCGCCAGATGTTCCAGTACCTGATAAACGATAAACAATTCTTGAACCATTTGTGAAATGTATAATTAATCCATTTTTTGTTGAGGTGTTATCAACTGGATCATTATATATAAATGGATAAGCTTGAGAAACGATATAACCATTGTAGTCGCTGTTTATTAAAGATGGTAATGCGTTTTCTAAGTCTAGCATTAATTTGTCAGCTATTTCTTGTGGAATGTTCTCGTAGTCATTACGTAGGTAGTAGCTTCTTCCATATTTTTGTCAATGTGTTAAGGCGATGTCTTTAACGGATTGTTTGGTTTGTGCAAGGATGCTTAACCAGAATAATGCTGCCCAGATACCATCTTTTTCTCTGATGTGAGATGCGCCTGTACCGAAACTTTCTTCACCACAGAAGCTAATGCGATTTGAATCCATAAGGTTGATGAAATATTTCCAGCCGGTTGGTACTTCATAGTAACCAATGTTTAGATGGTCTGCTACTCTTTTAACAGCAAGAGATGTTGCTGCTGATTTTGCGACACCATAAATGCCTGATTTGTAAGCTGGAATTAATTGATAATTATCTGTTAAAATGGCGAGGCTGTCGCTTGGGCTAACAAAAAAGCTTTTGCCTAAAATCATATTACGGTCACCATCACCATCATTTGCAACAGCAAAATCAGCTGGTGTTTCTGAATACATTATATCAACTAAATGTTTTGCATAAATAAGATTTGGGTCTGGATGAAGTCCACCGAAATCTTCTTTAGGGATGTAGTTGATGACAGTGCCGATAGGAGCTTTTAATATTTCTTCAAAAATAAGTTTTGCATAAGGACCTGTAACACCATTCATAGCATCAAATATGAATTTGAAATCAGAAGTTAAAAGTTCTCTTATTTTATTAAAATCAAAAATATTTTGCATAAGATTTGCATAATCAACAAGTGAATCTATAACTTCGATTGTTGTGTTTTCGTATTTTAATGTTTGAATTTTGTTTAAGTCTATATCAGGGCAATTACAAATTTTGTATTCGTTTATATTTAATGTTTGTTCATATATGGCAGCGCTTTCTGATGGTTGGCATTGGCCACCTGATGATGTGGCATATTTTATACCAAAGTCACCATCTTTTCCACCAGGGTTATGTGATGCTGATAAAACAAAACCACCATCTAAGTTGTTTTTTAATATTATATGAGAGCCTGCAGGTGTTGAAACTAAACCATCTTTGGCAACGAGTAATTTTTTTACATTATTTGCTATTGCTATTTTTATGATTTTTTGAATGGCAATTTTATTAAAATATCTGCCATCGCCACCCACAAGAAATGATTTTTGCTCTAAATTTGGGATTGTATTAAAAATGCTTTGCATAAAGTTTTCTAAATAATTTGGTTGCATAGCTATTTTAGTTTTTTTACGAAGTCCGGCTGTTCCCATTTTTTGATCTGTGTATGGGGTGGTTTTAATTATATCTATCATTTTGCTCCCTTTTTATATTAAAATAAAAAACTATGTATTGTTTAAAACAAAAAGTAACGCTTGTAAAGAATTTATTGATTAAAAATAAATTCTGCAAGGTTTATAATTTCTCTTTTGGCGCAGATATCTTCATAAGATAAGGTGTTGCTTAGTAAAGGATTTGTCTTATCTTGAGGAGAAATGCCTGATTTGTTATTAAAAGAAGATTTTAGGTGGTTTAGAGGTGGTGTTGCTCTAAATCCATACATTCTTGATATTTTGGTTAATTCACTTGATGGGGAATCGGTTATTTTGCTTTTAACATTATTTTCGCAGATTACCCAGTTTAGGCTTCTTTTGTGGGTGGATGCTATTTTCTTTTTTAGTTCCCAGATGTTGTTTATATATGATTTGTCTTTATTAAAGTTTTTTAGTATTTTTGTATCAGATGGTAGTAATGTGATATATGTATATGCATTGGTGGCAATAATGTCATCATTGTTTAATTCTGGAATTATTATAGCATCAAAGTTTGAAAGTTGATTAAAATATTCTTCATAACATATTATAGTTGGAGTGGGGAGGTTTTGGGTATGTGACTTCCTGTTTTTTATTATGTTATGTATGTGAGAATCTGGTTTTAATAAAATTGCTGTTTTTTGATCGTTATACATTAAAGTTATAGCAAGCTCAAAACATAGAGCTTCTTTGGAGGGTATACTTTCCCCATCAATGATAATTGTATGTGCGTGTTTTGCTGACATATTCTTATTGTGCTATATTATATTAACGTTTGTATTTGTTGTAAGCAGTTTTGGTTTTGTTGCTCTTTAATGATGAGTTTATAGCGCTTTTTAGAGTTTGGGTATTTATTTTTTTGTTGCTGTGCATATGTTGTAAAGATATTTCCATCATTTTTGATATATCTTCGTCGCGCTCTTTTACTTTTTTGTGGCCTAATGTTACAGCAATAATACGGTAAGGACCTTGTTGCGCAGAGGTTAGAATGTTGAAGCCAGATGCTGCAGTATAGCCTGTTTTCATTCCATCAGTGCCAAGAGAATCGTTTAATAGATAATTGTGGGTCTTATATGTCATGTTGTTGTATTCAAATTCTTTGAGCGAAAATAAGTGGTAGTATTGAGGGTAGTGATGGTAAATGGCTGCGCCTAAAATTGCTAAATCTTTTGCTGTGGTTTTTTGTTCAGAATTTGGAAGGCCTGATGCATTCTTAAATGTTGTTTTATGCATGCCTAAGTTTCTGGCAGTTTGGGTCATTAATTTTGCAAAATCTCTTTCGGTAGGGCTTAGGGCTTCGGCTAAAACAGTTGCACAGTCGTTTGCGGATTTTACTATTAATGCATGAATTAGGGTTTCTACATCTATGTATGATCCTGCAGGCATGCCTAATTTTGAGGGAGAACGAGAAGCTGCAGTGTGGGAAACTTTTAATTTATCAGTTAGTTTTAATTTTCCTGTTTCAAGGGCGTTAAATGTAATATATAGTGTCATTAATTTGGTTAAAGATGCAGGGTAGCGTAATGTTTCAGCGTTGTTTGAGTATAAGATGTTGCCACTCTTTGCATCAATTACAATAGATGATACGTTTGAAGCAAAGGAGTTAGTGGTGGTTAATGTTAATAATAATAGCGCAAAATATAACTTTTTAATGATATGCATCTTTAAAATTCCCTCTGATAAAAATACTCGATATAGTTATAATGGCAAAAAAAAGAAAATAAATTATTAATTTTAGTTATGAATAGGAAAAAATATTTATTTTTTTATCTTGACTTTATAAAAAAATGTTTGTAGAAACTTTCAAAGTGATGGCGAACGTAGCTCAGTTGGTAGAGCCCCGGTTTGTGGTACCGGTTGTCGTCGGTTCGAGCCCGATCGTTCGCCCCAGATAGAGCCTTGCTTTATAGCAGGGCTTTTTTTATGCGAACAATCGGGCTCTCAGGTTCGAGCCCGTCTTACTCGTAAGTGTTGAAAAAGTGTTCAACACTAACTCGTTTCGGGCAAGACTTTGTAACGTTTGCATTTTAGAGCTTTTACAAGCTAATGCAAACTAACAAAGTCTGATAGTTTATGGCAAAAACATTTCCCCAAAATGTTTTTTCACATAAACTCGTTCGCCCCATATTGTAAACTCTGCTTTTGCGGAGTTTTTTTTCTTTGGAGATTAGATATTGGTGGTATGGAGGTGGAGGGAAAAAAGATGTTGTCAATAAGCAAAAAATGTGATATTATGGGGTAACTTTTGAGGAGAATAATAAAATGACTGAGAATGCTAAAATGCCTAATTTTAATTCTGATTACGAAAAGAAGCTTTATATTAAATATAAAAATGCAGGCTATAGTGAAGATAGCATTGCTAAAATGATAGAGATTTGTGTAAAAGACAAAGAATTATTTGATAGTGGTAAGATTAATACTGAAGAAGGTAAGCTTCTTCATAAGTATTATAATGTGCAGAAGGCTGAAATTATTAATGCAGAGATGTCGCCAGAAGAAGAGATGTTTCATGCTTTAAAAGAGCTAAGAAAAATTAAACGAAAGTTGGATAATACAACTGATGAAAAAGAAAGAGAAGCATTAGAGAAAGAAGATAAAGAACTTGTTATGTATATGAGTGCAATAGTTTTGGATATTGATAATAATGAATTTACGGATGCTTTGAGCGATGCAATTGAAAAAATAAATGATAAAAATGCTAATCAGATTGAGGTAAGTGAAGCTATAAGAAATGTTAGATCAAAAATTAAAGGCAAAAGGGCTAATAAAGAAGTTGAGACGACAAAAGCAATAAAAACTAGAGACACAGAGGATAATAATAAGAGTGCTGATTTAACAAAAGAGCAAAAAGAAAATGAGACAAAAGAGCGAAAATTAGCTGGTTCAATGGCTAGAGTTTGTGATAAATTATCCAAAAAAGCGGATGATAATCGCGATGTTGGTGATAAGAAAAATAATGATAGAGAGTCTGTTAGGAGCGTTGGTAAAGTTTCATCTAGCCGATTTGAAGCTCGTAATAAGGGAAGATAATAACATTTTAGATGAAGATGTTGAGTGTTTGATTTACCAGGCAGGAAAATCAGAAATTGTTGGTTGTATATTAGGGGTGGTTGCTTCTTTTATATATTTTATGGGGATGGATTGAATAATAATTAGTCTGTCGCCGGATTGGTAAATGGTGTTTTCTATTTTGTTTTTATAATCAAGAGGGTTCATATCGGTTGGAGATATGGTTGATGTTTGTTGGGTGATTGTATTTAGGTGTTGGGGTGTTTGAGGTGGTGTTGATTGAGAAGGAAGAGGTTGTTCTTGGGTGGATGGTTGTTGAATAGTGGGAGAGGTTGTGGCAATATTGCCGAATGGATTGGTGTTATTATTTGGCTGATTTACGATAATTTCTTTTTGGTTGCCTGATGGAGTGTTGGCAGTGCCGATAATTTCGGTTGGTTGGTTTGGTTGAGCGGATATAATTAAATATGATAAAAGTAAGCTAAACATTTTTTTCTCCTTGCGTATATTTGGGTAATATAGTGAGTTGTTTTTCGTATTAAAGAGGGGTGAAAAGGTTAAAAAATGATTTTTTTGTCAATACGATTCAACGTGAATCTCTGCAAGGCTTTTAAAAAGATATTTTTTTTAATTTTTTTTCGTTTTTTGTGCATTTTTTGCTTGCATTATTAAAATTTAAATGTTACAAAGCTGAAGCAACAAAAAGTTAAGGAAGTGTTAACTTTCTTGCGAATCAAATATAAACCATAAGGTGAGCCAGTTGTTGCTAAAGCTTACCGTAATTTTTTAGATGGCAAATTCCATATGGAGTGTTTTGCCATTTAGTTATAGGAAAAGTGTTAAAATGATGGATACACAAAATATCAGAATCCGTCTTAAGGCGTTTGATCATCGCTTGTTAGACTTGTCTACAAAAGAGATTGTTCATACAGCTAAAAGAACTGGAGCTAATGTTAGAGGACCAATTCCTCTTCCAACAAAAATTGAGAAGTTCACAGTGAACCGTTCTCCTCACGTAGATAAAAAATCTCGTGAACAATTTGAAATTCGTACACACAAGAGACTTCTTGATATCGTAGATCCTACACCACAAACAGTTGATGCTTTGATGAAATTAGATCTAGCTGCTGGTGTGAATGTAGAAATTAAGTTATAATTTTTAATGTTGGTTTTTGAAATATAAAATCAACCTATTGAAAAAAGGAAAAATAATAATGCGTACTGGTTTAATCGCAAAAAAACTTGGGATGACTAGAATTTTTGAAGCTGATGGAACTCATGTTCCTGTTACAGTTTTGGCTGTTGAAGGCTTAAAAGTTGTTAATGTCAGAACAAATGAAAAAGATGGCTACAGCGCTGTTCAACTTGGTACAGGTGCTGTTAAAGCGAAAAATTTATCTAAACCATTAAAGGGATACTTCACCAAGGCTAATGTAGAGCCAAAGAAAAAGATGGTAGAATTCAGAGTATCTGAAGATTGCTTACTATCTATTGGTGATGAATTGTCTGCAGAACACTTTGTTGCTGGTCAATATGTAGATGTTTGTGCTACTTCTATTGGTAAAGGCTTTGCTGGTCCAATGAAACGCCACAACTTCGCAGGTTTGGAAGCATCACACGGTGTGTCTATTTCTCACCGTTCACACGGTTCTACAGGACAAAGACAAGATCCAGGTAAGGTTTTCAAAGGTAAAAAAATGGCTGGTCATTTAGGTAATGAACGTGTAACTGTTCAAAACTTAAAAGTTGTAGCTATTGATGGTGATCGTGGTTTAATTATGGTTAAAGGTGGCGTTCCAGGTGCTGAAAATACTTGGGTTAGAGTTACTGATGCTATTAAGAAAATTTCTGATGTTAAATTACCGATGCCTGCTGGATTAAAAAAGGTTGATGAACCTGTTGCAGTTATAGCTGAAGAAACAGCTGAAAATGCATAATTGATTAAGGAATTTTGAAAATGAAACAGGACATCTTAAATTTGAATAATGAAAACGTTGGTAGCATTGAACTTAATGATGCTATTTTCGGACTTGAAGTTCGTGCTGACGTTTTACACCGCGTTGTAAATTGGCAATTGGCTATGCGTCAATGCGGTAACCACCAAACAAAGGGTCGTTCAGACGTTGCTTTGACACCTGCAAAACCATTCAAACAAAAAGGTAGTGGTAATGCTCGTCAAGGTTCTCGTAAGGGTACTCAATTTAGAAAAGGTGGAATTGTTTTTGGTCCAGTTGTAAGAGATCATTCTCATGACTTGACTAAAAAATTCAGAAAATTAGGTCTTAAAATTGCTCTTTCTGCTAAAGCAAAAGAGGGTAACCTTATTATTGTTGATGAAGCAAAGCTTTCAAATCCAAAAACTAAAGAATTAATTGCAAAATTAAATGTTTGTGGTTTGAATAACTGCTTAGTTATCGATGGTAAGGAAGTAGATATTAACTTCGCATTGGCTAGCCGTAACATTGTTGGTGTTGATGTATTGCCTACAATCGGTGCTAATGTGTACGATATTTTGAGAAAAGAAAAATTGGTATTAACTAAAGACGCTGTTGCTTGCTTGGAGGAAAGATTACAATGAAAAAATCAGTAAAAACAAACAATGTAACTGCATCTATGTATGATACATTACTTCGTCCGGTAATTACTGAGAAGTCTATGATGTCTTCTGAAAATGGAAAAGTAGTATTTATGGTTCCATTGTCAGCAAACAAAGACGATATTAAAGCTGCTGTTGAAGCAATCTTTAAAGTTAAAGTAAACAAAGTAAATACCGTTAAACAAGCTGGTAAGGTAAAACGCTTTAGAGGTTATGAGGGCGTTCGCTCTGATTACAAAAAGGCAGTTATTACTCTTGCCGAAGGTCAAAATATTGATGTTACAGCAGGAATTTAGTCATGGCTTTGAAAAC
>CAJGCO010000026.1 GCA_904501925.1 uncultured Alphaproteobacteria bacterium | reverse complement strand
TGTATAAACCCTTGTACAAACACCTCTTTTTTGTGGACACGCATCGAGAGCTGGGACTTTGTTTCTCTTCTCTTTTGGTGTTCGTGATTTACGAATTAACTGATTAATTGTAGGCATCACAAATTTCCTTAAAAGTTAAATGATTAAAACGACTTACCTATAAAACCCGATTCCATCAATTCTAAAACATTTTATTTATTCTAAATTATTGATTTCGCAAATTTTACGGCAATACAAACAATAAGAGTAGATACACTACCCCCAAAGTTAGTTGGGCAAAACCTACCATATTTTTTTTTATAGTCAACCATTATTTTAAACATTTTTTAATTTAAATATGTTTTAAAGCGAAACTTTTTCCGAATCGCAAATTTTATTCTAATTGACTAATTTCAAACATTATGATATATTTTTATCTAGTGGAGAATTGCTATGAGTATGAATTATGATGAGGTTGATATCATGAATCCTCTCCTAAAACACATAATCAACTAAATTCAAATAACAAATCTTCCAAAGATAAAGAACCAACTCAATACCCCCACCCCCCTACTATATATAGAAATCATAATTCAAGATAATTTAAATATTATATTATCTAAACCTCAAAATTATTAACCCTAAACATCAACTTCAAACTATTACAATTCAAATAAATACAACAAGATAAATCATTTATGTATATTTATCATAAAAAACATAAAAAAACACTTGACTATAAAAACAAATACCATAATATACCCCTCAATGATGCGCTCTTAGCTCAGCAGGATAGAGCAACAGCCTTCTAAGCTGTGGGTCAGAGGTTCGAATCCTCTAGAGCGCGCCAATACCGCAAAGGGATAGCAAATGCTATCCCTTTAGTTTTTATATTCTTGCAATCATCCTTTAATTATGATATAATACCTCAATTATAGTAATATTTTCAGGAATAGATATGACAGATAATTCATATGCAAAAGTTGGACAACGAGTAAAAAAAAGTAAACTCAATCCTACTGGATGGGAATATACAAATCATATACCACCTGATGATATTGCCGTTATAACTTTTCCTGGATCAGATGCAAATAATTCAAGAAAAGCTAATGGCTTTGCAAAAGCTATTCAAAATCTTCTAAAAAATAAAAAAACACCTATTTATTCAGTTGAATATGGTTTTAATGGTAGAAATGCTGTTGCCGATAGAGATGCACTCCTAAATTTATATAATCAAGGAACTCCTGAAGAAATATATAGATATGCCCGTAGTGAAGATCCAACCTATATCCCCAAATACATATACGATATATATTCATCCATTTTGGCCCCTCGCCTTAGAAACGAAGATGGTTCCAAAGCTTCTATTGAAAAAATTGCACAAAGATTAAATAAATTAGTTTTTGTAAATCATTGCCAAGGCTCTACTGTTGCTTTTCAGTTAGAACGCCTCCTTAAAGCAGACTTAAAAAAATTAGGATACTCAAATGCTGTTCAATCATTTTTATTAAAACAAGTCCACAACATCCATCTAGCTCCTGTTACCCCATATGGAGAAACCCAAACAACAACATATAAATTTTTATCTCTAACCGATGAAAAAGTAACAAGCGTAAACCACGAACGCTTTGAGTATATAAGAAAAAGAAAACAAGAACACTTAAAATTTTTATCAAATATAAAAGAAAATAATCCATCTCAAATAAAGGATAAACCATTTGTAATGGAATTTTCTGTTATTCGCCCAACTCAAAATGAAACCATTTTTGCTGTAAATAATTTTTATCCTTTAGAACATCATGAACTATATAAAGATACTCAAACAGATATAGAGCACTGCTGTGATACTTTTTATGACAAAGAAGATGAATATCGCACAAAACAAGGCGATAAATTATCTCAAACCTTCATTGAATTATTTAATCATCTTGTTGAACATGCTCATAAAAACAAAGATAAATACACCGAATTAGAAAGCATTTTTAAAACCAAACATTTTTCAACAATAATACAAAGTGCTGAACAAAATCGCCACAACTTATATAAAAGAGAAATTGCTATAATGCGTCAAAATCTCGAAAAATAATTATCATCCAATATTTTTTATTTACCTAAAAGCTCTCTAAAATCATCTCTAGTTAATATCTGATTTAAGATTTTAAAATTATTATTCCCCCTCTCATAATATACATATAATGGCACACTATTTCTACCATATCTCTTTAACTCTTTTAATATTATATCATCTTTAGATGTCCAATCTGCTTTATATAAACTAACATTGTTTTTGTTCATCAAATCCTTAAATTCTTCTGTCCCAAGAGTTGTCTTTTCATTAAACAAACAAACTAAACACCACTTAGCTGTAAAATTAATAAATACTGATTTATCATTTTTTAAATCATTTTCTACTTTTTGAGGTGAATATTCTTGCCATTCAACATTAACCAAATCTCTTTTATAAAATAACTGATTAAAAATTACCCAACCTAACCACAAGCAAGTCAAAGCTATAAACATAGCTAACACCCTTTTTAATTTCACCATCCAAACTCCTGGTTTTGGAATATATCTAAGAAATACATTTGGATAAATTTCAACCAAAACATATGGTAATGCATATCCTAATCCAAGCATTAAAAATATTCCCCAATATGCAAAATTACTTTTACCAATAGCATACCCTATTGCACTCCCCATAAAAGGACCTGTACAAGGACATGCAATCAATACAGCAAAAAATCCCATCAAAAAGCTTTTATCTTTAGCCAACTTACTTAACTTATCAGCAAAAAAATCCGGAATAACAATTTTATCTAGTAAATTAAGAAATATAACAAAAAATAACAACAACAAAAATAAATTAAAACTAACAGACTGTAATTGAAAACCCCAACCTAATTCCTCTCCCTTTACCTTAGCATAAAACAATATTCCAGCCAATACAAAAAATGAACTCAAAACACCAAACATATATAAACAAGCACTTTTTATATTAGCTTTTTTATTATTCATAACAATTGATAAAGCTTTTAATCCCAAAACAGGCAATACACACGGCATAAAATTAAGTATAATTCCAGCTATAAAAGCTAATAATAAATAATACCAAATCCCCTCATTATGATTACTTATAATATTTTTAACCTCTACTAAATTATATCCCCTATCATCACAAAGAAACACTCCTTCTATTTTATCATTTAGTTCGCCATCATCAAAACTAACTTTAATTTTTTTACTATCCACAACACTAGTTTTAGGTAACTCACTTAAAACATTATTTTTAGATTTTCTACTTATAAAATCAACATTTTTACAATTCTTAAATAAATCATCATCAACTTCCACATACAAATAATTACCATCAATTACAAATCTAGCATTTATATTTGTAAGAAAGTTCATTTCTGCAACTTTATACTCACTAATAAAAGCATTATTTAAAACACTCTTATCTTCCATTGGTATCATAAAATCTATTTTTATTTTTTCAGGAATACACTCATCTTTACAAGCATCATATGAAACCAATAAATCAAACTCTAATTTTTTTCCTTGATGATAATCTTTTAAAACAAATTCATTATAAAAATATACTTCTTTTTCATATACATAAGATGTTATAACATCATCATAATTTCTTTTAATAGGCTTACCATTCAAACTCAATATTTCTTGATAGTCTATATTTTCCCAATAATCTAAAGTAGTTGGCTCCCCAACATCTCCAGGATTTTCCCAATATAAATGCCATCCTTCATCTATAGTTATTTTGGTTAAAACACCAAACTTTTCAACATCACTACCCACAACTATAAATTCAGGTATAACACTAATACTTGTATGTTTACCATCAACTGTCAAACCAAAACAATTAGTGCACCAAAACATAACTAAGAAAAATATTTTTTTTAACATATCATATCTCTCTTTACTATTTAGATTAAATAACAAATAAGCTTTTTTAATAAAAAATTATAAGTTACTTAATTTCTTCAATCTTTAGTTCTCTAGGACTAATACCCATTTGAGATTCAGCTCTAATTCCAGTTGTATTTTTAAATCTAAGTTGCAATTTTCCATCCTTAATAAGCTCTTTATTCACTTTTAAATCTAGAACCACTGGTTGTTTAATCATTTGTTTTGAATTAACTTCATAAATCATATTATTATTAGCAAAAATTTTTATTTTTCCACCAGCTACAGCTACAAACTTAACCTTTAATACAACATCACCACCATTATAATTTACTAGTTTCAAATTAAGCCTATCAATAAAATGTTGTTTCATAATTGTTGAATATGCATCAGCATAATCTAAAAAATCATCCTCACCTATTATATCTCCAATCTGATAATCTTTATAAACATCAACTCTTTTAACGTTAGGCACTAACAATTTATCATATACCAACGATTTTTGAATAAGACGAATTTTAAGTTTTGAAACTCCAATTTTTTCAATTAACGACATTTCATCACTAAACATTGAACGCCCTAAAGCAAAAGCTCTTGGCTTAATCTCTGCTCCTAAACTTTCCAATATTGTAGGTGCCAAATCATATGTAGAAAATATTTTATCATTTCTAATTTTCAACCCATCCGCAACATTTAAGAACAAATTAAAAATACCTTTCTTTGGACGCCCCTTATAAAACATTCTACTTGGCAATACATGATCGCCTACAACAACAACTGTTGTATTTTCCCAATACTTACTTGTCTTAAACCATTCAATAAATTCATAAACACCCTTATCAGCACAAATAAAACTATCTCTTAAATCACCAAAAACAGCTTTACAACTTTTATCAAGTTTTGCCACAGGAGTATGCGTATCAAGTGAAAATAAACTCAACATAAAAGGCTCATTTTCCTTAAATTCTTCAAGTTTATTCTTAGCAAATTCAAATAACACTCTGTCTGTAACCCCTCCAAAAGTTCCAATATATTCTTTTTTATCTTTATTTGGTAATGTTGGCAAAATTTCATCAACACCTAATGCTTCATCAAAACCATGTGATTTAGCAAAAACATCAGCTTTTGTAAAAGTTATATCAGCAGCTTTTACAAAAACATTCTTATACCCATTCTTTTTTAATATTTCAGGAAAACATATTGCCTTTGGTAAAAAATACTTTGTATCCCAAATATCCATATCCTTAGAAAATCTCAATGGCACACTACATTGAGATGCCACCAACGCAGCAATTGAATAATCAGAACCAGGCAAACTTTCATGAGCTAAAGAATATTGCCCTTCTTCTTGTAATTTACTAAGATTTGGAATTAAATTTTTTTCATAATGTTGAGAATACCTAAAATTATTTTCAAAACTCTCCATATAAATCAACAATAAATTACGTTTTTTTTCAGGAAACTTAACCTCCAAACTACTTGGATCAACATATTCTGTTTCATACAATGTAGATGTTGTTCTACGATAAGTTTCATAATAAATATAGCCTGAAAAATACAACACAGAAATCAACAATATAACCAAAGCACAAAATTTTTGTTTTATATTAAAATAAAAATAAAACAAAGGATATGACACAACAAAAAATAACAATCCCCAAATATAATCTTTTAGATATACATTATCTACCAACATCTTAGGAGACAAATCTTTAATCGTCATCATTATCTGCTCAAAATCAGCATTAGGCCACAAAAAACGTACATAAATCAATATTGAAAACACAAATGTTACAATCGCTAAAAAAAACAAAACAACAATATCTAAACATTTTTTCATTTTTATGCTACCAGTTCCTTAATTTTCTTTACAACATCTTCAAACATTTGATAACTCAAAACCCCCGTATTTATATTATAACGAGAAGTATGATAACTATCTATTAATTTTATTCCATTTCCTAAATCATGTATATTTCCATGCTTAAATTTAACATCTGATTGTTTAATACCTAGTGCATATAAAACATTCTTATGAGAAATAGTTCCTAAACTTAAAATAACTTTTAAATTCTTCATTTCTTTAATTTCATTTATCAAAAAAGATCTACATATTTTTTCTTCTTCAGTTGTTGGTTTATTTTGAGGAGGAACACATCTTACTGCATTCGTAATTCTAACATTTATTAATTCAAAACCATCATCTTTTCTTTTTTGGTAATCACCTTTAGCAAAACCTTGCGATTTTAATACAGGATACAATATATCTCCTGCATAATCATTTGTAAAAGGTCTACCTGTTTGATTTGCACCATTTAATCCAGGAGCAAGCCCCACCACCAAAACTTGGGCATCTAAATTTCCAAAAGAAGGAACTGGTCCATTATAATAAGATGGAAATTTAGCTTTATTATCCTCTCTAAATTTACACAACCTATCACACAACTTACAATCATATATTGGTGGAACAAAAACCATATTACCCTCTTTAAACAAAACTTTAGATAAAATATCTCAACTATTTAAATAAAACACAAAAAAAGTTTATTTACCCCCATTTAAAATAATAAAATACTACATATATAAGCTAACGAGAAGTATTATCTATAATAAAATATAATACTTTAGGACTAAAGTTAATTTTAGTTTTTAATGGAGTTTAAAATATGAAAAAAATTTGTTTATTAGCAGCAGCTGTTTCCCTATTTGCTCTTAACGCCAATGCCTCTGATTGGAAAATGTCTCATTCAGACATTAGACCATATATTGGAGCAGACTATATTTTTTCTCATGCAAAACATGGAGGCTACGCAAAACAAGCCAAAAAAGATTATAATTCATGGAGTATAAATGTTGGTACAGAAATTGCCAAATACACTGACTTAGAATTATTTTATCAATATGCTGGTGAAAGAAAAACTCATCTTTCATCAAACCCAAGCGATAAAATAAAATCAAAATTTAATGCATGGGGTCTTGATATGTATGGCCGAATGCCAATTATGTGTTCTGGCTTCAATGCTCTTGGCTCATTAGGTTTAGCAAATTACGACATAAAAATCAAAAACAATGGTCAAGGAAAAAACAAAGAACGTATAGGTTATAGAGCAGGTCTTGGTTTTTCATACGACTTTAATCCAAACGTATCATTCAGAGTAATGGGACGTTATAGTTATGTAGGTGTAAAAACTTTAGATCATTTAATGGAAGTAACAGCAGGTCTTCGTTACACTTTCTAAAATATACCATAAAAAACATAGGTCTTCATATTTGCGCCCAGCAAATGAAGACCATCTTTTTTTATCTTGCTAAATAAAAATTATAGTATATAAATACGTATAATTAAAACTTAACAAGAGCTAACATTTTGAAAAAAATAACAAATCATATACTATATATTCTTTTTAATTTATTAGTCATCTCTTCTCCACTAAAAGCAGATGTAACCGTTGCTATAATTGCCCCTAAAGCAGGTGAATTAAAACAATCTGGAAATGAATTATTTAGTGGAGCCCAACTGGCAATCAAAGAAATTAACGACAATGGTGGTCTAAAAGGTCAAAAAATAGATTTACTCACCATTGATGATAGATGTGATGACAGATTAGCCATATCAACAGCACAAATGTTAACCCTATTAAACTCTAAAACAATTGGTTTAGTTGTTGGTCCTTATTGTTCAAATCGCTTTAGTGAAATCACTTCCATTTACGAAAAAGCTAATATCTTCCAAATCATCCCAACAACCATCGATTATAATACAAGCAAAACAAACCAAACAGGACCTATCCTATTTTTAGGTTCAAAAAACCAAATCAGTAAAGATTTTTTCAAATTTTATAATAACAATTATGCTGGGCTTAAAGTTGGTTTCATCTATAATGATGATCCTAACAATGGTTATTCATCAACAGCCAAAGCCCTATTTGAAGAATTTCAACGTTATGGAAAAAGTGAACTCTTAAAATTCTATACCTTAAACAACAATTTATATGATATTGCAACCCAATTAAAAAAGGATAACATTGATATATCATTTGTTCTAGGTAACAACACCCAAACCCCTCTTGCTATTCAAAATATTATAAACGTATCACCAGATATGATTATTTTTACCAATAAAAATAATCTTAGCCCAAACATCAAAGATGATTTTTCACAAATTCCTAACAATCTTTACACTTTTGATTTACCTAGCCTTAAAGATAGTCTATCTTTTACAGAAAATTTAGTAAATTTACGTCTTTCAGGATACGAACCTAAAGGGTTAGAAGCGTATAGTTATGTTGCAATAAAATTATGGAGCGACTTAGTTAAATCAACAAATAGCTTCGATTATAACAAATTAACAAAATCTACAAACAATGAAGCATTTAAGGAAACTTGGGGAGATTTTTTAATGCACTCCGGCTCTATTAAATCATCTCAATATATAATTGAACAATATAAGGAAGATGAATTTATTCAAGTTTATTAGTATTTTTTTGTTAATCTCACATTAAAACACTTGTAAGAACAAAAAAATACTACTATAGTGACTAAAATTTTAATTTTTTAAGAAAAGGCAAAACAATGGCAGGAAGTATAAACAAAGTAATTTTAGTAGGAAACCTTGGTCAAGATCCACGCGTTAGCAACACTCAATCAGGCACAAAAGTAGTATCTTTTAGCCTTGCAACAAGTGACACATGGAGAGACAAAGCAAGTGGTGAGCGTAAAGATCGTACTGAATGGCACAGAGTTGTTATTTTCAATTCAGCTCTAGCAGATACTGCAGAACGTTTTCTTCGTAAAGGTTCTAAAGTATATCTTGAAGGTTCTCTTCAAACTCGTGAATGGGATGATCAAAGTGGCCAAAAACGTTATACAACAGAAGTTGTTCTTCAAAACTATAATGGTACATTAGTTATGCTTGATGGCCGTGGTGATGGCGCTCCTGCTTCATCTGGTGATATTTATGACTCATCTGCAGCTGGCTGGGATAACACTCCTTCCGATAATTCTGTTATGGATGATGATGTTCCTTTTTAATTAAAAGCAATAATCAAATAAAAGCCTTCAATTAAAATTGAAGGCTTTTATTTTATACTCCTAAACAACTATACCTTTTTTTCTTGCAATAGCTTACAAAATATGATACAATTAACCATTAAATATGGATTTAGGAGATAGCTATGAGTGCATATTCTAGAGAAGCCAAAAGCGTTAGACAGCTACAACTTGATAACATTAAAACACCTCAAAGAGAAAACTATCAATCTGAGGAAGAGTACAGAAATGCACTTATCCAAACATATAACCAATTACGCAATACAGAATATAATCATATTGTCCTAAATGAATGTACCAAAGTATATAATATCGCACGAGATGCTAAACGAAACGGAGAACATGAAAATACTCAGATATGGAGGGGATTTAGAAATTACGAAGTTGGAGATTCTGCTGTTGTAAGAACCCCCGAATTAGGAAGAACAATATATGGAAGCAAACAAGATATTACAGGAAATTACGCTAGTTGCGCAATAACTGCCATATCGCTTTGCTCTCAATGCAGTGCAAAAATGGGATACGATGGAGCTCAAAATTTATTTCAAGCCCAAAAAAGAAACAATCCTGCAGCTCCTTTTACACGTATTAGTATTGCCAATGGAACCTTTTTAGGTTGCGCTAATAATTCAGCTAGTGCTAGAGATTTTTGTGCCACAGAATCAATTGCCCCATATTGCACAAAACATGAAGAAAAAATCACCCTTCAAGAACTAATGAAATCAGGAGAAATAAAACCAGGGGACATGATTTCCATTAAAACTAAAAATGGAGCAACCAATACCACATCTGGTTACCATGCTATAACTATTGCCGATATAACATATGATAAAACTGGAAATATAACTCATTATACCGTGCATGAAAATAATCCACGTGGATTAAAAACATATAATATAAATGATACTAATAAATACGCTAATTATAAAGTAAACACAGTATCACACGTTAACAATATGATAAATGATAGAGTAGCCAATGAAACAAACAATAAATCTATTGAAGAGTTAGAACAAATGGTTACTTCTACCAAAGAAAGAACCTCAAATACTATAAATTCTTTATATGAAGCTGAAACATATATGTATAATAAGCAATATGCTCAAACTCCTCAAAATGACAACGATAAAGTAACAACCGCTCTATTAACATCCAGCGAAGTTAAACTTGAGCTACCAGAAATTGAAGACGACTTCAACCCAAACATAGGGATAGCCCCAATAGATATCCCTACAATTCAACCAGAAGAAATAATACAAACTAACGAAGTTCCTACCACAGAAAATACTGAAGAAACAATAACACCTAAAACTTTCGAAACTCAAATCATAAAACCTGAAATAAAAGACACACCTCTTGAGTTACCCAAAGAAATACCTGTAATTAACATTTCAGAATTACAAAACAAATTTAATCAAAGAGTTGATGCAAAATTAACAACTTCCGAACCTTCAATATCAAGAGAAGATGTTGCAACAACAATGAAAAAAGATGCTACAAACATTAAACCACTACTCCAACAACTAAAAAACAAAGAAATACCAAATACAAATTCAAATCAAACAACAAATGATAACCAACAAATATTAGAACTTAAAATAGACTCCAGAGGAAAAACACAACTTACAACTCATAAAACTATGACGGTTCAACAATTACAATCCATGCTCCAAAATCGCAGATAACTTATTTTCTTATAGAATATATACATCCACAATATTCTTGATTATATAGCTCTAACTCTTTAATAAGTTGCAAACGTTTTTCTTGCATTCCTCCTTTGCGCCCTTCTATTAAAACATATTCTACACCAACACTATCTGAGGCTTTTTTTCCTGCTTCATTTACCTGATTTAAATCTTTCCAACGGGATACTCCCAAAACCGAAGCAACTTTCTTTATTCCTAATTCTTTTGCATACTCCATAACTTTTTTCAAGCGAAACTCAAAGCAAATAGAACATCTCTTACCTCTCTCTGGTTCATCTTTATATTCTTTAGTTGCCTCCATCCAGTCCCTCACATTATATTCTAATTCAATAAATTCAATCCCCCATTTTTGACAAAGATTTTTTTGCTCATCACGTCTTTTTATGTATTCATCGTAAGGATGAATATTAGGATTATAAAAAACCACAGCAAAATTAACCCCTTCTTCCCTCATACGTTTAATCACAGCACAAGCACAAGGAGCGCAACAAGATAACAACAATATTTTTTCATCACTATTTTTAATCATAATAAATAGCTCTACAACATTTTAGATTTTTTTCAAGCAAAACTTTTATTTGACAAAATTTAAAATATAATATACATTGCCGAACAATCGATAAAAATTATGTCTAAAAATTATAACCCTTAACAATTATGAGAAAAAAAGATCTTATTGCAGCTCTTATTGCAAAAGAGGAGATGTTAACAGAAGAACAAGAAATCTGGATTGTAGCATATAACTATGTTGATTTGCTATCCCAATACCTTGAGTACTGCTGTATATCTCCCAAAGCAATTGAAAAGATGATTAAAGAAAATCATCTCAACATTTTTAAAGCTTTCATTAAACAGCGCAAGCTAGAAAACTATCAGGAAGTTATGATTGTAGAAAACAAATTAACCGATATGTTTAATCTCTACATCAAATCTAACCACCTATCTATTTTTGCCCAGCAGCGTCTTATTAAGCCGGAGTATGAAGAGTTTTTTGATCAATACATTATAACTCATCATCTAGACCCCTACATTGAGATGTTCATCGTTCAGCAAAAATCATACGATAAGCTAGATAAATATCTCAAGCATCAGGTTTTGTCAGAAACTCCAGAGCGAGAGCTTTTTAAGCCTGAACATCGTGCATACTTTTTTAAGTATATCCAAAATGAGCGCTTGTTACCCTCAAATGAACCAATATTTTTCACAAAATTCATAGATCGCTACATTGCGTTATATTGTGAAGATTATTTCCTTGAGCCAGCAAGTCAATTTGCCCTCATTGCATTAGGCAAAAAGGATATATTTGTAAAGTACCACAACCAACGAGGTACGCACGAAGAAGTTAAAATCGTAGCTCAAAAACTTGGCTGGATTTAAACTAAACAAAAAAGGATACTCAATTGAGTATCCTTTTTGTTAAATCTAGAAACTTAACCTCTAATTTGCTTAATTCTTTTAATTAAGTTTTCAGTAGAACCATCATGCTTTTTCAATTCATCACTTTCAAGTTCTGGTAAAATCTTCAAAGCAAGTTGTTTACCAAGCTCAACTCCCCATTGGTCAAATGAGTCAATTTCCCAAATAACACCTTGAGTATAAACCTTATGTTCATACATAGCAATCAACATACCCAAAGTAAATGGTGTCAACTTTTTGATAATAAACATATTAGAAGGACGGTTACCTTCAAACACTTTATTATATTTAATTTTTTCAATTTCTTCTTCATTTTTACCACTAGCTCTTAACTCTGCTTCAACTTCTTCCAAAGTTTTACCTTTCATCAAAGCTTCAGCTTGAGCTAAAACGTTAGCTAATAAGATTAAATGGTGTTTACCTGTCTCATTCTGAGAAATAGCAGGAATAATAAAGTCAACAGGAACAGCCGCTGTACCTTGATGTAATAATTGGAAGAATGAGTGTTGAACATCAGTTCCTGCCCCACCAAACAACACAGGACCTGTTGCATAATCTGTAATTTTCTTATTATCTAATCTAACAGATTTACCATTACTTTCCATATCTAATTGTTGTAAATATGAAGGCAAGAATTTCATATATTGGTTATAAGGAATAACAGCATATCTATGAAGATTATAATAATCATTATACCAAATACCAAGTAACGCCATAATAACAGGAATATTCTCTCTTAAAGGTGCATTTCTAAAGTGAATATCCATAGCTTCAGCACCTTTTAATAATTCTATAAAATTATCATATCCAACAGCCAAAGCAATAGATAAACCAATTGCTGACCATAAAGAATAACGTCCACCAACAAAATCCCAGAATTCAAACATATTGTTTATATCAATACCAAACTTCTCAACTTCTTTAGCATTTGTAGATAATGCAACAAAGTGATTTTTAACAGCATCTTCACCCAATGCCTTAACTAACCACTCACGGCAAGTTCTTGCATTTGTAAGTGTTTCAATTGTAGTAAATGTCTTTGATGCAACAATAAATAATGTTTCTTCAGGATTTATTCTTTTTAATACTTCAGCACAAGCTGTACCATCAATATTAGAAATAAAATAACATTCAATATCATCAGCCCAATATTTTCTCAAAGCTGTCGTTACCATATAAGGCCCCAAATCAGAACCACCAATACCAATATTTACAATATTAGTAAGTTTTTTACCGGTTGCACCTCTAAATTCACCGCTACGAACAGCATCAGAGAAAACTTTCATTTTTTCTTGAACACGTAATATATCTGGCATTACATCTTTACCATCAACATAAACACTTTCACCAGAAAAATTACGAAGTGCAGTATGAAGCACTGCTCTATTTTCAGATACGTTTATTTTTTTACCTTCAAACATATCATTAATACGAGCTTTTAAGTTATGCTCTTCAGCCAAATCAAATAAAGCATCTAAAACTTTATCATCAAATCTATTCTTAGAGTAATCATACATCAAATCACTAAATTCAATAGTATATTTTTCAGCTCTTTTCTCATCTTTATCAAATAATTCATTTAATGTTGTAGAAGAAAAACGATTATATTCTTCCATTAACTTTGCAACTGCTAAAGATACAGGCATATAAGTCTCCTATAATTGTTAAAACAAATAATGACCTCTATTTACTCCAAATCAAAAAAAAGTCAACAAAATCCCCCTCTTCTCCCCAAAAATTAAACTTGACACAATTAGCGTTTTCTTTTAATATCCCCAACAAATTGCAACCTTTATTTACGGAGAATAAAATGTTATCGGTAATAGAAACTCTAAATGAAATTTTTATGAACTCGTTTGAACAAGCAGGCTTTGATAGAGAACTAGGACGAGTAACTGTTTCTAACCGACCAGACTTATGTCAATTCCAAGTAAACGGCGCTATGGGAGGGGCAAAACTTTATCGCAAAGCACCTCTTATGATAGCTCAAGAAGTTTTAGCAAACATCAAAGAAAATGATATAATTAAAGATGTTAATGTAGTAGCCCCTGGTTTTATTAATATCAACGTTAAAGATGAATTTTTACAAAACTACTTAAACGGCATGTTAACCTCTCCTAAATGTGGTTTTGAAAATAAAGAAGATATAAAAACTGTTGTTATAGATTACGGTGGTCCAAACGTTGCTAAACCTTTACACGTTGGTCATCTTCGTTCAGCTGTAATTGGTGAAGCTCTAAAAAGACTAAACCGTTTTTATGGCAATAATGTAATTGGCGATGCTCACCTTGGCGACTGGGGTTTACAAATGGGTTTAATTATCCATGAATTAAAACAACGCCAACCAAACCTTTGCTATTTTGATGAAAATTACGAAGGTCAATATCCTGATACAGCTCCATTTACATTAAAAGATTTAGAAGAAATCTATCCAACCGCTTCCAAAAAATCAAAAGAAGATGAAGTTTATCTTGAAGATGCTCGTAACACCACTCAAGAATTACAATCAGGTAGAATTGGATATCGTGCATTATGGCACCATATTATGAACGTATCACTTCAAGACCTAAAAAGAAATTATGGTCGTCTTGATGTAGATTTTGACTATTGGTATGGTGAATCAGATGCTGATCAATATATCCCTGCAATGGTTGAAAAGATGAAAAAAGATGGACATGCATATATTAGTGATGGCGCACTAATTGTAGATGTAAAAAAAGAAACAGACACTGCTCCAATCCCTCCTTGTATCATTTTAAAATCAAACGGCTCTGCAATTTATGAAACAACTGACCTTGCAACTCTTGTACAAAGACGCCAAGACTTTAATCCTGATAGAGTAATTTATGTAGTAGATAAACGTCAAGATTTACACTTTGAAAGAGTTTTCCGTTGTGCTTTCAAAACTGGTATTGTAGATGAAAAAACAACTCTTTCATTTGTTGGATTTGGTACAGTAAATGGTTCTGACGGCAAACCTTTTAAAACACGTTCAGGTGGCACAATGAAATTATCAGAACTTTTAGATACAGTAGAATCAAAAGTATCAATTAAAGATAGTGAAAATATGTCACAAGAAGAACTAAAAGAGCTCTCTCAAATTATTGCTCTTTCAGCAATTAAATATGGCGATTTACAAAACCCATGCGAAAGCAACTACATTTTTGATATAGATAAATTTGCTTCATTTGAAGGAAATACTGGGCCTTATATTTTATATACAATGGTTCGTATCAAATCAATCTTATCAAAACTAAATCTAAATCCATTTGAAGGTACAAATCCATTCTCATCATTTACTTGTGATGCTGAACGTGATCTTGCTTTATCTTTAATTAAGTTCAGCCATATACTAACTGAAACCGTAAAAAAAGATGCTCCTTCAATTTTGTGTCAATACATTTATGAAATTTCTAATAAATTCAATGCATTCTATCACAATAAGAAGATATTAGCTGAAACAAATGAAACTATCTTACACTCACTTATTTCTCTAATTACTCTAACCTTAAATGTATTAGATACATCAATAAATTTATTAGGCTTCAAAGCTCCAGAAAAAATGTAACCCAAAACATTATATAACAAAAAAGCACCTCCAACTTGAGGTGCTTTTTTTTTATATTGACCATATCTCAATTTTATGATACACTCCCAAACATATTACAACTATTAGGACTATATCTTATGAATTTAACAAAACTAATCCTTACTAATATAAAAAAATTAAAACACTTATTTATCCCTTATGCCCTTTCTTTTATATTAGCATCTATTGCCTTAAGCATAACACCATACGTAACATCCAAAATCATAAACTGCTTTAGTATAGAAAACAAATCACTTGCCATAGATAGCATTTTATTTTGGTTTATTTTATTTATTATCCTAAAAGTCCTACAAGCCATCAATCAATATTTTTTAAGTACTATAAAGGTTGATGTAGAATCAACATTTACCGCCAACATAACTCTAGAAATGTTTAATCATGTTCATCATCATAATACTCGTTATTTTGATGATGAAATGACTAGCCGTATCTCAACTGCCATTACTTCCGCTTCTACAGGATTTTACATTCTATCAATAAACTTTCTTTTTGGTTTAATTCGTCCAATCATCAACTTTATTTTTGCCTTTTCAATTATTGCCAATAGTTGCCCAAAACTTGCCCTTACAATTATAATATTATCAATTCCCTTTTATTTAATCATCAAAAAATTAGGTAAAACTATTCATAATTTATGGGCTACACGTGGAAAATTAGAAAAAGACTATATAGGTTTTAATATAGATAGCATCACAAACTACAAACTCGTAAAATATACAGGTTCTATATTTTCTGAAAAGCTTAATGCGTTCAAAATCTTAAAAAAATATCTTCATTCCACTTATGAATGCGAAAATAATCGTGCTTCATCAACTTTTATTCTAGAATTTACAGAAACTATATTTACAATCTCTTGCTATTTTGCCATAATTTATTTTGCCATTTATGATAACTTAAATTTAGGTTTAGCGTATTTTTCTTTTAGCACCATAAATATGCTACTTTCTGAACTAGGTAGATTATCAAGAGCTTCTACATCTTTCTTTCAAGATTTAGGAGAACTAAAATCAAACATAGACTTAATCTATAAACCCATAGAAATTAAAGACAAAGAAACAGCTTTCCCATTAAAGATAAAATCACCATCTATTGAATATCAAGATATAACTTTTTCATACATCAAAGAAAAAGAAGTTTTCAAAAACTTGAACATCTCTATAAAACCATATCAAAAAGTAGGTCTTGTTGGTTTATCAGGCTCTGGTAAATCAAGTTTAATTAATCTTCTTCTTCGCTCTTATACACCTCAAAAAGGAAAAATTCTTATAGATAATCAAGATATATCAGACATAACCGAATTTTCACTTCATAAAAATATCTCTTATGTTCCGCAAGATGTAACCCTATTTAACCGAAGTTTGCTTGAAAACCTAAAAATTACCAAACCCAAAGCATCAAATGATGAAATTATCAATGCCTGCAAACTTGCCCACATTCATGATACCATTATGGAACTAAAAAACGGCTATGATAGCATTGTTGGAGAACGAGGCATACTTCTTTCTGGTGGCGAACGCCAACGTATTGCCATAGCTCGAGCTATTCTTCAAGATGCACCAATTCTAATCCTAGATGAAGCAACCTCTGCTCTTGACAGCGAAGCTGAATTTGCTATTCAACAAGCACTTTCAAATCTAATGAACAACAAAACGGTAATTGCCATAGCTCACCGCCTGTCAACTCTTCGCTCAATGGATAGAATTATCGTTCTTAATAATGGAAAAATAATAGAAGACGATACACCTCAAAATCTCTTAAAGAAGAAAAACAGTACTTTCAAACATTTTTACTCCCTCCAAGCAGATGGCTACTTAAACTTTAATACTCAAAAAGGAGATAAATAATCATGAATATCTATAAATTTTTCATCTCCACTATCAAAAAATGCAAATTATTTTTTATCACTTCCTCTATTTTAGCATTGCTTCCGGATGCTCTTTCATCTTTTGCACATATTTATTATGCCAAAATATTGAATTTTATTGCAAAAGATTTAAGCAACTCTTTTAACTCAACCCTTTTATCATACATCATTATCTATGCCCTTATTCAAATAGCTATAAACTTTATTAACTACATTCGCATTAAAATTGATGCAAGGGTAAAAATCCGCTACCAAATGTCTCTACATAATACTTTATTTGCTCACAATCACTCTCATTCACCAAACTTTTT
>CAJGCO010000025.1 GCA_904501925.1 uncultured Alphaproteobacteria bacterium | reverse complement strand
TAAGGTGTTCCCCATTCATTATCCTCAATAATCGGTCGCATTGTTTGGTTGATAAAAACATCCTGTCGCACTTTTTTTAATTCGTCCGCAAAAAAATGATAAAAATGTTAAAAAAAATTAGGCTGAAATACAAAGTTTAACATTATGGATTTGAAGTCAAAATTACCTAATTAAAAACACTAGGAAAACCAAGCAATACAAGGATAATGTTAAAAAATATGTCTTTTTTAACATTTTTAAAAATCTGGACTTTTGAGATTTAATGTTTTAAGCTTTCTTACATCAGTTAATTGGAGATTACATTATGTATGATGAAGAAATTAGTTATTTTAAATCAGCATATGATAAAAATATATGTCTTTATGGAAAACAAACAATACATGAACCTCTACACCTTACAGTAGAACAACTTTATGATAGATTAATAAGCGAAAGACCTTTGCCGTCAACTCAAATTTGCTTTGGTGTTAGAATTGCTGGTGGTAATCATGGATGGATTTTAATTTTTGAAAGATTATCCTTTAGCATCAATAATATTGTATTATTAAGACATATGTTTTCTAATACACCAAAGAACATCAACAAAAAACTATTAATCGAAGGTGTCTTTTTTATAGATTGCCGTTTTATTACTCCAGTAAAAATAGAAGAACAAACAGAAGTTGATTTGTGTTTTAGAAATTGTATATTTGAAAGAGATTTAATTATTTCCAATAATATAAACTCTAACATTATTTTTAACAAATGTAAATTTAGAGAAGCTTTTGAATACAAAAACATTATGATTAATTCTATGTTTTATATTGAAGAATGTATTTTTAATGAAAACAGTATTGTAAATTTTAGTAAAACAACTTTTGCTTCTAGATCTAAATTTGTAATTAGAGATACTCAATTTAATGGAAAGTTTGAAATGGAAGATACTAATATAAATGGAACATCTGTTCTGAAAAATCTTTCATTTTTCAAACCATTTAAGATTAATTCACTGAAATTATCTGAAAACTGCACTTTTAAGAACTTTGCATTCTTTAATGCTAATAGTAAAGGAATGTTGGAAGCTCAAGAAAAATTTGCTAATACATTAAAATCAAATAAGTACTTACTAGAGATAGAAGAATTAGGACTAAACCAAATAACAAAAGAAACTACTGATTTTGATTATGATGCATACAAAGTTGCTTATGAAACAGGTTACCTTAAATCTGAATATGCTGCATACATGTTGGAAAAATCTGTATCATACCTTGGTCAGAAGAGAAAGAAAGATAGAGAAACCCCATCAAGAGATTCAATACCATTTATTGGAGAAGGTAAGAATATTAAATACCCAGTTGAAGCTTTGCTTGCCTATAAAGCTAAAGATTGGGATAAACTAAAAGAACTAAGGCAGAAATATAAAGAGATTGAAGATTAATTATCCTCTTAATACTTCTATTGCATCATTAAGTTTAACTGTGGAGTTTGGTGGACGAACTCCTACCTTTACAGCATCATTAAACAACTGATTATAAGATAAGCCATTTAACTTAACTGGCTTTTGAAGAGTTTCATCCCACCCAAAGGCAACAATGTTAAATTTGTAATCAATCATTTTGATTTTATAGATGTATATGGGGTGTCCATTGTGTTTGATTTTCCAACGAGTGTTCTCAGTCCAAAGCCTAACTAAGTTCTCTAAAGTAAATGGAATGTGATTATGTGTGCAAATTCCACTATCTTTTATTACAATAGTTCCAATATCAGGCCTTCTTAATATCTGGTCTTTCTTTGATAGAACTAAATCTAAATTATTTAATACATTTCTTATACTCATATTTTTATTTATCTAAAAAAATATGATTTTGATTAAAATACGGAATGTTTTAGTTTTTTTAATTATTATAATTAAATGTGCTAAATGCTATATCATCTAATTGTTTCGCAATATTCTTAAAATCATTATTTAGATCTAATGTCTTAACCTTGAAATTATTTCCACACATTTCAAATTCACAATCAGGTGTTATTTCTTCATTTGTTTTAGCATATAACAACATTCCTGAAACATTACCTGTATTTTCTACATCCTGATTTTTTACATATGTAAATATTTGATATATATTATTAGAGTGTAATGTCTTCTTATCAAATTGAGTTTGCATTGTTCTGCCATAATATTTTGTATCAATAATTAATGTTTTATCCTTAAATTGTAATGTAATGTCAGTTTGCATAACTGGTAAGAATTTAATCATTTTCTCACTTTGATCACCACCTAATGCCCATTTTACTTGCATTGCTCTAGCATCATCAAGATATGTATGATGTTTCCTATAATATTCCAAAACAAATTTTTCATACAATCTAGCCATGTGTTCTTCTGAGAATTGTTGTAGCATATATTGACCTTTGTTTGTTGTCATCAACATACCATCAAGAACAAAAAAGCAAATATTCATTAACATTTCATAACTTTTGTTATTTCTTTGATATGTAAGCATATTCCAATGGATTGTTTCTGGATTTATACTATCAACTTTATCTAAAAACACTAATGTTTTTTTTAGATTGTTCTTTCTATCTTGTTTTACATCCTTATTTTTTATCAATAATTGAATAGTTGTTTTTAATATCTGATTAAATATATTATTCTCAGATAACTCATCATATTCACAATTTAAGCATTGTCTTTTTTGAATTTTATTTTTAATAGTTTCTGTGATATTAAGCTTTCCACGTAGAGTTGATAAATTCTCATTAAAAGAAACATATTCTCTATATAAACCTTGTTTAAGTTGTTGTGATATTCCTTTTGCTAATATTTCAGCAAATAAATCTTGAATATATTCAAACTCTTCTGAAGCTATTTTTTCATAGTTCTGTTGTCTTAATACTTGAAAAGCATAAGTTAGCATATAATAAATATTTTTGATAAAAATACCTTTATCATTAATCATCTAATACGCTTTCTAGTTTATTAATCCAAGTTTGAACCTTTTGATTATCATCAAACCAATATTCTTGTAGCATTGGAATAATTTCATATCTTATAATTGATTTCATCCAGTTCTTTGAACATTTTGTTTGATTACAAAAATAACTATGTCCAATACAGAAACCACTACCAAGAGAACCATCTTGTTTTATGTCTTTATTTAACTCTTCAATTTTCATCATAAGGTTATCAAAAATATCATTTGAAAGTGATTTTTGGTAGTTCTTAAATCCTTTTGATGCAAATCTTGGCTCTATTTCATAGAAGCTAAAACGACGTCTAAGAGCATAATCAATCATTGCAAGGCTTCTATCTGCTGTATTCATCATACCAATAATATAAAGATTATTCGGTACATAAAAAGGTTTTTGATTATAGGCTAATGTAATTTTATGTTCAGCACCTCTATAGTCCTTTTCAATTAACATAAGCAATTCACCAAAAATCTTACTCATATTTCCACGATTTATTTCATCAATAATAAAGAAATATTCTTTATCTGGATTGTTGGCTGCTTTTGTGCAAAATTGATAAAATATGCCATTTCTTAATTCAAAATCAGAACCATTAGGTTTGTATCCCATAACAAAATCTTCATAAGTATAATTTTGATGGAATTGCACCATTTCTATACGATTATTATCTTTTTCTCCCATAATGGAATATGCTAAACGCTTTGCTGTAAAAGTTTTACCTACACCAGGAGCTCCTTGTAATATAAGGTTCTTTTTGTTTTTCAGCAATAAACATAATTCATCATAATCTTCTGATGATGTATACACATCTGATAAAAAGTCTTCTTTAGTATATTTCTTTACACTTTCATCTTGTTTATTAATTGGATTATTGTCTCTAATTATATCCATTAGAACTTCATATTCACTATCAGTAAGTTTGAATAAACTTCCTTGAGCTGATTTCATATATTCCATATCTTTTAGTTCTTCAACTTCTAATAAGTCTTTATAGTCTATAGGTGTTGATAATTGCTCAGTCTTTACAAAATAGAAGTTTTTATTATCATGTTCTTTAGATACTTTAGCCAATGCTACAATCTGCTTTATAGGTGTAGACTCATATCCAATAATTATATCTCCTGGCTTCGCATCTATAAAATACTGAAAAATTCTTCTTTTATTTCCATTATCATTATAAAGAGTATAACTTTGCTCTTCTCCTATTGCTATATTATTAAAACTCCACATTTTAGGATTAGCATTTAACCACCAGTAATTAACATTTGAATTATCTTCTTTTATTGGCATATCTTCACTTTCAAATATAGCATTTAGTGTTTCAACATATTCTTTATATTGAGTAATATCTGTTAATGTTTTTAAAACTGCCTCACCAGGGTGTTTCCATTCACCTTTATGTGTCCAATTAATTTTGCGAATATTTTTGTACTCATTTCTTGTATTATCAAAAATATATTCAGATGAAACAATACCTTTTCCTAGTATAACACTTCTACCTTTTTTTACAAATATTACATCTCCTGTTTTTATTTCATTTGCAAAATCCCAAGTAGCACAAACATCATTTTTACAGGATTTTGATGTTTGATAAATATCTTGCATTGTTTTACGCATATCATCTTTGTTATCAAATCTACTTAAATCACCAAGACTATCCCATCCGATAGCCATTATTCCCTCATCATAAAATTCTTCCCAATAATTGGCTTTTTCTCCGGGAGCATATATCCAATAATGGATATCATTTTCTTTATTTTGCATCCAATTTTGCGGTTTTACAGTTTCTGCAATTTGTCTGTTAGTTTTTAAGTTAGCAAATATACACAATGGTATTCCACATTCTTTAGCTATAAAAACAACCTGTCCCATTTTTGCAAATAAACTTTCTTCTGGTTCTTTATCATAATATTTAATTATAATATCAAGCATTTGTTCTGAATACCATGCAGGAAAATACTCTGGAAAAACCATATGTAAATACTTTCTAACCCAAGCATTTTTAATAATTTGATTGTTGTTTTTAAAATCTTCGAGTCTCTTATAATCCTCAATGGTGTTAAAATTCATAGTTGCAATATATTTGCAGGTTTTAACAATAATATCTCTAATTTCTGTTCCTTGTATAATAGCTTCGTCAGTAGATAATTCTTTTTTTCCTTTTCCAGATATCCAGCAATTCTTATCTTTTGAATAATATAATCCAAATTTAGAAGAATTACCTCCACCTATACCACCATATAATCTACTTTTTTTATCTCTTTCTAAATAATAACAAAGATTTTCATCATTTCCCTTTCCTAGAAATAATTTATTTAATAAATCTTCACCGTGTAAAGATTGTAATATCTCTGGACTATATAACGTCTTAAAATAGTCATATCCCGCAAGCAACTCTTGTTTTAATTCTTTGCTAAACGAATTATATTCACACTTAATTTCTTCAAAAATATTAGACATTTTAAGACCTTTCATTTGGTTTACGCGGGACTCTATATTTTTATACCAACTAAATGCTTAAAAATAAATATAATAACAAAGATATCCTATTCTTTATTACTAAATCTTCTCCAAAATCATATCCATTGCTGATTTGCCTTGGATGTTTCGTAAAATTGTTAGGTCGCAATTATTCTCTATCAAGGCTTGCAAGATAGATTTTCTCATAGCTAATTGTGGGTGTTTCAATAGTTTCATTATAGCAGTATGTCCATAGTTGTCTTGATGGTCAACATCTGTACCATATTGTATGAGAAGTTCTATTACATCCGGAGAGCTTCTATGGGTTACAGCAATCATCAATGGCGAGAGGTTTTCTTTTGTGCATTGGTTAACATCTCCACCTAATTTGATAAATTCCTCTACAATCTCAACTTCATAAAACTCTTTTACTAACCATAAAAAAGGTGTCCAACCATGCTCATTGTATTGCTCATTTAGGTTTTCTCCTTGTTTGATTAGTTCTCTTGCTTTGTTCAAATCTCGTTCTATCAATGCTCTCAATAACTTGTTCATTAGTATTCTCCATTCCAAAAAAATATATTGTCATTAAAATAAAACATCCATTCACCTTCCGGACAATCTGTAAAAGGAATAATCTGAGAAAAGAAAATGCCAAGAGTGTCTTCAAAAGTAATTGAAGCTTTGTTGTCTTGGTTTACAATGAGTTTGATGATAATTAGGTCTAGATGCATTCTTTTATAAAAGCGACACACTCTATTAACTATGTCCAAAAGCCAATAGCTTTGGGCATTTTCACAGAAAACCTTAACTCCATCTGTGTATTTGAATGAATGTATGGGATTGGTGTAATAATGTTCAGTTCCATAGCAATATGACATCAAATTGCTTAAATTTGCTGATTTAATACTGGAATTATCATTTGTTGCAAGCATCTACAAGCCTTTCAGAGATGTGTTTATTTGTTATCATAAACACATCCTGTCGTGCTTTTTTTAATTCGTCCGCAAAAAAATGAAGATACGGGGATTATTTTTATTTTATTTGCTTAACAAATTCTCTCAAAGTTTCTCGGTGGACTTTTAGTTTATGTGCTATGGCTGTTTTTGTATAACCATTATTAAGCATTGCAATAATTGTATCTTCATGTCCGGATAGTTTTAGTTTTGAATTTTTTGCACCAAATGGACGCCCCAGTTTCATTCCTTTATCTTTTCTTGCTGCAAGGGCTTCTTTGGTTCTTTGAGATATCAAATTTCTTTCAATTTCGGCTGCCAAACCAAAAGCAAAAGCCAATACTTTGGACTGTATACCTGCATCAAGTCTAAAATTATCTTTGATTGTAATTACTGTTGCTTCGGTATTCATACAATGGTGTAGAATAGCCATTACCTCAAGGAGTTTTCTTCCAAGTCTTGATAGTTCACTAGCAATTATAATATCATTTGCATGTAGTCTTTTAATTAGTTTGCCTAGTTTTCTTTTCTTAATATCTTTTGTTGCACTGATTGTCTCTTCTATCCATTTATCTACAATTAGGTTATTTTTAGCACAGTATTTTTCAATTTCCCATCTTTGGTTTTCAGTCGTTTGTTTGTTAGTGCTTACTCGAATATATCCATAAATCATTAATTCTCTCCATTATTAAAAATACTTAATGATGTACAGAAAACGACGAAAATAAACGACCATATAAATCTTGGTTCAAATGTATTTTTGAACATATAAAAGGATTTATGACTTCAAACCTTCTTAAAGGAGGTTTGAGATATGCATAAGTACAAACTCAAAGACTTACTTGTAATAAAGAATGGTAGTGATTATAGGCACTTATCACAAGGTAATATACCTGTATATGGAAGTGGTGGATTAATGTGTTATGTCAATAAACCTATGAGTATAAAGCCATCCATACTTTTACCCAGAAAAGGTACTTTAGATAATATTATGTATGTAGAAACACCTTTTTGGACAGTAGATACAATGTATTGGACTGAAGTAAACGATGATATTGTTGAGCCATATTATTTGTATAACTATCTTAAAGTCTTGAGATTTGATGGTATTCGTTCTGGTTCAACATTACCAAGCATGACTAGTTCTGCATATTACGATATTCCAATTGTATTACCTAATTATGAAAAACAAAAGAAAATAGCCGATATCTTAAAATATTTAGATGATAAAATTGAATTAAATAGCAAAATTAATAAAGAGTTAGAACAAATGGCTAAAACTCTTTATGAGTATTGGTTTGTTCAATTTGATTTTCCTGACGAGAAAGGACGACCATATAAATCCGCCAATGGAAAGATGGTATATAATGACATCTTAAAACGAGAAATCCCAGAAGGTTGGGAGGTAAAAAAACTTACAGACATCTGTAACACTTATCAGCCTAAAACAATTTCTGACAAAGAATTAACAACAAATGGAAAGTATTGGGTATATGGTGCTAATGGTATTATTGGACGATATAATTCATACAATCACGAAAATAGTGAAATATACATCACATGTAGAGGGGCTTCATGTGGAAATGTAGGAAGAACATTGCCTCAAAGTTGGATAACAGGAAACGCAATGATTATCCAACCAAAATTAGATTATATGTGTAATGAGTATATATATCAGTATCTTAAACTTATAAATTTACAAATGATTATTTCTGGTTCTGCTCAACCACAAATTACTAGAACAAATCTTGAGATATTAAATATTATTGTTCCTACAGAAGAAACTCTAGATGTTTTTAATAAATTAATTGAACCACTAATAACCAAAAGGTTAAGCAAACTTAAAGAAAACGAAGAACTAATCCAACTAAGAGACTTTTTGCTCCCATTATTAATGAACGGACAGGTTTCAGTTAGTTCTGAACACTAACTTGACCATTCATAAGCAAAGGTAATAAAAAATCTCTTAATTCGGCTAGTTTTTTGTTTTCTTTAGAATTGCTTTGAATTTTTTCAAATAGAGGATTAACTCTACTATAGAAAGAATTTATTATATTTTGTGGCGGAATAACAATTTTGTATGTTTTAACAAAATTATCAAATAATAGATTTTTAATACCTGTTGTTTTTCCTTCATAATTGAAGAAAACATCTGCTTTATATAATCTGTCCCATTCTAAATAAAAGTTATATAATGTATTTTTATTGTTTAATGATAAAGCCTTACAGAAATTTGACGTAATAATATCTGTATCAAACCTGTTTAATACATTATTATTTATATAGCCGATTCTTCCTGTTGATTGGGTTGGACTTCCTCCTGAAATTTCAACAATCAAATCTCCTAATGACAACAATTTCGAGGAGTTTTTATTTAGAATATATCTAATAGGAGCATTACAAACAGAACGTCCAAGAAGTGCAGGAAAATCAGCACCTCTTATGCATATAACTTTTTTAGTATAATTGCCAACACATTCATCTTTTCCCCAATCCCCACCTTTTTCTTGCTTAATATATGATGAAAATGTTCCTGCCGCCCAACCATCTGGTATTTCTCGTTTTAAGATGTCATTATATACCATCTTTCCATTGGCGGATTTATATGGTCGTTTATTTTCGTCAGGAAAATCAAACTGCACAAACCAGTAATCATATAAAGTCTTCGCCATCTTCTCTAATTCAGAATTTATCTTGTTGTTCAATTTAATCTTATTATCTACAAGAGCCAATACTTTAGAAATCTTATTCTGAAGTGTAATAGATGGAATAGATACTTCCAAATTCTTTAAATCACTTATAAAAATACACTTTTGTATAGCACCTTTTGCTGTTTTGAGTAGTTTATTTTGAATATATGGACTATTAAGGTAATAATACAAAAATTTTGGTAGTAAAATATCTTTATTGCATTTCAAAATGCCAACACTTCTTTGAAAGTCATAATTAACATTACCTTCTACTAAAGCAACTTTACCGATAGTTCCTACTGTAGAAATTAATACATCACCTGTTGACAGCTTTGTTCTTTTGTTAATTTTACGGAAACTTTCCTCAGATATTTTTCTATCTTCTGAAGTAATAACAATTTCTCCATTAACCATATTTTTATTACTTAATAGATAATAATTACCACTATTATCATCAATAACAGAGCCATGTTCACCATCGGTAATATTTAAACAGTATTCTTGAAGTTTAGGCATAGTCTTTTCCTCTTTTAATTTTTGATATAATAGTTTCATTTATTGATTTTTTCCAAGATAATTGTTTATCACTCAAGCATCTTTTAGATATTATATTGCGATAAAAATCAAAGTCTTTTAATGATATCCATGTATTCTTATAAGCAATTTCAAGTAATTCATAATTAATAGATTTACTTATATCCTTACGAATTTTTTTATATCCGTTAAAATTATTATTTTTTGTTATAAATTTATTAACGCATACATTTCCAACTCTTACTCTACAATTTGAATATTTGTTTTTTAATATTAAAACTTCAGTGATAGGAAAGTGTCCACATAAACAAGTTTCTGGTTCTTCAACATTTTCCATATCAACAACAGACCACTCTGTTTTTGCAATATCCCACACTTTGGATTGGCTTCTATCTATTATTTCTTTACATAAAACATCAAAATTACTCATTTTTTATCCTTATAAAAAACTTCTCATTGTATCAATAGCCGTTTTAAACTCTTCATTTGTATATTCTAAACCTGCTTTCATATAGTCAACTCTATGATGTATAACATTTCTTATAAATGTTATGTATGACACTTGTTTACTATTATTATCAGATTTCCATGGTTTATCTGCAATTAAGGAATATTTTTCTATAAAAAACTTACTATCAAAATTATTAAATTTTATCGTATCATCCTCTTCTTGAGATTTTCTATATAGAGTTTCATATAATTCATTAAAATATTCTTCTGTATAAAGACCAAAAGCCATAAAATTTACTTCGTTTAATGACAAATAGTCTTTTATTTTTTGTTCCTTTATATCTTTTTTTACAGGAATATTATTTTCTTTTTCCAAAATATGAAACTTTGGGGTTATTCCATATAATTGCTTTATAAATAAAGGACTATGCGTAGAAATAATAACTTGCACTTTGGATGATACACCGCTTAATAAAGATATTAAGTCTTTTTGTAAATTAGGATGTAAATGTAATTCTGGTTCATCCAGTAATATTATTAAATCCTTTTTATCGCTAAGCGAACGGTATATAGCCCACAGAATTGAAAAGAACATTTCATATCCTGAACCTAAGGTATTTAATTTTATTATACCAACATCTGTATTAGACGCGACAAAAGCATTTTCCATTGAATTTAATGGATTTCTATTATACAAACATAAATAGATTCCAAACTTCTCTTCAAATTTATCAAATGCTTTTTTTAAGGGATGACTTTGCTCTAGTTCATACTTACATTCCTCAAGTGTTTCTTCCTTATCTAAGCTCAGTCGTTCTAATAGATAATCAAAATTTGTTGAGGTTGTACTTCCTTTTCGAGTTTGATAAATTCTGTTTCTATCTAAAAAGAGAAGTGATGGCTGTTCATAACGAGATTGTCCCCAAGGTGTTGTTCCTTCGCAACGAAGTTCATAATCCTTTTGTTCTGTTTCTGGGATAATTTTACGTCCTGAAACAATTAAACTTCCGTATAATTCTCCGCTAGTCCTTTTCCTTTTATTTGCCTTGAAAGTAAATCCAACTGCATTGAATTTTGTTCCAGATGGTAAAACTGTAGTGACTGGATATGGCGTTGTGCGTAGGTTAATGTCAACATCCTTTTTCAAATCATTTATACTTTCAATAGTAAAACTTTCGGCTCTATAATCTTGCGCTGCTAAACTAATAGCCTCTAATATTGTCGATTTACCATTTCCATTTTCACCACAAAGTATAGTTAAACCGCTTCCTTGATTCACACCATCAGGAACATTAAAATCTACGGAAAAAGTATCCTTAAATAGTTTATAATTCGTAATATCTATACTTTTGATAAACATTCCTAGTCCTTATCTTCCTCATTTCTTGTAATCAAATCATAGGCTAAACTTGTTAAAGCTAAGTAATGAAGTGCTAGATTTCTATTTAACGGTTTTGCTATATCATGAGCCTTTTCATTACGAAAATATTGTATAGCCATATTCAAAAACTTGATGCCTGTAAAGAAATCCTGTTCTATTGGATTTTCAGGTAAATGACCAAATATTTTTTCGTAATTATTTTCAGCAAACGCTTCAGTTGCTTTTTCTTTTCCTGTTAGCTCTCGTAATTTACGACGAACAATTTTGTATCCTTCTTCTACTGCATGAAAATAATCTTCATTGTTTAAATATGTTTTTACATGATTGTGTATTTCTGGTCTAAGTTCTATTTTTAATTCATCATTGCGCTGTTTTCTTTTAGGCATAGCCTGTTCTACATCATCATACATCATTAGTTTATGACCTATTTTTTCAATTTCTGTACTGAATTTCACCAATGGCTGTAATCTTAATTCTTGGTTTCTATACATTGCTGCTAATTCAATAATAACTTTTCCAACAGTCTGGTTATTTTCAATTTTCCAAAAAGCTCTCATTTTTTTGGCTTTAGATGTTCCATTGACTGCATATTTTGGATCATCAATATTAATACCAAATTCTGCAAAAAAATCCTTAAATGTTGCATCTGTAAAATTTAGTACAAATCCTGTATCTAATCTCAAAGCATTTTCAAGATATTGTTTATCTGCAAAAGATAAGTTACTCATACTTCAACAGCTCCAACTGTTTGTTAATTTCATCTTCAAGTTCTTTAGATTGTTTGAAGTATTCGTTTAAGTTTGCTTTGAAGCCATCCATTTTGGCTTTAAACTCTTCTGCTGTAATATCAATGTATTCAATTTTGATATCAAAATATTGACCTGCAGAGAAAGAATAGTTCTTTTCAGCGATTTCGTCATAAGATACAACAACTGAAAAGTCATCAATTGCTTCTTTATTGCGAAATGCATCTATAATTTGTTGTTCTTCATCTTGGGAAAGGACTGTTTTTTGGTTTTTACCTTCTTTTACTTTTTCGCCTAGTTTACTTGCGTCAACAAGAATTACATTTTCATTATTACTTTTATCTAAGAAAAGAACAGATACATTTGTTCCAGTATTAGCGAAAATGTTAGACGGCATAGAAACAACACCTTTTAACCATTTTCTTTCTATAAGTCTTTGGCGTATCTTCTTTTCAATACCACTTTGTGCTGTAATAAATCCTGTTGGTACAACAATAGCAGCCTTACCATTATCTGCTAGTGAGAACATAATATGTTGAATAAAGAGCAGATAAATTGCCATTTTATCCTTGTCTTTATTTGGAATAGCTGGAATGCCAGCAAAGAAACGTTCATTGTTGCCCGGTTTATCTAAATCTGTTCTAAAATCACTAAAATCTAGTTTGAATGGTGGGTTTGAAACAATATAGTCAAATTTCAGCAAATCTCCATTTCTATCAAAATGTCTTGGTGCTAAAATTGTATTACCCTGAATAACATTAGGAATAGAACTAACTAAATTGTTCAAAACTAGGTTCAAACGCAACATTCCTGATGATTTTTGTGAAATGTCTTGTGAGTATATAGTACATTTATTATCACCAATTGCATGTGCAATACTCATTAATAATGTTCCTGAACCTGCTGATGGGTCATATACCTTTACATTTGTAGGATTTCCTTCAACAAGAATTGCTGACATAATACGTGCAACTGCATGTGGTGTATAATATTCTGCATATTTTCCACCACCATCTTTGTTGTAATCTTTAATTAAGTATTCAAATATAGTTGCAAAGAAATCATATCCGGCATCAAAAACGTGTTCAAAACTAAAGTTTGTTAATTTATCAATAACTGCACGACAGAAACCATCTCTTTTACTTGGGTCTGCTATAAATTGTGACAATTCGTCAAACAATACAACTTTAGCGCCACTATCTGTTTTAATAGAAAAGATTGCTTCATTAAAACGACCGATATCTAACAAAGTATCATCAAATCTTTTATGAAAATCATCTTCATTGGCATTATTGGCTAAAAATGTAATAAAGTGTTCTCTTTTTAATCGTGCTGCAGATGGATGCAGGCTCATTAAAAGCATTTCATAGTCATCATCTGAATATTTTTCTAACTCTTTATCAATATTTGTAGCATTTGCAAGGGTTGTATCTGCTTCCTTTATTTCGTGTATAAACTTATCATTTAAGTACTTATATAAAAACACTTGAGTAATGATTTTAAACTCATTTCCATCATTTCCTAAGCCATTACTTGTGCAGATGGCTTTCAAATCATCAATTAATTCTTTAGTTTTGCTAGTATAATTTATCATTCTGTAATACCTTCACGTTCATTTACATATTCTCGTACAATGGCTGACTTTACTAACCTTGCCACTTCCGGATTGAGTTTAATTTCATTTTCTTTGAATATCATTACAACTTGTTGTTGTATAAAACTTTCAAAATATGCATCGTTTTTCAGTATATCTGAATTAAGAAGCATTTCATCAGTATTCTTTTTTATCCCCATTAAAATATCAAAAACTTTTCTTTCATTGGTGGTTAATTCTTTTCGCATAAATTCATGATGAAGTCGGACATATTTAGAATCACCTTCATATTTTGCAGCAAGTAACGATGCTTTACGATTTAATTCTGCAATTCTATCGTATATACCATCTAAAATCTTAGTTCCTGCTTCAATATCTTCAGCATCTGCTTCTTCCCAGTTTTTATCACGAAGAAGTCGTTCAATTTCATCTTTTAATAAAATCCAAGCAGGGTCTTTCTTATCAGGAGAACGCTCCATTGCTTCTCTTGTCTTTCTAAGAGCATCTTTGAAACTATTTGCTGCTAAGTCTAACTGACTTTCCCCTGTTTTCTTAAATATGAATATAGAATCCTCTAGAGCCTCATTAAGCAAAGATGATATATCCTCACCATTTTTTAGTGCTTCACTTTGGTTAATTTTGGCAATTCTATTTTCTACTTCGGATAATAATCTTCTAAATTTAGTAAAATCTAATTTAGCAAGCAGTTCATCATATCCATTTAAGCGAATTAAATTATACAATTCTGAAGCCAATCGTAAGGATTTAGCAATCTTTTGCAAAAGTCCTTTATCTTTTATTTCGCTAATTTGCTGTTGGAATAGCTCGGCATTATCTGTAGAATATTCCCACAAAACATTTTGAATATTCTTAATATCCAATTCAATTTCATCAGATGATTTGAATAATTTTTCATATCCAGTGATATCTCCACCCCAATCTTCTTGTAATTCCTTCCAATATGCTTGGTTTGTTTTATCAAATTCTTTTTTGATATCTGCAAAATCAACAACATATCCATATCTGAAGTTTTGATATGGTCTATTAACACGAGTTAGGGTTTGTAACAAATTATGTTCTTTAATAACACGACCTAAATATAACTTTTTCAATCTAGGAGCATCAAAGCCTGTTAAGAGCATATTGTAAACAAACAATATATCTATTTTTCCATTTTTAAAACTCTTTACATCATCTTTTCTGCTTTGTTTATCGCCTTCATTGTGTAAAATCAAAGCTGATGTATTAGGTGTGTGCTTATCTTCAGCCTTATTTTCATACAATTCCTTGAATAACGAATGTAAAACTTCAGCCTGTTCTGAACTATCACAAACCACCATACCACCGATAGTATCATTAGCATGTTGAATTCGTGCTTTTCTTAAATCATTCACAATATATTCTATAAGAGGAGTACAAAAGTTATTATGTGCTAATATTTGCTTTTTACGAAGGTCGCCTTCATGTATCTCTAATTCTTTAAGTATTTCTTTTAATCTTATCTTATATTCTGTTTCAATTTCTTCTCTTATTAATCTTAATGTATAACCATCTGCAATAGATTGATTATAGTAATATTTGTGTATATATCCTCCGAAAATCTCTTTACTAGGCGCACGTTCACCTTTTCCTAAAATAGGAGTTCCTGTAAGAGATATAATAATGGCATTAGGGTCTGATTGCATTAAATTAGCAAGAAAACTTCCTGTTGGGTCATAGCTGCGATGCGCCTCATCTATAAAGTAAATCCGTTGAGTGTTTACATTATAATCTTTTTCAGATGTTGCTCTTGAGTCTTCAGAAAACTTATGAATATTCAAAACTGTAATTTCATCTTCGCCGGTAGTTCCTGTATGCACAGTATTTTTTTGCAAATCTTTTTTGAAGTCATCTTTACTTTCAATACTGTTTACTTTTAATCCTCGAATAGAAAATTCAGTTGTTGCTTGTGTTTTTAAATCTAATCTATCTACAATAAAATAAAACTTGGGAAGTATTTTCTTCTTTGAGAAATAATTTGTAAGCCAGCGAACATTAAAATATGCTAAAGCAGTTTTACCAGAACCTTGAGTATGCCAAATAATTCCTTTTCGGATATTTTTATCTAAAGATTTTTGAATTTCTTTACTCGCAAAGAATTGAGGATACCTCATGATATGTTTTTGTAAAATATGCTTACCATCTTCATCATCATATTCTACATAAGCAATACCAAAACGCAAAAAGTCAAAGATTCTTACAGGTGCAAAAAGTGATATAATTGTTCTGTTTGTTGGGCTATCCGGACGTTTATTTAATTCAAACTCTTTGCTGGATTTCATTACAGCATAGTTTGTATCTTTAAGAACAATATTTTCAATCTCTTCATTTTCTTCCCTTAATAAGCCAAATAAATATGCTTTGTTATCTTCTGGTTCCTTAAATTGATTGAAAAAGACTTTCCCTTTGCTTGTTGTTGCATAAAAAGCACCTTGAATTGGTTCTACATCATCATCTTCATATTTCATATTATTGGAAAACATTAGAATTTGAGATATATTAATAAATCTACGAAATTTTCTATTCTTAAATCTGTCTTCAATTCTTTTCCGTTCTGCTATAATTCCTTCTCTATTATTAGGTTTCTTAACCTCAATAAAAGCCAAGGGCATACCATTGATTAAAAGAGTTATATCCGGACGAAAGTTATCTTCGTCTTTATTTCCATATGTTAATTCTGTGCAGACGTGTAATTTGTTCTTCTTTGGATTTTCCCAATCAATAAGTTTTACCCCTGATGAAGTTGTTAGATTCTTATAAAATTCCTTCCCCAAATCTTCATTATCTAGCATTGTCTGTATTTTATTGAAGAATTTTTGTAAATCTGCTTCATCTGTATTAGGATTTAATTCTCTTAATGATGTAAAGAAAATATCTTTGAATATATTGGTTGCTGGGTCAATGTCCGTACGGCTTTTAATGGATACATATTCATATCCTAATCTTGTTAAAGTTAGAATGGATGGTATCTTAACTCTTGTATCTTCATTAAAAGCCATATCGTCCTCATATATAATTTTAGAACATCTTATCTAAAGAAAACTAAAAAAACAATAAAAACACTACAATAAGCAACATTTTTATTGATTATCTATTTTAATTATTTTACGTTCTATTAATTTCCCTAACTGTTCTCTAAAACTAGATTTTGTTATTTTTAATTCATTACTGTTACTATTATATTTCATTCTGATTATAGGAGGATAACCTTCTTGGTTTTCCATTTCAGAAATAATACTTCCATAGTCACCTTTTGCTTTTCCACTATGTGGAACGGGGCCAAATATTACCACACTATAACCTGGATTATATTGCATAGAATTACATTGAAATCTTTTTGCTTCTTCATAACTTAGATGAAATACTAGTCTATCTTTACTAATTCCTAAATTCTTTGCAATACCTATTAATATATCTTTCTTTACAGCAGAATCGCCGATGATAACCAATTTTCCAGTTGTATATGGTGCATATCCGCTGTCTTTTTCAAGAAGTCTATTTTCTCCAACAAGCTTAAGAAAAATATCCAATTCTTCAGTTCTGTTAAGACGTGATAAAATAGTTGTAAGTTTTTCACTAAAAATATCTCTTAAACTATTTTCTAATTCAAGTAATTCAATAGGTTCAAGCATCAATAAACTCCTTAGCGTTATCATCAAACACATGTGAAAGTTTGTCTAATGACTTTTCTAATTTTAATTGATTTACTAAATATTCATCTCTTGCTGACAAATATTCGTTTGCTATTTTATTTTGTTCATCTAATGACGGTAATGGTATTTGTATATTTTTTAGTGCGTCTAAACTCAAATTTAATATTGCAGCACCAACCGAAGCTCTTTTCAATAAAGAATATCCAAATTGACTATCTAAAAAAGCTTTAATATAGTATGGATTAGCACGAGTTCTATCTAATTCAATAATATATAAATTACCATTAGCAAGAATATCTGTGTCTTCATTAAAATCTACTACAGCAGTTTTATATGGTATGCCATTTTTTGAAATTATCAAATTCTCGTGATTTATACAATACCTTTGATATTGTGCAGGAATATCTTTTAAGTAAGGTAAATCTTTATCTATTATGCCATTCTTAATATTTGAAAGCATCAAATATTGATAACCAGTTACTTCATTAGAAGACATTTTATCTAATTCTTCAGCTTTACAAGGAGCTCCCCTTGTAATATTTTTTACAATTTCACCAAAAGTAACAGCATTTTTAAAAGTTATTTTTTGTTCAACATAACGAATTGCATTGAGCATAAAATCGTTTTCAGCAATTTCTTCACAAGTTACTGTTTTAGAAATATTATTATCATTTTCTACTGCTTCAACAATACCGTCAATAAATACGTCTGGTATTTCATTAGTTCTCCTACCTGGAGTATATAACTTTGTAGCATCGATAAATCTTACTTTTTTATTTCCTTTACTAAAAACAATCAAAGACGTTTGAATAGGAGTAAAATTAAAAATTCTTTCAGGTAGCGCAATAACACACTCTATTAAACCATTTTCAATAAAATATTGTCGTATTGGCTTATCTAAACTATTCCATGTACTGCCATTGGTCATAATACCAATGCCTTTACCTTCATCAGTTAATAAATCACAAATAAGAGAGTTAAACAACCAGTCTGAAGATGTTAATTTAGTTATATTGGGATTAATTTTTTCAATTTTTTTTAGGTACTCGACACCAATTCCCAGATTTCTTAAATTAAGACCAAAAGGATAGTTAGAAAATATTTTATCAAATTTGTTTTTCTTATCTGATAGTAAAATATCATCAAAAACATTTAATTGTTTGAATTCAATTTCTTTCGTATTAGCAATGTCTTTTCTTATTTTTGATAATGTATATAGTTCAGAATTGATTTCATATCCACAATACTTTGCTTTTATATTTTGTTGTTGATTAAAAGCTTGCGCCATAAATAAAAAGGATCCAGACCCACAGCATAAATCCGCAATTTTTTCAGAGTTTTTAATTTTCAATAACTTTATTGCAAGTTTATTTAAAGCGCTTGGTGTTATATAATCAACATTTGGTTCATCAGCTAAATATGATGCACACGCAAACAAGTAAGGATTATTATATTTTACTGCAATTTCACAAACTTTTTCCCAATTTGATTTGGTTATATATTGCTTAACATATAAATAATAACACTCTTCTAAATTTAATTTGTTTGATACTAAATCATCATATGTAAAAGTATTAATATTATGTTTTATTGATATTAAATATAATAGAAATAATGCAACACTACCTGTTGTATTATCGTTGAATATATTTTTAATTTCTTTAGTTATTGTATTTGATATCATTAAATTATCAAATTTCATTATATCATCTAAATTTGTATCAAAAGTGTATAATTGGTTTTGCATTGTATACTCCGTTCATGTTTTGGTTTTCAATAACCATAATGTATACTAAAAGTTTTAACATGTCAATGGTTTTTAAATACCAAAATAAAATATTTTAAAAAACATAGTTTTTTCAATGAGTAACTAATGTCTTAAAGTGTTTTTTTTGTTGTTATGCGATACTTTGGTTATGAAAATATATCGTTTTTTACTTTTTAATGATTACACAATTTGTCAAATATATATATCTTTTTGCTAGATTCGATACTTACATCACACCGAATCCACACAGGCATTGATAGGTAAAAATCTATTGTCATTAAAAGAACCAAAGGAGCTAATGTCTTAATTTAGGTTATTATAATAGCTATTGTTTATATATATTATAATACTATTGTAGCATCAAAAATCCTACATTAACACGTTGTATTTCCTGCGTTATTTGGAATAACCCGGGAAACAACCATTATCACTGGTGGAAACAATGATTTC
>CAJGCO010000024.1 GCA_904501925.1 uncultured Alphaproteobacteria bacterium | reverse complement strand
TGGTATTGGACAACGAATATATGGCAGACATAAAGATATAAAAGTTATGCTTGAAGAACTTAGTAAGGTGAACTATCCAATTCAGAAAGAATTAAAAGGATTAAAAGAAATGCTCGAGAGTAGTTATATTTTTAGGAAAGATTAGTAACTTTAAAAACTCTGCCATTTAGCAGAGTTTTTTATGTATTCATTCCGGTTTTTAATCAGCTTCCTAATAAATATACTTATATTATATAAGGAAGTGGAATGATTATAGATATCGATAAAATCACATCAGATATTGAAGAACTAAAGAAATACTTTGGAGAGGAACAAAAACTTTTTCCTCAAAAAACAATAGACCAAGAAGTAAATGAGGAAATGGATAATCCTCAATACCGTCAGCAAGAATTGGATGCTAAATTCTTAATTAAGTGCTTTAAGTATTTGAAGAAGCTTGGATATATAAAGACACAATATGAATTTAGTGAGCAGTTTTTAGGCAAGAACAAATATTACTTTGGAATGATATTATCAGAACAAAGACATCCGTCACTTGATGCAATTCATCACTTAATAACCGGCATATCCCAGATAAACGATGGGCTAAATAAACTAAAACACCTAGATAACCTTTATGAAGAAGGGCAAGGTTTAATAACAAAACGATTACTAAAGTACTTTTAGTTTATTAAGAATTTTGCCTGAGTGTCAAATTGCTTTTTTTCGTGGTTTATTACAAACGCACAATTAATTTATTTAAGACAACAAATAACTTGAGACGTTTACTTTTTTGTGATATTTGTCTTTTAAAGACGGTTGTTACTAATAGTGGCGGCACTAAAATTTTGCGTACGTATTGATTCCCGGCGTTTTTTTGCCCGACGATGACGTATATACGTCAGTACTAAAAAAACAGTAAAAATCCTAAAAAAAATAACGAGAAAATCCAGCAATTTCAAAGACTTAAATCCTGATTTCTCTCTGTCGGCACCATTCTTTAATTAAGCCCCTCTAATGGGGTCTTTTTTTTGCCTTGATGTATAGGCGTTTTTAAGTCTGCCCGTCATTTAGTCCGTCAGTTATCCCACACAAGACAAGCTATTACCATTACTCTTCCAATATTTTTTAAATTTTCACCCGAACGAATCTTAAATACACCCCATACTTTTACCCGAATGTATTTCTACAACATCCCCGAAGTTTAAGATATTTGCCCGATTCGGTGATACAATACTTGTATTAGAGCTGTTTAGCCCCTCGGCGTTTAGAGCTGAGACTTCGCTTTCCAGCTCTTTCTTTTTATCATAAAATACTCGCCCCGCTTTTTTCTCTTCACTTATATTTATATTTTCATCATAAGCCGAAACTATATTTTACCAATGAAATTTCTATACTCTATTGCATTTAGTGAAAAAATATGATAAGATAATGGAGTAAATTGTATTATTATTGTCCCTTACCTTAAGCAAGTAAGATGCAGGGACTAATGCTTAAACATAAAATTTAATTATTATGAAGTGTTTATTATTTTTATTTTACGTTGTGATTGCAATATGGGTTATTTACATTTGCTTTTGTCATAAGAGCTCTACGGATGGATCCTATTACAAAATTAGGCGAACTCCTCTATTTTATTTTTTTGGAGCCCCTTATAGGATTGTTAGGAGTGAAATAGAAGGATACCTTACATATATTTCTGTCAGAATAGACAGAGGTATTGTAATTAGCTTTCTAGTCTATCCAAATGGGGACGGCGGCTACTGGATAGATTGTCAAATTGAGAAATGGTTTAATATGTATGATCTCGACATAAGATCTTTTTCTAAAAAGGGGCAATTTAGAAGCCCTGATGACATCAGTAGTAATTTTGGAATCGATGAGATAAGAAATTATCAAGATTTTGTAATGACTGATCAAGATTTCGAAAAAATCAAAAAAAGCCTTGTGGTTGCAGCAAAGCACGTAGAAGAAAAAAAGAAGCAAAAGGAAGTAATTAAAATCTTTTCCTAACTAAAAGCTTGGATTATTCCTAGCTTTTTTTATTTTCATATACTAAAGAAATATGATGGAGTAAAAGCGACAAGTATAACAAATTGCTTAGAGCAATGGGACTTGCCGCCGAAATCCAAGGTTTGCTCAGAGGGTATTTGAAATAACAATATCTTTTTTATACTCTAAAAGTCTAAACTTTCAGGTGATAATAAGAAATCTTTTAACCCTACAATTAAAATACCAGATTCATTGTAGTACGGTTTTCTGCCACCTCCAACGATAATGATTTTTTTAAATCCATTAGGAATATTAAGAAGTGACCTTTCTTCCTGTTTTTGTTTTTCTTCAGTAGGCATACTATATGCTGATTGTATGTAATATCTTTTGCTTCCCAAATTAACTACAAAATCAACTTCTAATTTCTTTTCTTGCTTTTTCCCTGCATTATTCAAATTCAATACAGATATTGAATTTGAATAATGCTGGCATTCCTCCATATACACTATACTCATTCCAAGCATCGTCCCAATCTGTGTTTTTATGAGCATAAAATTCGGCAAAACTCAATGGATGAATACGAATTTCATCTCATCTACCTCTAAATTCTGTAACAATATCAGTTGATAAAAATTTAGAATTACTTCCAGTTACATAAATATCCAAGGAAAATCTGCAATAGATATGCTTTTGGAGAAGATTTAGGATATACAATATATTTTTTATTTTCATTAAAAATACCTGTTAATATATTATTTTTAAGGTAATCAACATAATCTAGAAAATAATAGCATTGACTAAAAAATAAGAATGTTTATACTACACTCTTATTAAGGAATTAAGATGAAAAAACAATATACTATATATACGATAGGATACACTGCTTTTCCTGATGAAAAACAGTTTATAGATGTTTTAAAGAAACTAAACATTACTTGTGTAGTAGATGTTAGAAGTAACCCCATTGCGTCTGAATATTATCAAGTGTATTCAAGAAACAGTTTAGGACCATTATTAAATCAAAATAGGATTTTATATCGTAATTATTCAAAAGAATTTGGAGCACGACAAGAAAATAAAAAGTATTATATGATATATAAAAATGAAGGCAAAACAGAGCAATGCTTAAATTTTGAATTGTTTACAAAAAGCAATGAATTTATAGATGGGGTAGAGAAAATTAAAAAAGGAATAGATTTGGGGTATACTTTTGTTTTGATGTGTGCTGAAAAGGATCCAATAGATTGCCATAGAACAATTATGATTGCGAGAGCTTTATCTAATATGGATTTCGATGTTAAACATATTTTATATGATGGTACAATAGAAACTCAAACTTCAATTGATGAACGTTTGTTATGCAAATATAAATACCAACCAAGTTTTTTGCAGTCAAAGGAAGAGCAAATTGCCGAAGCATATAGGAAAAGAAATATTGAAATAGGATACAAAGGAAGTTATTAGATGTTAGAAATATATACAATAGGGTTTACCCAAAAAACCGCTGAGCAGTTTTTTAAAATCTTAGAAAAAGCACAAATACAATGTTTAATAGATGTTAGATTAAATAATGTATCACAATTAGCAGGTTTTACAAAATCAACTGACTTGAAGTTCTTTCTAAAAAAAATATTAAATGCACAATATTGTCACTCTATTAGTTTTGCACCAACAAAAGATATTTTAGATCAATATAAGAAAAATAAAATATCTTGGTCTGCATATGAAGAAAGGTATTTAAATCTTTTAAAAGAAAGGAAAATTGAGAATATTTTCGAAAAAATGTTACCAAAAGAAATTTCAAAGGTTTGTTTACTATGCAGTGAAGCAACTCCTGATAACTGTCATAGAAGACTTTTAGCAGAATATTTGAAAGCAAAGTTAAATATAGAAGTTAAAATAATTCATTTGTGAGGAATTATGTTTTTTTATAAAACCACGAAACATATTGAGAATAACGAAAACAATGTTATTGATAATAAAAAAGAATTATTGTTTCTTGTTTTAACTAAATCTGCAAAAAGTCATAATTTTTGCGTTGCAGGTATAGATTTAAATACAAAAAAAATTATTAGACTTGTATCAAATGAAAAAGGTGATGCTATTTCTAAATACAATTTTATTTTTAATGGAAGAGAGATAAACTGTCTTGATGTCATTAAAGTTAGAGGATATTATCATCCATTAAAGATACAAACTGAAAATTTTATATTAAACAGTATAACTGATTATGTGTGGACAGCAACATCTTTATCTATAATAAAAAATTTCAATCTAATAGATAATGGAAATATACTTATAAATAATCTTCCTTATTCACATAGTGATGACGCTTCATTATTTAAAGGCTCATTAATGATAGTTGTTGTTGATAATGTAACAATTTATTCAACCACCAACATTCAAGGACAAAATAAAACAAAGATTGATTTTACACATAAAGAAATGGAATATAGAGATTTTAGAGTTACTGATTTTGATTATTTTGCATTATCTCACAGTGTAAAAATGAATAAAGCAATAATTGTTATTAGTACATCAGAAACTCCGTATGAATTAGATAACAATTTTTATAAATTTGTAGCTAAAATTTATGATGTTTCATATTTTTTTAGAAATAATAAACCTAATGTTAAAAATGAATATTCTAAACACCATTTTCAAAAAGGAGATATTGTTGTATCTGACCATTTTGGTAGAGGTACAATCCTAAGTGTTGGAGATGAAATAGCAACAGTTCTATTTAGTAATGGTGAAGCAAAAATACACATAGATTATATAACAAAAGTAAGTTAAAGTTATTTTCATAAAACATTTCTCATCTAGATTCCGCTTTTTAATCAAAACTCAAATTTTTAGATAAATAAAAATATGAGTATAAGAAATGTATTAAATAATTTATATTTAGTTCTATCAAAGAAAGAGAGAATATTAAGAAGGCCTGATATTGGAACTATTATCGTAAAAGATAGTGGAATTTGCACACATAATCATATTCCATTTACTTTGGAAAACCTTGTTAGACTTTGGACTGAGAACACTCGTTGGAAAATCAAACACAATGGACACCCCATATACATCTATAAAATCAAAAAAAATCTAGCCAATAGACAGAGCAATAAATGATAAATTTTATTTAGAGATATAAGTAAAATCCTCGATAAATCGGGGATTTTTTTATATTACATTTATAACATTATCCTTAAATAATTCTTTTACCTAATATTAATAAAGAAAATTCTATTATTCTGATGATTATATATGACTTGGAGATAATGATGAATAAAATAAATATGCCTGTTTTGGCTTTTAATACTATTGATATAGGTTTTCGCAATCAATTAATGGGTGCCGTTAACGCATTAAATAAATTCTCCAAGAATAAAACTGTACCTGAAAAGTGTTTTCTAAACCCACTAGGAATAAGCAATATTAATGATATGAAAAAATCTTTTTGCTTTTCTAATTTTAGTAGTTATAGGGCTTTTAGAAATGAAGTATTTTTAATGCTTGATGCATATATAAAAGGCAATAATATTATCCCTAAGGTTTTTGTTTGCGCGTATAACATGACAGAAAGCCTTACTCCTGATAAAAATATAGACATGATATGCAAAGCTGTAAAAGAATATTATAAAAAGAATAATTTAGGTAAAATATTTACAACCGTTTTAACCAGCCGATTACACAATTACCAATATGTTGATTTGATAAATGTGCCTAAACATATGTTGACACATCGTAGCAGAATTAGATTATTAAATAATAAAAAATTACGTAAAAAAACTCTTATTACGGTTGGTATCATTCATAAGTTTTCACTAAAACTATTAAAAGATAAAAGAACTGAATTAGAAAAGATTATTGAAGAATTTAATAAACATAAAGCATATAAAACTCAATTAAATAAAATTAAAAAATTTATAAAATCTGATAAAAAAATTGTAATTTGTCTTGGTGGACGTGTTGATGGAAATGAAATTATCTTTGATACTAGTTACGCTAAAAAACTGTTAGATAGATGTAAATCTCTTATTCATAATAAATATAGTATTGCAATAGTTAATGGCCCCAGAACACCCAATGATGTATCAGATTTCTTGTATGAACAAACTTTAGAAATGGATAATATCTTATTTCATAATTGCAAATATGTAGCAACAAATGTAAACGAAGAAAAATCTTGGAGAATTTATTCGGGTAAAAACAAAGAAGCATTCAAAAATCATATAGATATAGGCAACATTTACCCTGGCATTTTAGGTTACGATAATACTTTAGTAGTTCACACAACAGATAGTTATTCTTGTTGTGAAACACCTACAATAGGTATTCCAACTGCAATTAGCTCTGATGGCATATACATTGATAAAAACATTAGAATTGATTGTATCAATATTAGAGAACTACTTATTCCTAAATATGTATTAAGCTTTGAAGATTTTGTTCAATTAGCAACTTATATGAAAATTGAACCCAAACATCTTAATCCAACACGTTTATCAAATACTTTAAATGTATTTGTTGAAGCCGTTACTAATCGCTTAATAAAAAAATAACATCACAAATATTTCAGATTTTGATATTGAAAGTTATTTTTTGTATCATATTTTCTTTATCTATATAGAGAAAGGCCCGATTATGAGTAAAAAATGGTTTTCTATTGATGAAAGAATTAGATTTCTTATTTCAGCAACGTTTGTTATGTTCCTTAGATTTCTTATTTTTAGTGCATTAGGATTAATCTACTCTCCTGTTCATTACCAAATAATTCTTGCTATTACCTGGGCTACTTCATCAATTTTTGCATTTGTTATATATAAATTTTTGGTTTTTACAGCTCCAGGAAACCACTTACATCAATATTTAAAATCACTTGTGATTTGGACCTTAAGTTATTTTTTTAATACTTTAATATTGATGTTACTTATCGATATACTTAATATGGGACCTTACATATCTCAAGCTATTGCTATCTCTTTTTTATTATTAACAAATTATCTACTTTTCAAACATTTTGCATTTAAGCACTCTCACTCCAATATTGTAACAAAAATTTACGATATTCTTGACTAAAAAACTATTGCAGAACATTAAAAACTATGATATTATTAGCTTATAAGGAAGATTTTTTTATGGAGAAGTGTTATGGGAAACGAAATGCCATCAAGAACTGAAGAAGAACGCAAGGTAGCTCTTGCTAGCGCTCTTTCAAGAGTAACTGTACATGTTACCAATAAGAATAATGAAAATAGTGTCCTTCAAAGGCTTGAGGCTATTGCAAATAGACCTGATGAGAAGAACACTGAAGAAAAAGCAGCCACAAAGAAACCAGTTAGTCTTTATGAGGCTATTATTGAAGAAAAAGAAAACTCTAAGAAAATGGAGAAAGCTGGAATTGGATTAGTACCTCGTGAAACTGCTGATAAAGATAATAAAAATAAAGAAAAAGATAAAGAGAAAGAGAAAAATAAAGAAAAACCTTCTAAATCAGCTGATGAAAAGAAGAAGGAAGCTGCTCAGTCCTGCAAACTACCTAGCGGATATGAAATCAAAGAGGTTGCAGGCAAATATATGCTTGTAAACCCTAGATTCCCAGATAAGATGACTGATGTTACTGAGGTATTTGATAAAATTGCTCATTACAATGAAGAGGTTGAAGCAGTGAATAGAGCAAATGCAGGTGCCTCAGCAAATGAACCTAAAAAGGACATTATCACTCACGATGATAAAGTAAATGAAGTATCTGAATCTTTACCAAATGTAAAAGATGTTAATGGCAAAGATGTATTTAAGGAAGGTGATTTACAAGCTGTTGCTGAATTTGCTGTTTCTAAAGCTGAAAGCGAAATGAATCGTGAAATGGAAGAACAAATGAAAGAAAGTGATGATAAAAATAGAGAAGGAGATGGAAATAGAGCTAGACGGATAATGAACCAAGAGCTATCTCAAAAATCTAGATAATATTATAGCTTGCTATTTGATCCCCCTATACTTTAGGGGATTTTTATTATAGAAAAACGAATATACTTATAGTTTTAAAATAAAAAAAGCCCTCCATTGGAGGGCTTTAGTTGCTACTGAGGCTGGTTACTCACCTAAGTAAACCAGCGCAGTTGCCTCGATGTTGTTCTCGGCTGCGAACTTTTCAAGCTTAGCCTGACTGTGCGCAACCAAACAGAGAACTTTCACGTTACACCCCTGCTCACGGATATCTGCGATGTCCTTCTGAAGACCTTCTCCGGTCTTGAAGCTTTGCTTGATGAGCAGAACATCGTGAGGAGCGCCGTAGATAAGCTTCTTCAAATTATCCGGTGATCCGGTCACAATGGTGCGAAGTTGCGCCATCATAGCCAACTCCATAATAAGCTCACGAAGAGGGTTCGAGAGTCTGGCCTTGCCCGCAGGGATCAACACACAAGTGTGAGGTATCTCCTGGAGAAGTTTTTCAACCTGCGCCTTTACGGCTTCTTTAAACTCTTGACTTTTATCAAGTTTGTAAAGGTCTACGACCTTACCTGACAGGGTTGGTGTTGTGAATCTCTCAACAATTCTTGTTAAATCGCTCATAATTTTTGGGGATTTTAGTTAACAATCAATATAGTAATAAACACAATCTCATCTTTACAAAGCGTATATTGACAGAAAAAATATAGTTTGTCAACACAAATTTTAATTTTTTTTAATTTAAAATAAAAACGGGCTGAGAACTGGTTTATTTTTCTCTGCCCGTTTTATGAACATACTAAAACTTCCCTGTTGCTTTGGTATATTCAAATTCTTTTTTTCGTAAATAAATTTACGCCTCTTTATACCCTGATTTTAGTTTTTCAACTATTCCGGTATAATAACAACTTTTAGCCTGAGGAGTGCTAAAACACTATCTAATAAACATATTCTTATACTAATAATTCTTAAATCTTCGTTAATTAGAAAAACATAAAAAATAGCGTATAACAAGAAAAAAAAACACTTATTATACGCTATTTTTTAAATAACTGATTTTCTTATTTTTTTATTTTAAAAATTTTTCTTCTTAACTATTACTCCCTTTTCTTGAAAGCTATAATACTCTTTTTTAGAGATAATTATATGATCAATTAAGCTTATATTTAAGTGATTTAGAGTATCTAATAAACGTTGTGTCATCTCTATATCTGCTCGTGATGGAGTACAATCCCCACTTGGATGATTGTGTGCTATTATTACATGTGAAGCATTGCTTAGCAAAGCTTTGCGACCTATATCTTTATGACTTATAATTACAGCTGTTGATGTTCCACTATTTTCTATATCTTGGTTTATTATTTCTTGTTTATTATTAAGGTATATTACTAAAACTTTTTCTTGAGAATCGTAGCCAATTTTTGTTCTACAAAATTCTACTAGCTCTGATTTGTTAGCAATCGTCTCTGCATCTTTATTTTCTAGATTTTCCCAGCAAATCTTATTTGAAGATGTATGCATTAAAGAACATAGCACTGCAACATTTGCAGAAAGACCAGAAACACTTATAAGTTCATTGGCTGGTGTTGTTAAAACATTTGCCAAACTTCCATATTGTCTTATTAAAGATTTTGCTAGAGGCTTCACATCTTTTCTTGGAATCGCATATGTTAATATTAATTCCAACAATTCATAATCAGGCATTGAACGCCCTTCATCTGATAGATACCTCACTCGCAATCTTTGACGATGACCTAAATAATCTGGAGCATCTTGTGATATTTTTTCTTCTTTTTGTTTATTATTTTCTTTTTTCATTTATTTCTCTTATTTATATGGAGGTTTATCTAATCCCTTAGGTGAATATGTAAATACTTCACACCCATCTTTTGTAACACCTAATGAATGCTCAAATTGAGCTGATAGTGTTCTATCTTTTGTAACAGCTGTCCAACCATTAGATAAAATAGTTCCAAACTTTTTACCAATATTTATCATTGGCTCAATAGTAAAGAACATTCCTTCTTTAATTAATGGTCCTGTGCCTTTTCTTCCAAAATGAAGTACATTTGGCTCATCGTGGAAAACTTTGCCTAAACCATGCCCACAAAACATTTCAACAACAGAATAACCATATTTATGCGCATATTCTTCTATTACAGCGCCAATATCACCAAATCTAGCCCCTGGTTTAACAACATCTATTCCACGCATCAGGCATTCATATGTTACTTCACAAAGACGAGTTGCTTTTAGTTTTGGCTTACCAACATAATACATACGAGATGTATCACCATACCAACCATCTACTATAACGGTTACATCGATGTTTAATATATCCCCCTCTTCTAATTTTCTATCATCTGGGATACCGTGGCAAATAACATGATTAACAGATGTACAGATTGTTTTAGGATAACCATGGTAACCTAGGCAAGCTGGTATTGCTTTATGATCTAAGATAAATTTATGACATAATTCATCCAAATATTGTGTTGTAACACCAACATCAACAAAATCTGTAATATAGTCAAGACACTCTGCCGCTAAACGACCGGCTTTACGCATTCCATCAAAGTCTGATGGTTCATATAGCTTTATTTTATTTTCATCTGTTGTTGCCAATTTTTTGCTCCTTAATAGATTTTGTTCTACTTTTGTTTATAAACCAAAATATTTAAATTGCAATTTTTTTATTATAATTTTTTACTATTTTTTGATTTGGATGAATGTTTTTAAAATAAAAATACTTATATCAGTAGAAAACATAAATTATGGAGGATTACATGATTTTAAAATTAGCTCAAGGAATGTATAGTTTTTCATTAGTTATTTTTACTTACATATCAGCAAAATACTTTACAGATATTGGGGTTGATAGTTTTTATGAAACATTAAATACATCTCAAGCAACACCTGAAAATAATTACTTTACCTATATTTGGAAAATTTTATATACATTATTGTTTTTGAGTTTTTATATTGTATTAAGTTCAAAAAAAAGCATTGAACAATATGAAGATGCAAACGTTTTGTTTATCTGCCAATTATTTTTACAAGTTCTTTGGTGTTTTAGCTTCTTTTATATGGAACAAATTATTGCCTCAGCTATAGTTATTTTTCTTTTAGATATTTTAGTATTATTGATGATGCATACATTTTATCATATAAACAAATGGGCTTTTTATTTATTGATACCTTACCTTTTATGGATTTTATTTGCTTCGTTTTTAAATATAAATATAGCTATTATTAATTAACATTAAGAGCATATTTTTTATAAAATTTAAACTAGACATACAAAAAAAAATATTATAACTTACTTTAGTTAAAATATTTAATTTAATTTTTGGGAAGAAAAAATGTCTAGTGTTAACAATATAAGAAAAACATTCTTAAATTATTTTGAGAGAAACGGACATAAAATTGTGCCTGCTTCATCTCTTGTTCCAGATAACGACCCTACCTTGATGTTTACAAACTCAGGTATGGTACAATTTAAAAATATCCTAGCAGGTAATGAAACAAGAGATTATACACGAGCCGCTACTTCCCAAAAAAGCGTTAGAGCTGGTGGAAAACACAATGACTTGGATAGTGTTGGATATGATGTTAGACACCACACATTTTTTGAAATGCTTGGAAACTTTTCTTTTGGTGATTACTTTAAAGAAGAAGCTATTTATTTTGCTTGGGAATTATTAACTAAAGAATTTATGATCCCTAAGGAAAAATTAGCTGTTACATATTATCATACTGATGATGAAGCTAAAAATCTTTGGAAAAAAATTTCTGGATTACCTGAAGATAGAATTATTAGTATTGCTACAAAAGATAATTTCTGGCAAATGGGAGATACTGGTCCTTGTGGTCCTTGTTCTGAAATTTTCTATGATCATGGTCCAGAAGTTTGGGGTGGTCTTCCAGGTACTCCTGAAGAAGATGGTGACAGATTTATTGAAATTTGGAACCTTGTATTTGACCAATATGAAGATTTACCCGATGGAAGTCGTGTAAATATCAAAAAACCTTCTATTGATACTGGTATGGGATTAGAGAGAATTGCAGCCATTTTGCAAGGTGTTCATTCTAACTTTGATATTGATACTTTTAAAAACCTTATTGGTGCTATTTCTAACATAACAGGAACAGATCCTAATGGTCCATTAAAAGCTTCACACAATGTTGTTGCTGACCACTTAAGAGCAATGTGTTTCTTAATTGCAGATGGTGTATTACCATCTAACGAAGGTAGAGGTTATGTTTTACGTCGTATTATGCGTAGAGCTATGAGACATGCTTATTTATTAGGTATGAAAGAGCCTATGATGTATAAGTTGTTACCTCAATTGCAAAAAGAAATGGGTGAAACATATCCTGAGCTTTATCGTTTTGAAAAATTAATTACAGAAACAATTCATACTGAAGAAAAACGTTTTGGTAAGACTTTGGATAAAGGAATGAAATTGCTTGATGAGGAAACTGCTAACCTTTCTGAAGGTGATATGTTAAATGGTCAAACAGCATTCAAACTTTATGATACATATGGGTTCCCTCTTGATTTAACTCAAGATGCATTAAAACCTAGAGGTATTGAAGTTGACACCCAAGGCTTTGATGATGCGATGGCTAAACAAAAAGAAGAAGCTCGTAAAAACTGGGCTGGAAGTGGTGATGCTGGAACTGAAAAAATTTGGTTTGATGTTAAAGAGAATATTGGTGGAACTGAATTTTTAGGCTACAAAACACTTAAAGCTGATGGTATTATTAAAACTCTTGTTCAAGATGGTAAAGAAGTTGAGAGTGTTAATTGTGGTGAGTTTTATTTAGTTGCAAACCAAACTCCATTCTATGGTGAAAAAGGTGGTCAAGTTGGTGATATTGGCGAAATCATTGGTAATGGTTTCAAGATTGAAGTTACAGATACAAAATGCAAACTTGATAATGTTTATGTTCACTGCTGTAAAATGATTGAAGGTGAAGTTAAGGTTGAAAGTTTTGCAAATTTTGAAGTTAATGAAAAAAATCGCTTAAACATTTGTGCAAATCACTCTGTTACACACCTTGTTCACAAGGCTTTAAGAGATGTTTTGGGTGAACACGTTACTCAAAAAGGATCATTGGTTGCTGGAGATAGAATGAGATTTGATATTTCTCACCATAAACAAATATCTCAAGATGAAATCAAAATTGTTGAGCAGATGGTAAATGAAGCTATTAGAGCCAACTATAATGTAAATACTATTTTGATGAGCCAAGAAGAAGCTGTTGAAAGTGGTGCAATGGCTTTGTTTGGTGAAAAATATGGTGAAGAAGTTAGAGTTGTTTCTATGGAAAAAGATGGCAAAGTTTATTCTCGTGAACTTTGTGGAGGAACCCATGTTTCTAACACTGGAGATATTGGTTACTTTAATATTATTGGTGAATCAGCTGTTGCTGCGGGAATTCGTCGTATAGAATGTGTAACCGGCTTTGGTGCTGAGGAATATGTTCTTGATTTGGAAGCAAAACTACACAATGCTTGCGACACATTAAAAACTAATGTTAATGACTTAGAAGCTCGTATAAACAACTTGCTTAATGAAAAGAAAAAATTAGAACAAGAAGTATTTAACTTGAAGAAAGCTCTTGCTTCTGGTGGAACCAATTCTCAAGATGAAGCAGAGGTTGTTAATGGAGTTAAATTCATTGCAAAAGTTATTTCTGATGTTCATCCTAAAGAATTAAAAGCTTTTATTGATGAAATGAGTCAAAAAATTGGAAGCGGTGTTATTGTTCTTGCAACTGATAAAGATGGCAAAGCATCTATTGTTGTTGGAGTTACTAAGGATTTAACATCTAAGTATAACGCTGTTGATTTAGTTAAAATTGCATCCGCACAAGTTGGTGGCCAAGGTGGAGGAGGAAGACCTGATATGGCACAGGCTGGTGGAAGTGATGCAAGTAAGCTAAGCCAAGCTTTTGAAGAAGTTAAAAAAGCTTTGTAATTTATAAATAAAGCCCTGAATTATCGGGGCTCTTTTATTATTTTGCAGATAACACTATTATCTATTTATTTTGTACCTAATAAACACCACCATTTTTTTATTTTATATTTTAAAGGAAGAAGTTTGGGTGAATATATTTTATCTTCTTCTAATTTCTTTAATAAAGGTAGAGTTTGTTTATACCATTCTTTATAATTTGATTTATCTCTTTTATATGGATCTATAATACATATTTTTAATATTGCTTTAGCTATTGCTATTTGCATATATTTCCAGACTTTTTCATTTAATTGAAATATATTTAAATTAGTTTTTCTGATAAATCATTTCTAATTAACACAGGATATATTGGGTGAGGAGTATAGTTTTCTGATATAAAATATGTATCATATGTTAAAAATTCATTTAAACTCCAGCGCTTTATAAAGTTAAGTCTACTTTCTCTTTTAACTGGGAGCTCATCATATATTTTACTTAAATTTTCTATAAAATTTTCAACTTTAACCCCATTTCTTATGCTATCAATAAGTATTTGATTTGTATAAATATCACCAAATATAAACTTTGGTTTATACATTTTTATAGCTCTATTTAATGTGAATGGTTCGTTATAATTGTATATATAATATGCAACAGGAGATATATTTCCTACGCCATACCAATAATACGACACATCCTTACCATAAATATTTATATATTGTATAGTGCTTATTAAGTAATCTTCTTTTGAGTGGTTGGAATAAATCAATTTATTAAGATTATAATATATTCGAAATTGATTATTTAGTGGCGCTAAAAAGAATGTTACACCACCTAGAATAACCATTACACAAAGAATAATTTTTGTCTTTAACTTTGATATATTATTTACAAGATAATTACCTATTATAATGGAACATATAATATTGCTTAAAATAAAATATTGGCAATAAGGTGCTCCTGTAATATATTTGGAGATATAATCACCAATAACAATAAATGCTATCATATTTTTATAAACATTACCATTTTTCATAAAATATTTAATCATAAATATTGATAAAAAAGGAAGATACTTTGTTGCAAAAAATGATGAACAAAAATTACCATCGCCATGAAATTTTTGCATTATGAAATTTAATTTATAATTGAAATCTATATATATTTTGAGAATATTATGATGGTATAAATATAGCGCAAATGATGACAATATAACTAATGGCAAAATTGATGCTTTTAATAGAGATGATAAATTAATCCTCTTTTTTATTAATAAATATAGAGAAAACACCCCTGTAAAAAATAGTATGATTAATATTTTTTGTAAAATTAAAAAAGACATTGTGAAAAAAAGAAATGCAATATTTAAGCTTTTTTGTTTTTTAGTTTCTATATACTCACAATAATAGTAAAAACCAATGAAATAACTTAATAGCATAAATACATCTGGCTGCATTTCAAAAACTAAAAAATAGCTAGTTGAAATAGAAAAATATATAAATAAAGATAATACTAGACTTATTACTGATAAATTCATAAACCTTGTAAAAATTTTATATAAAACAAAAAATAATCCAGAAAATGCTGCAAATGTAATTATTCTTGAAACATATAGGATAATTGCATCGTTATAAAACAGACCTACAATTGGTGCTAATATATACCACATTAAAGGATTATGATGTTGAAAGAAATCAAGATATGGAACTTTTCCATTCCAAACCAGCCATGCTGAATGAAGGTGTTCTGCATGATCCATACAAAAATAATGCCAATAAAAAGCATAACATAATATACTAACTTCTATTATGCTAGATAAACAAATAATGTTTGATAAAAACCTACTTTTTTTCATATGACTGATTATATATTTAATATCTTATTTTGAAATATTTTAATTACGTATATTCACACATATATATAAACGAAAAAAGCGCCCCATAAAGGAGCGCTTTAATCTTTTGCGGTCATCCGATTAGAGTATCCATGCAAAGCACTTTAACTCTTCGTACTCTTCATCATCACAGTTGAGGATAAGCTCTAAAGTCTCTTTGTTTGACTTTTTGAGCAATACCTCAGCCAGGGCCTTCTTCTCGTACTCTGAAGCTTCCTCGTAAAACATATTGATGTATGCAATCTTACGACTACGCACCAATATATCTATACACTCTTTAGCCATTTTCCATTCTTCAGTGTAATTATCGAAGAACACTTGATTCTGAATGAAGCCTCTCACCTGTTCCTCAGAACCATTCTCTATCAAGAACTCAAAGGCTTTTTTAGATAAGCCATAGTTTGATACAAAATAGAGAAACGGTATCAACTCATCTCTTTTGATGAGTTCAATCTGACCTTTAGTCTTTACCTTGCAAGTACGATAGTATGTTGCAAGCGTACGCCTGTCTGCATACCTAATCACCTGCTCTTGATGTTTTTTGAACTCTGGTGCATCTGGATATACGGTGTTTACATACACCTCAACCTTATCTGCTGGTCCGCACTCAAAGAGAAACTCAATGCTCTCTTTTTCTAATCTCTCATTTTTTAGATAGCTTCTAAAACTATCTAGGTTACCACTCTCAATTAACCTTACTTCTACTTGCGTCTTAGACGCATTTTTTACTTTTGCCATAATTTTATTTTTTTGACTTTTATTATTTTTTGTAAAAAAAAATTTTGTACATCATGCAGAAGCTCTTAGACAACTTTCTAAAAAACTGTATAATAACAACTTAATAATACACATCACTTTATTTTTACAAGCTGCATATTAACACGATATTTCTTTTTTGTCAATATTTTATTTTATAGACAACTAATTTAGTTTGATTTTAAAATAAATTTTACACTAAAAACTGATAATAACTAAAAAAAGCGCCCCACTGGGACGCTTTTTTTAACTCATAATTAGCCCAAAACAAAGAGATATGGCTTTAACACCTTAATCTCACTAATCTCAGACTTAACATCGCAGTCTTCCATTCTCTTCGTTGCATCTGCAACTGCTTCAAGCTCACTTGGAGTTGCCACCTTTGTAAAGTACTTAATGTAGCGAATGTTACCACTTGCAACCAAGTCATTTATCTGCGCTTGCTCGAGACAATTCTCGAGATAATACTTTACCAGCTGGGGACGTCCTTCTGCTAGAAGGAAAGCAAAAGCTTCTTTTGTCAGCTTAGGACGACGTCCCACAAAGTAACTGAACTTACTGAAGTCTCCACGCTTGATTAGCGCAATCTGGCCTACCTCATCAAGTGAATGGTATAGGTAGTATGTAGCCAAGGTCTTTCTGTCTCCATACAGAGCAACCAAATCCTGATGTTTGTAGAACTCGCTACCTGCAGGGAAAACCCCGTTGATATAAGCCTTGATTATCCCAGATTTTTTTGACTTGAAAACAGCTCTTTTTACTGCTTCTGAAATCTCACCTTTGGCGCTAATATACGCTACAAATTCTTTCACTCTACCCTGATTGATAATTTCAATCAAGTCGCTCGTTTTTTTCTTCATAAACTATATTTTTTATTTATAATTAAATAGCATTGCGCATAGAGACAATCTAAGACTATAACGACTTTTTTACCTCATAATACACATATGCTTAATTTATTGAGTGGTAATTTAGCGCATACTTTTACTTTTGTCAACCATTTTGTATAAAAAATATTAATTACATATCTTTTTTATTAAAAAAAAATGATTAAATAGTTGTATGTATTTTTTTAGGAGGATTTTATGAAGTATAAAATAGTATTTATTATTGGAGCAATATTAGGAATGTTAAGTTGCAAAAACACAAACAATCCTAATACGAATTATTCATATCAAATACAGGGAATTACAGCATACAAAGGGCAAAATGTATCATCTTTATTTAATGACAATGGCGCACCAAATGATATTAAACAACTAGATAATAACAAAATAGTTTGGATATATTATACAAACTATCGCCCTGTTGGTGGTGTTGAACTTATTTCGTATGACCAACCTCAAAATATAAATAATGCAACTAATTGCGTGGTAAATGTTATTTTAGAAGAAAATATAGTTGAACAAGTCTTTACCAATTGTTCTTAAAAATAAAGGCGCTACTTAAAGCGCCTTTGGAGATATTAAAAGAAATAATATCTTAATCCTATTGTCAATTCTTGTGCATTTTTCTTTAAGAAATTACTATCTGGAAATACATATCTATACATTGCACGAACTCCTAAATTTTCATTTATATTTATTTGTCCGCCGAAACCTAAGCGATACGCTGAACCTTCAAAATCTTTCATTTTACCATTTAGATTACCACCATCTAAAGTGTATTTTGCATAACCAACTGATGTTAAAACTTCTACAACACCCAAATTTAATGTATCAGAAACAATATCTATACCGTAGCTTTCTGGTTTTGCATTTGTACCATTTAATGCATTTTGAGATTTAAATTTTTGATAAAAAGCTTCAACTGATAAAAAACCTAGAGTTTTAACACCTGCATTTAATGATACTCCATTTAAATTATCAAAACTTCCAAAACCGTTTGTTGTTGTTGAAACATAATCAAGCCCTACATGTGGAGACACAACAAAGGCATTTGCATTGAAAGATAAAAACATTGCAAATAATGTTAAGTAAATTTTTTTCATATTAAAACTCCTACTATGATTAAATTTCTTTAATAATTATATCATGACTTTCTGGATTATATGTTAATCCTAATTTTCCGTCTCTAAATTCCTGTGCTGTTTTACCAAAAACTTCAAAACGCCAATCTTTTAATATTATGTTTTTTTGATTTGGATTTTTAATAAACTCGCGTAAATTTTTTTCTGACGTTATTAGATGTGATACAACACCATACTCATTACTTTTTATTTTTAGTAATAACTTTAGTATTTCATAAAGTGATTGTTGACTTGGTGGAAGTGACACCTCTTTTTCTTTGTCTTTTCTTTTTAAACTCTTATCAAACCCATTTTCAGATAATTCATTTAGCACTTCTAATATTTCTGTGATTAACACGCTCTTTAATAAATCAGAACGCATTCCCCTAACCTTTTTCATATCTTCTAAGTCTTTGGGGAAAATTGTTGCTATGTTTATTAAGATATCATCTTTTATCAAACTTTGGCGACTAATATTGTGTTTAATAGCACGTTCTTCACGCCATTTAGCCAATACCTTTAGAGCATTTAAAAACGACATAGAATGATTGTTATGGCGAATTCTCTGCCATGCATCTTCTGGATTTATTTCATAATGAGATATATCTACTAAATCTTTTAAGTCATCTAAAATCCAGTTTTCACGATTATTTTCTTTTAAATATTGGGATATTTTTTTATAGCATTCAATTAGATGCTTTACATCACCTGATGCATATTCTAATTGCTCATTACTTAATGGACGTAATTGCCAATTTGTTAAACGACATGATTTATCTAATTCTATCCCACAATATACTCTAACTAAATTTTCATAGCTAACACTTTCACCTAATCCACATGCTTGAGCTGCTATTTGAGTATCAAAAACGCAAACAGGCACTTCTCCTGATAAATTATATAAAATTTCTATATCTTGACGACCTGAATGAAAAACTTTAGTTATTTTTTTATTACGCATTAAGGCAAAAAATGATTTAAAATCTAGATCTGGAGCGAGTGGATCTATTAAAAAAGTTCCATCTTCATACCCTACTTGAATAAGACATAGAATCGGATAATATGTTTTTTCCCTAATAAATTCACAATCTATTGCGATTGTCTTTTGTTTACTCAAAATTTTACAAGCTTTTTCTAGGTCTTTTGTGTTTTCTATTAAATTCATTGATATATTCCTTATTATTTTATTGTATACTATAAACTAATGTTTAAGATTTTTTTAATTTTAACTTGCATTTATACTTTGATTGCATTAGAAACGTTATAGTTTGTTTAAAATATTTATTTAGAGGCTATCATGATTGAATATAGAACTCATACCTGTGGCGAATTAAGGGCTGCGAATAACAATCAGAGAGTAAAACTCTCTGGATGGATACATCGAAAAAGAAATTTAGGTAACTTATGTTTTGTAGATTTGAGAGACCATTATGGTATTACTCAATGTGTTGTTGATAGTTCTAGCGATTTATTTAATAAGATTGAAGAAATTAGAGTTGAAAGCGTTATCACTGTTGAAGGTATTGCTGTTATGCGCGAAAGTATTAACAAAAACATGCCAACAGGTGATATCGAGGTAAAAGTTGATGCGATAGAAATTCATTCTGCTGCCGATATATTACCTATTCAAGTTTTTGGAGATGACAATGCTCCTGAAGATTTAAGATTAAAATATCGTTTCTTGGATTTAAGAAGAGAAAAAATTCATAACAATATTATACTTCGTTGCCAAGTTATTAAAAGAATGCGTGAATTAATGAATGAACAAGGTTTTTTGGAATATCAAACTCCTATTCTTACAGCATCATCTCCTGAAGGTGCTCGTGACTTTTTGGTTCCTTCAAGACTAAACCCGGGTAAATTTTAT
>CAJGCO010000023.1 GCA_904501925.1 uncultured Alphaproteobacteria bacterium | reverse complement strand
CACGTGACATACAAGTAAGCAACCTTGTAAGCTTGTTAGATGGTTATTGTGGTAATGATGGTCAACACATCAATGTTAACGTTCTTAATCGTGAAACATTAAAAGATGCTATGGAGCATCCTGAGCAATATCCACAATTAACAATCCGTGTATCAGGATATGCTGTAAACTTTATTAAATTAACTCGTGAACAACAATTGGATGTTATTTCAAGAACATTCCACGAAAAAATTTAATAAATAAAACAAAAATAGAGTGGCGATCTAGTGCATTCTGGATCGCCCTTTCTTTTGAGAGACGTAAAATGGAAAATCTAGATAATATAACATTAAAAATACATTCTTATGAAAGCGGTGGAACTGTTGATGGTCCAGGAATTCGTTTTGTTGTTTTTTTACAAGGTTGTCCATTAAGATGTCAGTATTGTCACAATCCGGATACATGGGATGTAAATTCAGGTAAAAAAATCCCAGCAAGTGAATTGGTGGCAGAAATATTAAAATATAAAAAATTTATGGACTTTTCAAAAGGGGGGGTAACTTTCTCTGGTGGAGAGCCTCTTGTTCAGAAAACGTCCTTATTACCAGTATTTAAAGCTTTAAAAAAGCACAATATTCATATTGCATTAGATACGGCAGGAACAACAAATATTGATGAAATAACTAATGCTTTATTAAAGTATGTTGATTTAGTAATGTTGGATGTTAAACATTTAGTTCCTTATGAACATAAACTTTTAACAGGTTTGTCAAATGAAAAAACAATAGCTTTTTTAGATTTGTTAAGTAGCGAAAATAAAAGAACATGGGTTAGATGGGTTGTTGTTCCTGGGATAAATGATAGTAAAGAATATGCAATTAAGTTTGCAGATTTTGTAAAAAAACATCCTAATATTGAATTAGTAGAAATACTCCCATACCATAAAAATGGTATATACAAATGGGAAGCGCTAAATATTCCGTATCAGTTAAAAGATACTCCAGAGCCATCGAAAGATAATATTAAAGAAATTGTAAGTATTCTTGAAAATCAAGGTGTTAAAACATTATATTCATGCTAGTTGTATGGTTTTATAATGTTTATTTACTTTTTTTTAATGTTGTTTAGATAATCTCCTACATAAAGTATATGGAGGTAAAATGAATATCTTTTTAATCATATTTTTAGTAAGCTTTAATCTTTATATTACAAAAACAATATTGTCTAAAAATACTATAAAAGCTAATTGGGTTAGTACAATAGCTGTAATATTAACAATGTTTTTTCCCAATACCGATAATTATATAATCATGAAATTTACTATAATATCAGTAATGCTATTATGCTTTGCAATACATTATTCAACGAGAAATATTACAATAGGGATAATATATTTATGTTTGTTTATTGATACTGCTTTAAGTCCTTTTTATAATCAAAATATTTTAGTTAAACAAATAATAGAATTAACACTGATGAACACATCATTGTTAAGTTTCGTGCTGTTTATTGTTAAAAATATTTATATTAGACATGTTGCAAAGATTGTTTTTTTTAATGTGTTTTTGATTTTTATTTCAAGTGTTGTTTACGAAATTGATAATAATCGTTTCCTTTACGCAATACTTATGCCATGCGCTATGAGTACATTACTAATATCTATAATTCTATATTTTTTAATTGAAGATTATGATACATATAATACTAAAAAATGGAGATCCATGACAAAAAACAAAGTGCTAAAAAATATGAAATATGGTGATAATATAAACAAAAAGGATTTATGTGGAAATACTCCTCTTATGAAAGCTTGTTTGTTTTCTGAAAATATGGAGGTAATCTACACACTTATACAATTAGGAGCAAATGTAAATCAAAAGGATGAACATGGAAATACCCCATTAATATTAACTGCATCAAACGAAAAAATAAATTTTGAAATAATAAAAATGCTTGTTGAAGCTGGAGCTGACGTAAATGTAAGAGATGATATGGAAGAAAGTTTTTTTTCAAAATTGTTACTAGCAGATAATATAAAATACGAAGATATAAAGTACATCATAGAAAAAGGTGTTAAAATAGATAACTATGATATAATAAATGCATGCGCATACAATAGAAATACAGAAATTATTACTCTATTGATAAATAATGGAGCAAATGTTAATGCAGATGATTTCTATAGAGTAACTCCATTAATGTATGTCTGTATGAATTCAGCAGATGAAGTTCCATTAGGGTATTTTGATAATACACTTGATATAGTTAAGATTCTTATTAACAATGGTGCAGATATAAGCCTAGTAGATAAAGAAGGTAAATCAGCTCTAACATATGCCCTAGATAATCCAGAACTTAAAAAAAGTAATGATTTTCAAGAGATAATAGAGCTATTAACATTTGGATATAAGGCAGAATTAATAAGCGATAAAGAATAAATATATTCTAGAAAACTTACTTCTTATTATAGACATACCCCAAAGCTAAACCAATAAATACTGCACCACCAACAATATTACCAATTGTAGCAGGTATAAGGTTATCAACTATAAAGTGAGACCAAGTAATATCTGCGCCAGAATAAATTGCAGTAGGGATAAAGAACATATTTGCAATAGAGTGCTCATAGCCTAGTGTAACAAAAAGCATAACAGGAACCCAAATGCCAATAGATTTTCCAATAATATCTTTACCAGCATACCCCATCCATGTTCCTAAACAAACAAGAGCATTAGCGCCAATACCTTTTAAGAATACAACATCCCAAGAATATTTTAATTTTCCATTGGCAAGTCCAGTTAAATAATTAATAGCATCAGAACTTAAAATTCCTGTTTTATAAGCCATAAAATATGCAACCAATTGAGAGCCAATAAAATTAAATACATAAGATAGTATCCAAACTTTAAGTAAATCTTTAAATATTGTTTTCTTTTGCATAGTAGATAATACCATACCCGCACAATCGCTAGTAAATAAATCAGCACCAGCAACAGATACCATAATCAATCCAACAGGGAATAGGGCTCCTGCCACAAATTTTACTAATCCTATATTATTTTGAGCAACTTCATTCATATTTCCTGCAACAACAATAGTTAAAAGTCCTCCAAGAGCAATAAAAATTCCCCCCATAATGGCCATTATCATAAATTTAACAAAAGGTGTTTTGGCTTTTGCTTCAGAAGAAGTTCCAAAAATATCAGCAATTTCATAAGGTGTATAGTACGACATAGCAACTCCCTAAATAGATAAATAATCAATTCTTCGCCACTTTATTGCTGTAAAAATTAAAAATCAAGTCTTTTAAATACATTTAGATATAAAAAAATCCCCCATGAAGTATATCAACACGGGGGACCTACAACTAATTTAAACAATTATTCAGAAACTTGTTTTTTACTTTTCATAATTGCAAAAATTAAAATTGCAAGTAAAGCAATAACAATACACCAACCCCAAGCAGAAAGTTTAGTGTATTCATTATTGTAAGCCACCACAATAGGAGCTACAAGTACAGCAACCATGTTCACAACTTTAATCATTGGGTTTAAAGCAGGACCTGCTGTGTCTTTCAATGGATCTCCAACTGTGTCACCAACAACACTAGCTTTATGTCTTTCAGAACCTTTACCAGTGTTTTTAGCAATATTACTAGGCTCGTCTTCAATAAGTTTTTTAGCATTATCCCAAGCACCACCTGCATTAGACATAAATACAGCAAGTAATTGGCCAGAGACAATAATTCCTGCAAGGAAACCACCTAGAGCTTCAACACCAAGTGAAAGTCCTACAAAAATTGGAGAAACAATGCCAAGTAACGCTAAAATGATAAGTTCTTTTTGAGCTGCAGCTGTAGAAATTGCAACAGTAGTACCATAATCAGGTTTAGCTTTGTTTTCAAGAATACCACGCTTAAATTGGCGACGAACTTCTTCAACAATTAAACTTGCAGCACGTCTTACAGCATTAATTGCAAATGATGAGAATAACCAAGGTACAGCAGCACCAATTAACATTCCCACAAATACAACAGGATTAGATACAACAATACCTATATCTTTAAGTAAAGCTAAACTTTGATCTAAACCCTCTTTTGCCCAAGTGTTGTTTAATGTTGCTTGTACATTACTTACGTCAACCATATAAGAACCAAATAAGCTTACAGCTGCAATAACAGCAGAACCAATAGCAACCCCTTTAGTAATAGCTTTTGTTGTATTACCTACGCTATCAAGGTCTGCCATAATTTGGCGAGCTTTTTTAGTTTTAGCAGTTTTATCATCATGCCAAGCCATTTCACCAATACCATTTGCATTATCAGCAATAGGGCCAAAGGAGTCCATAGCTACGTTGTTACCAGTTAATGTAAGCATACCAATACCAGTCATTGCAACACCATATAAAATATATGTTACTTTTTCTGTAGCAGCTAAACCATCAATTGTTCCAAAGATTAAAACTGATGTAAAAATAGTTATAGCAATAACTAAAATTGACCAAACAGAGCTTTCTAAGCCAACAGCAAGACCACTTAAAATTGTTGTGGCAGATCCTGTATCTGTTGATTTCTTAATTTCAAGAACAGGAGCTCCAGTTGTACCTGTAAAGTATTCAGTTATTCTATCAATAGCCATAGCTAAAAATACACCAATTGTAACAGCTAAAAATGGTCTCCACCAACCACAATGTAAGTTGTCTAAATAGAAGAACGCTACTGCTGCAAATAAAATAATGGAAATAGTGGCAGAAGTAACATATCCTCTAAAAATAGCTTTCATAGCATTGCCTTTTAAACCATTGTCTCTAACAGCGTATGTACCAATGATAGAGCAAAATACACCAATACCACGCACCAAGAGAGGATAAACAATCCACTCATACATGCCTGTTATGTGCCATAAAGCAAGCCCTAAGATTAAACCTGATACAATAGTTACTTCATAAGATTCGAAAATATCAGAAGCCATACCAGCGCAGTCACCAACATTGTCACCAACAAGGTCGGCAACAACAGCAGGGTTTCTTGGGTCATCTTCAGGAATACCAGCTTCAACTTTACCAACAAGGTCAGCACCAACGTCAGCTGCTTTAGTATAAATACCACCGCCAACACGCATGAATAACGCAACTAGAGTACCACCAAAGCCAAAACCTAGTAAAGCATCTGGAGCAGCAACACCAAATATTATGAAAATTAATGTACCACCCATCAAGCCAAGACCATCAGTAAGCATACCAGTACAAGTACCAGCTCTATAAGCAATTTTTAGAGCTTCACCAAAAGAGCGTTTGGATGCTGCAGCAACACGCACGTTTGCAGCAACAGCAATACGCATACCAATTTGACCAACTAGCAAAGAAAAGAATGCACCTAAAATGAAGCATCCAGCACGTCCAAATGCAATAATTAGTTTAACAGTATCATCGCTATAATTAGAAAATCTGATTTTTGCTTCCTGAGAAACAGGAACAATGTAAACCGATAGGAATAAGCAAACTGTTAAAACAACAATCATTGGTAAAATTGATTTGAGTTGTTTTTTTAAGTATGTGTCAGCACCTTCTTTAATTGCTGTCCAAACTTCAACCATTCTACCCGTACCAGCATCGTTAGCCATAACTTGCTTTTTTAAAAACCAAGTATACCACAATCCGATAAGAGCAACCGCTAAAACCCCGAATATAGCATATTGCTCGCTGAGTTTTAATGCGGAAATACCGTATAAAATATCAAACATTCAACCTCCTAATGTAGAATTATGTTTTATCAAATTAATGGTATTCTAAAAAAGACTTTACTGTCAACAAATTGATATATATGTCAACAAATTAAAACACATGACAACCAAAGCTTTATATTTTAAAACAACGTATTAAACATTGATATTAAAAAACAACTTTATATTTTCAAGAAAAACAATATAAATAAAATGCATGTAATTAAAAAATATAAAAAAAAGAACTCCCAAGCAGAGCCGGGGAGTTCTTAGAATTATCACTCAAATTAGAAATGATAATTAAGTGAAAAACCAAACAACTGAACAGAGTTTCTATAATCTACAGAAGCTTTATTAGCATCTGCAGGAGTTATATTTTGTGTATTCATATGAGCCTTATGGGCATAAATATATGTATAAGCCAAATCAAATGTTAACTTATCATTATATTTATAATTAAGACCTGTAGAATACCATAAACGATCAGAGTCTGGAATACGTGGAGTTCTATGCTCATAACGAACAGCTGATTGGTCATAAGCCAAACCTAAACGCCATGTCCATTGGTCATCAATTTTATAATTTGCACCAATAGCATAGAAATTTGTATCACGCCATTTTTCTTTTACGCTAGATATATGTCCTTCTGCAGTATTATAATTTTTGCCTTTAATTGTTAAATAATCAAAAGAACTCCAATATACTCTTTGGTATTCAGCCATAAGAGCCCATTTATCATTTACTTCATGATAAGCACCTAAAGATAACATTGCAGGAGTTGTTAAACGAGCACTAATATCTTGATTAAGTATAGCAGTAGCGCCCATTAACGCTTCTTGTCCATACTTAGCCAATGAAGATGTATCTGACTCTATTTCTCCCTTTAATTTGTGTTTAACTTCACTACGATAATTGATACCGAAGCGAGTTTTATCATTGAGCTCATACATTGCACCTAGTTGGTAACCAATATCAAAAGTATCACCTTCTAAACGTGTATATACTTGATCATTAGGTCCTCTTTGAGCTAAAGGGCGTGCTGTGTTTGTTAATTTTGCTTTGATATATTGCATTTGTAAACCAGCACCAAGTGATAATTTATCTGTTGCTTTATATGCTGCCATTGGAGTAACAGTTACAGATGTAACCTTAGAAGTAATACCGTGGTCAGAACCAGCCCACTCACGGTCATACTTTGTTACCATGCCATAAGGAACATTCATAGAAACACCAAAAAATGTTTTATCATCAATTTGGTGTGAATATGTCATATTTGGAGCAACTGCAGCATGAACGATATTATTAACATCAGGACCACGGCCATCAGGTGTTCTTACGTTTTTAGCTTGAGCTTCTGGAGCAATATATGTTCCACCAATATTAAATTGAGTTCCTTTTTGTCTGGTTAAACCAGCAGCATTAAAGTAAGCATAGGAATTGTTTTCAGCGCCAGCTGTAGCACCAGCAAAAGCATTACCTTGTGCAGCTGCAGATTGTTCACGTAAGTGGAAACCAGCAGCTTGCGCATTAGCTACTAATAAAACAGTTCCTAATGCTGTAAGAGTTAAAATTTTTTTCATTAAACGTAACTTTCGTTGTTAATCCGAAGCAACCTTATATGTATAAATCCATATATCACATATCGCTTCATAATGTTTAATCTATACATAAAACGTTACTAAAAAAATTTATAACTGATAAATATTAAAATTCAATAAATAATAAATTCATCCCAAAATATCCATTGTTTACTTAGAAAAAACAAATGGTTACCTTGGGGATACTATCAAGTAATCCACCACTATTTTTTTTTATCTTTACAAAAAATGAGATTTTTGTATACAAGAAAATGTGTTTTAACAAACGGAGACGGACTTTGAATAATTTTATAAAATTCTGTTTAAGAACATTCTTTATCCATACTAAATGTAGATGTAGAATTCGCTTTGACTTAAAAAAACTTCCTCAAAAGGGTGTTTATGTATCAAACCATGTATCATATTTAGATCCATTATTACTATATGCATTTTTACCTGGTAATCCAGTATTTGCATTAAACGGACACCTACATCGTCGTCCATGGATTAGAATTTTGATGAAGTATGCTGATACTATACTATTTAATCCAATTGAACCAACTGATCTTAAAGATTTGATTGCAAAAGTTGATAGTGGACGCCTAGTTGTTGTTTTTGCAGAAGGACGCATTACAGAAAATGGGGGATTGATGAAAATTTATGAAGCACCAGGTTTGCTTGCTGATAAATCAAAATCTCCAATTATTCCTGTATGGATTGATGGTCCTCAATATGGATATTTTTCAAAAACAAAAGGCAAATTACCTCATCGTCCATTGCCTAAAATAAGTATTACAGTTGGTGAGCCAAGACCATTTAAATTAAAAGACGAATTGCGTCGTCAACGTGACCATATTAGTAATGAAGTATACACAATTTTGCGTGATATGCAGTTCGAAATTAATTATAATCCTAAAATCTCATTATTTGCACAATTAATGAAAACAGGTAAAGTTCATGCAAAAGTAGGATTGTTCAAACGTCCTAGAGTAATTGAAGATATTAATCGTAAGCAGAACTCTTATAAAGATTTGCTTGTAAAATCATTTATTCTAGGAAAAGCATTAAAGAAAATTACCTCTCATTTTGAGCATGTAGGTTTAATGTTACCTAACACAATAGCAGCAGTTTGTTCATTCTTTGGATTATCTGCATATGAGAGAGTTCCTGTTATGCTTAACTTCTCAGTTGGTGCAAAAAATGTTATATCTATGTGTAAAACAGCGCAAGTAAAGAAAGTAATAACATCACTAACATTTGTTAGAACAGCAAAATTAGAAGCTGTAGTTGAGCTATTAAAAGCTAATGGTGTGGAAGTTATTTTCTTAGAATCTTTAGCAAAGAAAATTGGTTTAATAGCTAAAATTGGTGGTTTCTTGCGCTATAAAATTAAACGTGTACCACATAAAATTGGTGGAAATAAAAAAGCAGTTATTTTGTTTACCTCTGGTTCAGAAGGTGCACCTAAAGCAGTTGTATTAAGTCATGCTAATATAATTTCTAATATTAAACAATTAGCAACTATTGAAACACTTAATACAAAAGACTTAGTGTTTAATGCTTTACCTATGTTTCATAGCTTCGGTTTAACAGTAGGTACATTATTCCCATTATTTGAAGGTAGTCGTTTGTTTTTGTATCCATCACCATTGCACTATCGTATTATTGCAGAATTAGTATATGAACTAGGTGCAACAATTATGTTTGGTACAGATACATTCTTTAGAGGATATGGAAAAATTGCACATCCATACGATTTCCATAACATTCGCTTTATGTATGGAGGTGCTGAAGCTGTTAAACTAGATACTCGTAATATGTGGATGGAACGTATGGGTATCAGAATGATGGAAGCTTATGGTTCTACAGAATGTTCTCCTGTGGTTACCGGTAATAATAGTGTATTTAACAGATTTGGATCAATTGGTAAATTATTGCCAGCTATAAAGCACAAAATTGAACCAGTTCCAGGAATTGAAAAGGGTGGAGAACTTTGGGTTAAAGGTCCAAACATAATGCTAGGTTACTATATGCCTGAGAATCCAGGTGTTTTAGTTCCACCAGAGGATGGATGGTATAAAACAGGAGACGTTGTTGAAATTGATGAAATAGGCTTCGTTTATATTAGGGATCGCATTAAGAGATTCGCTAAAATCGGTGGAGAGATGGTTTCTCTAACAGCTGTACTTGATATGGTAGTTAAAGCATATGAGTGGATGGGGGCTGATTTTGGATATGGTGTAGTAGCAATACCTCACGAAAGCAAAGGTGAACAAATTGTTTTGGTTACAAACAATAATCAGGTAAAATCAGAAGTTTTACATGAATATATTAAAAACAATGGTTTATCTGAGTTGTTTATGCCTCGTTTGATATTATATAGAGATAGTATACCAACGCTAGCAACAGGTAAGACGGATAATATTACCTTGAAAAAAGAAGTTCTTGCTGAATTAGAGCAACAAAAACTTCCTAAAGCATGCTAAATCTATGAATATTAAGTAAAGCTCTGATAATATTTAAATTGTCAGAGCTTTATATTAGTTTAAGTTAAATATACAATTTTAGAGTTTTATATAATGGAAAAATATGTAAAAGAATATAATCTTCGTACTTATGAATGTGATAAAAATGGTAATTTACGTATCATAACATTGTTTAATATTCTTCAAGATATTGCAGATTCTCACGCCTCAGATATGGGACTAGGAATAAAATATTGTTTATCAAAAGGTTTTGCATGGGTAGGGGCTAATTATCACATAAAAATTAATCGTCTTCCTAAAACTCATGAAGATATAAAAATTATAACATGGCCTTCAGAACAAAGAAAACTGGGTGCAATTCGTGATTTTGCTATATATGATAATCAAGATAATATGATTATTAGTGCTACTAGCCAATGGATATTAATCGATATTGCACGTAAGCGCCCAATAGCCTTAAAAGATAATTTACCTGAATACACTATAATTGACGAGCATTCACTAATATCTAGTTTTGAAAAATTGCCTCAACTTCAAAGAGTGGATTTTAAAAAAACATTTTCCATTCGCTTTGATGATATAGATATAAATATGCATGTTAATAATTCATTATACCCACTATGGGCTAGTGAAACATTGGATTATTCATTTAGAGATGATTATATACCATCAGAAATAGAAATATCATTTAAAAAAGAAGGACATTTAGGGGAAGATGTATGTGTTATGTCTCAAATAGATGATATGCAAACATTACATTCAATAACATCTTTAAGTGATAATAGAGAATTATCTTCAATCAGAATTAAATGGATTAAAAATTCATAAATTTAGTAGAAAATTATAAATAGAAATAAAAGATCCTGTTTTTTACAGGATTTTTTATTAATGGTAACATATCTTCCATATTAAGATTTGTATTTTCTTTGATTTCTCTACAAATATCCATATTCAATATTCTGCAAGATACAATATATTGGCATTATTGATATTGATTAGCCAAAAAAACATTTTTTGTACAATTTCACTTGACTTCAAAAATATTAAATAATAGGATACTCGCAATTAAAGTATTATTATTTTTAACTAAAACTGTTTATGATTATGAAAAAACAAAAGAAACAAGCTAATGCAACAAAGTCGTTGCCAAGTTGGGATTTATCTCTTGCGTTTTACTCTGGTTTAAATGATCCTAAAATTGAAGAAGACCTAAAGAGATTGGCAAAATTATGTAAAGAGGGAGCTATATATTGCGATAGTATCAAAGAACTAGCTCCATATGAGTTAAGTATTCTACTTCGTAAATATGAAGAAGCTGTCGAGCTAGAGCGAAAACTCTCATATTTTGCTTTTCTGTATTCTGACACTCACAAGACAAATGAAGAAGCATCTCAATTTCAGTCAAAGATCAATGAGGAGGTTTCTAAATCTTTAGAAAATTTTGCCTTTCTCCGTTTTGAGCTAAATGAACTGTCAGAAGAGAAAAAACTTGAGTTTATCAGTCATCCCAAACTGCAACGTTGGATGCATTGGTTAAACAATGTATTTGTTGGCAGTATGTCAATCACAGAAGGTGCCGCATACATCATCAACAAAAAGTCAGTGGTTTCCAGTTCATGGGATAGATTGTACAATGAAACTTGTGCTGGATTAAAATTTCGCTTCAAAAACAAAATGTTAAATGAAGCTGAAATTCGTGCGTTGCTAACAAATAAGTCAGCTGAAATTCGTAGAGCAGCTTTGAACGAGATGAATCGTGTATACAAAGAAAATGAACGCATTTTTACAATGTGTTTAAACATGATTTTGAAGGATAAAAGCAATGATGATGAGCTCTATAATATGAGCGAACCAGTAACAGACAGTCTGTATAGTAACAACATCTGTAAAGAAGATTTGCTAGCTATGGCAACAGAAGTAACTGATTCTTATATTCCCGTTTCTCATCGCTTTTATAAGTTGATGGCAAAGTTGATGAATAAGGAGCATATTGGTTATGAAGATCGCCGATACAATCCTATAGAGATTGATAGCAAAAAGATTTCTTGGGATGAATGTGTAAAGCAAGTACTTGAGGCATATGAAAAGTTTTCGCCAGAGTACATGTTTTATGCTAAAGAAATCATTGACGCCGGTATTATTGATGTTCCACCACGTGAAGGCAAAACAAGTGGTGCATATTGTATCAGAGGATTATATCCGTATATATTACTCAATTTTACAGGAGATCCTAGTGATGCCAACACATTTGCTCATGAACTCGGACATGGCGTACACCATATTTTGTCTGCGCAAATTGGTGTACTAAATGATGCAACACCAACATCACTATCTGAAGTAGCTTCAGAGTTTGCTGAAAATTTGTTATTCCAACAGCAGTTAGCAAAAGTTGAAAACAATAAAGAGAGATTGTCTTTGCTTATTTCTCATGTTCAGGGTATGATTAGCTCTATCCATCGACAGATTGCTATTTACAAATTTGAGGAGCGAGCTCATCGTGAACGTAAGAAAGGTGAACTTTCTACAGCAAGATTAAACCAAATTTGGCGAGAAGAAATATCTCGTTGTATGGGGTTTGATGTTGGAGAGGAAGCAGAATATATGTGGATGGGAATTTCACATATTTTCTCAATGCCATATTATGTGTATAGCTATAGTTTTGCAGGGTTAATTGTCAATAATCTTGTAGAGGCATATAAGCATTGGAATGATAATGGTGAACTCCAAATTTTGGAGAACTTTGACGATTTGTATCTTGATATGTTGTCAAATACAGGAGTTGAGGATTTCGTAAGTTTATTGGAGCCATTTGATATTGATGCTGAAGATCCGGAGTTTTGGGCTAATGGTATTTCTGTTATAACCAAGTATATTGACGAAATAGAAAAGTTAGCAAAACAAGAAGGACTGCTCTAGCAAATATCTTTGTGTATAAAAAAAAAGCGAGATTATTCTCGCTTTTTTTATACTTTAATTAAAAGTAAAGCTTATTTTATTTCTTCACACTAGTTTATAATACTGATTTAATATAAGAAAATATAATAAAAAAGGCACCGAAGTGCCTTTGGGTTATTTCCAATTGTTCAATATCCAAGATGAGGAATTGGCTTTATTTGTCCCTCCGACACCAAAAACTAAATCTACACCACATTCTTTACATACCGGACCTTCTGGAATATTATCCTTACCTCTATCTCCACCATTTGCAAAAACCAAATGTTCATTAGGATATTTTGCTCTTGCTTTTCTAATACCGTCGGATGCAGAATTATCACTATCATCAAATTCTAAAACATCAATTACACCTTTTAGATTTTCTAAAATAGTTTTGCGAGTCTTCATTGTGTGAAAGTTTTTACCCTTTTTCCTACACAACCAATCATCAGAATTAGCCAGCACAATCACCCCATCAGAAGCTTCTGCCGACGATTTTATCATCTCCACATGCCCCTCATGAATTGGATCAAACCCACCTGATACTATATAATATGTTTTCATTGTTTAGTCCTTTACAAAAACTCTTTTTTAATGGATGAAAAAAAATCTTTAGCGGTCTTTTTTTCTAACCATCCTAAAAATCGTTCATTTGAATAATAATTAACCCATTTTTTTATATATTCTTTTAAGTGTGGTCCAATATCAAAAATAAAATCTTTTTCAGTATATTTATAATTGCTTTGTGTTAAATATTCTTTCCATTGTTCTGTGGGTCCAATTATAAAACCTTGACAATTATGATCTGTAGGTAAAACATTATGATGAACATCTATAAACGTACAATTTGGATGCGATAACTCATTTATGTATGATTGTAAACTGATAACCTGTTCTGTTCTATTTAAAATAGTTAGTTTTGTATTAGGGGATGAAAAAAGTATCATGTGTGAAAGTGTTCCAGCAACACAAACAATTTCATCAACATTTTTCCATATTGATAATTGCTCTTTTACAGATAATTCTTCAATAGCTACAATTGCATATCCCTGTTTTTTATAAAAATTTTCAAAATATTCTTCGTTTATGCAGTCGTGTTTAAAAATTGTACGAGTACAATATACCTTCTTTAATGGAGTGTTTGGTAAATTTGATTTTATTTTCTCAATAACATCCATGTAGCAATCATAAAAACCTGTGCCCATCATAAAACTCTCATCGGCTACAATAACCTTTTTAAAACGAGTTGGATGGTTAATAATTAAAATGGTTTCTTTGGGAATGTCCAATAAATCCATTATTTCCCAAAAGTAATTTGGAATATTCATGTTTTCTTGATATAAAACAAATGCTATTTTATAATTATCAGTTCGTTTAATAATTCCCCAAAAACGCGATAATGTTTCAAAAATAACATGTCCAAAAAAAGGAAAGATAACTCCGCCAAAATAAACAAATTCATCTAAATAATCAAAGTCTGAGTTAGATACTTTATATGAAGAACAACACATTGTTTGCTGTTTTATTTCACGAGTAAGTCCTGCTATAAAATTATTTTTATAATCAATTACTCCTCCTGAAAATTTTCCCCAAGGTTTGGGATCTGGAAAAAATTTCAATGGCAATATTCCAGCATTTGAATATTCATTTACTTTCAATTTTTTAGTAAGTCTATTACTTTTATAAAAAAAATTATAACTCTCAGGATTTGATACATACAAATTCAAATTATACATTTTCTTTCCTTTAAACAATTTTTGGTTTATTTATATATTTATTATAAGAATTATTTTTCAGTTCATTTTTTAAATTTTCATTATACATAACAACTTGTGTATCAGTTTTATAATAATGAATGTCTTCTTTAGGTTGTTCAGGCAAATTAAAATTAGTCTTATTCCAATTAATTATATTTTGAGTATCATCCTTTACTTCATGAACACCTGTGCCATCTTGACCAATATTTTTAATTAATTGATATTTAGGGTAAATATTTGTTTTGTTGTACTTAATTGAGATGTAATTTAAATATACACCCCATGTTGTTCTTTGTCCTCTTAAATTAGCATCTATCTGCCAAGAAATATTTACTGAGTTATTATTGTTTAACAAGCTTCTAATTTCCATATTATTTGCATTAATATCATTAAATGCCTGTATAGTATTGCGCTCATATAAATCCCATCTATCTCTCCAAATAGCCCATCCCCAACAATCAGGTTGTTTACGACAGCAACAATCTTCTTCATAGCTAGCATTTCCCTGTGTTGATTGAATAGTAAATATTTTTTTATTATTTTTGTATTTGTTTAATGCTTGATTCATAAAAGCCAAAAAATTATCTGCTACAACTATATCATCCTCTAAGACAATACACCTATCAAATTTTGAAAGTACTTGAGAAATTCCATCTATTAAATTAACACCTAAACCATAATTTGTTTTACGATTAATTATATTTACAGATTTGAATCCCTTTATTGTTTTAAGATATTTTCTAAGTTCTTTTACTTTTTCAATATCTTCTATATATTTAGCCCCATCAGAAAAAACATACAAATCAGAGAATGAAGCTTCTCTATTTTTAAGCAAACTTTCAATAACTTGTTGAGGATGATCAATTCTATTATATACAAACAAGCATATAGGAGCAAATTCTTCTTTTTGACATATATTAAAATTTATATAGCTACCTAATGCATCAATTACAGCATCTGATGAAAAAAAACTTTTGATAAACTTTTCGTTTTTTGCACTATATTGTTCTAATAATTGGTTATTTGTATATAAATCATTTACTTGTTTAGCAAAATTCTCTGGTGTATTTTTAACTAATATTGTATTGTCTTCGTTATTAATACCTTCAATACCAATATCTGTAGTAATAACAGGTACTTTATGATATGCAGCTTCAATAATTTTACCTTTCACACCAGCCCCTGTACGTAAGGGTACTACAACTAATTTTATTTTTTCATAATATTCATCTAATTCCTCATCTGTTACAAAACCTGTAACAATAACATCATCTGATGATAATGCTAATACTTCGGAAGCTGGATTAGATCCCACTAAATATAATTTTATATCAGGATTTTTTTCTTTTATCATAGGCCAAATTTCATTAACAAACCATACTGCAGCATCAACATTTGGAGTATGTTGAAAACCAGCAACAAACATTATATCTTTTCGTTTTTCCGCATTATAATTATATTCTGACATTTTTTCTGTATCTAAAATATATAAAGGAATTTGTTTAGCATTAATAAATTCATTTTCTTTAATTATTTCCTTAACTTCGTCAAATGAAAAAGAACACACTAAATCCATTTTTGAAAAAACATCAAATTCTGCTTTTTTTTCTTGTGGCAACAAATTTATAGCTTCCAACTCATTTGTTAACAATCTTGTACGATATTGGCGTAAATAATGTAAATCATGACATTGATATATAATTTTCGCTTTAGTATATTTGCGCAAATCATTAATATAATGTGGTGCAACATTAGGACGATTTAAATAAATATAATCAAAATTACTTCCATAATTTTTTATATAATCTGTAAAATTTTGATGAATAACTTCAAATCCATCGTCTAAAAATTTCCACAAATAATCATCTTCAATATACCAATCATGCGGATAAAACTTAACATTAAAACCCATATCTTTAAAAAATTGCATATATTGATATGTTGTTCTTGATCCTGTATCTTTTGTAAAACTCAATATTTTCCAGTCAATAACCAATATATTTTTGCGCCCTATAGCATGATCTCTTGGTAAAAAATTATTACAAGTAGGTGCGCTATGATATAAACTTAGCTCCTTTTCCCATTTTTTAAAAAACTTTTCACGGTTAATGGCTTGATAGCGCTTCTGTCCTGAAGTTATATCTGTTCCATTACTTTTTCCCTCAAAATGTACTACAACAGACTTTGGTTCATAAATAACCTTTAACCCTTTATTATAACGTATATTGAATGCTAAATCAGTATCCTCATAATATGCTGGAGCAAACTCCTCATCAAATCCACCTATCTCATTCCACAAATCTTTTTTCAACATTATTGCTGCACCTGAAATATAATCAACTTCCTTCATATAATTATACCATAATTGATCAGGGTTATCATTTCGTCCATAATTACAGCCACTTGCATCGGAATAAATTATTCCACCAGCCTCTTGTAAACTACCATCAGGATAAATTAATTTTGAACCTACTAATCCTACATCTTTCTCTTTTTTTATAGTTGAAACTAATGCCGATAACCATCCTTTTTGTACTTGAGTGTCATTATTTAAGAATAAAATATATTCCCCTGATGCATATTTAGCGGCATTATTACAATTTTTTAAAAATCTTAAATTCTCATTATTTCTTATAATTTTTATATTTTTTATGTATTTATCCATATCTTTTGTTTTATCTGTTGAATTATCATCGGCAATGATAACTTCATATGATACATCTTGAGTATTGTTTAATATACTTTGCAAACATAACTTTGTATAATGATAGTTATTATATACAGGTATTACTATTGATACATCAATATTATTAAAAATTGGAAAAATTATTTCATCCATTGATTTAGTAATAATCTCACATGGAGTATTTATTAATTTGTTATTATTTGTTATATTATCTATTGTTTTTACTTCTTTTGTATTTATATTTACTTTTATATTATTGCTTTTATTTAACATCTCATAATGAAATAAAGGACACCAATTTTTGGCAACCAATTCTGGATATTCTTGCAAATATGCATTACCATCAAAGTCTTTGCTGGGATTGCGGCCTTCTTTCCATCCATGCTTTACATAGTGTTTAGCTGCCCCTATTTTTTTAGCTTTTACATCGGGATTTTGAGAAAGATACCATTTTCTATCAAATAATGGTGATTTTTTTACTATTTCTATTTGTCTTTTTTCATTATATTTTTCTTTATTAATTAGATGAAAAAATCTTACTAACTTTAGTAGTTTAAGTTTCATGTCTGTACCTCATTTAATTAGCTTTTGATATACTGGGATTTTGCAGATTTTGATTATCTGTTTGCCGGATTTAGTTATCTTCTTTTGTAAGAGAAATCTTTTTATTGCCATACATAGGAAACGATAACAATAATCATCATGTTTGATTGTATGTATGGTGTGGTTTTGAATGGTGATGAGTGCACCGAATAATCTTTCCACTACATGAGCAAATGTTCCTTCTTTGATTTTACCATCTGTTAGAGCAAAATCTGTAATGTTATATGTTTGTAGTGGTTTTAATAGTTTCGCTTTAGCTAAAAACATTGAGCCTGCTATAAATGATAGCTCTTCCGTTGCAGATAGTTTGGCTTTGGTTAGCTCGTCGTTTATTTGTGGCAACAAATGATTGTAGTCTTTAGGATTATTTGTATAGCAATATGAAGAGCCGAGCATACCTATGTTGGCGTTATTATTTAATATTGCGAGGTTGTCATCTATTCTTTGCTCTGTTAATAGCATACTATCCCACAAAATCTTTCCCCATAGAGCATTGTCTAAACGTTTGTTATTTAGCCAAGTATAATTGTTTGAGGTTTTGCCTTTTGTATGAAGCTTTAGGACGTATTTGTAATTATCTAAATTTATATTGTTTAGAGTATCTATAAACGGACCAATGTCATAACCACGATTTTCTACTTGCTTTATGATGGCGTGTGGTAATGTTGGTTTTATTAAAGGTTCTATATCTTTTGTGTCGTGTGGTGTTGTGATATATAAGTCATGTTCTATATGTTGTAGGTTCTGCATATATTGGAGCAATTCAGGTATTTGCTCAATATAATATATGTGGAGGTGGACCAATAGCTTTTTCATCTATTTGCCTCCTCTTATAGTGTTTATTACGTTCAATATGTGCAATATTGGTTTGATACGGATTGGCAGGGGTGTGCTTTTTAGAATTGATTGTGTGGCTATTTTTCCATACCATGCACCGTTTAAACATCTTTTGATTAGATATTTTCCGCAGATTTTATTAAATTCATCTACATCAATTATTTGCTTTTGTTGATTGATGATTGCGAGCTTTTCTAATGTGTCTTTTATTTTTACAAGAGTTTCTTTATCTTTTATTCGGCAACGTCCATTAGTGATATAATTATCAAATAAATCTGTTTCTTCTTCGGTTAGCTCTATTGCATTGTATGCAAACCATAATTTATGAAAGATTGCTCGCTCTTTGCGAATTGTTTCCTTTTTCTTCTTTGATGTCATATTCTTATGAAAACGATACTGGTAAAGCACATCTTTTAGATTTGCAAGCTTTGTGTATTTGCTAAAATCATAATACAACTGACGGTCGTTTAAACTGATAAAATTTTCATTGTATCTGATTTTATGTTGAGTAGCAATTTCACGTCTAAACATGATTGTTGGATGATGTATTGGTGAGCGAAATAGCAATAATGATTGGATTGCTGTATTTTCTATTGGGTTCTTTATTGTTTTAAACCTATTTATTTCTCCAAATTTTTTATATGCTGTCCCAAGTAAACCAACGTCTTTATTTTTTTCAAGGTATTCATATTGCTTTTTTAGGCGGTGTTTGTGTGATATATCATCATGATTCATTAGGGCTATGTATTTAGATGTTGCCATATCTAATAAATGATTGTAGCTTTTTGATATTCCTTCATCACCTTTTGTTTCATGATATATAATACGTTGGTCTTTGTATGTGCTTATTATATCTTTAATTTGTTCATTGTATGGACTATCGTTTAAAATGATGAACTCAAAATCTGTAAAACTTTGAGATAATATGCTATCCATTGCTTGGCGCAGATGCTTTATATCTGTATTATATACAGGCATCACAACACTTATTTTAGTCATCAATTCTTCCTATATAAGTACATTCTATGGTTATTATAACGCAGTCTACATATATCACCGTTTATGTAGATGAAAATTATAAGTATATTCAAAATGTCACTAAAAGTAACAGAAGCAAAATTAAAGCTTGCAATATATATTTTATAGGATTATGAAGTTATACTATACAAAATAAACGGTGATATATGTAGAGTGTCTATTTTATATAGGCTTTCCCTTTTGAAAATTGATAGTTCTTATAAATAGTTATGTAACTATTTGTAAGGATTTGAAATGATTTATGGATATTGTAGAATAAGTACATCACACCAAACTGTTCTTAATCAAAGACATGAAATTCAAACATTTGCTGATAAAAATAATATAAAAATTGATAAATGGGTTGATGAAGTAATTTCTTCCAGAAAACACCTTGATGAAAGAAAATTAGGAAAAATACTAAAGAAGCTCAAAAAAGGGGATATTTTAATCGCTTCTGAGTTATCCCGTTTAGGTAGAAACTTACTTGAAGTAATGGGTATCTTGCAACAATGCCTTGAAAAAGATTGTCAGATTTGGACTTTAAAGGAAAATTACCGTCTTGGTGCAGATATTCAATCAAAAGTTTTGGCTTTCGCATTTGGTTTGGCAAGTGAGATTGAGCGACAATTAATTTCTGAACGTACGAAAAATTCATTGCAACGCTTAAAAGATGAAGGAAAACACTTAGGTCGTCCATTTGGTTTCTCTTATAAAAAACTTCAAAAAAAGCATAATAAAATAAAAGAGCTATTAGATAAAAATGTATCAAAAGCCGAAATTGCCCGACTTATGGGATGTACTTGGCAAACTTTACATAGATATATAAAAGATAGTATAGACACTTATCCGCAAAATCGCAATGGTTGCAACTTCTAATTTTTATGTATTAATAATTATTGTAAAGGAATTCCTAAAATGATAAAGTTTGATCTAGATGAAAATAAAACAGAATGTAAAGATGCTGTAATTTGGTGTTTTGGACATTCTAATGTTATTTTTAATAAATTTGCTAAAATACAAAAATACTGCAAATACAAAAAGTTTAATGTTTTAAGAGTTTTTGGCTCATTCTCACAAAACAAAGATAATGAAAAAACAGAATTTAATGAAATATTAGATTTTATTATGCATCAAAAACAAAAAATTGCAGTAGTAATACATAATAGCAACCAATTTCCCAAAGGTAATAAGTTGCTAAAAATAATAAGTTGTTGAAAAATAACAATACTTGCTATAAATAGTCCGTGTAAATGCCCAAAATCAGCTGTTTTTAAAACATCTCACACGGACTACCTTAAATGCTTGATTTATAAAGAAAAAGGACGATTTCTCGTCCTTTGTAGATGTTGCTGGAGCCGACACGCAATCTGCGAGTTAAAAATATATTTAACAAATATAAAGATTTTGCTTGTATAATATCAATGTTGGGAAGTCTTGAGAGGTAATGATGAAAAAAGCACTTTTAATAATTGATGTTCAAAAATCCGCTGTTAT
>CAJGCO010000022.1 GCA_904501925.1 uncultured Alphaproteobacteria bacterium | reverse complement strand
ATATATTCTAAATCTTTTTTTCTTGCTTCATATTTGGCTTTTTCTTGATTTGCTTGTTCTACCTTGTTTTTTAAATACATATAACGATAGATTCCTCTTTCACCTTTGATGGCATTTATTGCAAAATAAAATGAAAATATACCTAATATTATAAAATAGCCTGACTTTTTTATTTTATCAAATATATCGTTTATTGTATTCATAATATGTCTTTCTTAAAAATCTTTTTTTACATTTCGTATAGGGTTATTAAATCAATGTATGGTTAATATTTCGTATATATATCAAAAAAAAATTTATGTTGACATGGGTGGTGAAATATGGTATTGTTTTTCAATATTTTAGAGTTGAGGAAGTGTAGTAAATGTCTAATGAATTAGTTATTCCTGAAATTGTACTGTTAGATGAGTTAGAAAGAAATGATAATGCTTTGTCTCCTATGATATGGGAAGATAAAAGATGTCAATTAATAGAGTTTGATGCTGAAAATAATAATAAATCATCTGAGTATATTTTAAGAAAAAGGATGTTTATGAGCGATTTTGTCAACAAAGTGGTTAATAAACCTATTATTATACAGACAGTTCTTCCTGAAAATACTATGAAACAATTATATCGTTTACATTTGTATTGTTGTCAACAGGCTGTTTTTGAGCCAGAAGTTAAAAGAAATCCTTTTATTTTAGGTTTTCATGCTCTAAAAGAGATGAAATTGGCATTGGTTGCTATTTTTATTTCATATAGATTAATAAATCCACATTGTCCATATAGTTGGAGTAAGGAGTTTTTTTATAAAAATATAAATATTGATAAAACTTCTGATGGGAATACAACAATTTTATTTGGACGTATTCCTTCTAGTGCTATTGTTGAAGCTATTAATGAGGATGTTGTTACTGACTGGTTTATTTATAGAGAGCATGATCATAATGGTGTTAGAACATTAATGGATATTAAAAATAATTTATTGACAATTCCTGATTATGTTAGAGGAGGGGATCCTGCGAGTGAATTTTCTAGGTTTGAACGAAAAATGCAAGAAGAAAAAAATAGGGTTCAAAAAAGAAAAGATGAGGCTCTAGATATTGAATTTCGTAAAGTTATGGTGCAAAAAATTGCCGAAGAGACTGCAGATAGATTAATTTCATCGGGAATGAGTAAAACAGATTTGATGAATAAAATTTTTAAAGCTGATTTATCTAGTTTGTTAGAAGAAAATAATGAGGAAAAGGGATATAAATCAAATACTATTCCAAATAGCAAAAAGAAAAATGTTGTTGCAAAGCAAGATACAAAATTAATTGAAAATGTTATTTGTCAGTTTTTGGATGAAGATTCGTAGTAAAGTGTTTGTTTTTAAAAGTTTAATTAATTGTTGATTTTTGCTCGAATAGATTAGAAAATTATTTTTATTGATATATCCTGTGCGAACAGGGAGATTTTGTTATGAGTAAAAATTGTAGAAAATTTGATGATGCTACTTTAAGATATTATAGAGCTGTTAAAAAAATATCTCGTTTTTTACAAAAATATTTATATTTGATTTGTGCTAGTATTGCAGTCTATTATGCATTTGTTTTTGAAGTAAATGTTTGGGATGTTGGTTATAGAGATGGCGATGGATATATGCGTGCAATTCGTATTAGAGATATAATTAATAATCCTGTTTTTTTTGAACAAAAAATAATGGAGAGTAATTATCCTTTTGGGGAGATTTTACATTGGACGCGACCTGTTGATATACTTTGGTTAATAAATTTAATTCCTTTTTTAGGGATGGATAATTTAAAAGATGCTATATTTATGGCAGGGGCTTTTATGGGTGGATGGTTGTGTGTTGCGAGTGTGATAGCATTATGTTATGGATTGAGAAGACATTTTAATGTATTTTTGGTATTAATTGGGGGTTTTATATTTCTTATGCATCAAGCTAATTCGATTTATTTTAGTTTTGATGTTGCTGATCATCATTCTTTATGTTTGTTTTTAGAGATATATGCATTTTCTTTAGTTTTATGTTGGTTGAAAAAACGGCAAAATAGGTATTTGATGCGTTTGGGGTTTGCGCTTAGTTTACTGACATTTACGGCAGTAGAAGGAATTTTAGTATATATTTTGTTTTTGATTTTTTTTATTTATTTATATATTTATAAAAATTTTGCGATAAAAACGGTTAGGGTTGTTAGTTGGTATTTCGTATTATTTTTAACATTTTTTTGGCTGTTAAATCCTCCGTATCAAGGATGGTTTTACCCTGATAATGGTAGGATTTCAATATTGTTTGTGGTTTTGGGGTGGTTGATTTTCATTGGTTTTGCTATAATTGATAAATATAAAGTGCATACTCGGTTGTATAAGATTATAAGTTTATCTTGTATGGGGGGAATGGTGCTTTGTTTATTAATATTAGTATTTGGCAAAGATGTAATAAATCCTCCTATAGACAAGGAATTAATAGAAATTTGGTATGTAAGAATTATAGAAATGTATTCTGTTTTTAAAATTAATTGGAAGCAGATGTATTGTGCATTTTCTTTTTATTTGATATCTATGGTGTTGAATGTATTTTGTTTTAGATGTAAAAGATACAATAGAATATTGTTATTTAATTTAGTTATTGGTGTACTTTTTGGCGTATTGTCAATGTATGCAATAAGGTTTTATATATATGTGCCAATAACATCAATTATTCCATTTTTAGTGTTAATTGATTATGCATATAAAAATACTTCATTTTATAGAAATAAAAAAGGTGATTTCCCAATAGGGATTTGGTGGTTGATTATATGTATATTTTCTGTTGAAATGATATCTTTTATTTATTTTGAGCGTCCATCAAATGAGAAGAAAGATGTAGTGAATAATAATTATTTGTATAGAATAGTAAAAAGAGAAGGGGGAACTCTTGTAACAGATGTTTTCTTAGGGGCTAATTTTATGTTTATGTCTGATGTTAATATTGTAGGAAGTTCGTATCATCGAAACAGAGAAGGTATTATTGATAATCATAATATTTTATATGCTACAAATGATTATGAGCTTATTGTGTTGTTATTAAAACATCAGGTTAGTCAGATTTTGTTATTTAATTATGAAAATGATGAGTATTATTCAATGGATGAGGCTAATAAAGATAGGCTATATTATAGATTAATAAAAAAAGAAAATGTTCCTGATTTTTTGGAGATAATACCTGCAAATAATTCTAAAATTATTCATTATAGAGTGAAAATATAATGTGGATTTTATATTTTATTGCTTGAATTATAAGGTAAAATATAATACTTATTGCTTATTATTGGGGAGTAAGTATGCCTTTGGTTTTTAATATTTTAGTGGCGATTTATTTAGGTGTTTTAGCTTTAACGCCTGTGTCTTTGTATGCTAATGATTTCTCCCTTTTTGATGAAGATGAAAATCAAAATATTGGTTTAAATTTGGGAAATGGATTTAATGATACAAGTAAATCTTTTGCTCAGGGATTAAAAGATAAGTTAGTAGGTGTAGAAGAAACGGAAGATGATGGTGAAGGTGTTGAGTATGATAAGTATTCAACAGAGTACTTAATTGAGAAGTTAAAAAAAAGGAAAAATATTGCGCCACAAGATATTGAAAACTTGATGATGGCAGGTAATGATATTAATGAGTGTTTGGATGGGGGGAATACGCTTGTTACGTATTATGCTCGTTATGGTCAGGATAAGCGAGTTATGGAATTTTTAATAGGAAAAGGGGGGCGATTGCAGACTAATTGTACTCCTTCGAAGTCAGTGTTGTTTGAAGCTATTAGATTTAATCCTAATTTAGGAATTACAGATGTGTTGATAAATGCTGATGCTAATATTATGTTGAGGGATAATGATAGTAATAGTATTTTGATAGCGGCTGCAATGAATAATCCAAATCCTAAAATTATTGATGTTTTGGCTGATTATGGTATTGGTATAAATGATAAAAATAAGTACGGTTATACAGCATTGATGATGGCTGTAGCTAATAATTCTATATCAATGGTAAAAAAACTTGTTGATAATGGGGTTGATATCAATGCTAGAGATTTAAATGGTAGAACAGCTCTTATGGTTTCTGCAATAAGAGGTAGTGATGATATAATTCAATATCTTATAAAAAATGGGGCTGATTATAAGTTGGTAGATAAAGATGGAATGAATGTTTTAGATTATTATCATAAGAGAGTGTATTTGAATGATGACGATTTTAAGCATAATAAATATGCTTCTATTGCAGAGCAACTGTTTCAAAAATTTACCTATATTTCTGAAAGTCATAAAAAATATAATAATTTGTTGAAAAATAGTATTAAAAATAGTGATGAAGAAAAGGTGGTTATTGAGGCTATAAAAAGACATGCAGATATTGATGTTAAAGATGAAAATATGTGTACTCCTCTTTTAAATGCGGCTCAAAATAATTTGGGGTCTAGTATATTTAGAGATTTACTTGTTAGTGGCGCTAATCCAAATGCTGCGTGTTTAGGTGGAAAAACAGCGTTGATGTTTTTGGCTGCTAATTCTAATGTAATAGAGGTATACGACCAATTAAAAAAGGTTTCATTGTTGTATGAATATAAGGTTGATCCCAATATTATAGATGATGATGGAAACAATGCTTTAATGTATGCAGTTGATTTTAATGCAAATAGTGGGGTTATTAAAGGTTTGTTGGATATAGGTGTAAATCCTAATACAGTTAATAAAAAGGGTGAAACTATTATTGGGAATGCTGTGAAAAAAGGTATTGGTACAAGAGCGTTGGAAATGTTGATTGAAGGAGGGGCTGATTTAAGTGTTAATGAAGAAGGTATGCCTCTTATTTGGTATGTTTTAGAAAATGATGTTAGAGATGATATTGTTATTACTTTAGCAAATGGTGGGATTGATTTAAGTGTCACTAATAAAAATAATGATTCACCACTTTGGTATGCTATGTATAATGAGGTTAGTTTGCCTATAATGTTGGCTTTGATTGAAAATGAAAAAGAAATAGATAATATAAATAGTAATGAAGATACATATTTATTGTATGCTATTAAGAATGATTTTCCGGCTTCGGTTATTAAGGCGCTTTTATCTGCAGGGGCAAATCCTTATATTGTTGATAAAAATGGTAATAATGCGATTGATATTATTAAAAAAAGTCAATATTTTGAGGAAACAATGAAAAGAAAAACAAAAGAGTATGTTTTGGATGATTGGGAATTTTAGTTAATCGTATATGATGAAAAAATAAAACGGCATATAATATGCCGTTTTTTTGTTGGTAGGGGTGAGGAGACTTGAACTCCTACTCGCTGAGCGAACAAGATTTTGAGTCTAGCGCGTCTACCAGTTCCGCCACACCCCCATCGGTGAAATCTTGTTTAACGCATATTTTTTTAAACGTCAATAGTTTTTTTTATTTTTTTTGTGATAATTAAATAGAAGTTTATGTTTTTTTGTGTTATTATTTGTTAAGTAGTTTGTTTTAACGTTTGTTTTTGTTTAGAGGATTATAAATTGGAAGAACTAGAGCTTAAAGCGTTAGACTTTTTGAAAAATAGAGAATTTAGTAAGGCTGTTAATTTGTATTTAAAATTAGCTATGGCTAATCCTGATGAAGAGAAATATTTGATTTCTGCGGCTAATTGTTATGATGCATTGGGGGATAAAAAATCAGCTTTAGGGATTTATAAAAAGGTATTGAGCTTAAATTCTCAGTCTTTATGTGCGTTACTTAATATTTCTACAATTTATTATGAATTAAAAAAATATGATAAATCTGATTTTTTTGCAAAGAAGGTTTTAGAGCAAAATCCTAATAATTTTTCAGCTTTGTTAAATTTGGCAAATGTTTGTTATGTAAAAAAAGAGTTTAAGGAAGCTCTTTGGCATTATGAACGATTATATGAATTAAATCCTAATTCATATAATGCAATTGTTAATATTGCCAATACATCGTATAATTTGGGGATGTTTGATAAAGCAATTGAATTTGCTAAAAAAGCAATTGATAAGAGACCTAATAGTGTTGAACCATATATTGTTGCAGGTAATTCATTTATTGAATTATTAAAAAGCGATGAGGCTATTTATTATCTGAAAAAGGCTACAGATATTGCACCAATGTCTGAATGGGTGTGTAATTCTGTTGCGAATCTTTTTTGTAAGATGGGGAAATATGAACAAGGAATAGCTTATGCTTGGAAAATGTTCTTTTTGAAAGGATATCAAGTTTTTGCTGATGATCATATAAATTTTGGATATCTTTTATATGAAGCATTTGATGAGGGGTATAGAGATGTTGTAGAAAAATATCTTGTAATGTGGGAAAGACATTTTGAAGATAATCCAATTGTTAAACATATGTGTTGTGCGCTTCGTAATCACCAAATTTTGCCAACAACGGATATTGAGTATGTTAAAGGGTTATTTGATGGATTTGCAAACTCATTTGATGATATATTAAAAGATTTGGATTATGTGGTTCCGGATATGATTTCTTCATCTTTAAAAGAAGTTGTTAGAGCTAAGTTGTTTAAAAAACATAAAATTCTTGATTTAGGGTGTGGTACAGGATTATGTGTTGAAGCGATGAGAAATTATTTTCCTAATGAAGAATATTATGGAGTGGATATTTCTGAGAATATGTTAGCTAAGGCTAGAGATAAGAATATTTATCAAGAATTATACTGCGATGATATTATTAAATTTTTAGAAAATAATGATAAGCAATATCAAGTGGTTATGGCTGGAGATGTGCTTACTTATATGGGGGATTTGAAAAAAATATTTCATTATTTGATTAAAAATGTTGAGGTTAATGGATATTTTTGCTGTTCTATATCTAAAAATGATTATGACAAGAGTGAATATTATTTAACGCCATCTGGAAGATTTGTTCATACTATATCATATGTTTTGCGTCAGTTGAAACATTGTGGATTTGAAGTAATTAAAACTATAGATTGTGTTTTGCGTAAAGAGGGTGCTAAAAATATTGAGGGCGTGGTTATTTTAGTTAGAAAAGAAATTGATGTTCAATTTGAGTAAGTTTATTTTTTGAAATAAAAAAACTCGCCGGTTAGGGCGAGTTTTAATGTAAAGGATTAGTCGCGATCAATTTCCCAGTCTCCTAATTTGAGAGTTTTGTTGTAAAATGAAAAAACTCTACCGGTTAGATATTTCTCGCCAGAAAAAGTACTTATTTTTGTACTTGTTTCTAGGATAATCTCATCCCCTGTTTCAGATGTTGCCATAGCTGTAAATCTTGGGTATAATGTGCTACATTTATCATTGTAGTAATTGGTATGATGAATTTGTTCACCAAGATAAAATGTGATATTTTTATCGGAAGCCCAAGAGCTTGGTTCAATTACTTTAGCAACGAGCATAACTAGTGTTTCTTGATCGTTGCGCTTGTCTATTGTGAAGACTTTGGCTGATCTTACAACTTCAGCTTTGATTTTAATTTTGTTCATAATTGTATTTTTTTGTTCGACATAATTGTTAATTTCTGTGGGAAATGTATAATAGTTTTTGAAAAAATGCAAGAATTATTTTAAAATCAAGTTTAAATGGAATTTGCTGATATTGTTAAGGGTAAGATGAAATGATTTCGTTAAACCATTGTATGGCCGTGCTTTATACTATTGGTGCTTTGAAAAATATGTTATTTATATTGCCTGTTCTTATGCTTTATTATGGATATAAAGGCGTAAGCATGGGGGATTTTTATCTTATTCAAGGGTTATCAGCTATGGTGGTATTTTTATTGGAAGTACCATCGGGATATATTGCAGATATTTTTTCTAGAAAGAAGACAGTTATTCTTGGTATGATTGTTTGGGTTTTGGGATATTTGTTTTGGATTTTTGGTGATGGTTTTTGGTTTATTTTAATGGGCGAGCTTATTTTTGGATTGTCTTTATCTTTGCTTTCTGGAGCGTTGGAAGCTTATATTTATGATTTGTTAAAAAAGAGAAAAAAAGAAAAATCTTTTCATAAAAAGATGGCAAAATATGATATGTTTACAGATTTATCTTTGTTGTTTGCAACTTTGAGTGGTCCTTTTATTTATAGAGAAATTGGGGAAGATGCAACGGTGTGGTTTTGTGTTATAACAATGGTTGTTGCAATTGTTTTGATGTGTTTTATGCCAGATACTCCTGAAGCTAAAAGAGAAGTTGAGAAAAATAAAAGTGCATTTTTAGATATTTTAGAAATATCTATTAAGACGCTTAAGAATTATGATATTAGAAATATTATAGTATTTTCTGGTATATATGGGACTCTTACTCTTGTTTTGATGTGGGGGTTGCAATCGGTTATGATGGATAGAGATGTTCCTGTATATTTATTTGGAGTGATTTTAGCATTAAATGCTTTTGGACGAGCAATTTGGGCTATGATTACTGGAAAATTGTTTGATAGATTGGGGTTGAAGAGAATTGTGAAAATTATGTTGGTAATAATTGTTGTTGCTATGAGTTCGGCAATTTTATCTACTAGGGTTCCTTATATTTGGGTTTATGCATGTTTAGGAGGAATGATTATTGGTAGTGGGGCTGTAAAGCCTGCAAGAATTGTTAGTTTAACATTGGTTAATCATCGTACAGAATCTTCAGAGAGAGCAACGGTTTTATCTGTTAAGAATATGATTGAAAAGTTTTTTTCTGGTTTTGGTATGATTGCTTTGAAACCTTTGTTTGATAATTTAGGAGTTGGGCAAACGTATATGATTTGTGCAATTTTGATTATACCTCTTTTATGGAGTGCTACGATTGTTTGTAAATTTGATGTTTATGGTGAAAAGAAGTAGTCGAATTTAATAAAAAATCTTGTGTATTTTGGGTGTGTTTCTTGTAAAAAGTGTTTACTTTATAATATCAGCATGTTAAATTTTAGCATATTTTTAAAGGAGATGCATTGAGTAGTAAAACAAGGAAATTGCGTATTATCTCTTTATTTTGGGATTATGTAAGTGCTTTATCATTGATTGCGCTTCTTTTCTTATTGTGGAATCTTAGTAAAGGACCAATTGAGGTAAATTTTTTAAAGCCATATATTGTGCAGGCGCTAACTAGTGATGATGCTAGTTATGATTTAGAGGTTGAAAGTGTTAATTTGGAGTTGGTGCATTCGGTTCAACCGATTAAAATTATTGCAAAAAATGTTGTTTTTGAAGATAAGGAAGATTTGTTTCATGTAAAAGCGCCTAGACTTGCACTTTCTTTTTCTGCAAGAGCATTGTTAAAGGGTTTTTTGGCTCCTAGTTCAATTAATATTGAAAAACCATATATTGAAATTAAAACATTATATGGAATTGATGTTGAAGAGGGGGAAAGTAATAAAAATATTAAAGATGTAAACTTGAAAAAGTTAGAGTTTTATTTTGAGCAATTTGAAGAGTTTATGCATCGTTTTAATTCGGAAGAGAAGCTTTATATGGAAAGTTTTATCAATAGTATTGTAATAAGCGATGCAACACTATTGATGAATGAAGTGGATATGAATAGACAATTTATATTTGAAGATATGGATTTGTCATTTAATAGATTTATTGCAGATATTAAAATTAAGTTAGATAGTGCTGTTAGATTTGAAGATAGAATTTCAGCGGTTGATATGATGCTTGCTTATAAGCTTCTTACAGATGAATTAGTTTATGATGCTAATTTTTCTGATTTGGTTATAACCGATTTATATAGTGCATTGTTTTCAAAGAGTGGTGAACTCAGAATGGTTGATGTTCCTGTTAATGGTAAGTTTAATGTTGTGATTGATTTTGGAAATATATTAAAAGATAAAGAGCATTTTGCAGACAATATTGGTAGTAATATAAAGGAAGTTGGTTTTTCAATTGAGGGAGGAAAGGGAAAAATAGGCTTTGGTCAAAGTAAAGAGTTTGATTATGATGTTTCTTCATTTAATTTAGATGGTAAACTTTATGGTGGTTTAGATAAAATTAGTATTGAAAATGCAGTTTTTAATTTTGATGATAAGGAAGCTAAATTAAGTTTATCTGCACAAGGATTTAAAGATTATTTTTTAAAAGGAGATTTGGATAATTTTAAGGTAAAATTTATCGCTAGTCTTGGTGCATTTGATATGGATGAATTATCTGTGTTGTGGCCTAAGTATTTGGGAGAGAAAGCTTGGGCTTGGTGTAAAGACGCTTTATATGGAGGGGAAGTTTCTAGTGGTAAATTTGTGTTTGAATTTGGCATGAATGAGAAAACAAAAGAGTTTGGTCTTTTAAGTCTTACTGGTGAGGCTAGTATTGTTGATGCAAATTTGGATTATTTAGAGGGGATGCCTGTTATAAAAAATGTGTATGGAACAGCTTATTTTGCAAGAGATAAGATTGCAATTAGTGTTGATAAAGGTGTTAGTGATGGTGTTGTTTTAACAGGTGGTGAAGTTGTTTTATATGATTTAGATAAAGATCAGAACTTTATATTAATTGATTTAAAAGGAAATTCAACAATTACGGATGCTTTGTTTTTGATTGATAATGAACCTCTTGGATTTACGAAAGAAATGGGGATTGATCCAAATGAAGTGGCGGGAGATGTTGATATTGATTTGAAATTAGATTTTGAATTGAAATCTAGTCTTAAACCAGAAGAGATTAAAGTAGAAGTTAAAGGTGATTTACACAATGTTGAATATTTGGGGCTTGATGATGGTAAAACATTTGTTGCAGATAAATTAAATTTATTGGTTACAGAAAAAGGTTTTATGCTATCTGGTTTGGCAAAATATCAGGGAATTGATTTGAATTTAGAATTAAAAGATGATTTTAAAAATGTAGAGCATAAAAGTAGAATTATTGCTGATATTAAGATAAATGATGAAATATTAAAAAAACTAGGGGTTAGTAGTGAGATATTAGCAAAACCTTATTTTACAGGTGATTCTACTATAAAAGCGATTGTTACATTTTTGAATAATGGTAAAATTAATTTAGAAGTTGATGGAAATCTTAAAAATACTGAAATTGATTATGCATTTTTGGGATTTGCTAAACATAAAGGAATTCCCTGTAGAGCCAAAGCTGTGATGCTTATTAATAATGGTATTATTGAAAAAGTTAGTGATTTTTCTATATTGAAATCGCAGTTTGAGGCTAGAGGTAATATTAGTATGGATAATCAGGGAAGAATTAGTGTTATTGATGTGACCAATATTAAATCTCAAAAAACTTTTGCAAAGGCTAAAGTTGGATTTGAATATGAGCCAAAATTAAAATTAAAGGTTACCGTTACTGGTGATTCATATGATTTGACTGATTTTTTTGAGAAAAATAAAGAACAAAAATTGGGTGATAAAAAAGAAGAAAAAGCACCTAAGAAGAAAAGTTTGAAAGATCCTTTAGAAGATATGATGGATACAGATATTGTTATTGGGGTTAATAAGCTTTGGACTAATGATAAAATTCCTGTTACTAATTTTGCTGGAAAAGCATATATTCGTAATAAAATTGGCCTTTATAAGATGAATATGGTCGGAAATTATGGAAATAGTAGTGATGTTAAGATGAAGCTTGATTTTGAGCCAAGAGGAGATGAATACTTTTTAACTATTGATTCTAATAATGCTGGAAGTACGTTAAAAGTATTAAGGTTATATGATAATATGAAGGGGGGAAATTTAAAAATTGAGGCAAAGCGTGATAAATATAGAAACTTTAGAGGTCATGCAAAGATGAGAGATTTTGCTCTTGAAAATCCTCCTATTTTTGCAAAATTATTAAGGTTGGCATCATTTAGCGGTATTGTTGATATGTTAAGGGGAGAGGGGCTCACATTTACGCATCTTAATGCTCCGTTTAGTTATACATTTTCAACTAAGGTTTTAGAAACTACTGATGCTCGTTTGTTTGGCTCTGTTTTAGGTGTTACACTTAAGGGAAGTTATGATTTGTTTGATGAAATTATTGATGCAAGGGGAATGGTTATTCCGGCGTATGGATTAAATACATTTATTGGTAATATTCCGTTGGTGGGTAAGATTTTGGCAGGTAAAGATGGTAGTGTTTTTGCTACGAATTATGAAGTTTCGGGAACTATTGAGAAACCAGAGATTAATATTAATCCACTTTCTACATTGGCTCCTAATTCTGTAAAAGAACTCTTTTTAGAGGAGGAAAAGTAATGATAAATAAAATAGGTATAGATTTTCATGGTGTGATTTCTGATGATCCGGAAACATTTGCTGTTTTTTGCGAAGAAATTAGAAAGTGTGGTGTAAAAGTTTTTATTATTACTGGTGGTCCAGAAAAGGATATTATAAAATATCTTCATAATCATCATATTGAGTATGATAATGTATGGGCTATTTTAGATTATTATGATGAAAAAGGGCATGTAGCTTATTTTGATGATGGTAGTTTTCAGATACCAACAGAAATGTGGAATAGAGCTAAAGCTGAATTTTGTGCTAAGGAAAATATTGAGTTTCATATTGATGATTCAAATATTTATGGACAGTATTTTGTTACTCCGTATTGTAAATATGATTTAAATAATGGGGTGTGTGAGCTAGGGTGTGGTTTGCAAGTGGATTTTAAGAATCCTAAGAAAGCGGCGTGTGTTGTTGCTGAATTTATTAAAGAACGTAATCAAAGTAAAAAATAGGAGATTGTTATGAATAAAAAAGTTTTGATAGCATTAGGTGGTGTTGTTTTAATGGGCGCAGTTGCTGGTGGTTATTTGTTACTGAAGCCAAAGACATATTTGTCGCAAGATATTAGATGTGATTTTGATACAGGTATTTGTGTTGATAAAAAAGGCGATAAATTAAATGGTAGAGTTACTGCTTATGAGAATAATGTATTGATATCTGATATTGAATATAAAAATGGTAAAGAAGATGGTGTTGTTAAGCTTTATAGAGTTGATGGTAAATTATATTTAGAAGGTATTTATAAAGATGGTAAACCAGATGGTATTATTAAGGAATATAATGAAGATGGTAGTTTGCTTGCATCTAATGAATTTAACAATGGTGTTTTAGATGGGCGTTCTGTTATTTATGGTGAAAATAATAAAGTTGTTAAAGATTGGTACTATAAAGCAGGCAAAGAGGTTGGTGTTGGAAAAGTTTTTTATGATAACGGAGGTATTCAGTTAGAAGTTGATTTTGATAAAGGTGTTTTGAAATATTTTTATGAAAATGGTAAGGAAAATTCTGTGGCTCATTTTAATGATAAAGGTTATAATGGAATGTGGAATATTTATTCTCAAGAAGGAAAATTGCAAGCAGAACTTAAGTTTGAAAACGGTGTTAGTGTTGAGGGATATTGCTTGGAAGAAGATGGTAATAAAGTAGATTTAACAGCTGAGGATTTTAAGGAGTTTGCAGTATCTGGAACACTTCCTTGTATAAAATAAGCTGATAATATATTTATTATAAGTGTGTAAAATGAGAATAAAAAAAGGGGCTATTGCTCCTTTTTTTATATGTATCTATATGAATATAAAAGTTTTTTAAAAAAAGTATAAATAAATGTGAAAAAAAATAAAAAAAGTTCTTGCAAATATAAAATATATGGTTTATTGTTTGTTTCGTTGTAGGGAACGGGACTTAGCTCAGCCTGGTAGAGCGCTTGCTTTGGGAGCAAGATGTCGGAGGTTCGAATCCTCTAGTCCCGACCATAAAAAAGCCACTCTTTATGAGTGGTTTTTTTTATGGTATGAGGTTCGAAGCTCCGGAGAAGGAGGTTCGACTACAAGCTCAATGCGGGCGGAAGAACGCCGGTAAGCCAAAGGATTATGAGTGCCAGTGCGATTGAGTAAAACGAAAATCAATCCTCTAGTTCTAACCAGATTAAAGTCTTGTTTTTACAGGTCTTTTTTTTGTATTTAAATGCAATAAAATAAACAAAGACATTCCATATGTAATGGAGTACTTGAATAGGTGTGTTGGTAATTTATTGTGTGATGAAAAGAATGTTTTGATAACAGAGAGATGTTGGTTAAAAAAATTATCACATAGAAACCTCAACAGAAAATATTGATATTTTAGATGTAAAATAGGCTTATTTTGCTTCTTTTAAGGTAATGAGTGTAGGGGGGAGGTTGTAGAAATTAAGTTTATAAAAAGATATTGAAACAATCTAATTTTTGAGGTATAATGAGTTATGTTTTATAAAAGAGAGTGAGGGAATTATGAGTTTATTTACGAATATGAGTCAACGTTCATTATGGTCTGTAATTTATGATCACGATATATCTAAAGATGTTAAATTAGCGCTTATTGTAGATTTTGCTTGGTTTGGCGCAGATGTTAATGAAAAAGATAGTAATGGTAATACCGTGTTGATGTGGGCATCTAAAGGTGGTTATAAAGCTGTTGCAGATACTTTATTAGAAAAAGGGGCTGATGTTAATGCTAAAAATAATAAAGGAAGAACAGCGTTGATGGAGGCTTCTGAAAATGGTCATAAAGAAGTTGTAGAGTTGTTAGTTGCCAAAGGGGCTGATGTTAATGATAAAAATAAAACAGGAAGAACAGCGTTGATGAGGGCATCTGACTATGGTCATAAAGCTGTTGTAGATGCTTTATTAGAAAAAGGTGCTGATGTTAATGCTAAAAATGTTGAAGGGGAAACAGCGTTGATGGAGGCATCTGGAAGTGGTCATAAAGAAGTTGTTGATACTTTATTAGAAAAAGGGGCTGATGTTAATGCTAAAAATGTTGAAGGAGAAACAGCGTTGATGTATGCTTCTGTATGTAATAAAAAAGAAGTTGTTGATACTTTATTAGAAAAAGGGGCTGATGTTAATGCTAAAAATGATAGAGGAAAAACAGCGTTGATTATGGCTTTTGAAAAGCATAATAAAGACGTTGTTGAGTTGTTAGTTGCTAAAGGTGCAGATGTTAATGCTAAAAATGATAGAGGGGAAACAGCGTTGATATGGGCATCTGGAAGTGGTCATAAAGAAGTTGTTGATACTTTATTAGAAAAAGGGGCTGATGTTAATGCTAAAAATGATGAAGGTATAACAGCATTGATGAAGGCAGCTGACTATGGTCGTAAAGAAGTTGTAGATACTTTATTAGAAAAAGGGGGTGATGTTAATGCTAAAAATGATTATGGACGAACAGCGTTGATGGCGGCATCTGGAAGTGGTCATAAAGAAGTTGTTGAGTTGTTAGTTGCCAAAGGTGCTGATGTTAATGATAAAAATTATCGAGATACAACAGCGTTGATGTGGGCATCTATGGATGGTCATAAAGAAGTTGTAGAGTTGTTAGTAGCCAAAGGGGCTGATATTAATGCTAAAAATTATGAAGGAAAAACAGCGTTGATGTGGGCATCTAAGGATGGTCATAAAGAAGTTGTTGAGTTGTTAGTTGCCAAAGGTGCTGATGTTAATGATAAAAATGAGTTTGGTGAAACAGCAATGATGATGGCTTATGGAAGTCATAATAAAGAAGTTGTAGAGTTATTGGTAAAAAGTGGTGCTGATGTTAATGCTAAAAATGAGTTTGGAAAAACAGCGTTGATGATGGCTTATGAAAGTCATGATAAAGAAGTTGTAGAGTTATTGGTAAAAAATGGGGCTGATGATTTAGATGCGAGAAATGATTATGGTGATACTGTATTGATATGGGTATCTGAAAATGGTCATAAAGAAGTTGTTGAGTTGTTGGTTGCCAAAGGGGCTGATGTTAATGCTAAAAATGGTAGGGATATAACAGCGTTGATGAAGGCTTCTGAAAATGGTCATAAAGACGTTGTTGAGTTGTTAGTTGCCAAAGGGGCTGATGTTAATGCTAAAGATAATAGAGGAGAAACAGCGTTGATGGAGGCATCTGGAAGTGGTCATAAAGAAGTTGTTGAGTTGTTAGTTGCCAAAGGTGCTGATGTTAATGCTAAAAATGAGTTTGGTGAAACAGCGTTGATGAAGGCTTCTGTACGTAATAAAAAAGAAGTTGTTGAGTTGTTAGTTGCTAAAGGTGCTGATGTTAATGCTAAAGATCTGGAGGGAAAAACAGCAATGATGTTCGCATGGAAAGATGAAATGAGAAAGGTAATAATGGATGCGGTTAAGAAGAGAAATAAAAAGACAAATAAGAATGTGATTGTCAAAGATAGGGAAAGGTAGGATGTAAATCATATTTTAATTTTGAAAAAAATGTTGAAAGTAGCTTAAAATTCACGAAATGAACTGGGATTTTTAAGAAGAGATGGTGTATGTTAGAGGATGTTTTTAACAAAAAATATTGAAATAAGCTAATTTTTGAGGTATAATAAATTATATTTAATTATATTTTGTAAATGAGAGTGAGGAAATTATGAGTGAATTTGTGCTTGAAGATTATTTATTAGAAGTAGCTAACAATGAAGAGATGCCTAAAAATATTAAATTAAAAATTGTTGAAGCTTTGGTTGAACAAGGTGATGATGTTAATGAAAAAGATAGAGATGGTGTAACAGCGTTGACAAGGGCTGTTAAAAAGGGGCATAAAGATGTTGTTGAGTTATTGATAAAATGTGGGGTAGATGTTAATGCTGAAAATGATTATGATTTTGGATTTTCTGAATCTGTACTGGAGTTAGCAATTAAAGAAGAACATAAAGAAATTGTAGAGTTATTGATAAAAAGTGGTGCTGATGTTAATGCTAGTGATGGGGCGCGTGATGGAACAGTGTTGATGACGGCTTCTATAATTGGTAATAAAGATATTGTTGAGTTATTGATAAATGGTGGGGCTGATGTTAATGCTAAAGACTATTTTGGTGAAGGAACAGCGTTGATGTGGGCAGCTGAAAAGGGGCATAAAGAAGTTGTTGAATTATTGATAAAAAGTGGTGCTGATGTTAATGCTAAAAATAAAGATGGAGAAACAGCGTTGATAATTGCTTCTGGAAAAGGGGATAAAGAAATTGTAGAATTATTGGTAAAAAGTGGGGCTGATGTTAATGAAAAAGATAGAGATGATGTAACAGCGTTGATAAGGGCTGTTCAAACGGGACAAAAAGATGTTGTTGAGTTATTGATAAAATGTGGGGTAGATGTTAATGCTGAAAATGATTATGATTGTGATACAACAGCGTTGATGATAGCTGCTCTCAATGGTCAAAAAGAAGTCGTAGAGTTATTAATTGAAAAAGGGGCTGATGTTAATGCTAAAAATAAGTATGGTACCACAGCGTTGATGATAGCAGCTGATGATGGCCATAAAGAAATTGTAGAAGTATTGATAAAAAGTGGTGCTGATGTTAATGCTAAAAATAAAGATGGAGAAACAGTAATGATGTTAACATTTAGTGATGAAATGAAAAAAGTAATAATGAAAGCAGTTAAGGAAAGAAATGAAAAGACAACGGAAAATGTGATTATCAAAGATAGGGAAAGGTAGGATGTATTATATCGTGATTTTGAAAAAAAATCTTTAGTTTGCTTACTTTGATCTTGCAGATAGATTACTTGAAGCAGGAGCTGATGCTAATAAGGTTACTAATCGTATTAAAGAAGTGGAGGTCAATCTTTTATTGATGAATAATTATCAATATGTAAAATAGTTGTTTTTTTTGTTTTACTGAAAAATAAAATCCCCGTGTTGGGGATTTTTATGTTGTTATAAATTGGTTAAATATATTGACTTTAGGTGATTTTTTTGTAATTTAAGGATGAAATAAGCCTATTATGTTGTACTATTAAATTTTGTTTTTATGTTTACTGTTCTTTTTATTGCAGGTGCCTGGGCTAGTGCTATAGGTATTGCATGTGCGACTAGTAATGAAGGAAGTAATTCTAGCTCGCATGATGAATTTGAGAATCCTGTTAGAGAATGGGAAGAGAGACAACCTTATAATCCTTGATTTATAAGTGCTACTAAACTAAAACAGCTTGATACTATTGTATGTATCAAGCTGTTTTGATTTTAAGGAAATCCAAGAGATTACGGAATTATTATTCTTACATTGTTTTGAGGGTTTAGTTGTGTGATGCCTCGAAGAAGTAAGGTAATATCATTTCTTGAAAATTGGGGAAATTCAATACTAATGCATTCTGCTGTTGATGTTTTGTTATTTTCAATAACGTTTACGATATCTCCAGATAGTATGTGGCCGTGTTCTATTTCGCCAGTTACTTGAATGCCACAATTTTTAATCTCTCTAGCTTTTTTGACCTTAAATGAAAATTTTAATTTGTTTTCCATAATACATTTTAAAGTTAATAAATACAAAAAAATAAATAAAGCATATAGTTGATAATGTATTTTTTTATATTTGCAAGTAAAAAATATTTGATAGCTAAATAGGTATTTCTTTTTTGATAAAAATTTATGTTTATGATTGTTATTTGGACGACTAAAATAGAACTCTATAGAATATAGGGGGATTGGAATAGACATTATTTGATATAATGTTTTTGGAGGTCTTTTAAATTTTTTTTATCAAGAATTGTTGCAATCCATGAAGGGGATACGTAAGTTGAGTTTTCGGCAGGCCAAACATTGGCAGTTTTTATGAAGTTAATAAAGTTGTTATCTGGGATGAAGTTGTATACGTAAGATGTTGTATTTGCGTATTCGTATTGAGCAAGATAATTCCACATTACGCCAGAATTCATGCCTGGAACATAAGAAATACTTAGCAAATCATCACTATTATGTGAGTAAGGAGTGGTATAGTATTTGCTTCTAAAAGAGGGAGAGCCTGCTTGAATTATGATATAATTATGGGAATATAAATAAAAGTTTGAAGATGTTTCATGGCGCTTTAGAATTCTTTTATATAAGTTTAGTTCATTTATGTAACCTAAATGCCATACTTTTTGAGCTTCAAAGAGGTTGGTTGTGCTAAAATATATGGTTATAATTGAGATAACTAATGATATATTTTTTAAAAATGTTGTTTTACTTTTCAAAATAATTGTAAGCATTGCTGAATATATATATAGTAGTCCAAAGAAATCAATGCGGGGGGAAAACTCGGTTTCTGCTATTGAGGGGGATAGAAATAGGGTTATCATGCTTGCATAAAATAAAGCAATAATAAATAATAAGGTTATTTTGGGGGCTTTTTTTGTTATTATAGAATATATTATTTGTAATAAAGCAAGTGTTGTTATGATAAAGGTGGAAATTTTATAAGTTTTAGTTATAAAGGGAAGAGTTACAAAAAATTGTTTGAATATATCTTTTGTAATTAAAACAAATTTTTCGTCCCATTGATTAAATGGAATAATTTGTAAATTATAATAGTTTGGGTTAATATCTCCTGTTGATGTGAAATATATAAGGATGAGTTTGTAGATAATAGCACCTAAGATGAAATTTATAATGCTATAGCGATAATTTATGTATAATGTTTTGATATTAGTTTTTTCATACATTGTAGCAATTAATAAGCGAGTACAAAGCGCTACGGAAAATAAATTAACTATTGCAGGGTATCCACCTAGAGCAAATGTAAAAAGAATAGATGATGAAATGGTGTATTTTAAGGAAAATGTTTTTTCTTTTTCAGATAATATAAGTGCAGAGATTACAATTAGGTTCCAACTAAGGCAGGGAATTACAATAAATGCAAAATACATAAACGATAAAAGATATGGTGTGATTGCAGTAAATAAACAAAATGTGATGTAGTATGTTTTTGTGTGAGGTATTTTCCAGTATCTGGCTAGAAGAGATATGCCTAATGAAAAACCGAGTATTCCAAATAAATTATTTATTATGGGGAGAATTTTTCCGTTAGATATTAAATTTATTGGTATGAATTGGGAGAAACGACCTTCAAATAATCCAGAATTTATAGGTATGCCGTGTTTTAGGTATTGCCAATCATGGTCGCCAAATAAAAAATGTGTTCCATGATATAAAAATATAATGTTTAATATTATGAATGAAATAACTGATGAGAGCCAAAAACAGGAGTCTGTAGACTTGAGGAATCGCTTTGTGGTAGCGATTATGTCAAAATTGAGCATATTTTTATATAAATTCATCATATAAATATGCTAAATCTTGTGTGTTTTATAGTCAATGAAAGTAATAAAATATACACAATTTATCTAACATATTGAAAATAGGTAAATATTTTTTTTAATGTTTTTTTCTAAATGTATTGACATTAGTGTCACGTGGTGTTACTAATTTATGTATCGTGGTGGAGTAGGTGGATATCTTTATTGATGTCATTTCGGCGCTTTGTTTACAAAGCGTCTTTTTTATGGCTTTTACCTATATGTGGAGAAAAATTGTAAAAATCTTGAAAGTTATTATGATAGGGATTAGATTTGTAAGGTCTATTTCAAGATTGAGGTGTTAGATGAAGATTTTTACTAGTAAAATAGCTGTTTTATTGTTTTCTTTGATGCTTGTAAATGTTTTGTATGTGTATGATGTAGAAGCTAAAGAAAATGATGATGATATTAATCAGGTTGAAACTTATTTGAACTCTTTGAAGAGTTTGGAAGCTAATTTTGTACAGATTGCTAGTAATGGGGAGAAGGTTGAAGGTAAATTATACATTGAGAAGCCAAATAAGATTAGAATGGAATATAATGCACCATCTAATATTTTAATTGTTGGAAATGGTGATTATATTGTGTATTATGATAAGGAGTTGGATCAGGTTACAAATATTGATTATGAAGATGTTCCTGCGGCTTTGATTTTGGCTTCTGAAGTTGATATTAATGGTAAAGATTTAAGTGTAACTGATTTTTATAAAGATCCGGGAGTTACTAGAGTTAGTTTAGAGTATTCTAAAGCTAGTGAATTGGGACCTTTTACATTGCTTTTTACAAATAATCCGTTTGCATTAAGACAATGGAAAGTTGTTACACCTCAAGCGATGGAAGTATCTTTATCTTTATATGATGTTGTTGTGGATAGTAAACTTGATGGTAATTTGTTTGAGTTTACAAAGAAAGAAGAAAGTAAAGATAAGTATCGTCGTAGATAATTTTATTTTAGTATTTTAGTTTTGGTAAGCATGCAATGGAAACATTGTGTGCTTTTTTGTTTTTGAAAGGTTAGAGTATGACAATAGGAATAACTAATGCGTTGAATTCTAAAACTGGTGGTGGAGATAAAATCTTTGCTGTTAATAATAGTGGTAAGGATTATCAAAAAGGGGATAAGGTTTTAGTTGATTTTAGAAGTAATGCAACAAAAGAAGGTGAATTTAATATTGAACAAATAACAGCAGGAAGAAGTTATGTTAGACCTGTTTGGTTTGATAATGATAGATTTATGATTCCAACTAATGATGCTACAACTTCATTTAAATATATTTTTGATGGTAATACTTGGAATAGATATAATATAAATACTTTATCTGCTGCACAAAACTACTTCAAATATATTCCAGAAGTGGGAATGTTTTATAGTGCTGGTGCAGATTATGAATATGCAACTAAAACAATAGATGAAAATTGCACAATAACACAAGTAACTCCTGGAGATGGTGGATATATTGGTAAATTTAATGAAAATGATTGGAGTTGGAGGCATTTAAATAATTCTTCTGGTGGTGTGTATTGTAATGATAAGAATTTAACTGGGGCATATGGAATATATGTTTATTGTGTAGATTATGATACAAGAAAATATTTATTGAGATGTGTTTATAGTAGTTATAAGAATTTTATTTTATATCAAATATCAGAAGACGGTTTATCTCAAACAGGTATTACTCAATCATCAGCAATTTTACCAGATAATATGAAATGTGTTGGTTGTACTGGATTAGAAATAGGTGATTATGTGATAATGTGTCCTAATATTACTAATAATTGTGCATCGACATCTGGCACAAGTGCATTGGGTAAAACTAATTATAACTATTCTGCATATAGAGTTGGTGAAAAAGTACCACTTGTTGAATTAACTCAAGACGATATATTGATACAATATTTAGATAAAAAGTATACAATTTGGAATATGGATCAACGTAATAATTGTTTAATTATCGGTACAAGAGATAATGTTTATATTCTAGAATTTGATAAAGAATTAAAACAATTTAGAGAAGTTGCAAGTAGTTTTGAATTACCAGAAAATCCAGATGGTGAATTTATTTATAATGCAAGTTTAAGTCCTGATAAGAAAAAACTGGTAGTATATGTGGGAGATATATATTCTGGTGGTCAGAATTTATGTATATAT
>CAJGCO010000021.1 GCA_904501925.1 uncultured Alphaproteobacteria bacterium | reverse complement strand
TGGATGACATATCATTACTCCACCATATAAATATGGCGCATTAATACCAGCGTCTCTGCGACGTTGAGGGGATAGGTTTTCATCTAATAAATAATCGCCATTTGCATGACAGCCAAAAGCTTTATCAATTGGTTGCATCATTAACATGATGTCTTGTTTTTCGTCGTCCCAACTTTGTGCCATTTCTTTTAATAGGTTTTCATTTCCTGCATCGCTCCACAATGCATCGCTATTGATTACAAAAAATGGTTCATCTCGCATTAATGGTAATGCATTTTGGATGCCACCACCGGTTTCGAGGGCTTCTTCTTCGTTAGAAAATATAAAATTCATTTGAGGATAGGTTTCTAGCAAATGTTGGCGAATCATGTCGCCTTTGTAACATAGATTTACAACACAATCTTTAATTCCAAGGTTCATTAAATGTTCAACATTGTAATCAATTAAGCATTTTTCTGCTACTTTTACTAGAGGTTTTGGTTTGTCATCGGTTAGATGTTGCATCCTTTTTCCTCTGCCGGCTGCTAATATAAAACCTTGTGTAATTTGTGTCATTTGTTTTCTCCTTTTTGGGTATATAAACAGATTATCGCAAAAAAGTAAACAATAGATTACAAGAGTTGTTGTTTTATTAAATAAAAAAATGGAAATTGATAAGCAGGAGGGCGAAATAACGTAAAATTAACTTTTGGTGTAGCATAATAATGGAATGATTGAGACTTTGAAAAAATATGATGAACTATTTGCGCAGAACTATTCTCATGGTAATGAAAATAGCTTAGAGATTTTTAAATATTCAAATCGTAATTCAAATTTGATATTAACAGCGCCACATTCCACACGTAGCTTTTGTAATAAAAAAGAGAAAAATGCAGATTTGTTTACTGGAGCTATAGTAAAATATTTGGGTGAGGAAAATGGTGTTTCTACAATTATTAGAACTAAGTTTACTCCATATAAAGCGTTAATTTCTGATTGGATTGCTCAAAATAATGTTCATCAGCATTATTTTTTGGATATTCATGGGTTTAATCAAGATATTGATTATGATATTTGCTTAGGTATTGGTGATTTTGAGGAAGAGGGGTATCCTTATTGTCATGAGATTGTACAAATTGCTAAGAAATATGGTTTAAAAACTATTGTTAATCATCCAAATTATTGCGGATTAAAAGGATTAACAGGACGGTATCAAAAGATATTTAATTTGCCAAATGTTATTCAAATGGAAATAAAAAAAGAATTTCGTGATTTCTTTAATAATTCTGAGGTGGTTAAAAATACAACAATTCCTTTTTTAACAGAAGTTGTTAATCTTTATTCATAGTATGTTTTTAATCAATATATTCTGTTTATAATGGGTTGATTTAATAATTATATTTTGTTATACACGTTTGAGTAATATATTGAGATTGTTTTGAGAGATGTTTTAGATGGTAAAAGTTGCTTTTCAAGGAGTGTATGGAGCATATTCACATATTGCTTGTATAAATATTTTTAAAAATAGTGAATATATTGCTTGTGATACTTTTGATCAGGCGGTTGATTTGGTAGAAGAGGGAAAAGCTGATTATGCGATTATTCCTGTTGAGAATTCTAATGCAGGAAGAGTTACTGATGTGCATTTTTTATTACCTAAAACAAAGCTTTTTATTGAGGCTGAATATTTTTTAAGAGTTGAACATCAGCTTATTGGGTTAAAGAATGCAAAGCTTTCTGATATAAAAGAAGTGTATTCACACCCTCAGGCTTTGTCTCAATGTTGTGTTTTTTTGAAAGATAACGAAATTAAGCCAATATCTTATATGGATACAGCGAAAAGTTGTGAGCAAATTATTGGTTTAAACAATAAAGAAAAAGGGGCAATAGCTTCTAAATTAGCGGCAGAAATTTATGATTTGGAAATAATTAAATCTAATATTGAAAATGATCTTACAAATACAACACGTTTTTTTGTTATGAGTAAAAAGGGTGATATTATAGAAAATGATGGTGGAGAGTTTATAACATCTTTGGTGTTTGAGCTTAAACATATTCCTGCTGCTTTATATAAATCTTTGGGGGGATTTGCTTCAAATGGATTAAACTTAAATAAAATTGAAAGTTATGTTGTGGGAGGGAATTTTGTGTCTGCACAATTTTATATTGAAATTGAGGCACATCCTTCGTCTAGAGCTTACAAAAATGCATTACAAGAATTGGAATTTTATTCTCAATCGGTTGTGTGGTTGGGAACATATAAAAAACAAAGAATATAAGGTTGTTAATGTAGGGGTGTTGTTTTTTAGTTCTGTTTTATTTTAAGGGAGAAATTTATGAAAAAAACTATATATATTTTATTGGGTATTGTTGGTGTATTTATTTTATATTTGGTAACTTTGTTTTTTTTGCAAGATAAAATGTTGTTTAAGCCTGATAATAATTATATTTCACCTAAAGAGGCTAATCTAATGGGGGTTAGCGAGAATGTATTGACAATGTCAGATGGAACCAAAATTATGACCTGGGCTAAAGAGGGAGATAAAAAATTACCGGCTATATTGTTTTTTCACGGAAATAGAGGGCAAATTGCAGAATTTGCACCACAAATAGTACGATTTAACGAAGAGGGATATGGAACTTTTTTGGCTGAATATAGAGGATATGGAAATTCAGAAGGAAAAATAAATCAAGAGAAGATGTTTTCTGATGGTGCTGAAGTATATGATTGGATAAAGAAAAAAGGATATTCTAAAATAATTGTTATTGGGTATTCGTTTGGTTGTGCTGCTTCAATTGGGCTAGCTAGTAAAAGAAATATTGATGGTTTGGCGCTGATTTCTCCATTTGCTTCATTATCTCGTTTAGTTGCAGAAAAATATCCTTTTTCTAATTTGATTTTAAAAGATGATTATCCATCTGAAAAGACTATTCAAAAATTAGTAGCACCTATTATAATTATTCATGGAACAGCTGATACTTTGGTTCCTGTGCATCATGCAGAAATATTATATAAGCAAAGAAGCAATAATACGTCGTTACATTTATTGGAAAATAAAGAGCATAGAGAAGCTTTTTGGGCAAAAGAAACTCCTGCTTTAATTTCAAATTGGTTAAAAAGTTTGTAAAGTTAAGCAATTGAATTGGTATTTGATTGATTTCTAAAAAAATAATGCTTGATTTTGGTGTTTTTTTATTGTCTTTGCTTCGTGATAAAAAATCCTCTCAACTGATATGGTTGAGAGGAAAATTTTTATCTTATGCTATTTATTGTATGATTTATATTTATCGTAATATCCCATTTTTTTTCATTATTACATTTTGTTTTTCATTTGTGTTCTCATTAGGTTCTATTGTGCGAACTTTTCCATTAAATACTGTGCTAACAGGCATGTCGTATTCAGTTGCGTAAAGTTGCATAGCTTGAGATATATTTTCCCAAGTATCTAATTGTGCGTCAAATATTAATCCATTAAATTCAGGTGTTGTACGTTTAATGTTTTTTATAGAACCGGCCGCATAATCAAGAGTATCTAATTCTCGTTTTGAAATATCTTTAATAGGGGTATAGCACTGTGCACTGCGTTGGCTTTCAGGTAGTTTTTCTGTAAAAGAAGGTGATGGGGTTATTTTGTAATAACCGAGTTTTCTAGGTTTGATTTGATCAGTAAGATCTTGTAAACGTGCTTTTATTGAACTTTCATGTTCTTTTATTGGGATTTCTTTCATCGTATATATCCTCCAATTTTAATTACGTTAGTATTAATATAACATATATTTATAAATAAAGAAAGAAAAAAAGATAAAAACTAAAATTGTTGGAGGTTGAGATATAAATAGTTTGATGATGTTTGAAATAGACGGTTTGGTTAATGACCTTGCTTGACAATTATTGATAAAAATGATAGTATTTTGTTTAGGAGTTTGCTTATGATTTTTAGAAATCCTGACTATTTAGAAATACAAGAAGATACAACAATTGCTGAGGTGATAAAATCAGTAAAATGTTTTGCGCAAAGAATAGCTCCGGAATATTGGAGAGAAAATATTGAAAAAATATATGATGATTTAACAGTTGTGTTGTGTGATGCAAGAAGAATATTTAAGCATAGCAAAGATGGAGAATTGAAAAATGTAAAATTTTCAGCAGCAGCTGTTAAGTTTTGGGAAAATATTGATTCTAAAGAATATACTTCAACTCAGGGAATAGCAATATTGCCAATGGCAGATGCGCATGTTATAACACATGAAGCGTTACATGCTTTTTCTTCTATTTCTAATAAATTGGAAAATGGGGGAGGATATTTAAAAGTTGGTTCAAGATATAGTGAATATGATGAATATGGTAATGAGGTTATAAGTACAACTAATGATTTAAATGAAAGTATAACAGATGCTTTGACAAGTAGAGCCTATGGGCGTGTTGGACCAGGAGTAAATGCTGGTTATGCAGCGCAAGTTATTATGGCTGATTTATTTATAGGTGAGAATGTTGAAGATAATATATTTATTCAAGATCTTTATTTTGGAAAAAGTGAGAAATTTGCAGAAGATTTTGATAAAACAATAAAAACATCTAAAGTGAAATTTGCAGATTATTTACAAGGCTTTAGCGTTGTTGGTTCTAATGAAGAATGTCAAAAAACTGATGAAATGCTAAAAGGGGCTATAGAGTATAAGTTGAGAAAGGCTAAAACCTCAGAAGAAATTGATAAAGTTTATAAGTTTCAACAAAAAGTTATTAATTTATATAAAGATGGTGGTTGTACTACTAATTTTATGGACACAGAAGATATTGTTAGAATGGAAAATTTATTGAAATTTGCAGATAAGATGCAAAAACAATGTAAATCTAATTTGGTTGCTCAAAAAAATGCAATAAAACAATCTATTAAAGATATTTAAGACAAAGTTTTGTTCTATATGAAATCCATTTAGAAAGAGATTAATGGGTATTTGTGTGAAATGTTAGTGTTGACATTGACATTTCATATAGATTTGTAATATGCTTTTGGGGTGGAGAGATTAAATGTTTGAAAAAATAAAGTTTAAAGGAACTTGGCGTTCTTATCAGCAAAAAGTATTAGATAATCTGCAAAGTCATTTATGTGATGAAAAACTACATATTGTAGCTGCTCCTGGTGCTGGAAAAACTATTTTGGGTTTAGAGGTTATTCGTCGTATTGGAAGGCCATGTTTAATTTTGGCGCCTACAATTACAATTAAAAATCAATGGGAATTAAGATTGAAACAGGCTTTTTTAACACAGCCAGATATTGCAAATGAGCTTATTTCAACAGATATTTTATCTCCAAAAGTTATCACGATTTCTACATATCAAGGGCTTTTATCTGGATTGTGTGGGCAAAGAGAAGATACAACAGATGGTACTTTGGAACAAGAGGGTGAAGTTGATGCTGAAGTTGAAGAAAAAAAGTATAATAGTAGGGTACTTGCTCGTATAGATGTTGAAAAAGCAAATAATTTAATAAATGAATTAAAGTCTAAAAAAATTGATTTGCTTTGTTTTGATGAGGCTCACCATCTTAGAAAGGAATGGTGGAAGGCTTTAGATTTTATCATGAAAAATCTTAAACCATCTACAACTTTATCATTAACAGCTACTCCCCCTTATGATGTTGATTTGAATGAATGGAAGCGATATGAAGAGCTTTGTGGACCGGTTGATGAATGTATTAGTATTCCTGAATTGGTTAAAAATGGTGATTTATGTCCACACCAAGATTTGATATATTTTTCACCTCTTAAAGAGGAAGAAACTAAATCGTATGATATTTATCAACAAAATGTTGAATCTTTTTATATGTATTTTTTACATAATAAAAAGTTTGCAGAAGAGGCTGTTAATTTACCAATTTGGAAAAATCCAAGAGAATATTTAAAGATATTATATGATGATGTTGATTTTTTTGTCGCTTTTGCGTCGTATTTAATTTATCACAATCTTTCTATTTCAGAAGCTTTTTATAAATTATGTGATATTCAAAAGAAAAAAATACCAGAATTTAATTTATTATTTGCTGAAAAGTTGCTTAATAAGTTGATGTTTGATTATACAGAGCATTTTATTAGTTTGGGTGATTATATTAATGAGTTTTATTTGTTAGCGCAAAAAAATCATTTGATATATAAGCACAGGCTTTATCTTTCTGGAAATCCTAAATTAACAAAAGAAATGGCAAGAAGTCTTGGTAAATTGGATGCGATTGAAAATATTGTTATTTCAGAATATAATCAATTAAAGGAAAAGTTGAGATTAGTTATCTTAGCTGATTATATTAAATTAGATGCTTTTTCTTCTCAAGTGGAGAGTTTAGGTGTTGTTCCTATTTTTATTCGATTGGCAAATATGAAGTTACAAGGTTTGTCATTGGCTATATTAACTGGAAAAATAATTTTAGTTCCTCAAGAAATAAAAGATAAATTAATAAACTTGATGACAGATGAGGGTGTGAAGCCAAAAGATATGGGATTTAACGTTTTTAAGTATTTTCCAGAGTATATTGAGCTGAAGCCTAAAGAATGTATAAAATCTAAAGTTGTTCACTTGGTTACAAAATTATTTAATGATGGGAAAATTAAGGTTTTGGTTGGAACACAATCCCTTTTAGGAGAGGGGTGGGATGCTCCAGCAGTCAATTCTTTGATTTTATCTAGTACAGTAGCTTCTTATATGTTGTCTAACCAAATGCGTGGTCGTGCGATACGAATAGAAAAAGGAAATCCAGATAAAGTTTCACATATATGGCATTTGGTTAGTGTTAGAAACTATAATTTTTCAGATGCAATAAAAGCATTTATATCAAAAAATATTTTGCAAGCAGATATTGTAGATTTTGAAAAAGTGCGAAGAAGATTTGATGGATATGAGGCACCTTCTTTAAGTAATCCGTATGATATTCAAAGTGGTATAGAGCGATGTTTATTGGTTAAGTTATCTAATTTTTTTAGAAATATTACTTGTAAAGATTATTTGAATAACTTAACGCAAAAAATGTTATCATATCAGAGAGATGAAACAAAAAAAGCCTGGGAAGAGGGGTTATGTAAGGGAACAGGTATGGGGCTTGGGCGATTGAAGGTCGGCTTGGAAACGCCAAAAGTTAAATTTAATGTTTTTTCTTATATAGATAGTTATATGGCAAGATTGACGAAAGTAGTAATGATATCATATCTCTTTTTTTGTTTCTTTTGTACTGAGGACAATAGAGATTGGAATACTTTTCTTTTAGGTAGTATTGTTTTAGGGGGTATGATATATATGTTGCCAGCTACATTGCGTATTATTATGACAGGTAAACCTGAAGGAATGTTAAAGCAAATTTCGTTGGTTATTTTGGAAACATTGTTTAAAACAGATATTATTTCAACTAATCCGAAAATGTCATCGTTAGAGGTTGTGAAAGTATCTGATCAATATTATATTTCAGCAAGTACATTATCGCAAAGAGATAATAATATTTTTATTGAATCGTTGCGGGAGTTTTTGGAACCAATTGAAAATCCTAGATATTTATTTGTTCGTAAAAATCCTTTTTTAAGTTTCTTGAAACAAGTTGATTACTATGCAATTCCTAGTATTATCGGTTTAAATAAAAAGAATGTTATGCTTTTTAAGGAGATATGGAAAAGGCGCATTGGTTATTGTAATATTATATATACTCGAACAGAAATTGGGCACGATATATTGTTGAAAGCAAGAGTTAGAGCATATTCAAACTTACAAAATAAAACTAAAAAGCTAAATAGATGGGAATAGATTGTTAGTGTTGAATAATTTATTATTTAGAAAATATAACAATTTAACTTCTTTTAGAATGGGTAATAAAAAAAGTAACTAAAAGGGTGTTTTTTTATGGCTATTATCTTTCTCGTGGTCGGCGAGGCATTATTACCTTGGGTGTTTTTTCTTCGTCATCATCCATCATAATTGAAGCCATCCATTCTTCTCTTTCTGTTTTAGCGCTTTCTAATTCTCTTTGTCTGATTTTATCAAAAAGTTTCCATTCTTTTTCAGATATTTCATTAACAGAGAACTCGCAAAAATCATACATATTAGCACCATCTGAATCTAGGTGATGTTTTAGTTTTTCTACAGGAATACCTTTGAATTTTCTTTGGGTGTGCATAATAGATCTTTCGTTTTCATTACAAAGATTGTACATGTTGCCTCTTGCTATTCCTTTAATAAAATCATAGTCCATTGCATCAACAACTATACCATCTTCTAATTTAAATAAGAACTCAAGTCTGCATTCGTCATAATCATCATCGCGTTCATCTCTTTTAAGAAGGTTAACTCTACAAAGATCTGATCTTGTTTTAATATATTTAATATTTGACATAATATGTTCTCCTTATTCGGCTAAACGTAATATCTGGGTTTAGTATATTACAAATTTTAAATCTTGTCAATTTTTAATTATAAGGAGATCTTGTCGTGCCTTTTCTAATTCGTCCGCAAAAAATGATAAAAATGTTAAAAAAAGTTAGGCTAAAATACAAAGTTTAACATTATGGATTTTAGCTCAAAACAGCCTTGTGTGTCCTATGTCTTTAATGACGTATAGGTCTTTCGTGTTGGTTAAAAGTGGCTTGAAAAAAGGCATAGAAAAAGCCCTTATGAAAAGGGCTTAATAAAAAAATGGTGCCGCTAGCAAGAAAGGGTACTCCCACTCAATATTTTGTGGGTCCTCCTCGTGTCGTAGGGTTCAAACTTCGTACAAAACTAAGCTATTCGCTAAAGTTTTACACTTGTTTTCACCAACTATCCACTCCGGACATTGCTTCGCAAGTCCTATCCTAGCAATTGGCAAAAACCATTAAAAAAGCCCCCATAAAGGAGGCCTTTTTAATGGTGCCGCTAGCAAGAATCGGACTTGCGACCCCGTCATTACCAATGACGTGCTCTACCACTGAGCTATAGCGGCATAAAATGCGCAAAAAAAGAGCAATCAATGACATGCTGCAACTCATAGCACAACCGTTTCACCGACTGCATACATTATAGTAACTATTTTTTTTTATAAAATCAATATAAATTTTTAGATTGTAGTTAAAAAAATAAATCTTATGTAAAATAAATAATTTGTTTGAAAAAAATAAAAATAAATGCTAAGAAAACCATATGTTTTAAAGAATTTTAAAAAGGTTAGTATATGCAAAAAGCACAAAATTATAACACTGTTTTAAAAAATGAACAAAATAAAGAAAGAGAATCGTTTGTGGCAAGGTATATGTGGATGCAGAGAAACTTTGCGTATTGCTTGTTTGTTACAGCTCTTGTTTGGTTTTTAGGTGTTGGTTATTATATTGAAAACTTTATTGGTTGGTCTAGTGTGATGGCTTTACCTCCGGTGGATTTTGGGTTGTTTTTGGTGTATTCTTTAATACCTCTTTTAATTCTTTGGTTTGTGATTGCATATATTGATAGAAGTGCAAATTTATCTGCAAGTTCTGCATTGTTTCAGAAGTATATTGATGGATTGATGTATCCAGACGATGATGCAACAAAGAATGCGAAAGCTTTTTCTTTAGTGTTGCAAGATCATATTAAACAACTTCAAGCGCAAAATGTTGAAGTTTTTGAGAATTCCAGAAAAGTTAAACAAGATTTGGAAAGACAAATTGAAGAGCTGTCTTCGATTTTGAAATTATTAGATAACTATTCTGGTAAAACTCTTATTGAGTTGAATGAAGGGGTTAAAACTCTTAGTGATAGGTGTGCGTTTGTTACAAACAAGACAGCTTCAACAATTACGCAGATGAAAAATTGTACAGATGAGATTTCTAATAGATCGGGGGATTTTGTTAGTAAAATATCACCATTGCTGGATGAAATATCTGCAATTTCTGCAAATATAAAAAACAATATATCAGATAATAAAGCTAATTTGGTAGATATTCGTGAACAGCTTCAATCTTGCGCAGATGTTAGTCAGGAACATGTTAATAGTATGATTGCTAGAACTTCTGAGAATACAGTTCGTATTAGTAAGGCCTTTTATAAAACAGCTGAAGAGTGTGAAGATATTTATAAACGTTTGGATAAAAGTGTTTCAGGTATTGAAGGTTCTATTAATACTCAAAAACGTTTGTTGGAAACTCAAAATCAACTAATTAATCATAATTCTGAATTATTAAATAATAATCTTAAAAATTATGGTGAGAATATTTCAAGCGAAATTGATAAGTTAGTTAAAAACTCAATAGACCTTGAGAGTTTGACTAAAAAGCAAATTAACACATTGAAAGCTGTTAATACTGAAACAGGGAAGGCTATTCAGTCTATTGGTTTTTCGTTTGATGAAAAGCGTGTTGAGATTGAGCGTCGTTGTGAAAAAGCAATTTCCAGTATGCAAAGTGTTATTATTGCAATAAATAAAGAAACTGAAAAATTGGAGGCTTTTGCTTCATTAACTCAAGCTAAAAATTCTGATTTGCAGACAATTGCAGAGACAATTGTTGATAAGGTGGGAGATATTTCTTCTAAATTAGCGCTAAAAACAGATGCTTTGAAAGAAAAGGCTGTTGATGTGATTGGTAAGTTTACAGAGGCTGGCGATATTATATCGCATAGTACAGATAAGATTAATAACTCGTCTAATTTGTTGTTAAATAATACGAAGCAAAATGCAATGATGATTGAAGAACAACAAAATAGTATTGATATAGCATTGAGAAATATTGATAAAATTAAAGAAAGATTGGATGAGCTTCAATCTAATATTAAAGGTTCGTCGATTGAGTTGAATAATTTGTTAGAGGATTATGAAACTGTTTTGGAAAATAAAGAGAAAAATATTAGGGTAAATCCTGAAACACAAAAGCTAGATAGAGAAGAATTGCAGAACTTATCTAAAATAATTGAACAAAAGCTAGCTAAATTGAATATTAAAATTGATAATTTATTTGCAGGTTATGATAGATTTGATTTATGGGAAGAATATCTTAAAGGTAAAACAACAATATTTACAGATACTATAAATACACCTCAAATGAAGAAGTATTTGCAAGTTATTAGAAAATCTTTTGATGATAATACAGATTTTCATAATAAGGCAGTTAAATATTTGTTTTTGATAGATGTTTTGATTAAAGAGATGGCAAATGGTAATGATAATGTTCGCAATGAGCTAATAAATTTATCTGTTAAGGCTTCTCTTGATAAGACATATTTTATTTTAATTAAAGCTCTTAATAATATGGATTAGATATGGGTGGTAATATTTTAGGTTTGAAAAGTAAAGTGTTTCTAGCGCCAATGGCAGGGATAACAGATTATCCTATGCGTAAGGTTGTGGCAAAGAGAAGCGTATGTAATTTGTATTCTGAAATGGTGGCAATAAATGCTATTAATCGAAAGAATAAAAAAACTTATCGTATTGCAGATGTATCTAATGAGCCGTATCCTGTTATTGTACAGCTTGTTGGTAATGATCCTGAGCTTTTTAGTGAATCTGCAAAATTGGTTTCTGAGCTTGGGGCGTATTCGCTTGATATAAATATGGGCTGTCCAGTTAAGAAAATTGTTGGAAATAATTCTGGTTCAGCATTAATGAAAGATTTATCTTTGGCGTCTAAAATTATTGAGGCAACAGTTAAGGCAACTAATCTTTGTGTATCTGTTAAGTTTCGTAAAGGCTGGGATGTAAATTCGGTAAATGCAGTGGAATTTGCTAAAATGTGTCAGGATAGTGGTGCGGCATATATAACAGTTCATGGTAGAACGAGAGCGCAGGGATATTCTGGTGTTGCTGATTGGGATATTATAAGACAAGTAAAAGAAAGTGTTAATATTCCAGTTATTGGTAATGGTGATATAACAACACCTGAGCTAGCAAAAGATATGATTGAAAAGACAAATGTTGATGGTGTGATGATTGGGCGAGGAGCTCTTGGTAATCCGTGGTTGTTAGGTCAGGCGCATAATTTTATTGAAAATGGTGATAGAGCTGTGAAAATATCGGTATTAGATATTAAAGAGGCAATGCTTGAACAGTTAGATGAGATGGTTAAGTTTTATGGAAAGGAAATGGCTGTATCTATTTCTAGAAAATATGCTTGTTGGTATTCAAAAAATTTGCGTGATGCAAAAAAATTTCGTGAAACTTATACAAAAATTTACGATTATGATTTAGCATTGAAAGCGATAGATGATTACTTTTCATCGCATGCAGAGGAAGATATAATATGAGAATTATAGTTGGTGGTGCTGGTAATGTTGGTAGAAGTATTGTAGATTACTTGTCTTTGGCAAGTAATGATATTATTGTTATTGATACTGATGCTAATAAATTAAGTGCAATAGCTAAGGAATTTGATGTACAAACAGTGCAAGGTTCTATTTCTCATCCTGGAGTGTTAGAAAAAATAAATGCTAAGAATGCTGATATGTTGATTGCTGTTACTTGTAATGACGAGGTTAATCTTATTGCGTGTCAGGTTGCTTATTCTCTTTTTCAAATTCCTAAAAAAATTGCAAGGGTGCAATCTGAATATTTTCTAAATCCATTATGGAATACTTTGTATAGCGATAGGCACTTACCGGTTGATTTGGTTATTTCACCTGATGTGGAAATTGCAAAATCTATTTTGAACTTACTTGAGGTTCCAGGAGCATCATCTGTTTTTCCCTTATTAGATGATAAATTATATTTGCTTGGTATTAAGTGTATGCATTCTTGTCCATTGCTTAATGTTGAAGTAAGTGAAATTAAAAGATATTATAATTCATCGGTTGTTCATATAACACGTGATAATCAAGGTTTTTTTGCAAAGCCAACTGAAACAATTCGTGCTGATGATGAAGTATTTGTTTTAGTTGAAAAAGAAAATGTATTTGATGTAATGCATGATTTTGGCTTTGATGTTAAAGAAACTGAAAACGTTGTTATTTTTGGTGGAAATGCTATTTCTTATTCTATAGCAAATGCTTTAGAAAAAGATGATACAATTAATTCTTGTAAAATAATTGAAGATAAAACCCATAAATCAATAGTTCTTGCTGAACATTTAAATAATACTCAAATTATCAGTGGAGAGATGATGAGTGATGTGATTTTGGATGAAGCTGAAATTAAGTCTGCAGATGTCTCAATTGCAGTGACTGATAATGATAAGGATAATCTTTTAGCGTCGCTTATTGCAAAGAGAAATGGTGCTGAGTATACGTTATCGCTAGTGAATTCAAGAGCTTTTGATAACTTGATTGATTATAGCTATGAAAATATAATTCTAGATCGTTCATTGATAACAACATCTGCTATGTTGCAGGATATTAGAAAAGCAAAAATTAACAATGCATATTGTTTAAAACGTGGCTTAGGTGAGGTTTGGGAAGTAAGAATTGATGAAGATTCTTTAAATGTTGGTAAAACAATTGATCATTTGGGGTTGCCAGAAAAGAGTAGAGTTGGTGCAATTTATAGAAATGATGAAATTATATTTCCAAAAACTGATGATAAAATAGAAATTGGAGATGTTTTGGTTGTATTTGTTTCTCCTTTGGCAATGCGTAAAGTTGAGGAAATATTTAGAATATAAAATAAAGTTTCATTTTATTAAGAGGTTATGTGGTTATGGTTTTAATATAAAATCATGATTTAAAATGTATTGCTTTTTTTATTTATATTTATATACTCGTTTATGTTGAGATAGCCCAAATCTCAACAAGGATATGACAATCCTATGCAACGGGCTAGAACTTTCAGATAATTGAAAGTTACTTGTTAATGGGCATTTACCAAAATGGTGGATGCCACAGAATAGTGTTTCACATGAATAATGTGGGCTATTTGCCGTTGCGTATAGTTGTCATCATCCACCACCTTTTGCAAATTGGCTTGGGATGATTGGTTTTTTTGAGTGAGTGGTATTTGTGCCTTTTTTGGTCATCGTGATACTGTTGTTACGTATGCTCTTGAAGAACTATTGGAAAAAACAGTCAGAGAGTTAATTGAGCAAGGGATTGATGAGTTTTGGTGTTGCGATCAAGGTTCGTTTGATTGGGTCGCAAGAATGGTTATGTTGCGAGTTAAAAAAGATTATAGACATATAATTTTATGTTATGTGTGTGCATATAATCCCGATTTATATTCTAAAGCAAAATTACAAGATTTAAATTCAAAATTTGAAATAATTTATCCTTTTGAGGCTTCTGAAGGACATCCTAAATTTGCTATTTCTAGGCGCAATAAATATATTGTGGAGTCAGCAGATGTTATAGTTTGTTGTATTGAAAAAGATTATGGTGGAGCATATAATGCATATAAACATGCTCAAAAAAAAGAAAAAACTATAATAAATCTTCTAGATTTTGTTTAATATTAGTTGCTAGATGTCTAAATAAATATTTTTTAATAAAAATTGGTTTAATTGTTTTTTATTGACAAAAATGTTTTTTTGTGTAATTTGTGTTTCATATTTAATATGATTATGGTTATTTTTTTAATATAGTGTAAATTATGGAACAAAGACGGAAAGAACAACTTTTAAATCAAGTAAAGTGGGCATACAATCATTTGATTGATAATATTGACCCTAATCCTAAGACGGATAATGTGGAAGAAATTTTGCATTTTATAAGCGAAGCGTTGTCTTTTGGAACAATAATTGTTTCTGGACGAAGGAATCCATCATCTTATATTGGTACACTCAAACAGTGTAAGGCTTTGAAGAGTAAATTTGATGGGCAAATTGGCGCTATAAGTAATGTTTGGTATTGGATGGGGTATGCTTCTTCTGATGATATTAGTAAAGTAGTTGCTAATAGGCGAAAAAATTTGGTTTTGAGTGTTCCTGCAGAAGATATTGAGGATGCTACACTGAATTTGGCTGAGGTTGCTTCATTGGATATTGTGTACGGATATGATCCTACTGAGCATATGTCGTATATTGGAAGCTACTGGACTTGTGTGTTGATGCGTAGAGCTTTGGGTGGTAAAGTTAATCGCATTTATAATCATTGGCATTGGATTGGATATGCAAATCTTAATCAAATTGCTGATGTGTGTAATAAGTATCATAAAAACTCTAGGCGTTTTAGACGTAGAAAAATTGTTTTCATGTACTAAATTTGATTATTCCCCTATCTGTTTTAGATGGGGGAATTTTTATTGAATGGTAGATTATAAAAAAAAACACCCTCGAAAATCGGGGGTGTTTTTTTTGTAGAGTACTTAGAAATGATTTTCATAATCTTTCCATGTACTAAAGCTCCAAATCTTATAAAGCTCCATATTAGACTTGAAGTCTAAATAAGGTACTTTATCGTAGGCTGTGTGGTGGCGGTGGCCATCATAAAAGCCGGCTTTCAAATACACAGTTCTGCAAAAGAACTTTCTTTTGTCCTCCTTGGATGCTCTAAGGTAGCAATTTATATCGCATCTTATGGCATCTTCGTAAGCTTCTGGTGTAAAAGAAGCTCGGGCTCTCAAATCAGCCTCAATGATGTTGCAAACAGCAGTTTCATGGTCTACGTTGTAGAGAAGCTCTTGATAGTTAGGCCATCCCATATTGGAATAGTCTGTAATGAGCTTTTCAAATACTGACCAGTCGGCTTCTAGCACTCCAGGGAGTAGATAGCGTTCTTTGCTAAAATCAGGAGCCTCCAAAGAGCAAGTGTCTTTGGTTAAAGGTCCCAATGATGCAGCAATGTAGCCTAGCATCAGTTCGCTTAAATGACCTTCGGGTGTGGCGCTGTCAAGAGTTAACGGGCAGTCTAAGACAACCAAATTAATCTTAACATCAGAATATTGGGGTTTACCAAATTCTAACATACCTTCGGCAAGCAGTCTTTTTGTGTACCAAGGTTGTCCTGAACACAAAATAAAAGTTGCTTCTTTCAGCTTAAGCGATTTAGCTAACTGATACATTTCACCAAAGTTGCCTTTGGTATCAATATCAGCGACGTTTCGTTGATGTTTGCGAATGTCATTGCAAGGCACAATCTGCTCAATGATGCGCATATATGCCTCTGCTTCTGTGTTTACCATATAACCTTTAGTTCGGTTAAAAACAGAAGCAAACAAGCCTTTGTTGCCACCTTTTCCTGTAGCAAACAGAGGAAGCCTTTTTCCATACTTTTCTTCGTATGCACGCATTGCCTCTATGGTGTAGATGGCAGCAGGCATGTATCCTGAAAAGCAAACAAGGAAAGGGTTAACCAACTTTTTGGGTATTTCGTACAAATCAAATACCTTAGCAGTTGATGTCGCCCCCTGAGCGTTGCGGTATGAGTACTCAGTACCATGAGTACATCCACCAACTTCAATCGCTCTTTTAATCACCGGAGCCCACTCTTTGATGTCAAGTTTGTGTGGTTCTACAATGATGCCTTCTTTTTGTATGGCATCAGCAATAGTTTCTCTTGCTTGTGCATTGCAAACATAGCCATTCTGTTCTAGCTGTTTCTTAATTAGGTTTTTCATTTTGTTTATATGTTTTGGGTTCGTATTCAATTTTAACCGACCACTACAATGAATGATGTATTTAATGTAAAGGTAAAACCATAAACACATGAAAAATACACAAAACATCTATAATAATTCGGATTTGTATGCATATAGTATCATAAAATTATGAAGCAATCAAGTGAATTTTTTATTTAGGATGTTTTTGTATTTTTTTATATTTAATGTATGCTAATAGATTGCTAAACATTACAAGTATTTCTAATAATCCAGCCCAATTTTTTATGCTTATTTGGTATGCAAGACATGTTAAACTATTAAATAAACCAACTATGCGCATTTTTTGAGGAGGGAGCCACCAGATGCAAAATAGAGTAATGGATACTAATAAAACAACTAAAATTGAAGATATTCCAACGTATGTGTAGTATAAAATAATCAAATAAATGGATTGAAAAAATATGTAAACAGCAAGCCATTGTTTGTTTAATCTTTCTTTTATATTAGCGACAATTAACATAAAAAATACAGCAATAAAAACGTATGTCCCACTTAATGAATTTAGGCAGTATAAACCAAGTGAGGTAAATACTTTTGATATTAAATCTAAAAGTAGCATCATTTTTTTTGTTTTCATAAATCGGCTTAGGCAATAACAAGCATAGTTTAGAATTGTAAATATATATCCTAATATTAGCATTTAGTTCTCCTTTATTTAGGGTAGTTTTTTAAGATGAAATCTATGTCTTTATCTCCACGACCTGATAGATTTACTAGTATTTTGCTATTTGGTTGTATTTTAGCAAGTTTTAGTGCATATGCAATAGCATGAGAGCTTTCAAGAGCAGGAATTATACCTTCTGTTTGTGATAGTTCATAAAAAGCATTTATTGCCTCTTTATCGTTTATGGTTTCATATGTTGCTCTTTGTGTGGCGTGTAAATGGCAGTGTTTAGGTCCAACGCCAGGGTAATCTAATCCACTTGCTATGCTATATGCAGGAGCTATTGTTCCATCTTCGTTTTGTAAAACTAAACATTTAAAACCGTGTAATATACCATCTTTGCCATAAGTTATTGATGCAGCATTTTCTCCGATTTTTGAACTTTTGCCGAGAGGTTCAACGCCTATTAATTTAACATTTTTATCATCAAAAAAGCCATTAAATATGCCAATTGAATTAGAGCCTCCTCCAACGCAAGCTATAACATAATCTGGTAGGGTGTTTGTTTGTTCTAAAAATTGAAGGCGAGCTTCTATACCTATTATTGATTGAAAATATTCAACGATTGTTGGAAATGGGTGGGGACCAACAACTGAACCGATAGCATAAAATGAATTTTTATAGTCTTTTGTGTATGCGCTAAAAGCTTCATCAACTGCTTCTTTTAAGGTTTGGGTACCTTTGGTTACAGAAATTATGTTTGCACCAAGTATTTTCATTCTTTCAACATTTGGGCGCTCTTTTTGAATGTCTATTGCGCCCATATAAATGTCGCATTTCATATTTAATAAGGCACATGCTGTTGCAATAACAACACCGTGTTGTCCTGCGCCTGTTTCTGCAATTATTTTTGTTTTACCAATTTTTTTTGCAAGTAGAACTTCACCTAAGCTATGATTTATTTTATGTGCGCCTGTGTGATTTAAGTCTTCTCTTTTTAAGAATATTTGAGCGTTGTATTTATTGGATAAATTTTTTGCAAAATAAGTTGGGGTTGGGCGTCCTGAATAGTTTTTATATAATGAAAGAATTTCTGCTTGAAAATCTGGAGAATCTTTAATTGATAAGAAAGATTTATATATATTATCTAGCTCTTGTTTTATTTCTTGGTTAATGAATTGGCCTCCGTAATTTCCAAAAAATCCTTCGTTTGTTGGGTTTGAGTGTTTGAGTTGAAATGTTGTCATCTGTTTTATCTCCGTTTAGGTGTTTACTTATAAGTGTATTTTTATTTTTTAAGACTTTTGCTCCACGAGTAATATTGCATAAGCTAACACCTAGCTCTTTGGTGATATCTCGTTGAGTTTTGCCTTGATTTAATAAATTTAATATACGCCATCGTGTAGATAAAACGTTTATTTCTGAAGTGGTTAGGAGTTCATTTAGCAACTGTTCAACTTCGTTAGGGGTTTGAAGTTGTGAAATAAATACTGCTAATTCTTTAATGTTTTTCATGAAAAAAGCTTTCTGTTTCTGTTTGTAGAAACATAATTAATATATAAAAATGTTTCTGTCAATAGTAACATTATATTTTTTTGTTCGTTTTGTTGACATGTTTGGTTTTTTGGGATATATTACGGGTGGTTTGGTAATGAATAATAAGGAAAATAATATGGCGACACCTCCAGTTTTTGATTTTGAAGTAAATGCTTTTAAAGGTATAAAAAAAATATGGGCGAAAGTCAGAAACTCTAAATTGTTTAAGTGGTTTAGAGGTTCAAGGCTTAATCCGTATCATTGGGGGTTAGAGGATATAAAAGCTAAAACTCCAGAAGAAGCAAAAAAAATTGCAAGAAAAAAGGCAATTGAGGCAAAGAAAAAGAAGTTAAAAGCAAAGGCAGAGTATATTTATAATAAGCAACGCCAGTTAGCTGAGCTTGATTGTTCGGTTGATGAGGAATTTAAGAGAGATAATATTGTTTTAAGGGGTAAAGGCGATGTTAGTGATAAAATTCCTCGTAATAAAAATGGTGATTTAGATTTATTAGCAGAAGATCCTATTGTTATATCTATTGTGCCAATGGAAGGTCCGGCGCTTATTGGTCATGTTTGTATGCAATATAAGGATAGGGTTGTAAATAGGTTGCTTACTTCTATTCATACAGATCCATTGTATCCTAAATATATGGAATATTCGGAGTATTACTTTGTTTATCCAAGTAAATTAGGTATTGATGGTAAAAAACTTTTAAGAGAAATGGATAAGCATAATATTAAAAAATATAACAAAAAGTATAATTTGATTTCAAATAATTGTGCGAGAAATGTTGGGCAGGTTTTGAGAAAAGTTGGGGTAGATGATATTGATTTTATGGGGTTTGATGATATAGGGCTTGTTTTTACTAATCCGGGAAATAATCCTTTCGGCAATGGAATAAGAGCTTGGTGTTTGAAACATGGTGTTCATGTTAATTTAAAAGAAATGGAAAAATATCACGAAAAACACAATTTTACAGACGTTAAAGAGCGAAGAGATAAGATGAAGCGCATTAGAGCAAAGTATGATGCTTATAAAAAGTATGTAGGAAGATAAAAAATAATTAAATGTGTTGATTTTAAAATTTTACATAATATATTCGCAGCTTGAGATATATTATGATGTTTTATAAGTTAAAATTACAAAATTATGTGTTTTAAGAAAATTTTTGATTTTTTTAAGAAAAAAGAAGACTTAACGAAGTATTATCCTTGTGTTCTTACTAAAGAGGATACTCGTGGTTTGAGCGAAAGAGAAGTTGTGAAAATTTACTCACCGGCGTTGGTTAATGAAGGTGTTGTTATCAAGTTGTCTCCCAAAAAGAGTGTACCAAAAATTAAAACACCAGAAGCGCTTCAAAAGTTAAAGATGGGGCTTAAGTATGTATGGTGTGATGGTTTTGAGTCATCTGTGTGGCAAGATAGAAAATGTAAATATCTTGGCATTAGGATAACTGAGAGCTTTATTTTGCATGAATCGATGATTAAGAACACATGGGATGACACAGTGACTTTATGGTTAAACAAATGTCAGGGTAGATATCTTACTTATGATGAGTTTATGTTGTTGACTAAAGTTTGGGATGAGGTTTCTCAAATGCGTGAAACAGCACATGATACTCCGTTGTTTGATTATTGGGCTTATTGGTTTGATGAAAAAGGCTCTGGATATTCAGGAGATAAGTTCGTGAATAAAGATGGTAAAGTCTTTCATCATTCAACAGAAGCTATTGCTTGTTTGTTGATGGCTGTGAAGTAAACGTTCAAAATGTAAAAAAAGCACTCTCTAAAATGAGGGTGCTTTTTTTGTGTTTAAATAGTGTTAATATTAGTATTATATAAAAAAAAGCTCCCACCGTAGGGTGGAGGCTTAAAACAGACCTCTTTTGAGGTGTGGGGCTATCGGTCTTTGTTCCCAGATAAGTATCCTCAACTATTCAGTATCTGGTTTTTTGCCAGATCACTTAGCTGGTTGAACAGCTGATTATTGCTGTAGCAACGGTGCACGTTCATCGTGCTACCATAGCTATAGAAATACTCAACCTGCACATCGGTAGGGTATTGCGACAAACTTTTGTTGCCGTTATACACGAACCAGAATCTGGTTGTTCTGGAACAAGTCTCGCTGAATACTTTCGACTCTATATACCTTTGCAGGTAGACGAATGGAAAGTATCGCCATACTCTGCTACGATAGATGCTTTTTGATATGCATCGTCCACCAATGTGGAGGGTTACATGCCAAAAAACATTGTTAAGCATAATCAAAACCTTCTTTATTATTTGGAAGATCTTTTTGGTGAGTTCTATCGTCTTAGGCATGATTGTGTTAACAATCGTTTCCTTTGCCTTTTGAAAGATTGCCTTTTTCATGGTTAAGTTTTAGTATAGTTTCCCTTAGCTTCTAATCGGAATAAAAATAGCATCTGTTGTTTTGAGAAGCGTTTGCAAAACAACGTTAATATATTACTATTCCATTTAAGCTAAACACAAAACTAAACAAGACTGAGTAAGACCCAATAGCGTTGAATTTCGGCATAACATATAGACATCATAATATTTTAACAGGTTTATTTTATCGTGTTTTTGGGGTTTTGTCAATAAAAAGGTACTAAGATAAAAAAAGCCCCCCACCATGGGGTGGGAGGCTTAGAGATAGTCTGTGTTACTTTTCACTGCGCTTTTCCTTCTCTTTCATGTATAGGGTGTACTTCCATGGCGTCGCTTTGAGTAGCGACACGAGATGAGGTGTGATGCTATCCCACTCTTTCTCGAGAAGAAGAGAAATGTAGTTTCTCAGACGCACGTTCACTAGCAAGTACTCTAGAGTATCGCTATCAAGCTTGAGGCCGGCCTCTGAGAAAATGAGGAAGTGTTCCATATTCATTTTTCTCTGGCTTTCTGGTAACACACTCTTGTTTTGCAAGACATATGTTTTCCAGTAGTCCAGGTTCTTCTCAGGCGTGCAGTCGGAAAAACCTTTTATTAGGCAATTTTCCTCGTAGATGTCAACTGCTCGTTGGAGCTTATCCTTGAGCGGATGGTTACTCTTGTAGACCTTTTGTAGTGAGCTCATGTGCAATCCGTTTGAAGAGATATACTCTATCAGGATATTATCTAGCTTCTTGACGTCTTTCTGTTGTTCAATCAACCATTCGAGGTGCTCGGTTGACAGAGTGCGATGACAAAGAGCTTTCCTAAGTAGGTCATATAGCCCACTATGGAGTATATTCGACAGACGGGGTATGTTGAATCCGTCTGACAGCAATACTAACAATCTGAGATTCTCATCACCAGATATCCAGAGAACGTTTGTTGCCTCTTTATTTAGGTATTTGAATTTATCAAAGCCAAAAGCTTTGACAAAGTTACCCAGGTTGAGCCAAGCATTCAGCTGCTCGTTCCAATCAAGCATCTGGATTGCTTTGAAGCAATCAGGCAAGATTGAATCCAGTTGATTACGCCTGTTTAGGTCATTACCGACTGTATAGATGAGGTTTAACTCATCGTATGAGCCGATAATCAGGGACTTTATAAACTCTGGTCTAAGACCAAAAGCTTTAATAAAGTCAGCCTTTTCAGCTACGGATACCTGCTCAAAAAGTTGAGTGACGGCATTCCTACTCAACTGTTTGAGAAGCCCAAGGTTTCTCTTTGCAAGCCAGTATTCAACTTGGTACTTGACGGGAAGGTCAACAAGTTCTTGATGCTCATATTTTTGCTGAGCATCAATAAAAGCAATCCTCTTTCTTTTGGGACATGCTCTTGTGAGTATGAATTTGTCCCAAAAGATCAGCCCACATAATGGCATTAGCTTGAGCAGAGCATTTACAACTTTGTTGTCCCAAGGCCTCTTGTAGATTAGTTTGGCCGCCGTTTTTGCTGAAACCATATAAATGGTTGGCATCAGCAAGAACAATACCAACGTTGCGCTGAGCGCTACTATTACATAGAGGATCATCAGAATTGATATGAATACCTCCTTACAAAAGTTTCCTGCATTTTTCAGCACAGTTGCAGTTCTGTGTTTGAGTGTTGTAGCCATAGTCTATATTTTTTTAGGCTACCCCATAGCTTCTAATAGGGATAAAGATGAATAATAAGGTTCGTTGTCTTGAGAAGCGGTATCGATATGATAACAAAACAACACCAATCCTCGGATTTACTCCATATTAGCCATCATATAAATCAGAAACTGAGCAGAACAAAACGCAACTTAGTAACATAGACTTTTGATAATGACAATAATGGACATAATACTTAGATTAGTGGGGGTATTGTATTTTATTTTGGAAATTTTGTCAATAGCGTATTAAAGGGAATTTTTAATAATTTTATGATATTTATGTAAAAAAATAGGAGAAAGATTATGAAAAAACACAAGATGAAAGTTAAAGAGCCATATTTTGGTATGTTACAATGTGGCAAAAAGACAATAGAATTAAGGTTGTTTGATGAAAAAAGAAGAGAAATAAATGTGGGCGATGAAATAAAATTTGTCTGTTTTGAAAATGATGAAAAATTTTTTATATCAAAGGTTATCAAGTTATATAAAGCAAGGAATTTTAAAGAATTGTGTAATCAGTTTGATTGTTTAAAAGCTGGATTTATAAATAAGGAAGAGTTGATTTGTGTTTTAGACGAGTTTTATAGTGAAGAAATGCAGGAAAAATTTGGTGTTATTGGAATTGAGGTGGTTAAAATAGGTTGATTTGTTTGGAAAAATATGATATAATTATTTTAGGTTATAAAAGAGAGAATTGTAGGGAGATATTGTTATGAGTGGCAAATGGGAAACTTTAGCAGTAGCAGCAGTTGTATCTGCATCATTAAATGCTAATGCTATGGAAAATAACAATATTGTAAATGATGATAATTCTACAAAAATAGAAACACAGGGCGAACGTTTGGATAGTCTTGTTGTTGATGATATGAGTGTGTCATGGCAAGCTGTTCAATCAAGGGAAGAACTTGCTAAAGAAATGAAAGAAGATTCTAAAAATGCTCATGCTGTGGTTAATGAACTTGAAG
>CAJGCO010000020.1 GCA_904501925.1 uncultured Alphaproteobacteria bacterium | reverse complement strand
TCAACTCAAATTCTGTTTATATGTTTGGCGACAAACGCTTAAACAACTGGTCACGCCTTGGCTTAGGTTTAAGCTTCACCGACATAAATTCAAGCTACGAACATGGCGGAAGCAGAGACTTAAGTTATGTAAACCTTTTTGTTCCATACTTATACAAATTTAATCCAAACCTCAACCTTGCATCAATATTAAGCTTCGGTTATGGTTATGGTGATTTTGAACGTGATGCAATCCACACATCAGAACTTTCACAATTTACTTATGGCTTAACTAATGAATTACGCTACACAATGGACTTAAACGGCTTTGCAGAACTAGAACCAGCATTGATGTTAAATATACTTGGATATCATGAAAACGGTTTAAGCGAAGGCAAAGACGATGCTGCCATCATCACCAAAAACAACCATGCATTATCTGTTGAAGCAGGACTTGGATTATTTGTTAAAAAACAAATAAAAACTTCTGAAAATTCAAAATTAGGCTTCAAAGTTGGTGGAATTTATTACCATGAATTTGCAAGCCCATATCGTGATATAACAGCTCGCCATCGTGCATCAAATCATTGGTATAAAATCAACGATTATGCAAACCTCTATAAACACGACCGAGCTGTTTTAGAAGCTGTTGTTGACTATATGTATAAAGATATTTCTCTATACCTAAAATACAACAAACTAATCCAAAACAATAACCCAGAAGTTCTTGATTTAGGCATTAAGTATAACTTCTAATTTAAATACACTGTATCAAATTATATCTCGGATATTAAAAATCCGAGATATTTTTTTTTATAACATACTAAAAAAAGAGGTTTGAAAATCAAACCTCTTCTCTCTCTCGACCTCAAATTCTTAAATTAAAAATCTGTCAAAACTTCACCAGATTCTTTAGCATTAGCAAGGTTAATCATAGAAATAATGTTATAACCATTATCAACGTGAAGAACTTCACCTGTAATAGCCTCACCAAGAGGAGACAACAATGCAAGAGTTGCACGTCCAACTTGTTCTTGAGTAACATTTGCTTGAAGAGGAGCGTTTAATTCGTTCCAACGTAAAATTTTTCTAAAATCACCAATACCAGAAGCTGCTAATGTTTTAATAGGACCAGCAGAAATTGCATTAACGCGAACTTTTTGAAGCCCCATATCAACAGCAGCATAACGAACAGATGCTTCCAAAGCAGCCTTTGCTACACCCATAATATTATAGTTAGGTAATACTCTTTCAGAACCTAAATAACTCAATGTAACAATAGAACCATTTTCATTCATATATGGAGAAGCACAACGACAAGCTTCAATAAATGAGTAGCAAGAAATATGCATTGTATTTAAGAAGTTGTCTAAAGTTGTATCAATTGTACGACCTTTAAGTTGATCTTTGTCAGAAAAACCAATAGCATGCACAACAAAGTCAATCTTGCCCCATTTTTCACCAAGCTCTTTAAAACAAGCTTCAACAGATTGAGAATCACCAACATCACATTTAATCAAAGTTGGTTTTATTGATAGCTTTTCTGCCAAAGGAATAACTCTCTTTTCAAGAGCCTCATTTTGATAAGAAATTGCAATTTCAGCACCTTGAGCATCAAGAGCTTGTGCTATCCCCCATGCAATTGATTTATCATTGGCTAAGCCCATTATAAGACCTCTTTTACCGGCCATTAAAGGTTCAACAGTCATATTTATATACCTCATATAGTTGCAATATTAGCATTATCTTATTACTAATTCCAAATCTTTTTAGATGATTAAATAAGTTTTGTAAACAATTATTTTCAATATTTGTGTATGGATAAAGATATATCTTGTTTATTTTAAAAAAATTTAAATAATAATAGACATCAAAACCTATTAACCATTTGATTCTATACATTAAAGTGATTTTTTTCAAAAAAAACAAAAAAAACACTTGCAATTAGAACAAAAAGAGAACATAATCGGTTTAGAAAATAAAATTTGACTAAATTTAAGGGGTATTACATGGAAAAAGATAAAGCATTAGACGCCGCTCTCAGCCAAATTGAAAGAGCTTTCGGTAAAGGTTCTATTATGCGCTACGGGCAAGACACCAAAGTTGATATTGAAGCAATCTCAACAGGTTCTTTAAGCACAGATATTGCGCTTGGAATTGGTGGTCTTCCAAAGGGTAGAATTGTAGAAATATATGGTCCAGAAAGTTCTGGTAAAACAACCCTAGCTCTTAGTGTAATTGCACAAGCTCAAAAGAAAGGTGGCACATGTGCATTTATTGATGCTGAGCATGCTCTTGACCCCTCTTATGCAAGAAAAATCGGTGTTGATATAAACAATCTTTTAATCTCCCAACCAGATGCTGGTGAACAAGCATTAGAAATTGCAGATACATTAGTTCGTTCTGGCGCAATAGATGTATTAGTAGTAGACTCAGTTGCAGCTCTTGTTCCAAAGGCAGAACTTGAAGGCGAAATGGGAGATTCTCATATGGGTTTACAAGCTCGTCTTATGAGCCAAGCTCTTCGCAAACTTACTTCAACTGTTTCACGCTCCAACACACTTATCATCTTTATTAACCAAATCCGTATGAAAATTGGTGTAATGTTTGGAAACCCAGAAACAACAACTGGTGGTAATGCTCTAAAATTCTATGCTTCAATTCGTATGGATATTAGAAGAATTGGCGCAATCAAAGATAAAGAAGATGTTATCGGTAGCCAAACAAGAGTTAAAATTGTAAAAAACAAAGTTGCTCCTCCATTCAAAACTGTAGATTTTGACATTATGTACGGCGAAGGTATTTCTAAAGTTGGTGAATTAATTGACCTAGGTGTTAAAGCCGGAATTGTTGAAAAAGCTGGTGCATGGTTCTCATACAATGGTGACAAACTTGGCCAAGGTCGTGAAAATGCAAAACAAGTATTACGTGACAATCCACAAATAGCTGATGAAATTGAAATGAAAATCAGAGCAGCATCCGGACAATTAACCAACGAATTACTTGGTGATATTGATGGAGACACAGGTGAAGTAGAATAATTTCAATCAACTTCAAACCCAAAAAAGAGGCCTTTCACAGACCTCTTTTTTTTATATATAAACTATTTTTGCTATAATTACCACTTACGAACATATATAAATCCAGCATCATGATAATTATTTCTCATAAATTCTTCATCCAAAGTTATAGTATAATCACAATCATCCCTAAATTTATCGTAACAACCACTCCATGAAGATTTACATACAATTTTTGGCATTCTTCCTTTCACAACCTTATCCAAATTAGGCAAAGTTACTTTTCTTATATTTTCATTATAAATAACCCCTAAATATAATTGAGAAAACCACCAATAACCTGTAGCTTCTTCTCTAAGGCCACCAACATACGCCCAACCATCAAAACAACCAACAATCAAATCATCTGGCTCTGAATTATCTAAAACATGTTGATCCATTTCAACATACTTATCAAGCGATAGAACATTTCTATAATAAAAAAACTTATAATACCAACACAACAAATATATTACAACTAACGCACTACAAAACAAAATATTAAAATACCTCTTATCTATAATTTTTCTAAATAAATATTTAGATACAATCACTGCTCCCAATGAATGAGCTGGCAAAAGATAGTGAGCAAACGAAGGTTTCACAAAAACAAACAAACTAAAAACAAAAAACACATACAATATTGCTATGATTTTAATAAATAGATTCTGCTCTTTAAAAATAGCATAAATAGCAAAAACCGAACAAATTCCCATAAAAATAAGCGTATATGTATGTATAATAGAACCTTTAAAAACAATATAAGAATTTAATAAAAATGCAGTTTCCCAATAAATCAACAACCCATCATTAAAATATAAATAAGAAATCCAAAGCAAAAACACCATTATCGGTAAAATAGATGCCCAAATTAAATCCTTTATATTTATTTCCCTTTTAATTACCAAATACACTATAACAAAAAACAACGCAAATAAAAGAACTACAATTTTTTGAAGAGCTAAAAAACTAAACAACAACGCCTGAAAACTTACACAAATAGCAAATATTTTTTTAGTTTTCATATATACAAAAAAGTAATATAAACCACACAAAAAACAAAACAACATCAACGTATCAGGTCTATATTCTATAACACCTCTTTGATCAAACGTAAAAAATATAAAAAATATTACTGCAATTATCGCATCTTTTCGTTTAAAATCAGATATTCTAGCAATCTTATAAACAAAATTCATATCAGCCCAAAACAATAATAAAATTCCACCTCTTAACGCATACAAAACATTAGATGAATTTTCAAAAAAATAAAAAATTGGTGCAAAAAAATACCACATTAAAAAATGATGATGTTCAAAAAAATCTTTATATGGAATTTTTCCATTAAAAATTAAATAAGTTGCATATACATGTTCTTTTTCATCAACCGTCATTCTAAACGTAAACGAAGAATACACAATTAAACCTAAAAGCAAAACACAAACAAACACGGCTATCAACTTATCAATTTTTTTCATCAAATCACTCATTAAAAAACTATCCTTTTTAAAATTTATCTAGCCCGTTTATAAGAACTTCTCTATTTTTATAAAATTTATCAATATCCAAAATATTTAAAATATATTTATCATCCACATAAATATCATTTTGCTTTCTGTTTATATCATATGCCCACAATCTAATATTTTTAATATTTTCAGGATTATTCACCCACGCACCACTTCTCCAAAATTCATCATTTCCACGTTTAAATTTAAAAACACCGTTTTTCCCCATCAACTCCACGCCCACCGCAACAGGTGAAAAACCATCCTCCCAAAACAAATGATTTATAATATCAAAATAAAACACTATATATTTACCAGTCATCTCATCCGTTAAATATTTATCATCAACAAACTTCAATTTAAAATTAGGAAAACCAAACGAATAAGAAATATAAGATTTATCACTCTTAAAAGTTTCATTAAGCAATAAACGTTCAAGCAATTTTTGTTGGTATTTTCTACCCGATATAAATCCCAAATATTGAACTTTTTGAATATAAAAATCTGTTAAACTAAAAAATAATATAACAACTACTCCCCAAATATAAATAACATTTTTCATAACATTAGAATTATCTCTCATAATCAAAGCTAAAAAGAAAGCCAACAACCCAATTTTACCAAAATATTCAAGCCTAAAAACAGCAATCCCACCTGCCCCACTAACACAAAAAACAAACCTAGATGCAAGAAGCATACCCACAAACATCACCCCAACAAACATCTTATTTTTGCTCTGACTAAATAACTTAACACTTCCAAACAATACAATAACACATTGAAGCGCTATATATCCATATTCCATAAAACTACGAGCAACAAAAAACACTTTAATCGCATTCAAAAATTCTCTAGGCAGTTTTTTAACAATATCAAAAACTCCCAACACTTTAATATTATACATTCCCTCATTTAACAAAGACAAATGTTCTATATATAAAAAAGCTAGCTTAAATATCAAAACACCAATTAAAAACTGAGAAACAAAGAAAAAAGAACACCTAAAAACCTGTCGTACATCTTCTTTATTATCAATAAAACACAAAATTCTTCTAGCTATAAATAAAACAAAAAACAACGCCATATTTGCAGGGTAACTTCCTAAAATCATTCCCCACAACACACCTAAAAATATAACCCCAACACGCATATTACGCCTAAACATAACTTCAGACATAATCAACGTAACTATCCCCATAAAACTCCAACCAAAAAAAGGAAAGCACAAATAAACATAATACAAAAGAGCAAAATTATGAGGATTTAATCCAAAAAACAAAACAAATACCAAATAATACATTTTATTTTTAGGTATGTCCAAATACTTAGCCATCAAAATAGCATTCATCACCATAAAAACAAAACTAAACAAAAAAGATAATGTGTGAATGATATGCCCATCAAAAAACAAAGCATTAAACCAATGTTGAGAATATCTTAACTCAAAAGCACCATCAAAATATCCAACACCATCTTTTAGATATCCCCAATCATGATCTCCCCACCAAACCTGAAAAAACATAAAAGAATGAACAATCAATACCATCATTAGTGCATTAACAAACACACTTAAATAAAATTTCATGTCCAGATTTTTTAGCATTTAGCGTCCCAATTATAGGCTACCTTTAACGGTAGCCTATATTCTATCCAAGAAAATTATCTATTAATCAAAACAATCTCAACTCGTCTATTTTGTTCTCTACCACTCGCCGTCGCATTTGATGCTATTGGATTAGAAGCCCCATAACCATTAGAAACAATTCTATTCGCATCAACACCTTTAACTCTTAAATAGTTAGAAACAGAATTAGCTCTCATCAAAGAAAGCGCATTATTCGTAGCAGCACTTCCAGTACTATCTGTATAACCATTTATTTGAACCATTGTTTTATTATATTCTTTAATAACCTTTGCAATAGAATCTAAAACAGGCATAAAGTTTGGTTTAATAGTTGCATCATTTGTTCCAAATGTAATATTTCCAGGCATAATCAAATAAATCTGCCCATTAACCTTTTGCACTTGCACACCAGTATTTAACAATTCTGTACGTAATTTTTGAGCTTGAACATCCATATATGCACCAGTACCCAAACCAGCTGCCGCACCAACACCAGCACCAATAAGAGCACCTTTTTCACCACCAGCTAAAGCACCAATTCCAGCACCTGCCAATGCTCCAAGCCCTGTTCCCCATGCTTTCTTAGAAGCAACTCTTTCTCCTGTATAAGGATTCGTTGCACAAGCACTCAACATCAATACACTCATCAAACAGCAAATAAATGATTTTTTCATACCAATATCCTCTCAAAATTCATTAAATAAATTACCATACCAACAATTTAAAATATTTTTATTTATATTCAATCCTAAATACTAAAAATTTAACAACTCCAAAATCCCCTTACCATATACATATTTTTTATCATCATCCAACATAACAATAATAATCCTACCATCAATACACACACTATCAATACTAGGCCAAACCTTAGATTTTAAATACAACCAATCTTTCATTTTTAACTTATCTACATTATCAACGACTTTTATTTTATCCCTATCTCTAAAATATTTACCATCGCTTATCGTCCAAATATTATTCACCCAAGCCCCAAATTTTGTATCAACCACATACTCATCATCAAAAAACAACAATGGTATCAAATCCATATTCATTGTTGTAGAGCTCAAAACTTCATTATCAAACCCCTCACACCCATTTTCGCAAAAATGTTGAGAATAATTAGCTTCCCCCAAACTTAACGACATATAGCTATAATCATTATCAAACCTATTATGATTTTCCACCCTCGCCTTTAATCTTTCATGAAACTTGCTTTCAGCCTTAAATATAAAATTCATTGTTTTTTGCATTTCAAAATTAGTATGCATAAAAATTATTAAAAACACCACTTCCAAAACATACATACAATTTCTAAACCATTTATCCGTTTTCAAATTCAAAAACACCAACGAAAAAACAACCAGTCCCAATACTCCCCAATATCCACCTCTATATGCTGCCACCCCAGAAGAAGAAACAATAAACATAAACCTAGAAGCTAAAAACATTCCCAATAATAATAAAACAACCAATACCTTATTTTTAGCCTTAATTATCGCCCTAACAGAACTTCCCAATATCGTAATTACCAAAAAAACAGCCCCACTTACCCCTAATTCAGATTTCAATAAAAATAAATTTTTAACCGAATTCATCAATTCAACTGGAATTTTTCTAAATATAACCGATAAATCATCAATTTTAACATTATACATTTCTAAATCTAAAAACTCATTTGATGCCAACCACCAAATTATCCCCTTAAACAACACATACCCAACACCTAACTGCCCAATAAAATATAACGACTTTAGTACAACATCTCTAAAGCTTTCTTTATTTATAACAACTTCAATTATTCTTTTACCAATAAACAACACCAAAACAAACGCAACATTAGGAGGATAACTCCCCAACAATAGCATATACCCCACACCACCTAATAAAAAATTCAAAACATTGAAAGGCTTTTCATTCAAAAAAAGCAACAAAACACCAAATATCGCCCATAAATTAAGAGGAAGCGCTATAAATAAATAATAAAGAACAATAGAACCATAAGGAAAAAGCCCTATCAATAAAACAAATATCAAAAATTCTTTACTTCTTTTTTCAAACCCTAAATAAACACCAGAAACAATCCCTAAAAGAACCACTCCCAATAACCAAAAACACACCGTCAACACCGGCAAAATATGCCCATTTGTAAACAAAGATGTAAATAAGTGCATAGAATATCTAGCTTCAAACAACCCACTTAATAACGATATCCCATTTTTCAAATAGTGCCAATCGTGATTTCCCCAATAAAAAGAAAACACAACAAAAGAATACACTATACTTAATATAGCAAAACTCTTTAAACTAATTTTTGTATAAAAATTATTTAGTATCTTCATAACTTAATATCTAAAATCATCTAACTAAAAACATAATAAAACAATAAAAATAAATTGCATCAAAAATACTTATTACACACATCAAGCATTCTGCTTAAACACTCTTTTTAAAATATAACGAATAATCAACAACAAATATACTCCTCCCAATCCCCATATCAATATAGTTTTCAACTCTCTCCCACTAATTGCCTTTTTTATTTCATTTACATTCAATGCACTTCCTTTTACTTTTATATTATCCGAAAAATTACAATGCAAAATATTAACCACATACTGATACTGAGGGTTCAAAAAATCAAAATTCAACACCAAATCCTCACCATACGGCACAATTTCTGCCGTTATTGCCTCACTTGTTTCTTCATTATCAATATTATAATGCTTCATATCTGCATTTTTAGGAATTTCAATTCTAATCGGATCTCTCCCAATTCTTGAAACATCCACCCCAGATAAAGCTTCTCCCCCTTGATTATACAAATAAACCTTTGTTAAATACAAATCATCAAAACTCTTTCCATCAACTTCTATTTTATAAGCATTTTCATTTTCAGAAGAAATAAGCTTCGTTGTAACTATATTATATCTCAAAATAGGCCTACTAATATAAAATTGATAATACCCAAGAGCAAGAGCCGAAACTGCTAATATAAAAGCCCCCGTAGGACTTGTCCAAAAGGCCCATAATACCCTCATAAAATCTCTAATAAATATTTTTTCTTCTTTTTTTACCTTGCTTTCAAACATCTCCACCTCTCATATATTACATAATCAATATTTTCTCTATTTAAACCACTAAAAAAGGCTCACCATAACAGTGAGCCTCGTCTTTATATTTCAATAGACTTTTATTGATTAGCCTCATTTCTTGAGCGTTTTCTTAAAATTGGATCCAAAATTTTCTTACGCAATCTAAGTGATTTTGGAGTAACTTCCAACAACTCATCTTGTTGAATATAAGAAAGCGCTTGCTCTAAAGACAATCTTCTTGGTGGAATCAAATCAATCGCATCATCTTTACCAGCAGCACGAATATTGGTTAATTGTTTAGATTTTGTAGGATTTACCTCCAAATCGTTAGATTTAGTATGTTCACCAATAATCATACCCACATAAACAGGGCTATTATGCTCAATAAACATAGGACCTCTATCTTGTAGCTTCCATAAAGAATAAGCAATAGCAGTACCATCTTCGCTAGAAATTAACACACCATTTCTATAACTTCCAATATCACCTTTATAAGGCTCATACCCATAAAACACTCTATTCATAATACCTGTTCCACGAGTATCTGTTAAAAAGTCTGAGTGATAACCAATCAATCCTCTAGCAGGCGCCTTAAATATAAGTCTTGTCTTATTTCCTACTTGAGATGGTATCATTTCCAAAAGCTCTGCTTTACGTTGACTAAGTTTCTCAACCACAGTACCAGAAAATTCTTCATCAACATCCACAACAACTTCTTCAACTGGCTCTAAAAGATTACCATCTTCATCTTTTTGCATCAAAACTCTAGGACGAGAAATAGAAAGCTCAAATCCTTCACGGCGCATTGTTTCAATCAACACACCAAGTTGAAGTTCACCACGTCCTGCAACTTCAAATGATTCAGATGTTTCAGAACGACTAATCTTTAATGCAATATTGCACTCTGCTTCTTTTTGTAATCTATCCCAAATCATACGAGAAGTAACTTTATCACCTTCTCTTCCAGCCAAAGGAGAATCATTAACAGAGAATGTCATAGATAATGTTGGTGGATCAATAGGTTGAGCTTCAATCGCATCAGTTACATCCATCGCACAAATAGTATCAGCAACAGTACCCTTAACCACACCTGCAACCGCCACAATATCACCAGCTCTAGCTTCTGTTAAAGCAACTCTTTCCAAACCTTGATATGCTGTAATTTTAGTAATACGTGTACGTTCAATTTCGCCATTTTTATTAATAACTTTAACAGCATCATTAACTTTTAATGTACCACTATAAATCTTACCTGTTAAAATTCTTCCAACAAACTTATCTGCTTCTAATGTTGTTGCAAGCATAGAAAAAGGCTTATCTTTTTCACATTTTGGCGCACTAACATAAGATAATATAAGCTCAAACAATGGTCTTAAATCCTTTTTCTCATCATTTAAGTCATTAACAGCCCAACCATTACGTCCAGAAGCATATAATACAGGGAAATCAAGTTGCTCATCATTAGCATCAAGGCTAACAAACAAATCAAAAATTTCATTTAATACTTCATCTGGTCTAGCATCTGGCTTATCAGCCTTATTAATAACAACAATTGGCTTCAAACCAATTTTCAATGCTTTTCCAAGCACAAATTTCGTTTGAGGCATTGGGCCTTCAGAAGAGTCAACCAACAATACCACACCATCAACCATAGATAAAATACGTTCAACTTCACCACCAAAGTCTGCGTGTCCTGGAGTATCTACAATATTAATATGAGTACCTTCCCAATCCACTGCTGTACATTTAGATAAAATAGTAATACCTCTTTCTCTCTCCAAGTCGTTGCTATCCATAACACAAGTTTCAACTCTTTGATTGTCCCTAAAAGTACCACTTTGACGAAGTAAACCATCAACCAAAGTTGTTTTACCATGGTCAACGTGAGCAATAATGGCAATATTTCTAATAGTCATTTTCTATCATTTCCTTAAAAAAAGCCTCTAATCAAACATTAAAGGCAAAATCTAGCGCTAAAATTTACCCTTTTCTATAACAAAAAATTTTAAATAGCAAGCATTTAATAACTATAAAATATTCTATAACTTTAATACAATACCCAATAACGCAGACAGTATAATATAAAAAATTGGGCTTTTTTTATAAAAATAAATCATTATACATAGTGCTACCCACACCATTGCCGTATAATAATTACTAACACTAATTTTAAATAACTCCCAACAGGCCAACCCAATCAAAACAACAACAACTGGACGTATTGTAAACATAACCTCATGTAATATCGGATTATTAGCACATCGTCTCAATGCTTTTGAAACCCAAACAACAATAATAAGAGACGGCAAAACTAAACTAAAAGTTGAAATACATCCTCCCAATATTCCACCTGCTTGAAAACCAGCATATGTTGCCATATTTATTCCAACAGGACCTGGTGTTGATTGAGAAACTGCAACCATATTAGCAAGCTCTTCTGCGCTAAACCAATCATAATGTTTTGTTAAATCAAACAAAAAAGGTATTGTTGCAGGTCCCCCTCCAATAGCAAACAACCCAATTTTAAAAAACTCAACAAATAACACCCAATGTATCATTTTTTCTTCCTCAAATATGATACAACTGCCCAAATACCTGCTAACATAACAGCAACAATAGATGAAATTTTAAACCCTATCACCAAAACAAATGCAACAATCATAATAATCAGTTGCAACTTATTAGTCACACTCTTTTTAAAAATTCCTATCATCTCATTTGCCAATAAAGCAGTAACGCCAATTCTTACACCACTAAAAGCATGATTAACCATTTCATTATCCGCAAAAACATTTAACACTCCGGCAAGCGCCATTATTATAACTAAACAAGGAAACACAACACCTAAAGTTGCAACCACCGCTCCTTTTGTTCTTTTTATTCTATATCCTGTAAATGTTGCAACATTAATAGCAATAATCCCTGGAGTACATTGCCCTATTGAATAATAATCAATCAAATCTTCTTCTGTTACATACCCACCTTTTTCAACTAATTCCTTCTTAAACATTGGAAACATCGCTAATCCGCCACCAAAGGTAAATAGCCCAATTCTAGCAAACATTATAAATATTTTTAAATATTCCAACATTGATACTCTTCTTTTATTGCATATATAACCATCATAAAACACCAATGTTTAATGTAAGGTTTAAAAAATGATAATTGGCTCAATAAAAGAATTTTCCAAAAAAGAAACCAGAACAGCTCTTACTCCAGATGTTGCAAAAACCCTAAGCTCTCTTGGTCACACCATTCTATTAGAAAAAGATATTGGCAAAAATTCCCTCTTTTCAAACAAACAATACCTATCATCTAATGTTATTTTTAAAGATAAAAATGAAATATATAAAAAAAGCGATATCTTATTACAAATAACTCCTCCTCCAAATAACCTAATAAACACCTTAAACTCCAAACAAATATTAATATCCGATTTTTCAAATTTTAATTTTTCAAATATTTCAACACCCGCAACATTTATACGTTTAGAAAAAGTCCCTCGCACATCAATTGCACAAAGTATAGATATTTTAAGCTCACAACACACAATTCGTGGATATTCTGCTAGTATCTATGCACTTTATAAATCGTCTCGCATAGCCCCCCAACTTTTTACAGCATCAACATCTATTCCTCAATCTAAAGCCCTTATCATCGGAGCTAGTATAACCGGTCTTCAAGCAGCCTCCACCCTAAAACGTAATGGAGTAGATGTAACCATAGCAGATATAGACAATAAAAAAGAAGAACTAGCCAAATCTGTTGGTGCAAATTTTATAAATTCAAAAAACATCCCCCAACATCTAGACAATAAAAATTTTATAATTACAACCGTTAGCAGATTGTCATCACCCAACATCTTACATTTAGATATCTTAAAAAAACTAACTTCTCACCCAATAATTATTGATACCACCCCTAACAACATAGACATACAAAAAAACACCCTTTCTACCCCTTATTTCTTTTTTCATCGAAACCTATATTTTGAACGCCTATTTCCATCATCTGCAACCAATCTTTTCGCAAACAACATGCTAAACTTAATAACCACAATCACATCCAACAACCACATCAATCTGTCTCAAGACTATATCAAACCAATGTTATTTAAAGTTTCATAAGGATTTTTAAAATGTTTTTATTTGATATCTTCATTTTATCATGTTTTATTGGTTATTTTGCAATTCAAAACGTAACCCCTGTTTTATACTCCCCTCTAATGAGTGTTACAAATGCAATATCTGGAATTATACTTATTGGTGCAATACTTTCACTAAACTCCACCACATCGCCAATAAATATCTACATATTATACTCAGCCATATTCACTGCATCAATAAACATATTTGGAGGCCTCTACATTTCTCAAAAAATGTTAAACATGTTTAAACCCAAAGGAAAAAATAATGACTAACATCATATATGTAATCATTTACGCATTAATAATTTTATCAATCTATTTTTTAGCAGAACCTAAAAAAGCCTATTTAGGCAACTATATTGCCACTTTTTCACTTTTATTTTCCATAATCTATACCTTATTACACCTAAATTCACACCATTTAATCCCTGTTTTATCCCTAATTATAACTGGTGCAATACTTAGTATTATTGTTTCTTCACGCATAACTTTACCAAATCTCCCCCAAATGATTGCTATTTTCAATGGCTTAGGAGGCTTATCATCATCTTTAATAGCTCTAACCGAAACCAACACAACACCCCATCACCACTCACTAATTTTATTAATTATTTTCATAGGGTTAGTCACATTTTCAAGCTCTTTTGCAACCTTCATAAAACTTCAAAATATCAATATTCCAATACCAAATTTCCCCCTCCATATTATAAACTATTTTATCTTAACAGCTCTCTTAATCTCAACATATTTTACTTTTAACTTTTTCCCACAATACCTTTATATTTTTATCTCACTAAGTCTTTCATTTGGCTTCTTTTTTGTTCTAACAATAGGTGGTGCTGACATGCCAATTATCATATCGATTCTAAACTCATTATCGGGTTGGTGTGCAGTCCTTGTGGGATTTAGCTTAAGTAATATATTACTTATAATTGTTGGCTCAATCATTGGCTCCAGTGGACTAATTTTAACTCATTCCATGACCAAAGCCTTAAATAGAAAACTTTCATCTATATTTACAACCAATCAAAAAAATAAAAATTTAGAATCATCTCATCACCATATACACAAAGCCACCCCAAAAGATGCTTCATTTTTACTAGAAAATGCTCACAAAGTCATAATAATCCCTGGATTCGGCTTAGCAGCATCAAATGCTCAATACGAAGTTGTAAATATGGCAAACATCTTAAAAAATAAATACCACGTAAATGTAAAATTTGCAATTCATCCAATCGCCGGAAGAATGCCTGGACACTTAAACGTACTACTTGCTGAAGCCAATCTCCCCGCTCAAGATGTATTTGAATTAAAAGATATAAACCAAGATTTCGAAACCACAGATATTGCTTTTATAATTGGTGCAAACGATATAACTAATCCTCTTGCAAACACAGATCCTCAAAGTTCAATATACAAAATGCCAATACTTAATGCCGAACTTGCAAAAAGAATAATTTTTGTAAAACGCTCTTTATCACCAGGATATTCTGGATTAGATAACCCATTATTTTATTTAGATAAAACCTTAATGTTATTAGGTGATGCAAAAGAAATCACCAAACAAATAATCACGTACTTAGAATAAACCATTCTTTGAAAGACGTGACATACCTGCTAAATATGTATTAAATAAAATTTTCACAACATATTTTTTCTTAAGATAAGAAAACTCTTTTTCTGTTGTTAGCAAAGAACTCATTGCAAATATTGCAATTCCCAACACCTCAGTTGAAAGAGTTCTTTCATTACTTGGAACTTTAGCAAATAACTTAAATAAATTTTTCTCTAAAATTTTAATAATTTTAACGATTCTCTTCAAATAAGATATCTCATATTTTTCCATAATACTTCTAAAGTGAAAATTATACAAAGTAAACCACAAACTCTTATTTTCTAAAACAAAATCAACAAACTTCTCTAACAAGTTGTTTAGATTTTTATATACATCCGATGTTTTTTCTGCTTTACTAACATATTGATATAACTCATCTAAAGTCAAACAATTTTCCCACATAATCAAATTATCCATACTCTTAAATTGATTATAAATCGTACCAACTGAATATCCTGAATAATCTGATAATTTACGTGCAGTTAAATAATCTAATCCCTTATCTTTAAGAATTTCACGAGCTTTAACAACTAAATCAAGTCTAATTTCTTCTTTAGATTTTGCCATTTTTCTAACCTAACATTATTTACTCTAAAAACATCATTATAATATTTTTGAACACTGTTCAAGTTTTTTTTATAAAAAATTAAACTATTCTACATAAAATGAAACCATAAAAATACAAAGGAGTCTATTATGAAAAAAGTTGGTTTTTGTGCAATATCTGGAAGTGGAATGAGTGCTCTTGCACAAGTTTTAAAATACAAAGGTTACGAAGTTTTAGGTTCTGATAGAAGTTTTGACCAACAAAAAGATTTAAAAAACAAACAAGCTCTCACCAATATTGGCATCCAGATTTTCCCTCAAAACGGCTCAATGGTTGATGAAAACATTGAAGTTTTGTATGCATCAACTGCTGTAGAAGACACCATTCCAGACATTAAACGCGCCAAAGAACTAAACATTCCAATAAAACGACGCTCCGATTTATTAGCAGAAATATTTTCATCCCACGAACACAACATTGCTGTTGGTGGAACTAGTGGAAAATCCACTGTTACAGCAATGATTGGCTATATTTTAGATAAATCAAATTTATCTCCTCTTGTTATTAATGGAGCGCTATTAAAAGATTATGCTAATCAAGAAGGGATTCCAAATGTTATATTAAATAATGGTACACATTGCGTAATAGAAGCAGACGAAAGTGATGGTTCAATAGAAAAATATACACCCTATATTTCTGTAATAAACAACATCACCCTAGACCACAAATCAATCGATGAACTAAAAGTATTATTTGGAGATTTTGCTCGTAAAGCAAAATATGGAGCAGTAATTAATAATGATTGTCCAAATTCAAAAGACATCATATCTTTCCACCCAAATACTAAAACATTTAGTATAACCAATCCAAATTCATCTTTTTATGCATCAAACATTTCATCTCACCCAGATGGCACTCTTTATACTTATGATAACACTCAATATAAATTAAACCTAATTGGTAGCTTTAATGTATTAAACGCTATGTGTGCTGTTGCATGTTGTTCAATGTTAGGTATTCCACCTCATCAATCATGCAATATACTTTCAACATTTAATGGAACCAAACGACGCTTAGAAGTACTAGGCAAAACATCTTCTAATATAACCGTTATAGATGACTTTGCTCATAATCCAGATAAAGTAAATGCATCAACTTCTGCTCTAAAAAACTACAAAGGTAGACTTTTAATAATGTTCCAACCACATGGTTTTTCACCAATGCGCCTTATGGGAAAAGAAATTATAGATTCATTTGTAAGACATCTATCTTATGACGACGTACTTCTTATTCCTGAAATTTTCTTTGTAGGAGGCACAGTTAAAAAAGATATTTCATCTCTTGATCTAACAAATTATGGTAACGAAAAAGGATTGAATGCTATTTTCTTTGATACACGAGATCAACTAAAACAATATCTTTTAGAAATAGCTAAACCAAACGATAGAATTGTTTTAATGGGAGCAAGAGATAACTCCATTACTGATATGGGATATGAATTGTTGGAGAAATTAAAATGAGCTTATTAAACCCTAACGACAAAATTGGCTATATTGCACCATCTAGTTGCTTAAATGACAAGGATTTAACCCCATCCATTGAATATTTTAATTCTATCGGATTAGAAGTCGTTGTTGCAAACGATATATACTCACAATATCGATACATGGCAGGAACGGACATCAAAAGAGCCCAAGATATAAACAAAATGTTTGAAGACGATACAATTAAAGCCATTTTTTGTACAAGAGGTGGAGCTGGAGCATTAAGATTACTACCATATCTTGATTATAATTTAATTTCTAAAAAACCTAAACCCATCTTTGGATTAAGCGATTCTACAGTTTTACAAAATGCCCTTTTTGCTAAAACAAACAATCCATCATATACAGGATTTCTTCCTCTTTATGATATAAACACCCCAAACATCAACCCAACCTTAAAAAATAATCTTGAAGCTATTTTGTTTAACAATAACCACAAAATTGTTTCAGGAACTTCCTTAAATCAAGGTCAAACCTCAGGGATAATTGTTGGTGGATGCTTAAGCGTATTTTTATCTCTTTGTGGAACGCAATATTTTCCAGATTTAACAGATAAGATTATTCTAATTGAAGATGATGATGAAAAAACATATCGCATAGATTTAATGCTAAACCAACTAAAACTTCAAAATAACTTTGACAAAGTAAAAGCAATAATCTTTGGTAGTTTTACCAATTCAAAAATTATAGATATTGAAGACGGCAATGTTGATGATTGTATAAATGAATTTTCCAAAGAACTAAACATTCCTATAATTAAAAACTTCCAATATGGTCATATTCCCAATCGCCAAATACTTCCAATCGGAATAAAAGTAGATTTAATATCTTCCCCAAATGAGTGCTATATCAGTTGGTAAAATAATCTAATAACTTCTCAATTGTTTGCATATTAAGTTTTTCTACAATCTTAATATATCTTTTGATATTAACCCAACCACCATTATTAAATGCAACTACACATGTTCCAAAAAATAAATTTGCACCAGGTAAAAACAAAATACAAAACGGAAACCCAACAAGTTTAAAGTCTGGTTGATCACCATGAATTTGTAAAATAATACTTTCCAAATGATATGCAAAAAAGTAACCCAAAACCCCATTAACAAGCAATGTATTAGGTATTCTATCACTAAAAAACGTAATACTTAACATTATTGAAAACAAAAACAACGGAAAGAAATATGGCGCAATAACTATTAACCAATTACCTCGCCCCTTAAATTTCATACTACCACCACTATCATCATAATTTATTCTAATTCCTGAAACCTTATGAAAAGTAAGTAATGCAAAAAAAGCATGCGTCAATTCATGTGCTAAGGTAAGCATAGACATATTCATATTAGATGAGGCTAATATTTTAAACAAAATATAAGCAACTCCTCCACCTAAAAAAACTAAAAATTTAATATTTGTTACTTGGATATAGTCAAGCGCATCAACAAGCGCTGGCACAGAAATTGCACATAAAAGCGCAACTGGCCACTTAAATAAATCAATAATTAAATCCAAAAATTTACTCATATCATACTCCACAACAAATATTAAAAAAATAATATTCTTTTTTCAACCTAAAAACTACCTCCTCTAGAAAAACATTAAAACATAATTATATCTATAACGCAACAAACTATTGGAGATTTATAATGTTTAATTTTAGGAGAAAAAAAATGGTAAATACCCCAAAAGAAGATGACAACAATTCAAATAACAACGATATTTACTGTGAATGCTGTCACTGTAAAAAAATATTTATGATGCTTGTTCTTTTAATTTTAGTATTTATGGCAGGGATTATGGTTGGAAATTGTGGTCGCTGTCATTACTCAGACAACTATTATAATTACGAAAATAGACTTTATCATAAACATCATAAAAAAAATAAACTACATCGAGGAATGCATCAAATTCCAACATCACCAAACGACAATATAGTAAATCAGAATACTCCAATTCAAGAAGTTGGAGGATTTATTGTTGAAATTGAACAATCAAATTAACGCTTTTAACTTGACAAAAAGTTTTTTTAACACATAATCCATAGCTCAAATAAATATTATTTTATAATCATATAATTTTTACTACCATTATGAAAGCTTTATTTGCAGGATCTTTTGATCCTTTTACGCTAGGGCACCTAGACATTGTAAAAAAAACTCTTAAAGAGTATGATGAGTTAATTATTTGTATCAGTAACAACGAAACAAAAAAACATCTATTCTCGCTAGATGAAAGAAAAAGAATTATTGAATCTGTATTGGCTGATCTTCAAACCTCAAAGAAGATTACTATTGTTTGCAACACAGGAACAACCATTGATGTTGCAATAAAATACAATGCAGATACACTCATTCGTGGCATCAGAAGCCAAAGTGAGCTAGATAACGAAGTATCTTTTGCCACAATCAATGAAAAGCTTGCTCAAATTAGAGGTCTCTCTATCAAAACCAAGCTTATCTGGCAAGAAGATTTTACTCTCAAGTCAACCTCATCAAGTCTCGTCAGAGCTCTTTTGGCACTTGACGAATACATTGTCTGCTCACTCTATGTACCCAAAAACGTACATCAAGAACTTCTTTGTATATACCTAAAACCACATTTCAAGAATTTATTTGCCGAGGCATACGTTCCTAGAGTTGAAAGTCTTTGGAAAGATTTAATAAACACATACAAATCTCGTCCATACCACAATTTATCACATCTTGGTTATATGATAAATATGTTCAACATCTTTAAAAAACATGCTTCAAGCAATGAATTGGCTTCTATAAATAGTTTCAACATCATTCTTGCAATATTCATGCACGATTATGTGTATGATATAACCAAAAATGATAATGAAGAACGCTCCATAGAAGAAACCCAAAAAATTTGGGATGGTATTACATTCTATCAGCCCAAAGAAGTTCTTCGTAACCTAATTTTGGCTACAAAACACACTAATGTAGAACCTCTAACGGGTGAACCAGGACTTATTGCTGACCTTGATCTTGCCATTTTGGGAACAAAATCTTCTCAAACTTGGAATGATTATTGCAATAGTATTCGCCAAGAATACTCTATCTATTCGGATAAAGAGTATGCACTCGCCCGAACAGAATTTCTTATAAAGATGTTAAAACGTAAACAAATTTTCAACACAGATTGTTTCTTCAATCTTTATGAAAAACAAGCCAGAAAAAACATCAGAAAAGAAATTTTCAAATTAAGAAAGCTACTTTAAGTTCTTTAAAAACCGTATTCTGAAATGAATACGGTTTTTTTATATAAAATATTATTGACAAAAAAAACAAATCTGATATCATAGCACATAGTTTTAATAAATTTAGATTAGAGATGAGTACAAAGTTTACACATAATACTCTACGCCTTCGTAGATTGGAAATGCGACGATGATTATCTGTTTTTAGATAAGCATACGTCGGATTTGAGCAAACTCAAATCCTTTTTTTTAACCAAACTACAAGGATTTTTAATTATGCAAAAAAAACTTTTAACCATAAAAAAATTAAACGCATCAAATTTAGAAGATGTAATGGGCTTACAAGACAGAATTATTTCTAATCTTCATCCAGATGAACAGCATTTTATTCTACACAGAACAAAATCAGATTATATGAAATCATTAAATGGTAGCTCATCACATATGCTTGGCATTTTTGATAATGACAACTTAATTGCTCAAATGGTATATAGTCTCCCTCAAAATGGAGAACAAAGAGATATGCCTGAATATAAATCAAACATCCCAAATAATGAATTACTTATATTTGAAGCAATTTTAGTTGATCCTGCATACAGAGGTTCTTCTTTAATGAAAAAAATGCTTGAACATATTGAAAAACACGAAATAGATGAAAATAGAAAATATTCAATTATTCAAATTGCAGTAGATAACCCTGCAAGCTGGATAAATGCACTTCATCACAATATGCAAATTACAAAGGTAGATTTAGATCCATCCGATGGAGTAAAAGTTATTTATCTTGAAAAACCAATAAAAAACAAACCATTACCAACAATTCAAGATAATAAAAAATCATATAGTATGTTTTTGGGTAATAACATTCATCAAAAAATTCCATCTTTATTTATGAAAATGCAACACCTAATATCAAGAGGATACCATGGCGTTAGCCTAAATAAAGAAACTCAAAGTTTAATCTGGGAAAAACAAGAGCACCAAAATACATATAACTTTGATTTTGCTCTTGAAACATATAAAAGAAAAGCAAACTTCAAATAATCTATTCTTTTACTCCAAAGTAATACCATTCAGCCCCAATTTCAGCCTCTAAATTGGGAAGCAAAATGTATCCATCATCAACTGCAAAAAGTTCTTGCCCATCATCATACTGAGCAATCTTTTCACCTTTATAAATTCTATCAAGATGTTTATAGTTTTTAGTTAAGCGTCCTTCTTTTTTTTTAACAACATATTCTTTCATTAATATTGATGTTTTTTCTATCTTATTAGAAACAACACCATCTATCAAGCCAAAACCTTTTAATGTATTAACAACAGCATTATAAGCAACATCCTTTGCACCAGCTTCTTTATGATAACCACATTCCAAAGTTGTTGCAGATTTATTATAGTTTTTTGCAGCTCTTTCTGTTGAAAAATCTTCAATTTCCCCTTGAGCATCGTATATCTGAGGCCATCCTTTTAATACATATTTTACATCAAGACCTTCAATTAGTTTCAAATTGTTTTCATCTGGATAATCACAAAAAGCAAAAGGTTCATCACCTTTACAATGTGTAGAATGTAAATCCAACAAAATATCACAATCCTTTATTAATAAACAAATTTCATTTGCTAACTTCTGTTCATATGTACTAGGATTTTGATGTTCTCTCATTACCCTATTTAAGTTTTCATCAATTTGTCTTACATCTTTTTTATTTGCTTCAACATTACAAACAGGAACAAGAGTTAAACGCCCATTAGTCATATTTATTTTTTTATCTTCTATCTCTTTTATAATTTGTCTTAAAGCATTAGGCCCTGCCACTTCATTACCATGAATAGCGCCTAATACCAATAACTTTGTACCTTCTTTACCACTATCAAAAACAAATTTTTCTATCATTTCAAAGCCTCAATATACTTTTTATATCTCTGAGCATAATGTTGTTCATAAAGCGATGCAATTTCAACCATAGCTTTTTGTTCTCTAAACCTGTTTATAACATCTAAACCGGCTCTAACACTAAGAATTTCACTACTTTCATCATAATTTATATCAAACTTTATAAACTGAGGTTTTAGAGGATATCTCATCATCTCTTCATAATATTCTTTTGGCATTTTAAATTTCACATCAAAATCAATATTATCGCTAGCCAAATATCTACCAATACTAGACTGCTTAATATACTCCATAATTAAAACTGGAGAAAATTCAATATCACCTTTACCTTCTTCCATTTTATTCTACTTCAATAAATTATCCTTAAAATAGTTAATTCCCATAGCGCTCTTAACTTCATCAAGAGTTTGTGCTGCAACACTTTGAGCAACTTCACTACCTTTTTTAAGTATATTAAATACTTCACCCAAATCCTTAGCAAACACTTCTCTTTTTTCCCTAATCGGTCTTAATTCATTTTGTAAAATTTCATTCAAGAATTTTTTAACAGTTCCATCACCAAGACCACCTCTGCGATAATGCGCTTTCAATTCATCAAGATTCGCATATTGAGGTAAAAATGCACTAAAGTGTTCCTCTTTTGAAAACGCATCCAAATATGTAAACACAGCATTTCCTTCTGTATGTCCAGGATCTTCAACTCTTAAATGGGTTGGATCAGTAAACATACTTTGCACTTTTTTCTTAATATCTTTTTCACTATCCGAAATATAAATACAATTACCTAAAGACTTACTCATCTTAGCAGCCCCATCAAGACCAGGTAATCTTGCACAAAGTTCATTTTCAGGTAATACAGCCTGTGGCTCAACCAAAACTTCTTTATATAAACTATTAAATGAACGAACAATCTCTCTTGTTTGTTCAATCATAGGTAATTGATCCTCACCAACTGGAACAACATTTGCTTTAAATGCTGTAATATCTGCAGCTTGACTAATAGGATATGTAAAAAATCCGGTAGGAATACTTTGCTTAAATCCTCTTAATTGAATTTCATTCTTAACAGTTGGATTTCTCTGCAAACGAGAAACTGTAACCAAATTCATATAATAAAAAGTAAGTTCACAAAGTTCTGGAATTAAAGATTGAATAAAAATAGTAGATTTATTAGGATCTAATCCGCAAGAAAGATAATCAAGAGCAACTTCTGATATATTATTTCTAACTTTATTTATATCATCTGCATTATCTGTTAAAGCTTGTGCATCAGCAACCATAATAAAAATCTTATCAAATTCACCACTATTTTGCATTAACACACGTCTTTTTAGCGAACCAACATAATGCCCTAAGTGCAACTTACCAGTAGGTCTATCACCTGTTAATATAATATCTTTCATCATTTTATCCTTAAATCAAAAAACTTTACTCCGATTTATCACAAAGCATATCATTTGTCAATAATATCCCCTTCTTAAAAACAAAAAACCTCATAACCAAACAGGTTACAAGGTTTTTTAATAAAATCGCTTTCTAGATTTAGCGATGCACACTCTCTCTACGAATAATACCAAGTCTGGTTACTTCCCAGCAAACCACATCTTTATTGGTGTTACAACGAGGTTCATGAATATAACCAATACTCAAGAAATGGTTATACATCTCCTCGCCCTTCTCACGAATAAAGTCTTCCTTAGTACCCTCGTATTTCTCAACCACATAGTTCAAAGCATTTTTAACACGCCTAAAGCTCAGTGGATTTTTCTTTTCCACTTGCCTATCGTACCAATAATTTAATGGTTTACCAACCAGCAATATTGCTATAAATGTTGCTATCAACCAATCAAAATCATGCTTAACCACAAAAAACACAAGAGAGATCACAAACATAAGCGCCAAAACAGTAGCAACGCTTGCATAAATCTTTTTTTCTTTTTCCATAATACATTATAATTATAATAAAACAGCCACTTTATATGCCTTACAATAAAAAAAATCAAGTATTTTTTACATCACCACTAAATATGTTCCAACACCAATAAGTAAAAACATAGCAACTTTTTTTATCACTTCTTTTTTAGTAATATTTTCTAATATTTTCACATTAAAACATTTTCCCAATATAACACCAATTATCAATACAAATATTGGCGTTGTAGAAGAAATGGCTGCTTTTGCTTCAACTGATATATACGGCAAAACAAATGTAATTGTACAAAGAGCAATAAAACTAAATATTTCCATCATTATAAATAATTTTATATTCCCTTTAAATAACGCAAAATTAAAACCAATTTCTCGCCTTTGCTTTACACTAAAAAACAAAACAAAAGGAATAATCATGCTAAAAACTGATGGATAAAACACCATATTCACCCAATTACCATCTTTATTTATTACATACTTTTCTAAAACCAAAAATAAACTATGCATAAACGAAGAAAGCACCATCAAATAAAAAGCTTTATTTAATGTAATATTTTTATAACTCGTTATGCTTAAAAAAATTGAAGATAATATAATTATCATAAACCCCAAATATTGAACAAAACTAAGTCGTTCATCTAAAAAAACATAACTCAACACCAAAATAACAACTCTTCCTAATGCAAACAAAGCTGTTACAATAGATGTATCAATATGTTTTAGTGCCACATAATATGGAACTAAATACCCCAAATCAAACAATGCAACTATAAAATATAACACTAACAACCAATAAGACGGAAAACTCACCTCTCCTAATATAAACAATAAAGGAACAAACAACACATTTGTAATGGATTTATAAAAAGTCAAAACAAAAGGATTTCTAAAACCTCTATTTACTAATATCCCATTTATAATGTTATTTGCGCCAAATAACATTGGATAACAAAAGCTAATAACAATCCAAAAATTCAAATTTTCCATAATCAAACTAAACCCATATAATTTCATCATTTTTCTAAATTGTTTTATCAAATAAGTAAAGAAAATATTTTATTTACATATAATCAAACACTTAAACTATACATACTAATAACTACAATTTTTATTTTGCCTAAAAAAAAACTCCACTTTAACATACAAAAGGAAATAATATTTTAATTAGGAGAAAAAATATGAAAAAGTTAACTCTAGTATCTGCTTTAGCTCTTATTTTGGGTTTAACAGGAAATTCTTATGCTCAAGGTGGATATACAGGTCCAACAATCAGTAAAATTACTGTTAAAGAAGCATTAGAATTGCGAGACGATTCTCCTGTTGTTCTTGAAGGAAAGATTACACAAAGTTTAGGTGATGAAAAATACCAATTTAGTGACGGTAGTGCAAATATTATCATTGAAATTGATAACGAAGATTGGCGTGGTCTTACTGTAAATGAAAATGATATTGTTGAAATTAGAGGTGAAATTGATAAAGAATTCCTAAAAGCCAAAGTTGATGTTGATTCTATTATCAAAAAATAATT
>CAJGCO010000019.1 GCA_904501925.1 uncultured Alphaproteobacteria bacterium | reverse complement strand
CTATGAACGAAGGTTTACGTTTTGCTATCCGTGAAGGTGGTAGAACTGTAGGTGCTGGCGTTGTTTCTAAGATTGTTGAATAATAGTCAAGCTATTTGCTACAATTACAAGAGAAGAGCTTTTGCTCTTCTCTTTTTTTGTGGTGTAGAAAACTACTAGTTATGCAGATTGGGGGATTGGGAGGGGGTAATTATAGTGAAAGATAGGTAGTTGTTTGGTGTGTTAAAGGGTGTAAAAAGGTTATAATATAAGAGTAAATTATGCGTATAAATGCGATTCTGCGCAAATATAATTTAAATGATTAAATTTGAGTTAAAATTTGAGTAAAAATAAAAAAAATATTGAAAAATATATTTTTTAATGCTAAAGTTGTCGCGACTTTAAAATATAAAAGTTTGTAATTACAAAATTATTTTACTTTTTATAAAAAGAAGTTTGTTTAACCTTTTGAAAATAAAGTATTTTCTGGGGTTAAAACGATTCTTGAAATATAAAATTAAACTTAAGTTTTAGTACAACCTTCTGCGATCGGGGTTGGAAATTGCTTTAAAATCGCCTAAAAATGACGAGAAAAAAGTATTTTTCATAAGAATTGTCGCAGAATCTAACCAGAAGGATTAAAAGAGATGAAAGAATCTTATACGAGCAAAAAACGTGTAAGAAAGAATTTTGGGCGAATTGATGCTATTATTGATATGCCCAGTCTGTTAGAGGTTCAAACCGGTTCATATAACAGCTTTATTAACAATGTTGATATGTATGGCAACCACTGTGAATTTGGTTTGGAAGAAGTGTTTAAATCTATTTTCCCAATTCGTGATTTTGCAGGTAATGGTGTGTTGGAATTCGTTAAATACGAACTTTCACAACCAAAGTATGATGTTGATGAATGTATTAAACGTGACTTAACATATGCTGCTCCTGTTAAAGCTACTCTTCGTTTGGTGGTGTTTGATATAGATGAAGCAACCGGAGCTAAATCTATTCATGACATTAAAGAACAAGATGTATTTATGGGTGATATCCCATTGATGACAGAAAAGGGTACTTTTATTGTTAATGGTATTGAGCGCGTTGTGGTTTCTCAAATGCATAGATCACCAGGTGTGTTCTTCGACCATGATAAAGGTAAGACAATGACTAATGGTAAATTCTTGTTTGCTGCAAGAATTATTCCATATCGTGGTTCTTGGTTAGATTTTGAATTTGATGCAAAAGATTTGGTATACGCTCGTATTGATAGACGTCGTAAATTACCAGTAACTACAATTTTGTATTCATTGTATTCTAAAGAAACAGAAGAAAAATTAGCTCAAGCTAAAAAAGAAGGTAGAAGATTAGAACCTTCTGAAATTAAGGGTATGAGCAAAGAAGAAATTTTAGAATATTTCTATGAAACAATTAATGTAGAAAAAGTTAAAAAAGGTTGGAAAGTTGAATTTGATGCAAATAAGATGAAAGGTGTTAAATTTGACTTTGATTTAGTTGATGCTGAAACAGGTAAAGTTGTTTGGGAAAAAGACAAGAAGATTACTCCTAGAACAGCTCAAAAACTTGTTGAAAAAGGTTTAACAGGTTTCTTAGTAAAAGATAATTACTTGTTTGGTAAATATTTAGCAAAATCAGTTGTGGTAAATAAAACAGGTGAAGTGGTTGCAGATGCAGGTGCTGAACTTAATGAAGAAATCTTAAATGCAATTGATGCAGCTAAAGTAAAATCATTAGAACTTTTATATATTGATAATGTAAATGTTGGTCCATATATTCGTAATACTTTAGAAGTAGATCGCAATACAAATAGAGAAGAAGCTCTAGGTGATATTTATAAAGTTATGAGACCAGGTGAACCAGTTACATTGGAAGCAAGTGAAGCAATCTTTAAAGGTTTATTCTTTGATGAAGAAAGATATGACTTATCATCTGTAGGTCGTGTAAAGATGAATTCTGCTTTAGATATTCCATTTAATGAGGCTCCAGATACATTACATACTCTTCGCAAAGATGATATTTTGCGTGTTGTAAAACATATGGTTGAATTGAGAGATGGTAAAGGTGTTGTTGATGATATTGACCACTTAGGTAACCGTCGTGTTCGTTCTGTTGGTGAATTGATGGAAAACCAATATCGTATGGGTTTACATAGAATGGAAAGAGCTATTAAAGAAAAAATGAGCTCAGAGGTATTAAATAATGTTAAACCTCAAGATTTAGTAAATGCAAAACCAATTGCAGCTGTTATTCGTGAGTTCTTTAGTTCTTCTCAATTGTCTCAATTTATGGATCAAAATAACCCATTGAGTGAAATTACACACAAACGTCGTTTATCAGCATTAGGTCCTGGTGGTTTGAGTCGTGATCGTGCAGGTTTTGAAGTTCGTGACGTACACCCAACACACTATGGTCGTATTTGTCCAATTGAAACTCCTGAAGGTCCAAACATTGGTTTGATTAACGCTTTATCTTCTTATGCACGTATCAACAAATATGGCTTCATTGAATGTCCATATCGTAAAGTTGTTGATGGTGTTGTAACTCAAGATGTTGTATACCTATCAGCTGATGAAGAAACAAAATATGTAATGGCTGAAGCAAATGCTGAAGTTACAGAAGATGGTCACTTTGTAAATGATATGATTACTTGTCGTAAAGCAGGTGATGTTATTTTTGCAAGACCTGAAGAAATTAACTTTATCGACGTTTCTCCAAAACAATTAGTATCTGTTGCTGCTGCGTTAATTCCATTCTTAGAAAACGATGACGCGAACCGTGCATTGATGGGATCAAACATGCAACGTCAAGGTGTGCCATTGCTTCGTTCTGAAGCTCCATTAGTTGGTACTGGTATTGAAGCAAGTGTTGCAAAAGATAGTGGTGCAACATTGGTTGCAAAATATGATGGTGAAGTTTTGGCAGTTGACGCTAACCGTATCGTTATTCGTTCTCAAAAGAAAGAGAATGTAGCTGATATGGGTGTGGAAATTTATAGATTGTCTAAATTCCGTCGTTCTAATGCTAATACTTGTATTAACCAAGTTCCATTAGTTAAAGTTGGTGATGTTATTAAAGCTGGCGATATTATTGCTGATGGTCCTTGTACAGATATGGGTGAGTTAGCTTTAGGTAAAAACGTTCTTGTTGCATTTATGCCATGGAATGGTTTGAACTACGAGGATGCTATCTTACTTTCTGAAAGAATTTCTCGTGATGATGTTTTAACATCTCTTCATATTGAAAAATTTGAAGTAATGGCTCGTGATACAAAATTGGGTCAAGAAGAAATTACTCGTGATATTCCAAACGTAGGTGAAGATGCTCTTAGAAACCTAGATGAATCAGGTATCATTTATATCGGTGCTGAAGTTAAAGCTGGTGATATTTTGGTTGGTAAAGTTACTCCAAAAGGTGAGAGCGTTGTAACACCTGAAGAAAAATTATTACGTGCAATCTTTGGTGAAAAAGCTAGTGATGTTCGTGATACTTCACTTCGTGCACAACCAGGTATTGAAGGTGTTGTTGTTGACGTTCAAGTGTTCAACCGTAGAGGTGTTGAAAAAGATGAACGTGCTCTTGCTATTGAACAAGCTGAAATTTCAAAATTAGCGAAAGACCGTGATGATGAAATGAGCATTGTTCGTAAGAGTTATAATCAACGCTTGAAAGAAATGTTATTAGGTCAAACAGTTGTTGATGCACCTAAAGGTATTGCTAAGAAACTTGTTTTAACTGAAGAAGTTTTGAAAAATATTCCAGAATATCAATTAAGTAAAATCGTTATTAAAGACGAAGAATTGATGGAAAAAATTGAAGGCTTTACAAGTGCATTTAATGATCGTTTAGATAGAGTTCAAAAACACTTTGAACAAAAAGTTGATGAAGTTCAACGTGGTGATGATTTACTTCCAGGTGTATTGAAACAAGTAAAAGTTTACATTGCTACAAAACGTAAAATGCAAACAGGTGATAAGATGGCAGGTCGTCACGGTAACAAAGGTACTGTTTCTCGCGTATTGCCATTAGAAGATATGCCATATATGGAAGATGGTACACCTGTTGATATCGTTCTTAACCCACTTGGTGTGCCTTCACGTATGAACGTGGGACAAATTTTGGAAACACACCTTGGTTGGGCTGCAAAAGAATTAGGTAAACAAATTAATGAACTTTGTGAACAATACAAACGTGGTGAAAAGACTATAGATGAATTAAATCAAAAATTAAAAGATATCTATGGTGAAAAACAATACAAGAAAGAAATTGAAACTCTTAGCGAGCCAGAAAAACTTGAAATGGTTTCAAATCTTAAAAATGGTATTCCAATGGCTACCCCTGTATTTGATGGTGCGAATGGTGATGATATCAATCGTATGTTAGATATGGCAGGTCTTCCAACTTCTGGTCAAATTGATTTGTATGATGGTCGTACAGGTGAAAAATTTGATAGAAAAGTTACAGTTGGTATCATTTATATGATTAAACTTCACCACATCGTTGATGAAAAAATGCACGCTCGTTCTGTTGGTCCTTACTCACTTGTTACTCAACAACCTCTTGGTGGTAAGGCTCAATTTGGTGGTCAACGTTTTGGTGAGATGGAAGTTTGGGCTTTACAAGCTTATGGTGCTGCGTACACATTACAAGAAATGCTTACAGTTAAATCCGATGATGTGAACGGTAGAACTAAAGTTTATGAGTCTATTATTCGTGGCGAAGATAGTTTTGATTCTGGTGTACCTGAGTCATTTAACGTGTTAGTTAAAGAAATTAAATCGCTATGCTTGAATGTTGAAATGCTCAACGTTGATGAAGCCTAAGAGTAAAGGAGTTTAAAGTAATGAATGATATTATGAATTTTTTTGGTCAACAGGCTGTATCTGAGTCTTTTGATGAAATTAAAATCTCTATCGCATCTCCTGAGCAGATCCGTTCTTGGTCATATGGTGAAGTAAAGAAACCTGAAACCATTAACTATCGTACATTTAAGCCTGAGAGAGATGGTTTGTTCTGTGCAAGAATTTTCGGTCCTGTGAAGGATTATGAATGCTTGTGTGGTAAATATAAAAGAATGAAATATCGTGGTATTGTCTGCGAAAAGTGTGGTGTGGAAGTTACACTTTCCAAAGTACGTCGTGAACGTATGGGCCACATTGAATTAGCAGCACCTGTTGCACATATTTGGTTCTTGAAATCTTTACCAAGCAGAATTTCTATGATTACAGATATTCCAATGAAACAGTTGGAACGTGTGCTTTATTTTGAAAGCTATATTGTTATTGAACCAGGTTTGACTGATTTGAAACAATATCAACTTTTAACTGAAGATGAATATCAAGATAAATTAGATGAATTTGGAGAAGATACATTTAAAGCTGGTATTGGTGCTGAAGCTATTAAAGAAATTTTAGCTAACATTGATTTGGAAGGCGAAAAGAAAGCTTTACGTGAAGAATTAACTTCATCTGCATCTGAAGCTAAAAGAAAGAAAGTTGTAAAAAGATTAAAAATTATTGAATCATTTATTGATTCAAATACAAAACCAGAGTGGATGGTATTAGATGTATTACCAGTTATTCCACCTGAATTACGTCCATTGGTTCCATTGGATGGTGGTCGTTTTGCAACATCTGATTTGAATGATTTATATCGTCGTGTAATTAACCGTAACAATCGTTTGAAGAGATTAATTGAATTACATGCTCCAGATATCATTATCCGTAATGAAAAGAGAATGTTACAAGAATCTGTTGATGCATTGTTTGATAATGGTCGTAGAGCAAGAGCTATTACTGGAACAAATAAACGTCCATTGAAATCATTATCTGATATGTTAAAAGGTAAACAAGGTCGTTTCCGTCAAAACTTGTTAGGTAAACGTGTTGACTACTCTGGTCGTTCAGTTATTACAGTTGGTCCACAACTTAAATTACACCAATGTGGTTTGCCTAAGAAAATGGCTTTGGAACTTTTCAAACCTTTCGTTTATGCTAAATTAGAGCTTTATGGTTTGGCTACAACAATTAAAGCAGCTAAGAGAATGGTTGAAAAAGAACGTGTTGAAGTTTGGGATATCTTAGAAGAAGTTATTCGTGAGCATCCAGTGTTGTTAAACCGTGCTCCAACACTTCACAGACTTGGTATTCAAGCATTTGAACCTGTATTGGTTGAAGGTAAAGCTATTCACTTACACCCATTAGTATGTACAGCGTTCAACGCGGACTTCGACGGTGACCACATGGCTGTTCACGTACCACTTTCTATTGAAGCTCAATTGGAAGCACGTGTATTGATGATGTCTACAAACAACATTTTGGCTCCTGCGTCTGGTAAACCAATTATCGTTCCATCTCAAGATATGGTGTTAGGTATTTATTACCTTTCATATGAAGCTCAAGATGTAATCGGTGAGGGTAGTGTATATTCTGATGTAAATGAAGTTATGCTTGCTCTTAATGCAAAAGCTGTTGATTTACATGCTAAGATTAAATGTCGTATGCACTACGTAAACGATAAAGGTGAAAAAGTTTATGGATTGTTAGATACAACTCCTGGTCGTATCATTATTTCTGATATTTTACCTGATCATGAAAAAATTTCTATTAGTCTTGTAAATAGACTTTTAAGAAAGAAAGAAATTGGTGAAATTATTGATACTGTTTATCGTTATTGTGGTCAAAAAGAAACTTGTATCATGGTTGATAAAATCATGGCTCTTGGTTTTGAAAATGCTTGTAAAGCAGGTATTTCATTTGGTAAAGATGACTTGATTGTTCCTGATGCTAAGAAAGAATTGATTGCAGAAACATCTAAACAAGTTAAAGAGTTTGAACAACAATATCAAAATGGTTTGATTACATCAGGTGAGAAATACAATAAAGTTATCGATATCTGGGCTGCTTGTAACTACAAGTTAACAGAAGAAATGATGAAGGGTATTTCAAAAATTGAAAAAGGTTATATGAACTCAGTGTTTATGATGGCTGATAGTGGTGCCCGTGGTTCTAAAGACCAAATGAGACAGCTTGCTGGTATGCGTGGTTTGATGGCTAAACCTAATGGCGCTATTATTGAACAACCTATTATTTCAAACTTTAAAGAAGGTTTGACTGTGGCTGAATACTTTAGTTCTACCCACGGTGCTCGTAAAGGTTTGTCAGATACTGCGTTGAAAACTGCTAACTCTGGTTACTTAACCCGTCGTTTGGTTGACGTTGCTCAAGATGTTGTTATTACAGAAACAAACTGTGGTACAGAACGTGGTATTGTAGTTCGTCCAATCGTTGATGGTGGTAATGTAATCGTTTCTATTGGCGAAAGAATTTTAGGTCGTACAGCTCAAGAAGATGTATTAAATCCAGAAACCGGTGAAGTTATTGTTTCTAAAGGTAGATTAATGGATGAAAGCGACGTTGAAAAAATTCAAAAAGCTGGTGTTGAACAAGTAATGATCCGTTCTGTATTGACTTGTCAATCTGAACATGGCGTATGTGCTGCTTGTTATGGTCGTGACTTGGCTCGTGGTACACCTGTGAACGTTGGTGAAGCTGTTGGTGTGATTGCTGCTCAATCAATTGGTGAGCCTGGTACTCAGTTGACCATGAGAACCTTCCACATCGGTGGTGCTGCGTCTGCATCTGCTGAGCAATCTAATGTTGAAGTTCCATATGATGGTATTTTGAAATTAGATGATGGTAAAGTGGTTGAAGCTGAAGACGGAACAACAATTATTCTTTCTCGTAATAGTGTTATTATGGTTACAGATGCGAATGGTCGTGAAAAATCTCGTCATCGTGTTCCATATGGTGCTAAGATTTTGGTTAAACCTGGATCAGAAGTTAAAAAAGGTCAAAAAGTTGCTGAATGGGATCCATTTACAACCCCAGTTATTACAGAAAAAGGTGGTTATATCGAGTTGGTTGACTTGATTTCTGGTATTTCTATGAAAGAAATTCAAGATGAAACAACTGGTATCATTTCTAAGACTGTTACAGACTGGAGAGGTGGTTCTAGCGCTAATGCAAACTTACGCCCATCTATCGTATTAAAAGATAAGAAGGGTAAACCTATTACTTTTGCTAACGGTAAAGAAGTTCGTTATTATTTACCAGTTGATGCTGTATTAGCTGTTGATAATGGTGCAGAAATCAAAGCTGGTGATATTATTGCTAAACTTCCAAAAGAAAGCTTGAAATCTAAAGATATTACCGGTGGTTTGCCACGCGTTGCTGAATTGTTTGAAGCTCGTAAACCAAAGGATCCTGCTATTATCTCTGATGTTGATGGTAGAGTGGAATTTGGTAAAGACTATAAAGCTAAACAACGTGTTATGGTTGTAACTGATGATGGTAAAGAATATGAATATCTAATTCCTAAGGGAAGACGTCTAGTTGTTCAAGACGGTGACGAAGTTAAGAAAGGTGATATGTTGGTAGAAGGTACTCCAGCTCCTCACGATATCTTACGCGTTCTCGGTGTTGAAAAATTGGCTGAATACTTAGTGAAAGAAGTTCAAGACGTTTACCGTATGCAAGGTGTGAAGATTAATGATAAACATATTGAAGTTATCGTTTCTCAAATGCTTCGCAAAGTAGAAGTTACAATGCCTGGTGATACAACATTGTTAGTTGGTGAACAATTAGATGCTGATGAGTTTGAGTTAATCAACGAAAAAGCTGAAAAAGAAGGTTTGAGACCTGCTGAAGCTAGTCCAGTTCTTCTTGGTATCACTAAAGCAAGCTTACAGACTAAGTCATTTATTTCTGCAGCATCATTCCAAGAAACAACTCGTGTATTAACAGAAGCTGCTGTTGAAGGTAAAGTTGACAGATTACATGGTTTGAAAGAAAACGTAATCGTTGGTCGTCTTGTTCCTGCTGGTACTGGTAGTGTTCTTCGTTCTCTACGTAGAGTTGCTGCTCAAAACGATCGTGAGATTGAATTGATGAAGCAAGAAGAAGCTCAACAAGCTATTACTAGTGAAGTTGTAGAAGAATAATTTAAGATTTTATCTTGAATGAAAAAGAAAAGGTCTACGAGGTTTAATCGTAGACCTTTTTTGTGTGGTGAAGTGTAAAAATACTTGCAATATTTACATTGTGTGGTATAAGGCAGGTAGTTTGAACTTGATTATAGGTGTATAAAAATGGTTGAAGAAGTTAGTGAACAAAGACAGAGCCGTCTTAATAAGCTCGCAAAATTAGAAGAGATGGGATATAATCCATATCCTTATAGTTTTTATCCAGATAGTTGGGCTAAGCCATTACAAGAAAAGTATAAAGATTTGGCTAATGGTGAACATACTGAAGATAGAGTGACAGTTGCTGGTCGTGCTATGGCTGTTAGAAATGATGGTATGTTTATTGATATGAAGGATAAAACAGGAAATATTCAACTATTTTGCCATAAATGTAATCTTGATGAAGATAATTTAAAATTATTAAAATGTTTGGATATTGGTGATGTGGTTGGTGTTACTGGTTTTATTAGACGTACACCACGTGGAGAGTTATCTGTTGCTGTAGAAAAGTTTGATATTATTGCTAAATCTCTTGAACCATTGCCTGAAAAATTTCATGGACTTACAGATATTGAAACACGTTATCGTAAGCGTTATGTTGATATGATTATCAATGATGAAGCAAAACAAGTTTTGATTACTCGTTGTAAAATTGTTTCAGCTGTTAGAGAGTTCTTTAATCAAAATGAGTTTTTAGAAGTTGAAACACCTGCGTTACATCCAATTTTGGGTGGTGCTAATGCGAAACCTTTTGTTACACATTATAATGCTCTTGATAATGATTTTTATCTTCGTATTGCGCCTGAGCTTTATTTGAAGAAGCTTATTGTTGGGGGTATTGATAGAGTGTTTGAAATTGGTAAAAACTTCCGTAATGAGGGTATTGATAAAAACCATGTACCAGAGTTTTCTGCATTAGAGGCTTATATGGCATATGGTGATTATAATGATATGGCTAATTTAATTTCAAATCTTTTACGTTTTGTTGTAACTAAAGTATTTGGATCTGATAAAATTGAAATAGCTGGTCATGAAATTGATTTCTCAAACCCAATTCCAAAAGTTTCTATGATAGATTTGATTAAGAAAGAAACTGGTGTTGATTTCTTGACAACAGAAACTGTTGAAGAAGCTTGTGCTCTTGCTAAAACTATTGGCGTTGATACTGAGCATTGTTCAAACTGGGGTAAAGTTGTACAAGAAGTATTTGATGAAAAAGTTGAGCATACTTTAATTCAACCAATTCTTGTTTCTGATATGCCAAAGGATATTTCTCCATTAGCTAAAACTCACAGAGATAATCCTCGTTTAACAGAGCACTTTGATGTTTATATTTTGGGTATGGAATTGGGATGTGCTTATTCTGAGTTATCAAATCCATTGGAGCAATTAGAGCGTTTTAATGCGCAAGCTAAAGAGCGTGAAGCTGGTGATGATGAAGCTCAAATGTTAGATGAAAGTTTTATTGATGCACTTTCTTATGGCTTTGTACCAACAACCGGTATGGGTATGGGGATGGATAGGCTTGCAAAATTGCTTACAAATAGTGCAACTTTGCGAGATGTGATATTGTTTCCAGCGCTTAAGACTAGAGCAAAATAGGATGGGGGGATGTGCAAAAGCACTATCATATGTGCATCGGCACTCTCTTGTGTACGCTTTTTTGTACACGTCGTTCGTGGCGTTACACATAGCATAGCACTTTATCCCACCCGAGGCAAAGGAGTTGAATTTATTCAACTCCTTTTAGTTTTAAATGGGGGATGTGCTAAATTATGGTTATGATTGCAAATTTTCTCCTTTATGTACGCTTTTTATGTACACTGCAGTCGGAAATTTGCTTCCAGCACAAGGTTTTAGCCCACCCGAGGCAAAGGAGTTGAGTTTATTCTTTTAAATGGGGGATGGGCTAAATTATGGTTATGATTGCAAATTTCCTCCTTTATGTACGCCTTTTATGTACACTGCAGTCGGAAATTTGCTTCCAGCACAAGGTTTTATCCCATTTTTATTACTATGGGCTAAGGTGTTGTAGAGAGTATAGTGGGAGAGAATGTTTAACGGATATTTATGTTAGTGATATTTATGAAAAATGTAGGCAAATGAATGAAGATGAAGCTGAAACAAGGCTTATTATATTTGAGTTTTATTAATGATAAAAAAGACAGCTCCGTTTCTTTGGTTTAATAAAGAAAGAGAGCTGTCGCCGATTACATAAACCAAGCACGCTTGCCTAGCCAGACGGTCGGATTTTCACAAATGCGACGGTCTTTTATTATGTGGTTACTTTAACAGTCGGATTTTCACAAAGGCGACTGCACAAAACATAAAAATGGTTTATTCGTTAGTTAAGGTATCACAATTATTAGTAAAAGTCAATGATATTTGTTATTCATCTAAATTTGAATATTTTGATACAATTTCATTGCGCTCTTGTTTTAGGGCGTTTTGGCGAATATAATCTTCTTCAGAAAAGTTTTGACATAAACTTAGGCTTAAATTTTTTATTTCTTCATCTAATGTGCGTAATTTGTTTTCTGCTAAAAGTTTTTCAATTAGTTTTTTTAATTCATTGATAAATGGATTGCGTTTTTTTAGCATTTCTAGTTGCCATAAATCTTTTATGCCACAGGATGGATGATTTTTATTGATGAGGTTTTGAAAATCTTCTCCGCTTATTGCAGTATCTTCGTTATGGTATGTGTTTAGGATAGTTTGATATAATTTTTTTAAGTTTTCATCTTTGATATCATCTGTGAAAATTTGTTCTTCATAGTCATCAATTAATTCAGGATAAATTAATTGAGCGGCAATAATCATACCAAAATTAATATCGTTTTCGCTGTATGCTTTTTGGCGTAGGGTATCTGGGGTACTGATGTTATGATTTATAGTTGAGCGTTGATTGTTGTTTTTGTTGGTATATGATTTGTTGGGGTTTGTATAGTTGTTTGTTTTTGGTTGATATGTGTTTTTAACAGATGTTGGTGCAACATGTTGAGGTGTTGGGGCTGTTTGGGCTTGAGTGTGGTGCTGAGATGATTGTTGAGAGTTGTTGGCTTTATCTTTGCTCCATGCAGATTGTTTATATGCTAGATATATTCTGTTTTTTATTTCTTGGGTATAGTAGCCTCTAACGGTTGGGTCTTTAATTTTAGCAACTTCTTCTAAAAGTGTTTTTTCAATTAAAGCTTTGCGTTCGGGGGTGTTTGCATTTTCATCTTGGGTGTATTTTTGCCATAAGATATCAATTAATGGTTTGGTTTTATTCATGAGAGCCTTAAAGCTTTCTGCACCATGACATTTTAGGTATTCGTCTGGATCCATATTATCGGGCAAAAACATGAATTTTAATGAGTAGCCGGCTTTTAGGATTGGTAGAACTCTATCAACAGAGCGCATGGCTGCTTTGGTTCCAGGGGCATCGCCGTCTAAACAAAGAATTGGTTCTGGTGTTACTTTCCAGGCTTCGATAATTTGTTCTTCAGTTAGGGCTGTACCAAGAGGAGCTACAGCATATGAGAAACCATATTTATCAAGAGCGATAACATCCATATAGCCTTCGCAGATGATTAGTTGTTTTTCTTTGTAGGCTACTTCTCGGGCTTTATCTAAATTATATAAGTTTCGTCTTTTATTGAAAATGGGGGTTTCTGGAGAGTTTAGGTATTTGGGTTCTATTTTCTCCATAACTCGACCACCAAAGGCAATAATTTTGCCTTGTTTATTGGTGATTGGTATCATTATACGATTGCGAAAAAAATCATGTTTAGGACGGTTTTTATCTTCAGGGATACTCATTAAACCTAATTCGTTTAAATCTTTTTCATCTATACCCATAGATTTTAAGTGAGCCATAAGGCCATTGTTATTGGGGGCGTATCCTAGGCGAAATTTTTTGATTATATCTTCATCAAAATCTCGTTTTTCTTTGAAGTATTTTAGGCCTTCTGCACCAATTGGCATATGAAGATTTTTTTCGAAAAATAAGCAAGCTTGCTCCATTATATCATATAGGCTCTTTTTTTCTTGTTCGTGCTCTTTATCTTTGGCTGATAGAGTAGGCATAGGAACGCCTGCCATGTGTGATAATTTTTGTAGAGCATCTAAGAATGGGAGACCATTGGCTTCCATTTCAAACTTTAAGATATCACCATGGGCGCCACAACCAAAGCAATGATAAAATCCTTTACTTTCATTTACGGTAAAAGATGGGGTTTTTTCATTGTGAAAAGGGCATAGACCTTGGTATTCTCTACCTTTTTTGGTGAGTTTTACTTTGGCACCGACAATATCAACAATGGATATACGGGTTCTTAGTTCTTCGATGAAATGTTGTAAATCTTCATTTGCCATTTATTATAAACCAAGAGCCTCTTTGATTAGGTTTGATGCTTTGCCCATATCAATTTTACCTGCATAATTGGCTTTAATTTCCGCCATGATTTTGCCCATGTCTTTGATGCTTTGAGCATTAACTTTTGTGATGATTTCTTTAATAACGTTAAGAGTTTCTTCTTGGCTTAATTGTTTTGGTAAGAAACGTTCAATAACGTTGATTTCATCTTGCTCTTTTTGAGCTAATTCCGGACGATTGCCTTGGGAATATATTTTAATTGATTCATTTCTTTGTTTAATCATTGTTTGCATCATAGAAAGTAATTCTTGATCTGTGGCGCATTCTTTGCCAGATGTACGTGCTTGAACGTCTTTTTCTTTCATTCCTGCGATAATGAGGCGAACAGCTGAAACAGTTGTGTTATCTTTGGCAAGCATAGCTTCTTTTAGTGCTTTTTGTAAGTCTTCTCTTAACATTATATTCTCCTATTTTTTTTGGAAATTTAATATGTAATTTGTTTGGTTATTTGTAACTACTAGAGGTATTTTAACAATGGTTGTTTCATGCTTCTTTAGTAGTTTATTGTTGGTTGAATGTTCTTCTTTGTTATTGATTGTTATGTTGGGAATGTATGTGTTGTATCTTGAATTGTTTTTTATGGTTATTTCAAGCTCGATATTATTGTTATCTAATTCGTTGATTTTTACATTTTCAAAATCAAGATATTCAGGGTTATTTAGGCCACTGAGGAATATTTTGTTGTAATGTTGTTCTGCTTGGGGGTAAATAACAACAATGTCTCTTCTTAAAAGAATTGTTAAGGAGAAGATAAATAAAACAAATAACAAAAATTTAGCAAAGATGTAGCGTTTTGTTTTTTGTTTTGTTACTAATGTGGGAGTTGATGGTTTTATATTTGTTTCTTGATTATCAGAAATAAGGTGAGGGGAGTTGTCATCTTTTATGTCGTTATCAAGACTGATTGTGAAAAAAGTACCAGATTTTGAGCTAAGAGTAAGCTCTTTTTTCTTATTAGGTTGGGGAATTACAATATCTTTATTTTCTTCATCTTTTTTAACTTCAGGGGAGGGAATGTTTTTAGATGAAGATTTGCCATCTAGGGGAACTTCAAAATGTTCTTTGTTGGCAGGATAATTTCTAAATGGTGGTTCTGTTACCTCTATTTCTTCGACAATAGGTGGAGTGTTGTTTTCTTCTTCGTAGCCGAGAGCATCTTGAGGTAGAGCGTGCCATATATTGTGGCAAGCTTGACAACGGAAATTTTGACCAGTTTTAGGGATTAAATTGTCTGGTATTTCGTATATGCTATGGCATTTAGGGCAACTGATTAACATTGTATTATCCTTTGATATTTATTTTCTTGTTAGTATATAGATTGTTTCTATTTAATCAAACAAAAAATGTATTATCTTAAAAAAAATCGTAAAATATAAATGGTAGAAGAGGTTGTAATGGACGCTAAGAGCTTTGAACCGATTATTGAAATGAAAAATGTGGGAATTGCTTATGGTGATAATCCTTTTGTTTTAAAGAATATTGATTTTTCTTTAAGACGTGGGTCTATGCATTTTTTGACAGGAAAGTCTGGGGCTGGTAAAACATCATTGTTATCTATGATGTATTTAGCGCAAAAACCAACAGAAGGAACTTTGAAAGTTTTTGGAAATAATATCAATATGATTGATCGTGATACAACAGCTTTTTTAAGACGCAGAATCGGTGTTGTTTTTCAGGATTTTAGATTGTTAGAACATTTGAGTGTTTTTGATAATGTTGCTCTTCCTTTGAGATTGAGAGGAATGAAGGAACGAGAAATTAGGCAAAGAGTTATTGAGTTATTAGCATGGGTTGATTTATCTAATAATATGTATGTTAAAAGTTCTGATATATCTGGTGGTGAAAAGCAACGTGTGGCTATTGCTAGAGCTGTTATTAATCGTCCAGAGTTGTTATTGGCAGATGAACCAACAGGTAACGTTGATAATGAAATTGCATTAAAATTGATGAAGTTATTTGCCGAGTTAAATAGGCTTGGAACGACAGTTGTTATTGCAACACACTCAAATGAGTTAATGGATAGGTATAATTATCCTAGATTGAAATTAGAAGGTGGTAATATTTCTTACGTGAAGTAATTTTTTGGATATAGGATTTTAGAATGGAAAATATTGATAAACAATTTAAAGCTCATCATATTGCAAAACCTAAGCCAGAAGTTGCGAAGGTTAAAGCACTTAGAAAACAACAACCAGTGGTTGATGATGTTTCTGAATTACCTATTGATGAGGGGTATTCAAAAACTTTTCTTAGGGTGTGTGTTGGTGTTGCTGTGTTTTTAGTGGCGATTACATTGGCTGGTGTGTTGGGTATTAATTCAATGTTTGAAAATTCTCGTCGTCAAGTTGTTTCTAACTTTACGGTACAAGTTTTACCTATGCCAAATTATGAAGAAAGTAGAGATGATTTATTAAATGTTGTTCATTTTTTGGAGAAATATCCAGATGTTGAGCAAGTTAGTGTTTTAAGTGATGAAGATTTAAGAGCTTTGTTAGAACCTTGGCTTGGAAACAATGTTGATGTGGAATTGTTGCCTATTCCTAAGTTATTAGATGTTAAAATTTCTTCTGGGCATTTATTTGATTATAAAGAATTAGCAGTTAGATTGTCTGAAGTATCATCTAATGCATCAATTAATGATCATAATATGTGGTTGTCTAGATTGTTAAGATTTATAAATTCTTTGAAAATGTTGGCTTTAACTGTATTGATTTTAGTATTATGTGCAACGGTTATGTCTATTATTTATGCGGCTAAAACTAGTCTTAATGTGCACAAAGATACTATAAATATTTTACATATTATTGGTGCTACTGATGAATATATTGCAATTAATTATGTGAAACAAATTGCAAGAGTTGCTTTGTTTGCTGGTGTTATTGGTATGATTGTTTCTGTTCCAGCTATTATGGTTGTTGGAAATATGGCAAAAGGGATTGAAGCTGGTATTTTTAATTCTGTTAGCTTTGGGGCTAATGAATGGTTATATATTTTATTATTGCCGATTGGTGGAATGTTAGTTGTTGGTGGAGTGGCTTATATTGCTATCATGAAAGCTTTAAGAAAGTTATAAATGAGTATTAAAAAAGGCTAACTCTAAAAGTTAGCCTTTTTTATTGTGGTTTTTTATTTTGTTTTAGTTTTACTTTTAGTTTTTTGTTTATTTTGATTAACTACTGTTGTAGTTGTTTTTTATTTTTCAGGCATGCTGATTTTGCGATATATATATACAGCACAAGGTATACCAAGTAGCATTCCCCATAATCCTATCATTGAGTGTGCAATGTATAAGATGATTAAGGTCATTACTGGATTGATATGCATAACTGATGAAACAATTCTTGGGTTTAATACGTATGCTTCAAGCATATGTATAACAATAATCATCAATAATGCCCATAAACCTAATTCTATTCCACCACTATTAATTGCCATTAAAATTATTGGTACAGATGAAATCCACATTCCAAGTACTGGGATTAATCCACACATAAAAACAATGGTTGAAAGTAATGATATTGCTTTTACTTTTAAGAAATATAAGCAAATAGCGGTTAGTAATGTATTGATTGCTGAAATAATTAATTGAGCACGGAAGTTTTCACCAACAACTTTGGCAAAAAGAATAACACTATCAGATGTTTCTCTATATGATTCTGCTAGTTTGGTAAAACGTAAATGACGCATACCTTTAGATAATTTAGGTAAATCATATAAAATTAAAAAACTAAATAGAATTGCAAGGAAAAACCAACCAATGTAATGAATGCTTTTTTCAAGGGCACTACGAGTGATGTTCCAGGCACTAATAACAGCAGTATCAGGGGATATTGAACCTTTTAATTGAGATACAATAGGCGCTATTATTTCGTTGTCGCCAAATTCATTATTAAACCAATTACTCAAAGATTCTATACTTTGTGGTAGTTGTTCTGTAAAACTAATTGTTTCGGATAATAAAATTGGTGGAACATGAGTAAGAAAAGCAATTACGCCAATTAAAAACAATACATATGTTACAACAACAACGCATCGTCTGTTGAGGCGATATTTTTTTCTTAAAGTATGGGATATGCTAGAAACAATAAATCCCATAATGAATGTGATAAAAACTAGTCCAAACATATCGCGAAATAGGTAAAGTATACCCATAAAGATGGCCCAGATAAAATATACGCGATTTATACGAATAAATTCTGAAATATTAAATGTCATTATTGTCCTCGAAAAATAGGTTAAATCTAATAGTTCTAAGGTAGTATAGACTATTGAAAAATAAAACAACAATATCAATTTAAATTATACACATATCGGTGTTTTTTTTAGGAGGGAGTATGAAATATTTTTTGTTATTGATGATGGTGTTTAATGTGATTGGATGTAGTGATTGTTGTGGGAATAAAAATTATTTATCAGGGGAAGGGAAAGCTGATGTGTATTTAAGTGTTGCAAGAGGACGAGGGAAAAAAATTGGTGAAATAAATTTTAAGGATGTTGATGGAGGGGTTATGGTTGATGTTAATTTAAGTCAATTATCTTTTGGAGAGCATGGATTTCATATTCATGAATTTGGTGATTGTAGGGCAACTTTTCATAGAGATGGAAAAATTATGATGGCAGGAAAAGCGGGGGGACATTTTGATATTTATAAAACCATGAAACATAAAGGTCCTAATGGTGGTGGACATATTGGTGATTTACCAAAGTTAGAGGTTGATAAAAATGGTGAGGTAATAGATAGATTTTTTGTTGAAAATATTAGTGTAAATATGATTAAAGGGCGAGCGGTTGTTGTGCACGAAGGCGGTGATAATTATAGTGATGAGCCAGTTGTTTTAGGCGGTGGAGGGGATAGAGTAGCGTGTGGTGTTATTGAATAATTTGTTTGTATGTTTGGTTGTTAATTGTCTATTTGAATGTAAGTATATTATATGTTTTAGGGGTGTCTTGTTGGCTCCATAATATATCAAGGGTTTTATCGGTTGAAGATATTATTTTACCAATGTCTTTTTGTTTATTAGAATAAAAAGTATTATTGTTTTTTGAAATTACAATTGGTTCTTGAGTGAGGTCTTCGTGAATGATAATATGGCTATATGATGAAGGATCAAATGTTGGGGTCTGGCAATGTTTGTTATACATTGCATCAACAATTTTTTGAGAAAAGTATTTGTTATTATTTTTTATGTGTTTTAAGCGTTTGCATTGTGTATTCGGAAATGGTGTATCGGGATAAAATTTATTCCAACGGTTTTTATAAACTGTTTTATTTATTTCAGAAATTTTTTTATAATATTCTTTGGGGTTTGAATAATGAAATCTATATTGATAGAGGGTTTTATCTAGGGTCATAATTTTGCCTTTTAGAGATAAGACTTTATCGTAAATTGCAAAATCTTCAACAAGTGGTAAATTTGTATCAAAAGTTATATTGTGTTTTTTTATAAAGCTTGAGCGCCACATTGTGGTTGGTAATATAATAGGTAATCTTCCAATTAAAAAGGATATTTCTGCTTTTTTATAATCTGTTTGTGTGGGCCAGAGATATACCATACGTTGAGAACCAAGGAGGCTAAGTTGGGTGCCAAGAATAGTTATGGAGGGGTTGTTTTCCATAAAAGTTACTTGTTCTTCGAGTTTGTTTTTTTCTGATATATCGTCATCATCTTGCCAAGTAATATATTTTCCTTTTGCTTCTTTAAGACCTAGGTTACGGTTGTAAACAATACCTTTGTTTGAGGGATTGGTAATTATTTTTATGCGGGGATCAGTTGATGCATATTTGTTTATGATATCTAAAGTATTATCGGTTGAGGCATCGTTTATGATGATTAGCTCTAGGTTTTGATGTGTTTGGTTTAGGATAGATTCAATTGCGTTGGGAACGAGATTTGCACGATTATATGTTAGCATTATTACAGATACTAATGGAGATGAAGAGGGATAGAAATATATACCTGTAAAAATGAGAGTTAAGAGGCTTAATATAATTGATGCTTTTTTCATATCTATTGTTTGGTCTTGTATTTTGAATTTTGAAAATTTTGTTGCAGAATTATTAGTTATTACTACCACCTGAGTGCCCACCTTGTGGATAATTATTTTGATTATTGTTATTTTCTGGAGGAGTGGTTTCTTCTACAGTTGGAGTTGCGCAATCAACGTTTGTGTGAAAAGCGCGAGTTGTTTTATCTGAGTAAGTGAAAATTAGTATATTGTTTTCAGGAGCAGAATTTTCCATTGCTTCTTCTATAGTGTATACTACACAATCACGATATTCATCAGGATTATCAGTTGGTTCATTAGCATTTGCTGTTGTTGAAAAAATTAAAAGTAAGCTTAGAAGTAATTTTTTCATATTACACTCCCTTCTATTCGCTTGGTTGTGCTAGTTTTAGGTGCATAATGCTTCCATCTTGCAGGTTGTTATTGTCAATGGATAGTACGACAGATGCTTCTTTGGGGAGGCCTTCACAAGTAATACTAAATGCGCTATATTGTTTACCGTTATAACTGATAGCTTTTACGTATAAAGGGCCACCGAAAGCATGAACAACAGTGCCATTAGATAGAATCATGTCATCAGGAATTATATTTAAGTATTTTGCCATGGCTGTTCCTTCTTCATTGCTTGCGCCTAATGAGGCATAACTTCTTTCATTGATGAAGGTACTCATTAAATTGGTGGAGATTGTGTTTAATTGTTCTCTTAATTTGTTAGTTTTAAATTTAGTCATAGCTTTAGAATAGCCGGTAATTCCACCAATAGATAGAACACCAACGATTGCTAAAACACCTAACATTTCAATCATAGAACGACCTGTTTCGTTACTTTTCATAATATATATCTCCCCAAAATATTGTGTAGATTGTATCATAAAAAAAAGAATGTGTCAATGAATAGTTAAAAAGAAATGATACTAAATTTATATAGAAAAAATTAAACATTAGTGATTATAGTTAGTTTATCAAATTAAATATTTTTTATAGGAGAAGAGATATGGTTGCAAAACGTTTTATTTTGAATGAAACAAGTTATCATGGTAGTGGTGCTATTAGAGAAATTATTACAGAAGTTAAGTCTAGAGCTTTCAAAAAAGCTTTGATTGTTACTGATGCTGATTTGGTTAAATTTGGGGTGGTTAAAAAAGTTACAGATCTTTTAGATGAGGCAAAATGTAAATATGCAATTTATGATAGTGTAAAAGCTAATCCAAGTGTTGATGTGGTTAAGAACGGAGTTAAGGCTTTTAAGAAAGCTAAAGCTGATTATATGATAGCTATTGGCGGTGGTTCTCCTCAAGATACGGCTAAAGGTATTGGTATTATTATTAATAATGAAGAATTTAGTGATGTTATTTCTTTAGAAGGGGTTGCTCCTACTAAAAATAAAAGTGTTCCAGTGATTGCAGTTGCAACTACTGCTGGTACTGCTGCTGAAACAACAATTAACTATGTTATTACTGATGAGAAAAAACGTAGGAAGTTTGTGTGTGTGGATCCTCATGATATTCCTGTGGTGGCAGTGGTGGACCCGGATATGATGTCTTCTATGCCTAAAGGTTTGACTGCTGCAACTGGTATGGATGCTCTAACTCATGCAATAGAAGGATATATTACACTTGGTGCATGGGAGTTGGCTGATACTCTTAATTTGAAAGCAATTGAAATTATTGCCAGAAGTTTGAAAAAGGCTGTTGAAAATGATCCTAAAGGTAGAGAAGATATGGCTTTGGGACAATATATGACAGGTATGGCTTTTTCTAATGTGGGATTAGGTGTGGTGCATGGTATGGCGCATCCTTTGTCTGCTTTTTATGATACTCCGCATGGTGTTGCAAATGCTGTTTTACTTCCTTATGTGATGGAATTTAATGCTCCAAATACAGGTGTTAAATATAGAGAAATTGCAAGAGCAATGGGGGTTAAGGGAGTTGATGAGATGAAGCAAGCTGAATATAGAGATGCTTGTATTAAAGCTGTTAAAAAACTTTCTAAGGCTGTTGGTATTCCTAAAACATTGAAAGAAATTGGTGTTAAGAAAGAGGATTTGGATGCTTTGACTGAGGCTGCAATGGCTGATGTTTGTACTGGTGGAAATCCTAGACCTTGTAATCATAAACTTATTTTAGAAGTTTATAAGAAAGCTTTTAATGGAAAATAGTTGAAATTATATTATTGATAGCTCCAAAACAAAAAGCTCCTAAGTAAAAACTTAGGAGCTTTTGAGTTCTAGTAGATGGCAGAAACTCCTGACAAATACATCATTTGATTTTTTTTGATGTCGTATTTGTAGAGCTCTTTCTTTACAATTTGTTCCAATGCTTTGGGGATCTCATGTTCGTACTGATTGGAGGCTATCATTTTAACCTGTTCATTCAAGAACTTGATAGAATGTTCAATGTTGAGTTTGTTCTTTTTTTCCTCATCGTTTAGAAGAGCGTTTTCAAGCTCTTTTATGAGCTCTTGAAAATAAGATTTAAACTCACTCTTATCATTGCAATTGAAAGCAATGACATGAATGAAGTCTTCTCCACCGAATTGATTTGTAATTCTTACTGGACCATTTACAGTTAGGGTGTTATAAGACCCGTAGGCAATTTCTGGGCACGCTATAAATAGCGTTGAAGTTGTTTGTACCATGATAATTAACTTAAATTTTAGACATAATTTTTTTCTTGTCTGAAAATATACTATATTTTTGAGGTATTGTCAATAGGGGAAAATTAACTTTATCCTACTTCTATTCCAAAGCACATTTTTGCTATTAGTCCAATTAAAAATGAAATTAAAGCAACGGATAAGCTAATTGTTGCCATTTCTAAAAATTTAGGCATTACTTTTTCTGATTTAACAGTTGCGATGTAAAAGCTAAATGCATAAATTAAGGTTATTACAATGGTTATCATTGTAAGAAGTGCTGTTATATACATTTCATTTGGTAAAACTAAATAAGGTAGGGTTAAAAAGATTACAGTAATTAGATATGCAATTCCTGTATATAAGCTAGCTTTGATTGCGTTGTCATTACCATTAGCACGTTCTGCTAGATAATTTGATGAGGCCATTGAAAGGGTGGCAGCAATTCCTGTAATAACGCCAGACATTGCAATTAGAGATGTGTTCATTAAGACAAAAGTTAGGCCAGCAATAGCACCTGTTAATTCAACAAGAGCGTCATTTAAGCCTAGAACCATTGCACCGGTATAATTTAAGCGTTCTTCATCTAGCATATCAATTAGGGCATCTTCGTGAGCTTTTTCTTGAGCTATAATTTGTTCTATTTCTGGAAAATAATCTTTAACGCAATCCATAGATTTGATTCCATTATATTCATCTTTTTCTAGTAATTTGATAACAAATGTGTAGCCTAAGAGATAATTGATTATGCGATAGAAAAATATCTTAAATGGGTTTGGGGTTGCTTCTTGTTTAGTATATTGTTTCCAGATAAGAGAGTGGGCGTGTTCTTCTTGTGACATTTTTAACATAATTTCTTTGTTTTTTTCGTCTTTTATGTTTTTGGCCATAATCGCATATAGTTTTGATGCAGTTGCTTCATCTTTTTGGAATTGTTTGATTAAATTTAAGAGTTCTTGTGGGCATGTTTTATTTGTCATTATGCTAATTCCTTATCTTTGATGATGATATTTTTGAGGTATGATATTTCTTTTTGTGGGCCAATTATATGGGCGTTCTTAAATTTGAGAGTAGGGGTGAAATCTTCTCTATTTAATTTGGTTAGATTTTTGTTGTTTTTAAAATCATATATTTTGTAGCCAATGGCATCATATATTGGCCAAGAACCACCGACATCCCATAACCAATCTTTGAACAATCCTGCACGAGCTCTTCCGGTTGAAATTAATACGTTGGAAAATACTGAAGCAAGGTAATCAACAAATAGGTAGTTTTTAGTGTTTTTTGATTTATCAAGTTCAAAGTGTTGTTGAATGTCAACAATTAACATTGAGGTTGATTTATAATTTTTTTGTAGCTTGATTTTGTGTTCATTTGAACAAAAAGCGTTACGAACCCAAAATGCTTCTTTGTTTTCGTTAGAATATACGAGGTCGTTTTGTTTGGGAATATAGATTGCTCCCATGTATGGTTTTTTGTTTTTAAATACTCCAATTGATATACCATATAAAGGGATATCTTGAGCGTATTGTAAAGTGCCATCTAATGGATCAAGAACAAATACATATTCTGCATTTTCTATTTTTTCAAAAATGTCATTTTTGTAGTTTGAAATACTTTCTTCATCAACTATAAAATAATTTAAATCTGAAAAGTTATTGTCTATAAAATCTTTGAATAAGAAGCTTATATTAATGTCTGCTTCGGTTACCATACCAACAGGAGATTTTTCCTTAAAATCTATGTATAATCCTTTTTCTTTTCTTATATCAATAAGGTTTTGTCCTGCATGTTTGATGAAATTGAGTATTTTATCTATCATAATAAAAAAATCCTAAAATGTGGCGTTGTTGGATATGATATTGTATATTATTTAAAAGGCAATATTAAAAGATAAAATATTTTGTTTATTTTAATTGTGACAATTAATCCAAACTCTTTTTTCTTCTTTGTCTGGGAAAAATGTTGGTTTATCTTCATAACCACCAAGTTCGTTTGCTACTTTTTTCATTGTGTTGTATGAGGCTAGGTTTAATGCGTTGCAAGTTACTAGAACTTTCTTTAGATTTAAGGTTTCAAAAGCATATTTACAACACAGTTTTAATCCTAATGAAGCATATCCTTTTTTTCTTTTTGAGGGAATAATGTAGTATGCAATGTTACCACCTCTTTTTATTAATTCATCATTTAAGTTATGACGTATATCAAATGCTCCAATAAAAATATCATTTTCTATTAGCCATAATCTGGTTTGTTTTACATAACCTTCTTTTAAGCCAATTCCTAGGCGATCATTTTCGCTATTTGTTTTGAAATCAGAGAAAATTGTAAATTTTAATCCGCTTTTAATACCATTTGTATCAAATAGAGTAGGGGCGTTTTTATATTCTTCAACACCTTCTAAAAAAGTTTTCCAATATTTTTCTTCTGGTAAAATTAGCTTTAACATTTTTATTACTCCTATGATGATTTTGTAAAATATCAGATTAATTTATAAATTGCAATATTTTTACTTGATTTAGATGTTGGTGTTTATATAATTTATGAAAATATTTAATTATGGTTATGGGGTAAAATATGCAAAATAAAGTTGTTTGTTATATCATTTGTGGTTTTTTAGGAGCTGGAAAAACAACTTATTCTAAAAAATTAGCACAAGAAACAGGTGCTATGCATTTAAATGCTGATGAGTGGTGTATGAAATTGTTTTCTAAAGATGAGTATGAAAAAAATTGGGAAGACTGTTTTTTGAAAACGATGGATTTTTTATGGGAGAGGGCGGATGAATTGTTAAAAGAAGGAAAATCTGTTATATTTGATATAGGATTTTGGAGTAAACAAAGTCGAGATGAGGCGTATAAAAAAGCATCTGAATTAGGTTTTTTGCCAGTTGTACATTATGTGTATGCACCTGATAATATTTTAAAGGAAAGAATTGCTAAAAGAAAAGGTGCTATTGCTGAGAATAATATAAAGAATTTTGATGAAATTAAAAAGCTTTTTGAAGAGCCAAGTGATGATGAAAAATATATAAAAATTGATAATTTTTAAGAGGTATAAAAGGGAGAAATATGATTAAAGTTTTATTTGTTTGTTTGGGAAATATTTGTCGGTCGCCGATGGCACAGTTTGTAATGGAGCAAATGGTTGAGGAGAGAGGTTTATCTGATCAGTTTGAAATTGATTCAGCTGCCACTGAAAGCTATAATGAAATGTGCCATGCGGGTATTCATTATGGAACGAGGGATATATTAACGGAGATGAAAGTACCATTTGAGGAGCATTATTCTCGTCGTATTCGCCCTCACGATTATGCTTATTATGATTATATTTTAGCGATGGATGATAGCAATATTGAGGATATTCAATCAATAGTTGGAATTGATGTAGAAAATAAAATTCATCGTTTATTAGATTTTGCAAATAAACCACGTAATATAAAAGATCCTTGGTATACTGGTAACTTTGATGAAACATATTGGGATATTGTTGAAGGATGTGATGCGTTTTTAGAGTATTTGAAAATGTAATTAGTTGTGATGGAGTTAAATGAAATGTTCTTATTTTTACTCTTTCAAACAACCTAATTTATTATCCCATTTCCAACAATCGGTTCGGCAACGGTGTTCATTGTAATCCCAAACATTACCTAAATCCATACAACCATCTATAAGATGTTGTTCTTTTATATCCGGAACCAAATTGTACATACAAATATATGTTATAAGGCTTAGAAAAAATATGATATAGCATATTTTTCTTATTTTAGAAAATATCGTTAATCCAAAAGAGGTAAGGCAAACAAATATCACAAAGCTGTAGCTATAAAGGATATTCCGTGGAGCTGTATGAACAATCATCCAGTCAATTAACATTAATCCAAACATAACAAATAAAATAAATAGTTTGATAAATATTTTACTAATATTTTGAAAAATATTGGATATTTGTTTGCCCAAAATCTCCTCCTTTATTTATATTTAGTATGATGTGTTGGACACGTTTCACGTAAAGATTTTTTTAAACTACCACCTCTAATTCCACGTTCATCAGCTTTTATATCAGACAAAATTTGAGAAAAGTTATCTCCTTTTAGTATAGCATCACTTATTTCTCGTCCAACACTTAGCATTCCTGCTGCTAATGCGCCATATGCACCTCTGGATGCAGCTTCATAATTTGCTTTGCAATGAAAAAATGAATCACTTTCTTTAAGTCTCATTTCTTTCATAGTATCTCTATTCCTTTTAAAGTCATGATATGGTGCAGCAAGACCTATTTTTGTTCTACCAATTGGTATCTTATAATTTTTTATATAATTATCAAGTTCTTTAGCGATTTTATCGCCATATTTTGATTTTGGCATATTATGCCTCCTTTCTAAAACTAAAATTAAAACAATAGTTCTAGTCCAATGTATCATATAGGAATTATCATATGCGAAAATCAAGTATATTTTTAAATGTTTTTATGTTGATGAAAATCTTAAACTTACTGATGTTCTAACTAAAAGTGTGGGGTTTATAGACCTAGACCATATGTTCGGTAAAGGTACTTACTTTTATTATTTTATCATTATTTTTTGAGCGTAATTTATTATAATGCAAAATGTTTATTATGATGAAAAGTTTACTCTTTTAAGCAACCTAATTTATTATCCCATTTCCAACAATCGGTTCGGCAATGGTGTTCATTATAATCCCAAACATTACCTAAATCCATACAACCATCTCTTGAGCTTTGATATAAACCACTTTTTGCATTTTATCACCTATTTTATTTAGAGTTTTATT
>CAJGCO010000018.1 GCA_904501925.1 uncultured Alphaproteobacteria bacterium | reverse complement strand
TTTTTTATTTATTAAAAAGATAAACAACATTGTTAAAGCCGTTATAAGTACCGTCAAATAATTAACTGCATCAACAGCTGTTAGGCTATATTTAAAATAACCTACTAAAGGCGCGCCTAAGTACCATAATAAAGGATTATGATGCTGGAAGAAATCTTTATATGGAACCTTACCTAAATAAACTAACCATGATGAATGAACATGCTCCAATGTATCACCGTCACCAGAACCACTATATTTCACAACCCATACAAGCAATGAAACACAAAAAATCACATAAAAAGATAATATAATATGAGGTATTTTAGAAACTATAGCTTTCATCAATTATTCCCTGTTTGAAAATATTCCCAACTATCGTTGACTTTATTGTATCTACATCTTCGCATATTTTGATATTCTTTTTTTAATACAAATATATCATAAAAAACAGACTGTTCATAATACTTATTCTTGATTCCATCTGAAACTAAATGAACATATGTACTCACACCTCTTTTTCTTTGTTTTTCATCCCAGTATGGCGCTGTATATATAAATTTAGGAAGATATTTTATTATTGCCATATTTAAATTTGGCAAAGGAGCTAACCCTATATTATTTCCTATCACATCTAATTGTCCATTTAAATTCCAGTAATATGTTATATCTTTAGAAAAAATACCATATGTAAGACCATATCCATTTAATACAGCATCACAACGATTTGTATTTTCTAAAATATACTTTGGCGTTACATATCTGTGAAAATTTGGTGGTAGTTTATATTCCTTACAATAAATATAACCTTTATATCCACCAAACAAAACAAGTATAACAAACAAATATGCTGATAAGTTACACTTCTTTACAATACACCCTGCAAAACCACCTACAATAATAGCATTTAATATTTGCAGCTGATAGTAATAATGTCTATCTAGCGAAAAATGGAACATCCGTTGAAGTGCTTCGCTTAACCAAATTATTGCCAATGATCTAGTAAACATATTTCCTTTTAATAAGAAATATATACACCCAACTAATGCAATAGCTCCAACTACATAAAACTCCATTTTAGTTTTTTCTACAAGCCCATTATATACATCAGGAATATAAAGATTAAACGTAAAATTAGTTAACCAATAGCGTTGTATCATGGAATGATATCCTAGCCATAACAAAAAAAGTATACCTATGGCAAATGGAACTATTAATGCTTTAAGAAAATCATTAAAAACAATCACTTTCTTTATAAGAAAAAATATTACAATTCCCCCTACAACCAAAAGAGAAAAAATAATTTTTTGCATAAAAAGAAATGAAATAACAAACAAAATAAATGAAATTACAATATTCTTTATTCTCTTATTATCCATATACGATAACAAAAAATAAACACCTAAAATATACGAAAAAACCATATAGTTATCTGGTCTAAAATCCTGTCCACTATAAATAACATATGAAGGAAAAACAGATGCTATCCCTATTAATGCCCCTAACCAACTTTTAGTAATATATTTTTTTACAATTAACCCAACTATAAATAAATTTACAAACATAACAAGCGTTGATATAATTCTAACACAATCAAACACTTCAATATTATATGCAAAAAATCCTAACAACGGCGCGAATATATACCATAACAAAGGGTTATGATGCTGAAAAAAATCAATATATGGAATTTTACCTTGATAAACCAACCAAGCTGAATGAAGATGCTCAACATCATCTCCTGTTTTAGGCTGATGATTATATAAAACCCAAAATGCTGCACACAAACCAAATACTATTTGCAACAAACAAACTATACGAGCAACCATTATACTACTTGGATATTCTTTACATATTTTCTTTAACAATACACACCTCCTGGGTTAGATATACAAAGTATAAAAATAAGGATGCACTATGTACACCCTTATTTTTATTATACTAACAACTCTATTTATTTTTGTTACTATTCACCTAGCAAATCATCATCTGCAGACATTACATCTGGCAATGTACCATTTGCTTTTTTACGCTTTAACTTATTAACAAATTTGATTGAGCGTTGAGCATCCCATTTCTTTTTACCTTGTTCTCTTTGGAAAATATGTTTATACACTTCAATCGCCTGATCAAACTCTGACAATTTAGTTAAGCACGATGCTAGGCCATCATATAACTTATGATGATAACGACCATCAACTAACGCTTTGGCCTTATTATAGCATTTAAGAGCATCATTAAATTTACCCATTCTTTGGTAAACATATCCAATACTTAACCATGCTTGAATTTCGCGACTATCAATATTTAATATTTTAGTAAAACACTTAAGAGCAGAATCGTTATCACCCATTAACTGATATGTAACACCAATTCCGTTCCATGCCTTAACATTTGTCTTATCTGTTGATAGAACTTTTTTGAAATAACCAATTGCACGCTCATATTGCTCTAACTTCTGCAAAGTAACAGCAATACTCAATAATGTTTGAGGATGTTTGGAATCGATTTGATATGCTTGTTGTAAAACATCTAAAGCATCTTTATACAAGAATAAACGTTGTAAAGCTATCGCTTTACCATTTAGAGCTTCCAGAGAAGTTGGATCACAGGCAAAAGCTTCTTCAAAACATGTGATAGCATCTTTATAAAGCCCTCTAACACTCAATGTGAATGCTTTATTATTCAAAACTTCAACTGATTTAGGATTTATTTGCAAAGCTTTATCAAAACAAGCAATTGCTTCGGTATACTCACTCATTTTTTGGTAAGCAAAACCTTTTGAATTTAATGCCTTCCATGAATCTGGCTGTTGAGCTAAAAACTCATCAAATAGAGCAATAGCTTCTCTACACATACCTGAATCTAAAAGTTCTTGCCCTCTTTTATAGGCACTACTATCATTTACTTTAACCATATCTTATTCTCTACATAGTTTTACAAAATAATTTAACTTTCTTATTATCTTTGAGTTTTTTAAATTTGTCAAGTTAAAAATATGCATAGAATGGTTAGTTTATTTTAAAATCAACAGATTATTGACTATTTATTTCTTTTATGTATACATTGTTGGTGTTTTATTTATATATATGTTTTATAAAAATATCTAAACTATTATGAAAAAAAGAAAAAAACGCTTACCACTATCTTTGTGGTTCAAGGTGAGATTCACATCTAACCAATTGTCTGACGATGAGGAGTTACTATGTGTTGAAAGAGCTTCTCTTGATTTTTTTGAAAAGCATTTTAACAGAAAAATTAAAAGTATTGAGACGCTAAAACTCTTGCACACACCAGAGTATGAGCAAAAGCTTCGCATTTATCTAACAGAATTTCCTCTACCTATGGTGATGCTAAAAGACTTTTCTGATGAAAATTTGATTTTCGCGTCAAAATTTCATTTAAGAGAGATTTATCACTTTTTACTCGAGGAGAAAAAAGATGATGAGCTTTTGTTAAAATTCCTTTCGCATAATGAGAACTGGAAAAAAATTGATCCTGATTTTGAGTTTTTTGAGACTTTCGTCATTACACCTTTATTAAATGGCGGCTTTGAAAAATCTCTAACCTATGTTCTTGAACAGCACTCTCAGCAACCACGATATTTAGCCTCTAGTGCAGCAAAGCAACTTTTGAATAGCAAACTTGAAAAAGCTAAAGAAGTTTTTTTGAATAGCTACAAGCTGGATGCAAAAACCATTGTCAATCTATTTGTTAGTGATTTTGATGAAAACAAGCTTTCACAAATCATTAAAAATGCACTATTCATAGATGATGATGCATTTGAGGTTTTGGTTTTTCAAGGCAACGAAGAGAACATTTTGGCTCAGCTACAAAAAAAGCCGGTTAGGAACATTTCATCTTATGCTCAACAAACATTACTTGAGCTGAACAACAATGAAATAACCAAGCTTTTTGTTAGTAAAAACATTCTCTTAACCAAGGCTGAACGTTTGTTTTTTGAGCAAAACAACAAAGAGCTCATTGTAGAGTATTTGAACAAGGGATATGACCTATTTAATCCTGATCTTACTTTTGAGATTTGTGATAAAGATATTCAGTTACATTACCTGAAGCTCTACAAAATGCCGTACAGAATGGAAAGACACATTATTGCCTCAAAGGACATGACTGCAGTGAAAACGCATCTTTTAATTCTTAAAAGCAGTGATAGTTGTCTTTATGAGGAGAATGAAGCTCTTTTAATGGAGTATATTGACCTTGAAACCTTCAAAGATTACATTGGTTGGTGTGAAGGGCTTTGCGATGCTGCTGAGATTACTTTGATGAAAAAAGGAAATAAAGAAGTAGCTAACTTCTATGTTGAACTGCTTTCATCGACCCAAAACAAAGCTCTTTGCCGCAATGCGGAGTATTGGTTTTTGCTAAATTGCGATGTTGAAATTTGTATTTCATATCTAAAAAGAAACCAAATAATTTATTACTCATCAATTGAAGCAATACTTAAGAGAAATGAGAAGAAAATCATTGATTTTTATGCTAAAAACAATGAGTTTAGCGAAAATATTGTTTCGGCAATGATTGATACAAAGGATAAATCTATTATCCAAAATCTTTTTAGCGTACCAAACATCAAAATTAATAGTTTCAGCGCTAGAAGTATCATCAAAACTAACGATATCGAGCTGATAAAACTTCTCATAAACAGCGGAGTGCTTGACGACTTTCACGATGGAAGCATAGGTAATAAAGCATCTTCTATAGAGAAAATAGAAGATGAGATTTTTAACCTTGATGATAACATTTTCAGAGAAGCTCTAAAATGTTATATTGAAAAGTATGAGCTTTGCTATGATTCTGAAATCAAGCTTGTAAATAAAGGTGACGTTGAATTGATGAAGATGTATGCTGACAGGTATGAATTTTTCATTGAAGAATCTGTGGTTCAATTTGCTCATCTTTGCTAATATTAAGCCCCTAACTTAGGGGCTTTTTTTATTGACTCTTTTTATTGTGTTACTTATAAATAATTTGTATAAAATTTATTTTTTTGTTTCACTATTCTAAAATATTATAATTATGAAAAAAAACAAAGAACCTTCTCGTTTTAGTACTTTTATTGAAGTATTATCTTTTCTATCTTCTGATACTCACATTATCCCTGATAAGTATCATTACAATATACTTACTGGGGCTGGATGTAAACTCAAATGGCTGAAGAGTTATCTTGAAAGTGAAAAAAATCTTTGTAGCAAGACTGTTCTTCGCGTTATTAATGAGAAACACCCCATTGCTGAGCATGAGTGTTTTATTGATTGGATTAAATCCTCATATCATTATTGTATGATATATGAAGAAGCCTACTACAATGCTTATGGCGTTTCTTTTATGTTAGATAAGGGATTGCATGTTTCTAAAGATAGGTTAAGAGCGTGGCTTGAACAGTTACTCAAAAACAATCAAGACTTGAATCTTTTCCTTTTGTTGAAACCGGATATATTCAATCAGCTCAAAGAACTTGAAGATGTGATTTTTAAGAGTAAAAACCAACAGATTATATCTAAATACATTGAGAAAAATGGTTTTGATTTTAAAAATCTTAATCTCCTTATTGAATGCAATGATAGAATTGTTTTTGATAAAATCAGAGACTTCATAAAAAAGGATCTACAATGCAAAGAAGCTTATGACTTTTTGATGAGTGTTATAAAAACAAAACACCGCGATGTTGTTATGGCAATGAGTAGTTTACCAATTAGCTTCGAGCAGAGTATTGCGTTGCTAAAACGTAATGATCCTGAATTGCTTGCTATATTTGCAACTTTTAATGAAGATTTTTTATCAGATGCTATTGTTGCCTACATTGCACAAGCATCAAATGATGAGATGTTTAATCAACTCATAGAATCTCTGTTACTAGGCAGAGGCAAGAAAGTGGTTGCTTCTAAACATGTTAGCGACAGGCTTTTGAAAGAAGAAAACAGAGAGCTACTATTGGAGATGATTGAAAATTATCATTTTTGGCACAAGGGCTTTGAGGCTGATCTTTTGAACTTAAATGATATTGAACTATCAAAATTTTACATAGAAAAAAGAGGTATTTCAACAACTGAAGGAGCTTTACTTATCTTGAAATCTAAAAATGATGATTTAATTTTTCAGATGCTGGCTCAGGATAGATCTTTGGGGTATTATGCGGAAGCTTACCTTATCAAAAATTTTGCTTATAACTATATTGCATTCTACTTAAGAGGTAGATTTTTAAGAGATTTTAGCGAGGCTATTTTGCTAAAACATGGATGTGATGAGATTGTAACAGAATATTTTAATAAAATTAGCTATAATGCGCTTACTTTTAAGGCTGTCCTTCAACGTGGTGATGAAAAATTCATTAAGCGCTACTTACTTGAAGTTCCAAACTTTTGTAATACTTCTGATATGTTGTATGTTTTTCTTGAAAATGCGAATAATGAACAGCTAACAGATGTATTCAAAGATAAAGTTTGTGATGAAGAAAAGATAACCCTCCCCTATTCTTGGGCAACTGAAGAGAATAATTATAGCGAAAGGATTTTTAAGAATGCACCCAAAGCAAATCAAATTTTCTTCATTGAAAACTTTGAACTATCTTGTCTTGATGAAGTGGCTTTGGTTAAATCTGGAGATGCTGATCTTATTGATCTCTATGTAAAAAACAATGACCTTTGCATGGAAGCATTAAATGAGTTCTTCAAAATGCTAAACAAGCCTCTTATCTTGAAGTACATAAAAAAACACGGCAACCAAAATGATATTGGTGAAAGTGAATTACTCGAACTTCTTGATGAGAACCTTCTTTGGGAATACCAAAAGGCAGTTGGCTTTTCAGATTGCAATGTCAAAGAGATTTTAGGTTTATAAATTTAGGTTATTGTCCATATGGACAATAACCTTTTTTTATTGACTTTCATATATGCAATGTTATTATTCGCGCAGTTAAAATATCATTATGTAAAATTTTAAAATTATTAGTATGGATGTACATAACAGAGTATGTTCTAAACTTAGTGATAAAGATATCGCTAAGTTAAAATCGGCCATTAGGAGCTTTAGATGGGGTGATGAAGCTATACCAAGACCACTTCATGTGTTCTTATTTAATGAAGAGTATTGTTCCCCAAAAACTCTCAATAAATATATTGAGTCGCATGAACTTGATCCTAATGCTGAGCTTTTATTGTTTGAGAAGTACAAGATAACCAAACCGGAAATTATTACTGGATATATTTCCCGTTGGTATCCTAGTACAGGTCTTCAAATCACAATTCTTGAATCTGATATTGCTGAGCTTATTTCTGCGTTATGCAAAAAAATTAACAACTCAAGATTGAGTGATGAAACAGAGATTAGATTAATCGAAATGAACAATCCGGAGCTTTTAAATCAAGTTTTAAGCAGTGCTAGAAAACTTTATTCAGAGAGAGCCATCAATGCTTTATTAAGCACAATGGACTTTGAAATGATTAATGTTTTTGCTTCTTTTCATTATAGAGTTGCTTTATCTAGCGAGCAAGAATGGAGATTTTTAAATTCTGGTAAGGATGTTTTGTTTAATTTAGCACTCAAGTGGGGAAAACATAAAATTCAGGATGCAAACTTTATTAAATTTCTTGAAAACAACAATACGGAAATTTTAAACAAGTATCTTGCTAATCAGTTATGTGTGAAGCAAGACACTATTTTAGTTAAAAGCCGTAATCAAGAAATGATTATGAAGTATCTTGATAAATTTCCTTTAAGCAAGGAGGCTCAAATTGAACTTGTTAAACTTGATGACAAAGAAACTCTTCGCTATCATTTTGATAAGTATGGCATTAGCAGAGAAACAATGGCTTATTATGCGCATATGCGTATGTTTAAGGACTACATTGGTGTTGTATGAATTTGGCGTGCATTTTAGCACGCTTTTTTTTATTGATTAAAATTTTAATATAAAATAATATGTGATGATAATATAAGTTTTAGAGGTTATAATGAAAGAATATAATGATATAGATATTGAAATGATGAAAGAGGCTATTAAAGTCTCAGCTGAAACTTTAGATGATGATTTAGAAAATCCTATTGGGGGACCTTTTGGTAGTGTTATTTGCAAAGATGGTAAAATTATAGCCAAGGGAAGAAACCACGTATTAGCTAATAATGATCCTTCTTCTCATGGTGAAGTATATACCATTAGAGAAGCTTGTAAAAAGCTTGGCACCTGGGATCTAAGCGGTTGCGTTCTTTATACTAACTGCGAACCCTGCCCTATGTGTTTAATGACTTCTAAATGGGCAAATATTGAAAAAATTTATTTTGCTGCAACAAGAAAAGATGCTGCTGATATTGGGTTTAGAGATGATGCTTTATACCAACTATTAAAAGAAGGTGTTTATGGTATTCATATTAAAGAATGTCAAGATGAAGCAATAGATGTTATGCAACAATGGTATAAACGATATAATGAAGTAAACTTTTACTAAAACACTGTTTCTACATTAGTATTTTCTGTTGACTTTAATTATTTTTGTTCTATTTTTTAGTTAGATAAGTATTATTTTAACTAAAATTTTGTTATATGAAAAGACAAATTATTGAGCAAATTAGAGTGTTAATGAAAGAGTACGATATTTCATTAAGCGACATTGCATTAGGGGCTGCTGATCAAACCTCAAAGTATTTTCCTTTTGATTTACTTTGTAAAATTGGAGATAAGTATTCTAGACTGCCGTTTGACAGAGGAAGAAACTATAATCCAATAGCTATTTTCCCATCATTGGACTCTCATTTGGCTTTATCTCTTACAGAAACAGCAGATGAGGTGTATAGAAACAACTTGGATGAAAGCAACATCCCGACGTACAGTTTCTGGCGAGAGATTTTTTACAAACGAAATGCTTTGAACAAGGCCCTTAGAGAACTAGGTGCACCTATTGTTGATGGTTGTTACTTTGCAGAACCGATGATTGGTTCCAGGCCCAACCATATTGTTGCCTTTAATCCTGATGACAGAACTTTGGCTGAGGATTATTACAACAACAATGAAAAAGCTAAAGTGCGCTATAGTATCTTTTTTACTATTAAACCAATGAATGGTATCTTATTGTAGTCACAAAAAAGCACCTCTATAAAAGAGGTGCTTTTCTTTAATTTGTATTAAATATTACTCTTAATCTTTACCATAAATTTATTATAATATGTGTAAATCCGTGAATATCATAAACATAGTTAACACCACCTTCAACTTTTAGTTATGTAAAATAATAATTGCTATGTTTAAGTATTAATCTATTTTCTCTCTATATAAAATTTTCAATAAAATAGTATACTAAAAAAGCCTTGCTTTTATGTCAAAAATAGTGTATATTGTTTAGTAGAAAGAATTATCAATATGAAAAGATTGTGTTTATTATTAATGACAATTTGTCTTTGTTTGACAAGTTGTATTGAGAGGAATGGAGAACGCTTAGGTATTGGCTATCTTGAAGAGAACAAGAATGAGTTCTTTGTGGTTATTGAAAACACAAAGTATTCAGTATCTGAGGTATTCTGCTTTACGGAACATGAAGAAACAATTCCGTTCCACGGGATGCTGGTAACTGCAGTCTCTTACGGCAATGGAGATGTTAAATTCTTCGCTGGAAATGTTCCTCAAAAAATGATTACAAATGAAAATCCAAATTTATTTGTAATCTTGGTTGTTCTTGTATTATTTGTATATGCATTATGCAAACTTATGAAGGAACAAAAAAATTATGAACGCGTTGTAAGAGAGTGCTTACATGAGCGTGAACTTGAAGAAAGAAAGGAAGTCTAATTAGACTTCCTTTCTTTTTTATACCCCCATTAATCAACTATCTTTATAAAACTTAAAAATAGTAAAAAAAAGAGGGTGCAAAATACACCCTCTTTTTGATTTCCAATAAACGACTAACGTTTAGAGAATTGATATGAACGACGAGCTTTCGCACGACCATATTTTTTACGTTCTACTACACGATCATCACGAGTTAAGAAACCAGCTTGTTTTAATACTGTACGTAATTCTGGTTCATATTCGTTTAATGCTTTTGAAATACCGTGTTTGATAGCACCAGCTTGACCAGACAAACCACCACCTTGAACTGTACATACTACGTCAAATTCGTTTTCACGATTTGTGATTTCAAATGGTTGATTGATGATCATTTTTAACACTGGACGTGCAAAATATGTATCAATTGGTTTACCATTGATTGTGATGTTACCTTTACCAGGCATTACCCATACACGTGCAACTGCATTCTTTCTTTTACCTGTTGCATAAGAACGGCCTTGTTTATCACGAGCTGGCTTACGTTTTGTTTCAGCAACAGCAGAAGTTGCTGTAACAGCTTCTTTAATTTCTGTTAAAGATTCAATTTTCTTATTAGCCATTACATTTCACCCCTTTTATTTTTAGAGTTTTTAGAAGCAATATCTAAAATTTCTGGATTTTGTGCTGAGTGAGGATGATTCTCACCTGCATATACTTTTAACTTTGTCATTTGTTGACGACCCATTGGGTTACGTGAAATCATGCGTTCAACAGCTTTTACGATAACTCTTTCTGGGAAACGACCTTCTAAGATTTTACCAGCAGTTGTTTCTTTAATACCACCGATCCAACCTGTGTGTTTGAAGTATTTCTTATCTGTTAATTTTTTGCCTGTTAATTTTACTTTATCTGCATTGATAACAACAACATAATCACCACAATCTAAATTTGGTGTGAAGTAAGGTTTGTGCTTACCGCGTAACAAAATTGCTACTTGAGCAGCAAGACGACCTAATACAACGTCTGTTGCGTCCACAACGTACCACTTTCTAGTAATATCAGAAGGCTTTGTTGCATATGTACTATTCATTTTACTATTCTCACTAATAAAAAATTTATGTTAAATTCGGAGTCAATATACTGATAAAAAAACTAATGTCAAGATAAAAATTTCATATAATTTCAATAATTTATTTTATGGTATCATAATACCAGTGTGCAACCTATTGTTTTAACGTTGTTTTATGTAGTTAATAGAAATTTAATTTTGTTATTTTATTATTTTGATATAATTTTTTAGGACTTTAGATTATGAGAATTGTTTTTTATTGCTTTATATTTTTTAACTTATTTATACTAACACCTTATTCTTATGCTAAAAACTATAGCACACAACAAATCGAAAGATATGTGAATAAAACACCTAGAAATGCAGAAAATAACTTAAATTCATTAGTAGCATTCCTTATTAAACCATTTGATACTGATTTTGATAAAGCAAAGGCTATTGCATTTTGGATTGCCTCACGCATTAGTTATGATGAATATTTATATAATAATGGTTCAACAACTAGATTAATTAACAATTACAACGGGCAATCTTCTCATGAATTATTAAAATCAAGAGCTGGAATTTGTGGTGATTTTGCTTTATTGTTTAAAGATATGTGCAAAAAGGCTGGCATTAATGCAACCATTGTACATGGTTATGCTTATCCACATACAAAACGAATAACACTTAAAGAAAAAAGAAATTATGGACATGCTTGGAATTCATTTAGATATAATGGTAGAAATATATATGTTGACACAACTTTTATGGCAAATGGAACAACAGGTGTGAGTAGCAAGTATGTCAGTAATTATACACGAAAACGTGCATTAAACCAAATAAAGAGAGATAATAAATATAGAAGTAATATCTCTGAGTTTGATGATTATTATTTTAACTTTGATTACAAAAAAGAAATAAAAGATAAAAAATATCGACACGAAGAAAGATAATTATAAATATAATTTCAAAGCCCCTTTTGTAGGGGCTTTAATTATTTTATTTTTGATTGATGAAATCTTCTATTTCTTGAGCAACATTTTCTGGTGTCAACCCAAAGTTTTCAAATAATTTTGAAGCAGGAGCTGACGCACCAAAACTATCAATACCTATAGTTTTTTGAGCATACCTATTCCAGCCAAATGTTGAACCAGCCTCAATACTAATCACAGGCATACTGCCAAGAACTTCTAATTGATACTCTAAACTTTGCTCCTCAAATAATTCTTGACATGGCATTGAAACCACCGCAACTTCAATTCCTTTTTCTGATAAAAGTTTTTGAGCATTTACAGCTAACGAAACCTCTGAACCTGTTGCAATAATTGTTGCCTCTCTTGTTGACTTTGCTGGTGATATAACATATGCACCTTTTTGAGATAAATTAACTACTGCATCTTTTCTTAATAATGGAAGATTTTGACGTGACAAAACTAAAATACTAGGACGACTTTCCTCTATTAATGATATCTGCCAGCATTCAGCTGTTTCAACAACATCACAAGGACGCATAGTTAAAATGTTAGGCATAGCTCGATATGACGCAAGATGTTCAATTGGTTGATGAGTTGGACCATCTTCACCTACACCAATAGAATCGTGAGTTAAAACATATACAACTCTTAAACCCATTAAGGCTGCCAAACGCATAGATGGACGCATATAATCTGAAAATACAAAAAAAGTACCACCAAATGGTATTGCTCCACCATGAAGAGCAAGCCCATTCATTATAGCCCCCATTGCATGCTCACGAATACCATACATTATATTGTTACCATTATAATCATCTTTAGTTATTGTTTTTAACCCGTCAACAAATGTTAAATTTGAAGCAGCAAGATCTGCAGACCCTCCTATTATTTCTGGAACATTGGGAACAATAGCTTTCAAACACATTTCTGATGCTTTTCTAGTTGCTATATTAAATTGTTCACACAGAGCTGTTTGTTTTAATTTTTCTAAATCTTTATTCCAATTTTCTGGTAATTTATTTGCAACAACATCTCTAAATTCATCATTACTTGAAGCAGTATTAACCCACGTATTATATGTAATCAAGTTACGATTTTGAGTTTGGCGCCAATCATTTAATATATCTAATGGTATTTCAAAAGGCGCATTATTCCATTCAAGTTTTTCACGCATTGCATTTGTTTCATCTATTCCTAAAGGTGAACCATGACATTTTGATGTTCCACATTTAGATGGAGCACCATAACCAATTATTGTTTTACAAGAAATCAATGTGGGCTTATCCGATTTTTCAGCTTGTTCTATAGCCCTATCAATCTCTTCATAATCATGACCATTAATATCTAAAGTATTCCACCCCATAGCTTCAAATCGTTTTAATTGATTTACAGAGCTTACCTTATCAACGCTACCATCTATAGTTATATTGTTATTATCCCAAAGTACTATCAATTTATTTAGTTTTAAATGACCTGCAAGAGAAGCTGATTCCTCTGAGATACCTTCCATTAAACAACCATCGCCTGCTATTACATATGTATAGTGATTACACAAATCATCACCATATTTTGAGTTTAAAATTCTCTCTGCTATAGCCATACCAACTGCTGAAGATATTCCTTGCCCTAAAGGCCCTGTTGAAATATCAATTCCATCTAAATGACCATATTCAGGATGCCCTGCTGTTGGTGAACCAAACTGACGGAAATTTTTAATATCGTCTATTGTTATATCCTTATATCCCATTAAATACAAAAGAGAATATATCAACATTGATCCGTGACCAGCTGACAAAACAAATCTATCTCTATCAAACCATTTTGGATCTTTGGGATTTAGTTTTATATATTTAGAGAATAATACTGTTGCTACATCAGCCATACCTAAAGGCATTCCAGGATGACCTGAATTTGCTTTATTTATAGCATCTACAGAAAGAAAACGTATTGCATTTGACATATCTTTTAGTCGTTTTGTATCAATCATATTATCACTCCTTATTAAGGTTTAATGTAAATAGAGCTATCAACTCTTGATGGTTTGAATAAACAAATTGATCTACCAATGTTATTCTAGCTAAATCATAACCTGAGCTTATTAATATATCTGCATCGTATACAAAAGTTTGAGGATTACAAGATACAAATACAATTTTTATAGGTAAATCTTTGTGTGGTATTTTTGCAATTTCTCGACACTGTTCATGAGCTGATGCTCGAGGTGGATCTATTACTAAAATTTTAGAACCTTTTAACTCTTGATAGTCTAGTGGATATTTAAATAAATTCCTATTTAAAACCTCAACGTTATGAATTTGATTTTGCGATATTGCTTTTCGCAATCCATCTAGTGATAAAGATGAAGAATCTACTGATAAAATATTATTTTTAGGATTTTTGGTTAAAGGATATGTAAATGTTCCTAATCCACAAAACAAATCCACTATTCTTCCACCATCATCTCCTACATATTCTAACATTTTGTTTATCATAGCGTTTTCTGCTTCTTTTGATGCTTGCAAAAAAGCACCTTGAGGAATATTTATACTATAATTTGATATGTATAACATTGGCGATATTTTCTCAACAATTGTTTCTGGGAGCTCTGAGTTATATTGCCAGGAGAATCGAATTATTTGTGGGGTCATATTTACAAATTCTGATATCAACATGCGATATTCTACACTTGCCTGATTTGAAACAATCAACATTATATCTATTCCATTATCTGCCTTAAGTATGCGTATAGAACCCTTTGTTATTGTTGATGAAATTATTTTTTTCTTATTTTTGGTTGTAATAACAATCGAACATATATCTGATAAAAATTTACGCAAATCAGGAAGTAATTCTCTTAAAGACTGATGCAACATTGGACAATTATTTATATCTATTATATTGTGAGTCTTATTTTGATAAAATCCTATTTTTAACTGTTTTTTTTCATAAACAAAATCTAGCTCAGCACGACGCCTTAAACCATCGTTTATAAATATTGGCTCATCAAATACAGGGTTTCCACATTTTATTTGAGATATTGTTTTTTTAAAATCACTGACCTTAAGAGCTTTATACTCTTCTAAAGACAACTTTCTAAGTGGACATCCCCCACATAACTCACACTGATTATTAATCATTTATCATTCCTTTTTTTGTTACTTGTAGCAAATAAATATCTTAAAAACAAGTGCCGTTTTAAATATTTTTACATTTTTTAAAAAAAATGATGAATATTTAATTTAATGGTATATAATAAAATTGTTTTAGAGTATTTATATGGAGATTTTGATGTTAGTTCATATTCCCGATCATTTTAGTTCTAAATTTGCTTTTGATTTTTCTAAGCTACCTACATCTCACACAGATAGAACTTCTAGCAAGCTGGCTATTTGTTCGTTACTTTGTGGATTTGGTTTACTTTGCTTAGGTATATTTGAATTATTAAGCTTCATAAAAAATCATGGAGATGAAACACAATCTTTTGTTAGTCTTGAATTTTTTGCTATTATAGTAATTTTAATTGCACTATTTATTATTGCTCATGGACTTCATTCTCTTATTAGATATAAAAAATTTTACTTTGATGGTAAAAATTTTAAAATAACCTATAGACCTGTACTTGGAATGAAACACTCTGTTGTAGAACCTCTTAGCAATTACATTGGCATTAGATTTAGAGTACTCTACAAGCAAGTTGGTTTAATTGGCAAAAATAAATATATCATAGACTTATACCACAAAGATCACAGCAAGATTATTCCATTATATATTTCTACAAAAAATAAGAACATTAGAATAATATGGGAGAATTATGCAAAACTATTTAAACTCCCTGCTCTAAGCATTGGAGACAGAGGTTTAGTTCAAAGAGATTTTAAGGATATAAATAAAACATTAAAAGAATTGAGTTCAATCGGCAAACTTCCACTTATTGCTAGTGGAGAAATGCCAAATCCTAACAACATTGCTATAAACAACACAAACAACAACATCCGAATATCACAAATTTTTGCGCATTGGGACATATTTAGCTCTACATTTATTTTTATTGCTTTATCTGTAATGTTTTTACTTATTATTGGCGCAACATACCTAACGTTGATTGGTAACTCTATACCTGTGAAATATTGGATTTTGGGAATCGCCATACTATTTATATTATCAATATTTACAGCCAAGTTATTTAGTAAAAGCGTTATAGATATCGAAAAAACAGAATTATCTGTAAAAGATACACTATTTGGAACAATAACATCCACCTATAGTGCAAGACTTGATGAAATTGAAAATATAGAATTAACATATAATCCAAACTTAGATAAATATAGCATCGCAATAATACACAAAAGAGGTGTTATTATGTTTAAGAACAAACTAAATGTTGACAGCCTTATTTGGATTAGAGATTTTTTAATAAGAAAAATAATAGAATAGTTTTTTCTTGGTATTAAATCATATTTTAGTTGCTAGATATTTATATATTACATATGATTTCATTAGGATAAATTTTAACTGAAGGGTTTTGTTATGGCTAAAAACATTAATCGCAAAATTGATAATAATACAAAAGATACTCGCCACCAATATTTCAACCTTGATGAAGATAAGGGTCTTTTTGATGAAATAGATGAAGACTTAAGAAACGAGAAATTTAAGCAACTCATTAATCAATACGGTGGCTTAATGTTAGCTGCTCTTATTGTTATGATTTCTATAGTTGTTGGCTATGATAAAATTAAAGAATGGCAAGTATCAAATGCTGAGAAAAAAACCACTCAATACATCCAAGCTATAGCTCCTAGCGATAAGTATGAAAACAATATTATTGAACTTGAAAATATTGTTAATACAGAAAAAGGAATTTTTAAGGATATTGCACAACTTAGAATCGCAAATATATTGATTGAAAACAACCAAACAGAGAAAGGTTTGGATGTTTTAGAAAAAATCCATTTAGATGAGAGTGTTGACGAGAAAGTTAGAGAAATTGCTATAATAAAATTGGCAACTTATAAATCTGAAATGATTTCTTTTGAAGAAATGGATGCATTATTATCATCTATTATAACAAAGAATGGCGCTTGGTCTCCTATGGCTAAAGAGTTGTTAGCAATGTCTGCCATTTACAACAAAAAGATAGAAAAAGCAAAATCTTTATATCAAGATTTATTAACTAACAATACCATTTCAGAAGAAGCCAAATCCAGAATAAAAGATGTTTTGGCATCTTTAACTGAAAGTAATTAGTTTTTTTTATAAATATTTTTAAGGGGGTATAATATGCACTGTTTTAGAAACGGACTTTGCGTATGTTTAGTTGTTTTTTCGCTTATGGGGTGTGCTCAGGATAAAAAATTACCTCAAGGTGAAAGATTATCTATATTAGATAATACTTCATATGAAGATGTAACAAACAATAACTCTATAACATCAATTCCCCAACCTATTATTAATAGAGATTGGGCACAAAATGGAAGAAATACTAAACACATCATCGGCAACCTTAAAGCTAATACAAGATTAGAAAAAAAATGGAGTAAGAGTTTTGGTAGTGGTATAAACAGAAGAGACATAACAATATCTCAACCAGTTACATATGACAATACAATTTTTGTTATGGATGCTAAAGGACTTGTTAGTGCTTATGATTTAACATCTGGTGAAAAATTATGGGAAAACATGTTAAGCACCAACATTTCAGGTCTAAAAGATACTAAGAGTAAAGCATCAGGATTAGCTGTTAATGAAGATACGTTATATGCCACAACAGGTTTTGGTGGAGTATTTGCAATTGAACGCATATCTGGAAAGCCAAAATGGAGAAAAATTTTAGATGCACCAATCAGAATTCCTCCAACAATTGCTAACAATATGTTACTTGTTCAAACAATTGATAACAAATTGCATTCCTTAGATAAGCAAAACGGTGAAGAAATATGGAAATTTGGTGTAGCTAGCGAAGACACTGTTATTGTTGGAGGAGCATCACCTGCCTTTGATGAGGAAGAAAATGTTGTAGTTGCAGGATTTTCAAATGGTGAAATTGTCGTAATAAATGCAAATGTAGGAACTCCTCTTTGGTCTGAAATGCTAACATCAAATAGTGATGTAAACTCTACAACTAATATAAACACAATTGGAGCTTATCCTATTATTGAAAACGGCACAATTTACGCAATTAGTAATAGTGATACGTTAGTAGCTCTTGATATGCGCACTGGAGACAAACTTTGGAAAAAAGAAATTGGCTCAATGCAAAATATGCTTTTAGCAGGAGATTACTTATTTGTAATTTCTAATAAAAATATTTTGTATGCCATTGAAAAGAATGCAGGCTCAATAGCTTGGAGTATTGATATAAAAAATCACTTATATGACGATGAAAAGCTAAATGGTGAAGTATATGCCTCCCAACCTATTATGATTAATGGCGATATTTTACTTACTTTCTCTAACGGCAAAACATTTAAAATCAATGCACAAAAAGGTATTTTAACTGCTAAAATAGATTTAGATATGGATATAAGCAACGGATTAATTGTTGCCAATGATAAAGTTATTGTGGCATCTGATAATGCCGATGTAATGGTATTTCAATAAATAATAGGACCATTAGTTTAAAAGTAGAACGCATCCTTGACATGGATGTAGCAGAGGAGCGTTACCTCTATGGTCCACCAATTACATAAATTTTATGACTTGAAAAATAATAAGCTATATGTTATAGGAATTAGCTAGTGTTTGTTTTATTTATTTTTTAAGGATTAATAATGGATCTAAAAGTTGCAATAGTTGGAAGACCAAATGTAGGAAAATCTACATTATTTAATAGATTAGCAGGAAAAAAGCTAGCTCTAGTTCATGATCTTCCTGGTGTTACACGTGATAGAAAAGAAGTTAAAGCCAAATTAAAAGATTTGGAATTAACTATTATCGATACTGCAGGATATGAAGAATCTACAGAAGGAAAAATGGAAAACCGTATGTGGCTTCAAACTAAAAGAGCCATTGATGAATCTGATGTGGTTTTATTTTTATTTGATGCTAGAGCAGGCATTCAAGCCTATGACGAACACTTTGCAGACTTAGTTAGAAAAAGTGAGAAACGAGTTATTTTATTAGCAAACAAATGCGAAGGAAAAGCTCAAGAACAAGGGATTTTTGAAGCATATAAACTAGGATTAGGTGAACCTTTAATTTTTTCTGGTGAACACAGCATCGGTTTTGATGAGCTTTACATGAGCTTAAAAGAAATTGAAGAAACAATAATATCTAAAACAGATGAAGAAGATGATGTTGAAAATAGTGAAGAAGATATTGAAGCTCTAAAAAAGAAACCAATTCAAATTGCAATAGTTGGAAGACCAAATGTAGGAAAATCCACACTAGTTAATGCTTTACTTAATGATGAACGAATGCTAACTGGACCAGAAGCCGGATTAACAAGGGACGCTATTACATCTCAATGGAACTGGAAAGGTTGGAAAATAAATTTAGTTGATACTGCAGGTCTTCGTAAACAAGCAAAAGTAACTGGAGCAATTGAAAAGATGTCTGTTGAAAGTACTTTATACGCAACAAACATGGCTCAAGTTGTGATATTAGTATTAGATGCTGATGCAATTCTTGATAAACAAGACCTTACAATTGCACGAAAAGTTCTAGACGAAGGCAGAGCTCTTGTTATAGCTGTTAACAAATGGGATATTGCTGATAAAAAAGAAGCTCTTGATAGATTAAATGATAAACTTGCGACATCTCTTACTCAAGCAGAAGGAGTGCCTACTGTTATAATTTCAGCATTAAAGAAAAAAGGTTTGGATAAATTACTTAGTGCTGTTATTAAAGTATATGAAAGATGGAATGTTAGAATCCCTACAGCACCTCTTAACAAATGGTTTAGAGATGTTCAAGATCAAAACCCTGCCCCTCTTGGCAAAAACAAGAGAAGAATCAAACTTAAATATATTACCCAAGCTAAAACTCGCCCACCTTCATTTTATATGTTTTCAAGCAATCCTGAAGGATTACCTGATTCTTATTTAAGATATCTCACTAATCAACTACGTGATACATTTAAGCTTCATGGTATACCTATCAGAATTTCAGTTAGAAAATCAGATAATCCATATGCAGAATAATAAAAAGCCACCTTTCCGGTGGCTTTTATTTATTTTATTTATACATAAAACTATCCAAATGTTACACCTCTACTTGCAACTTTTGATGCTGGGGCATCATTTAGTGATATATTAATATTAGAAGTATCCAATATACCCAATCTTTGAGATAGAAAATCTGTTAAATCTGCAACAAACTTATCCTTATTACCAAATCCTATAGATAATACATCTACAAGCGCACCTTTTACTTCACAACTTCCAGCAAAAGACATATTTGGATTATAAATAAAGTTTGTTACAATATAATTAATTGGCTTACCAAGCACAATAGAAACCAACTTTGCACTATCTTCCACCAATTCTTTAGAATTATTAAAATCTACATTTGTATAAACTGTTAAATATGGCATTTAATCCTCCCTTAGTGAAGTTGTGTATGATATAAAGATGCATACACTCCATTTTCTTTATTTATCAACTCATCATGAGAACCTGTTTCAACAATCTTACCATAGTTTACAACAACAATTTTATCTGCATTTCTAACTGTTGATAAACGGTGAGCAATGATAAATACAGTTCTATCAGCCATAAGATTATCTATTGCTTGTTGAACGATTGCCTCTGATTTATTATCTAGAGCAGAAGTAGCTTCATCTAAAATAACTATTGGAGCATTTTTAATGAAAGCACGAGCTATTGCAATACGTTGTTTCTGCCCTCCAGATAACATAACACCTCGTTCTCCAATTTGAGTATCCAAACCTTTTTCTAAACCAGATATAAATTCATCTAAACAAGCATGCTTAACAGCCTTATTAATTTCTTCTTCAGTAGCATTCTCTTTACCCAAAAGAATATTGTCTCGGATTGTTCCACCAAACAAAAAGTTGTCTTGAAAAACGATAGCAATATTACTGCGAAGAGAATCTATATCAAATTCTTTAATATCTGTTCCATCAATCTCTATTTTACCACCTGTAACATCATAAAAACGAGGAAGCAAGTTTACTAGAGTAGACTTTCCACCACCTGAATTACCAACAAAGGCTATTGTTTGTCCTATGTTTATTTTCAAGTTTACATCTTTCAAAACTTCCTTATCTTTAACATATGAAAATTTTACATCTTTATATTCAATACTATTTGTTGGCTTAGATAATATTTTAGGATTTTTGCAATTCATAATTTCTGGAACTTTTTCTAGATTTGTAAACACACGCTCCATTGCCATCAATGCCATTTGCACACTATTAAAATTATTTCCAATACTTTTTATTGGATTATATAACATAATGAGCGCAGCAATAAATGATACAAAACTACCAGAAGTTATTTGCGCTGTTACAATTAAGTATGACCCTAACCAGATTACTGCTGCAATACCAAATGACACGATGAAGTGCATAAGAGGAGAAAGCATTCCTGTTCTTTGAACCATTTTCATACCAATGCTAAATACGCTATCAAGTGTATCGCAAAAACGTTTATTTTGATATTCATATAGATTATATGACGAAATAATACGATTACCACTATATGTTTCATTAAAATGTGTCATAACAGCAGAACCTGAAAATACGGATTTATCCATTAACCCTTTAATTTTTTTACGGACTCTTGTTAAGGGGAATAAAGCACCTAAGAGAATCAATGTTGCAACAATTGCTAACTGCCATGAATTATAAAACAACACACAAATTAATGATATTGAAGAAAATAAGCGTGTTGTAAATAATTTCATATTATTTAACAAACCACTACAAGCTGAATCAACATCATTATTAAAACGAAATATAATATCACCTGATGTATTTTTATCAAAAAATGATGCATTATAACGCATTAATTTTCCAAACAATGTTTTCTTTACATCCATAGCGACCTTTTGACCAACCCATGTATTTAAATAGGTTGCAGTATAGGTTAAAAGACTTTGAATAGAACTAAATACAATGATTAAAATAGGAATAAGAAATGTTGATGCTCCTCCTGTATTTTTTTCAACCATTACAACATCCATATATGGCTTAAGAGCCCATGCGATTACAGCATCCATTGAACCGATTGGAATTGTTATTAATACGGCAATTAAAGCTCTTCCCCAGTATGGTTTTACATATGGTAATATTTTTCTATAATTTACAACAATATTTAAACCTAAAAATTTTGCTTTTAATTTTTTAAACATAGTTATCCCTACATATAGTTAAGTAAAAAAACATTATTAAATTTAAGATACGCATTACTTAACAAATTTTTTATACAATGTAAATACAAAAAGAATAGATATTATGTAATTTATACAAAAAAGCCGCACCCATAGAGGAAGCGGCGATTAGATAGTCCTATAGTCCAAATAATATGTTAAAGAATTTCTAGAGATCCAGCAGCCGTTCTTCCTCGATCATCATATATCTCATAACTAATGCGCTGTCCTTCATATAGTTTTCTCAAACCTATTTCTTCTAGCTTTGTAATATGAACAAAAACATCTTTACCGCCACTTTCTGGTTGAATAAAACCATATCCTTTGCGGGAATTAAACCATTTAACAGTACCTGTTGTCATAGTATCTCCTTATTATAAAAATATTTCACTTCTCCGTTAGATTAACACCTAACGGCTATTACTTATAATTACTATTTATTTTAGAGTCAAGAATTAATATCTATTTTTAATTGTATTTTATAAAATTTCTGAAACTAAATTTTTGATACTAGATCTAAATTCTGGAGAAATATTAGTATCTTTAATTTTCTCATTTAATACTTTAACAATTTCATCTTTATATTTAGGCTTATTTATAGCTATTCTTTTCAAATAGTATAGTGTAGCTTCAAATATTTGTTTATCCTCATTATCAAGACCTGATAAAAAACTTAAATATACTGGTGAAAAACGTTTTTTTACTTCTGTATGGTTTAGTGCATATGATGCTTTTTGAATTTTTTCAGCCTCAATTGGAGTTAATTCTCCATCTTTGGTACGAAGCAAAAAACTTTTAAGTTTCTTAAACATAGAAGAGCTAACGCTTGTTGACATATTAACCTCTCATAATGATATTGACTTATCTATTAAGATAGAGGGCATTTTTTGATTTTGCAATTATTTTTATATTATTTGTTAGAAAAAATATTGACACTTTAGATAAACAAGAATATTAATCAGCCATATTTATTGCTTGATCGTCTAATGGTAGGACAGCGGACTCTGACTCCGTTAATCTTGGTTCGAATCCAGGTCAAGCAGCCAATTTGAACAGGCTTGTGATTTTAGGTCGCAAGCCTTTGTTTTTCTTTATTTGTCAATAATTTTAGTCACAAACTTGAGACATATCTTGAGTTACCAGATATTCGTTCGGTCCCTCAATTTTCGTATCAAAACGTTCAATAAAGTTCCATTTGCCGTTGTCTAATGCAAGATGAAAGCATTCACAGTGTTTAATTTCTCCAATTTTATATCCGCACGCCCAACACAATGCACGTGTCACTCCTCCATGAGAAGCGATAGCAATGTTTGTGTGAGTATCATTTACTAGAATATCATCCAGGCATGATTTTACACGATTAAAATTTTCTGTAATCCTTTGTTGTTTTTCATCATTATCAGAATACCAAAAACCAAAAGCCGTTTCAATTAACCTCTCATCAGGAATGATTTCAATATTGGTATTATTGATAGCCATTTTTGCAGTGTCGATAGCTCGTTTAAGTGGACTTGAATAAACTACCTCGATATTTTTATCAATCAAAAATTCTGCTAATTTTTTAGCTTGAGAAATTCCCGTATAATTTAAGGTAGATTCAACATCAATACCATTTCGTTGTCCATGTCTAAAAAAATAAAAATTTCTTTTCATAACTATTTCCCTTGCAAAATATATCAAATAATTTCTAGGTATAGTACCATATTTAATATTTGTTTCAACTTTAATTTTAGTCCGTGCCTTTCAAGATGTTCATAGACCTTAATTCTTTGCACAAAATAATTAAGTTGCTAATCTTTCTTTCATGAAGCGGAGTTGATCTTTAATAGAAATAACTTCTTTGCGATGTTGCTGTAAAAGTTCGATGACTGTACACCACGCGCAGCCAACAAAACCACCCTCTTTATGGGGGATTTTTTTATGGATACTTCACCTAAGCTGAAGAACCAAGTGATTCGGAATTGCATCGTAAGCCGCAAGCGCATTTTTGCTTGTGGTGAAGCGGTAAAATCATTGAGTTGAATGCTCAATACTTCAAGATCAAGCAGCAAAAGAATGAACACTCTAGCGATACTTATTTTATTGACAAAACCTTTTAAATAAGCTATATTTTTTCTGTTAGTTTAATTATTAATAAATCGCGAAAAGGCGCGAAAATTGTTTATTATGGAAAAATTATCAATTATCTCACCCCTAGCTGAAATTGGTGAGGGGAGTACTATCGGGCGATTTGTGATCATAGATGATGGCGTTAAAATCGGCAAAAATTGCTATATCGGTGATTATTGTCGCTTCTCAGGAGATGTTATTATTGGTGATGGAACTTATATCGGTGCGAGGGTTTCTATTTATGGCAATACTGTTATCGGATGTAATAATCTTATTTCAGATAATTGTTGTATTGGTCTTCCTTCGGAACACATTGGGTATCATAATTATGTAGGTAAAGTCATTATAGGTGATAACAACCATATCTGCAGTTGTTGCACTATCGACTGTGGTAACAATTTCGGCTCTGTGCAGAAGAATGAGCTTTTGCCTTACATCACTGAAGGTAATTACCCAGAAGATGCAACGGTGATTGGCAATAGGTGTTTTATCTTAAACGGTGTGGTAATTCACCATAATTGCCACGTTGGTTTGGGAGATATTCCCAATTCAGTTGACAAGGACTATGATACTATAATCTGCTCTAAGTGTAATTTGAACGGTTTTGTTCATGTTGGTAAAGGATGCGAATTGAGCAGCGGAACATTTGTTCGTGAGTGGATGTGTATTGCTCCTGGTGCTTTTACAGCCATGGGAGAACATATTGTAAAGAATGTTCCTCCTTTTGCTAAGATACTCAAAAATCGTAATTGCGGTACTCTTGAGGAAAGAATGAAGTTATTTAACGTGACTTCAGATGAAATGAAAGATATCAAGGCTATTTTTGCTATGCAGATGTCTTATTAAAAACTACAACTAAGAAAGAGATATAGCTTTGGGCTATATCTCTTTTTTATGCCTCCAATAACACTATCAAATATATACATATTAAGAAAGGGTTTTACATACAAAAATTATACTATGAATCTTTCTTTCATGAAGCGGAGTTGATCTTTAATAGAAATAACTTCTTTGCGATGTTGTTGTAAAAGTTCGATTACTGTACACCACGCGCAGCCAATTTGAACAAGGTTAGCAAAATTCTTTGCTAACCTTTATTTTTTTATCTTACAGCTAGTTTATACAATTTTTAACTACCAATTGCTTTTCATAAAACTTCCTATATTTAATCACACCTTGTGACACCTAATGAATTTGTGCGGCATTTAGTTTTCTTTCCATTTTGGTCGGTGTAAGTTGTAACACCTAGTGAATTTGTACGAGCTTTTATGGTGTTTCCTTTATTATCCTTATAAGTAGTCGTCCCAAGCGAATTTGTCCGTGCTGTGCCGATTAAACCATCGTGACCTGTATAGGTTGTTGCACCTAAAGAATTAGTTCTGGCTTTGATTGTTTTTCCTTTATTATCGGTATAAGTCGTTGTTCCGAGTGAGTTTGTGCGAGATTTGATAACCCATCCGTCACTATCCTTACAAGTTGTAATCCCCAAAGAACTGGTAGAACAACGCATATCAGCCCAAGCCGAGCCGGCAAAAAGCATACAAAACAAAGCAATTACATACCGCATCAAACATCTCCTAATATCATCATCTTACAAGCTATATAACGAAAAAACAAAGAAAAAAGTTCTGTTTATGCTCATTTCAAAAAAATTATGAGCTTTTATAAAAACATATTGACTTTTTTAGGGGGTTTGCCCGAAAATCAAACTAATTAAATAAAACTTATAGAGGATGTTGTAATGTGGACAATCATTATGCGTACTGTTATTGTTGTTGTAATGACGGCATTGTTTTATTTGGGAGCAAGAGTCCCTAATCTAATAAACATAGGTAATTTTGCTGAATGGGGTAGATTCAAACAATTTTCCTTAGGTTTACTGATAACACTTGGTGTTTTGGGCATATTGGTTCTTTGCTTTGATTTTATAAATGCTCTCGTTTGTGTAATATATATCGCAATGATTTGGCTTTTATGTGATACAGCTTTTTGGATAATCGGAAAATTTACAAATCTAACATTTGAACACTATTATGCAGGTTGGATTGCCTTAATACTTAGTGTAATCGCATTAAGTCTTGGTTGGTATTTAGAACATAATGTAAAACAAACTACTTATAATATAACAACTAACAAAGATATATCGGACTTGAAAATAGCAATGTTTGCTGATTCTCATGTCGGAACAACTTTTAACGCTGAAGGATTTAAGAAGCATTTAGAAAAAATTCAAGCACAAAATCCTGATATTGTTGTGGTCGTCGGAGATTATGTAGATGATGATACAACTAAAGAAGATATGATTGCTGCCACAGAAGCTTTAGGACAATTAAAAACAAAATATGGCGTTTATTATGTTTTTGGCAACCATGATAAAGGATATCATGGATTTCATCATCGTGGATATGGAGCAGATGAGTTGATTAACGAGCTAACTAAAAACAATATTAAAGTTTTGCTTGATGAAACTGTTTCAATTAATAACGATTTTTATTTAATTGGTAGAAGAGATGCGTCAAGTTATAGAAAACAAAGGCTTTTGCGACAATCTATGGAAGAGCTGGTTAAAGATTTGGATAAAAACAAATATATGATTGTTTTAGACCATCAGCCGACAGAATATGATGAACAATCAGAAGCAGAGGTTGATTTAGTTTTAAGTGGTCATACACATGGAGGACAATTATATCCTTTTAATCAAATAGGTAAGTGGATTAAAGCGAATGATGCTATTTATGGTCTTGAAAAACGAAAAAATACAAATTTTGTTGTCACCTCGGGAATTTCTAACTGGGCCCTTAAATTCAAAACTGGAACACAATCAGAATTTGTTGTTATCAATATTAAAAACCAAGCTTTAAGGTGAAAACAATGAAAAGAGAAGTTAATTATAAGGAAACAAGCCGAGCGAAAGCTTTTGAACTTTGGATGAAAGCCCCAAATCCGATGGTAACATTCTTCAAGACATTGGATGTTTCCAATCTTGTTAAAATTTCAAAGAAGAAAAAGCTAAAATTTAATATGTTACTAGATTATTGCATCGGTAAAGCCGCTGTTAGCATAAAGGAGTTTTATATACTTCCAGTTGGCAATCAGCTCATACAATATGATAGCATAGCTATTAACACTATTGTTAAAAACAAAGAAAATGAGGTTAGTTCTTGCGACATATTATATACGGATAACTTGGAAACATTTAATCA
>CAJGCO010000017.1 GCA_904501925.1 uncultured Alphaproteobacteria bacterium | reverse complement strand
TGGAAGTATTGTAGGTGGAGGTGGAAACTCTAGTGGAAATGGTGGAGGAAGTTCTGGTGGTAATAGTGGTGGAACTCCAAGTGCGCCATCTCAACCATCTAACCCAGAGCCAACACCAACTCCAACTCCGGAACCAGAGCCAGAACCAACACCAACACCAACTCCAACTCCTACTCCGGAGCCTGAGCCAGAACCTGAACCTGAGCCTGATAGACCTGTTAGTGATTGTTGGGAGGTAAGTAGTAGAGGTGATTGTCCAAGTGAAAATTTATTTTGTTTTGAGTTAGATTGCCCTGATTCTGTAAAGAAAGGAGGCTGGGGAATTGGTCTAGCATATTATTGTTGTAGCTATGAATAATTAAATAGTATTTGAGCATGAATATGTGATTGTTATTAGTTCTTCATTTGGTTTTATTGAGGAACTAATAGCTTGTAGATATTAAAAAAATAACTTGATAGGGTTATTTTACTTCTAATTCTTTTTGGTTTTTGCCGGTTGAGGCATATTTTTCAAGAATGATAGAGGCTTTTTTAGCTTGGGTGATACATCCGGGGCCACCAATACAACCACCTTCGCAACTCATTACTTCTAACATATTAGCGCCATTGTCTAAACCTTTGAAGGCAAAGCGTTTGAGCGCTTTAATGCTTTCTATAGTTAGGCCGTTTATGGCGTATGGTATATATGCAACATCGCCTTTGGTGCTAACTAGGTTTTCTACGGCACTGGCAACACCTCCAGAGATTGCATAACGTCTGGATTGAAGAGATGCTTCATCAAAGTATGATGAGCCTTCAAGAGAATTTATATCAATGTTTTTGGCTTTAAACATAGCTTGGATGTCTGCAAAGACTAATGCATAATCTATGTTAGGATTGTTTTCTATTTCAATGCGTTTGGCAAGGCAAGGGCCAACAAATACTATTTTTGCATCTTTATGGCGTTCTTTGGCAACTAGGGCTGCGTAATACATTGGTGAGCCGGTGTGAGAAATAAATTTTTCTATTTCTGGGATGTGAACTTTGGCTGCTTTTACATATGCAGGACAGCAAGATGTTGTCATAAATGGAGCGCCATCTTTAATTCTTTCAACAAATTCTTCGGCTTCGTATTTTGATGTAAAGTCTGCACCATAAGCAACATCAATTACATCGTCAAAACCTAGAGCTTTAAGTCCTGCTATTGCTTTTGATAAATCGTTTCCAAATTGACCTAAAACAGCAGGAGCAACCATGGCTACTACTTTTTGATTTGGGTTTTTGAGATGAACTAGAACGTCTATCATTTGTGAGTTATAGACAATAGCTCCAAATGGGCAAGAATGGAAACATTTACCACAGGAAATACATTTTTCTATGTCAATTTCTTCATAGCCATTTTTATCTTTGGTGATTGCATTTACAGGACAAGAATCTTCGCAAGGAACAACAGATTTATGAATGGCATTATATGGGCAGTTGGTTGCGCAAATACCACATTGGATACATAAATCTTGGTCAATGAAAGCTTTTTTTGTAACGGTTATTGCGTTTTTGGGGCAATTTAGTTTGCAAGGACGAGCAGTGCAGGCTTGACAATGATTAGTTACTTCAAAAGTTTTGGAGCGACAAGCATTGCAAGCGTCTTTGATTACGGATAAGCCAGCACGAGTTGGGGTTTGGCGAGTAAGGGCTAGGTGAGTAAAGTAGTTTAAATTTTTGCTTGCATCAATGTGTTGATATAGAAATCCAAGAGAGGCTAAAATTTGTCCTTTTATGGAAGCTTTTTGGATTTTTTTATTTTTATAATAATTGAATTCTTCGCATAGTTGGTTAAAAACGGAATTAATATCTTCTAAATTGGTTTCTTCAAATGATTTTGCTACTCTTTCCATAATGTTTTGGCGAATTGTGGTAACATTGTTTTTAGATGTAAGCATTGTATTCCCCTTTTGTAATTTATATGTATAAATTATAATATGACTTTATTAAAAATGGGTAATTTTTTAAGGTAAATAATAAATTTAATATTGATAAAATTTTGTATTGACATATGGACAAAAAAGTGATACATTACAATTCGCGAGATATTGTTATGAAAAATTATGAATAAATGAAATAAGTATGGTTAAAAAGAATCAGTATTTCCCGATGCTTAATTCGCAGGGATTTTTAAGTATTGATGCATCACCTGTATCAACATCTAAAAGACGAGTAAAGGAACAACTTCCCACATTTGAAGAGGATGCGTTGGATGAGTTACGGACGCTAAAAAGTGAAAAACGTATAGCTTCTGTGTACAGATCAAGCGGATTTTCTTATATACCGGAAAAAGCAGCAGAAGGTATGCGAGCAGCTTTGGCTGCGCAGGATTACATTTGTGGAACTCATCTTTTGAGGATCGTACCTTGTACTGCAACGGCTGTATATGCTAGAAAAGGCAGAAAATGGCTGCAGTTGTGGAAGACTGAGAGGTTGCTTGAGCACAGAACTCCGGTATTTTTGTTTCAGGAGTTGGTACAAAAAAAGCTCAAAGAGGTATTTTCTTTTGTGGAAATGTCTGTTGGGCAGCTAGCGTTTCAACACTTTAAGGCTATTGCCTGGAAGGTAAGAACAAATGAGGGTACTTACTTTATTCCATGGCACAACGGCATGCTTATCTCTGAAGATGAGCAACTGAAGTTTGAAGAAAAGGAGTTGGCGGATCTTAAAAGAACGTATAACATTATGCGTTTTTCTGAGGAGAAAGCTCAGAAAGGTATGTGTTATAAGATTCTTTAACATTAAACTAAAAGGCACCAAGTTTATCTTGGTGCCTTTTATTTTAGAAATTATATTGAACACCCATAATACCCATGTAGTCGGTTAGACCTTTGTTGCCATCGGCATTAAAGCGGGTTGATATTTTTCCTTGATAACTTAAATCTTGGTTTGATTGATTTGAATAATATAAGTTCAAATCATATTCTTTGGCTGGAGATTTAAGAGATGTTTTTAGTTGTTGTAAATATGCATTATCAGAGTAGTTATCGCGACCAGTTGCATACATTATTGAAGCGTTACCTTTTACAATAGAAAGTGGTGAAGATAAGCTTAAACCAATTTTATCGGTTTTGTTTAGGTTGTATTCTGAGGCAAGCATAAAGCTTTCGGATTGTAAGTCAGAAATTGAAAGTAATGCGCTTTGTGAACCGGAGGTGAAACCACGATAATATGCGGCAACTAAAGAGAGGTTGGAGGTTAATCTTAAAGATGCGTGTAGCCCCATATAATATGTTGATGTATCTTGAATGTTAAGAGAGCCCAAACCATTTAGGCCAAGAAGGGCGTCTTCTTCAAATAATAAACCACCCATTAAAGACATTGTTAGATAATCTGTGGTGTTAAAGCTATATTGAGCATTCATTGAGTATGCTCTTTCGTTGAAACTATGATTATCTTGCTCGCTATCACGCTCATAAAGTCCATTTTCACCAGTTTGAAGTGATAATTTTAATTTTGATGAATCGCTTAAGTTTATGGTGTTTTCTGCACCGTATGCTTCATTCATTGCTAGATATGGATTGTTTGATGATTGTAAGAGATTATCTATTCCATCATATTTGGAATTTTCTTGATAATAAAAACGAGTTGAAGATGTATCGCTTGATGTTGTTACTTCTACTTCGCTTAAATGAGCATTTCCAGAATTATCCATTGAGTAACTAGAGCTAAATGAATAACCTGATTGTTCATTTTTAATGGTTTTCTTGGAATTTCCTAAAGCTAGTTTTGATACTGCATTTTTAAGAGATGCTTGGGAAGCATGAGTTGTTTGGATAAGGTTTTTAGTTGAGTAATCAAATGGTCTATTTAATATATCAAATGCTGTGATTGTTTGGGGCATTGATTTTAAGAATTGAGCTTGCAAAGGTGATGATAATGCAAGTTTTGATTTTGAGGCTAATTTTAGGCTAGATAAATTAGCTTTTTCTGGAAGTCTTAACCCACCAAGTGGAGTGGTAATGGCTGCATTTAAATCAAGAACACCTTGCCCGTATATGTTTTGGTTGCTGTATACACCTTTATCATAAGCTGTTTCTAATAATAAGTATGAGATATTAGTTGCTTTTAACCATGGGTAATAGCCTTTTAGAAGGGCAATGCTACCGGTTACAACTGGGGTTGCCATGGATGTACCTGTCATGGTAACGGAGCCATTTGTTGTGGCTGCAGTTGATGATACATTTGTTCCTTCGGTTGAAATACAATAAGCCGATGCAACACCACATCTATTTGAATTGTCATGTATTTTTCCATATGGTGCATCAGTTGATGTTTTTGATCCATCAAGCATAGCAACAGCAAGTAAAGGAACTTCAATAGCTTTACCTGTTTCGGGGTCTATATCTGTTTCTTTGTTTTTATCGTAGCCGTAAGCTCTTAAGTCAAGTTCATTCATACCGATATGGATACTTGGTTGGGATAATCCCTCATTTCCGGTGGCTTGAACCCATACAACATCGTTTTTGGCTGCATATGCGTAGGCAACTAGAGAATCTGTATCAATTGAAGTTAGAGGAAGGGGGTTTGTTGCATCTCCTTGAGAACTATCATATCCCCAGCTATTGTTAATTACTTGAACACCACTATCTACCATTTGTTTAACTGTTTGGTTGATTAGACTACTTAAATCCCAACTTGCAACATAAAGTTCTGCATTTTCAAAAGCAACACCATGACCAGCGGTATTGTTTTTATTTCCGGCAATGATTCCTGCTATGTGGCTTCCGTGGTTTAATTCTGAGCCGATAACATAGGCTTTGTAGTAAATTGCATTATCGTTAAATTCTTTTTCTAATTCTTCTTCATAATCTTTGTCTATTTGGTATCCTGGTGCGTCAACTGAACCATTCATAACTTCTATGTCTGTTACTTGTAATGATGTTTTATATTTTTTGTTTATGTAGTTTATTAGTGTAGCAAAATCATTTCTAGTTATAGGTTTAGCTTCACCAGAAGGTTGATATGGCAAAGGATATGAGTTGTTATAGGATATGATTGGATAGAAGTTTTCACCTTCCTTATACATGTATAATTCAACATTATCTTTAATAGCACCATAGATATTACCTTGGGTGTTATATTTATTGGTATCATATCTTTGTGTTATTTTGCCTGATAAGTCATTGTTTGTGCCTACACCAGTATCTAATATGCCTACTTTGACTTTTTCTAATGGATTTGAACTATTAGCTTGGTGGCTTACTAGTTTTTTTTGATCATTTAAGTTATAGATATGGCTATAAGCTTTGGCAGCATTGATGCTTTCTAGATAATTGGAGTTTTCGTATTCTTCGGTTATGAAATAACCTTCAGATACTGAAGTTAATTTATTATTGTTGTTTTCTTCATTGTTATTGTTGTTACCGATGTTTATGTTTCCAGAGATGTGTGAGTTATCGCTTCCACCACCTCCTCCTCCACCAGAGAGAGCAAGGCCAGCACCTGCGGCAACTACTGCTGCACCACCCCACCATAGATAAGAGTTGCCATCGTTTTTATATTTTGGTTTGTTTTCTGGTGCTGTTTTGAAACGTTGAATTTTAGCAACGCCATCTGGAGTTTTTTGTGCGTGTTTAACTTCTTTTACGCATTTATGATTTTTATTGGCGCCATAGCTTTTTAGTAATGATGCAGTTTTTGAGTCATTGTATCTAAGAGCTAAACAATATGCAGTTTGTCCGTATTCATTTGGAATGTCTATTATGCCTTCGTGATGTTCTAATAGCTTTAATAATTTAGTGTTGTTATTTTTTGCTTGAATATAGATATAGCTAGCACGTAATCCATAACTATAAGCCATTGGAATTGAACTAAAGCTTAGGGCTAAAGTTAATAGAGATGTGTATGCTAGTTTGGATGTTGAGCGCATAAAAGAAACTCCTAGTTTATACATGTATAAGTATAGATTAATCTAGGAGTTATAAATAAATGTTTAACGAGTAAAACTATTTAACAGAAATCAGAAATATTTTTTTGAAGATATTCGATTATTTCTATATCTGCTGGAGGAAAAGTGTAGTTTGCTAAATCGCTTATTTTTACCCAAGCTAAATCTTGATGAACAAGGGGTTTAAGGTTTTCTTCGTCTTTTAGGTAAACTTTGTATACTTCTAGGGAAAATTCGCCATGAGCATATTGTTTGGTAACAGAAAGTAAAAAATCTTCAACAATGGCTGTTACATCTAATTCTTCTTTTATTTCTCGGATTATACATTCTTGAATAGTTTCGCCTTCCTCTTGTTTTCCTCCTGGAAATTCCCAAAGACCAGCCAAATCTTTGCCAAGAGGGCGTTGTCCAATTAGAATTTCTCCTTGTTCATTTACGATGATAGCTGTTCCAACGATTTTCATGTTATTTTGCCTTTATTTTAAATAAATATTAAACTTTATGGTTAATGCTATAAAAAAGCTATTTAAAAGGGAAAGAAATGTTTGGATTTTTCAACAATAAAATATTTGATAAAGGCTGGCTTGAAGAATTTGAAGGTCATGAAATTTATTACCAACAAGTAGGAAATCCTAATGGCGAGGTTGTGATTTCTTTTCATGGGGGACCTGGTGGAAAGTGTGAGGTTAGTCATGCACAATCGTTTGATTTGAAAAAATATAGGGTGATTATGTTTGACCAACGTGGTAGTGGTCGCTCAAGAGCTAGTGATATTACGTCGCTAAATGATACTCATAGATTGGTAAAAGATGCTAAAAGATTGTTGGAATATCTAAATGTTGAAGGGCCAGTTATTGTTGCAGGAGCCTCTTGGGGTTCAACATTGGCTTTGTTGTTTGCGATAAAATATCCTCAATTAGTTAGAAAAATTTGTGTTTCTAGTGTGTTTTTAGCAAGAAAAGCAGATATGGATTGGATGTTAAAAACAAGTGGGTTGTTTTATCCTGATTTATTAGAAGAAATATATCGTCAAAGTGATGGTGAAAATCCATATATTCATTATGCGAAATTGATGTTTTCTGATGATTTGGGGGCTATTCAAACAGCTTTGAAATATATGGTTCATTATGAGTATATTTTGGGCGATGTTGATGCAAAGTTTAGAGATGTTAAAATAGATAATGAAATAATTAACTCTGCTCGTATAAGTCTTTATTATGCAACAAATAAATATTTTTTGGAAAATGATGAGATATTAAAAAATATTGAAAAGATTAGAGATATAGAAACTGTTATTGTACATAATAGATTAGATATGTGTTGTCCGTTGAGTGGGGCTTGGGAACTCTATCGTGCGCTTAATAATGCAAAAATTGAGATTGTTGCAGATATTGGTCATGGTGGAGATAAGTTAAAAAAAGTTTCTAGAAAGCTTTATAATATTTAAAATTGTTGTTTTTTTGTCTAATTTGAAACTTTTTTCTTGCAAATTAAAAAAAATGGCGTAAATTGGGCGAAGAATTAAAATTCTTAAAGTTTAATATTAACATTGTAAATATGGAGATTTCACATGAAACAGTTAGCCGGTGCAATTAGAATTGGTTGGGTTATTGAATATAAAGGCAAACCTTGGACAATTACTAAAGCTCAACATATTAAACCTGGTAAAGGTGGTGCATTTATGCAAGTTGAGATGAAAGCTGTTGAAGAAGGTACTAAAACTAATGAACGTTTTAGAACTGAGGATAGCGTTGAAAAAATGATGGTTGAAGATAAAGATTGTCAATTTTTATTTGAAGATGCAACAGGCTTGACATTTATGGAATGTGAAACTTTTGAACAATTCTCTATGCCAGCAGATATTTTAGGTGATTCAAGACCATTCTTAACAGATGGTATGGTTGTTCGTATTTCTCATATTAATGATAGACCTATTTCAGTTCAACTTCCTCAACAAGTTATATGTACTGTTGTTGAAACAGAACCAGTTATTAAAGGTCAAACAGTTACTTCTTCTTATAAGCCAGCAATTTTGGATAACGGTGTTAGAATCGGTGTTCCTCCATTTATTGCAGCAGGTGAGAAAATTGTGGTTGGAACAGCTGAAGCAAACTATGTTGAAAGAGCAAAATAATGGCATATATTTCACCTATGCTAACAAACGTGGTTACAGCAGTTAAAAAGGCTTCTGTACACCTAAATCGTGATTTTAGCGAGATAGAAAGATTACAAAATTCTATTAAAGGTAGTTTGGGTTTTTCTCGTATTGCATATGAAAAAATTCAAAAATGCTTGAAATTAGAATTAAATAAATTTTTCCCAACTATACCAGTTGTGTTGATTGGGGAAAAAACACCAAATTCTGGTATGTTTTTTAATGTGTCAGCTGTTGAAGGTGTTGCTAATTTTGGACATGGTAATCCTCATTTTGCAATATCTGTTGCATTGTTGGATGGCGATGTTATTTTGGCTGGTGTAGTATATAATCCTGCTCGTGATGAGTTATTCTTTGCTGAAAAGGGTAAAGGTGCATACAAAGAAGGTTTTAGAAGTCATGAACGCTTAAGAGTTTCTTCTAAGCAAGAGCTTGAAGGTAGTTTAGTGGCTATTAAACCTGATGTGAATGATACGCAATTAAGTGCTAAATTGGTTAATAATACTATTGATTTGACTAAAGATGTTAGAGTTAGTGGAGCTTTAGCATTAGATTTAGCATATGTTGCTGCAGGTAAGCTTGATTGTGTTATTGCACCAAGAAGTATGCCTCAAAGTATTTGTGCAGGTATTTTGTTGGTTAAAGAATCTGGTGGTATGATTCTTGATATGCAACAATCAGATACTCGTAGCGAGAATGTATCAGCAGTTTTAAATAGTGGTGATTTGGTGGCTGTAAACTTTAATTTGAGCCAAAAGATTGCTAATATTTTAAAATAAGTTTAAAAAAATGTAAAATTATGCTTGCATTATATAAAAGTGTAGTGTATAAGAAAGCAAAATTTTGTCAGATGCTTAAATATTGGAGATAATAATGAAAAAAGGTATTCACCCTGACTATCACAAAATTACTTACGTAATGACAGATGGTACAGTTAAAGAAGTTAATACAACTTGGGGTAAAGAAGGCGATAAGATGACTTTGGAAATTGATCCAAAATCTCACCCAGCCTGGACAGGTGTTCATCGTATGGTTGACACAGGTGGTCAAGTTGGTAAATTTAACAATAAGTTTGCTAAGTTTGGTTTGAAAGCTTCTAACTAAGCAAATTGTTAAAAAGAAAGAATAAGACCTGTATGTAAAAATACAGGTTTTTATTTTAGATATGTGTAGAAAAAATATAAAATCGCTTGTATATCTCATAAAAAGAGTTTAGTGTGATGTAAAATTAGAGGTTTTACTTTTTTTAAGAAAGGAAAATAAGATGACAGCACCTTTGATGCCTAAGGCTACAGCTGTTTGGTTGGTTGAAAATACAACTTTAACATTTAAACAAATTGCTGATTTTTGTGAATTGCATGAGCTTGAAATTCAAGCTATTGCTGATGGTGATATTGCGTATAATATTCGTGGTGTAAACCCTATTGCTAATGGTCAGTTGTCTCGCGAGGAAATTGCTCGTTGCGAACAAGATGAAAATGCGGTATTGGTGGCAACTCCATTAGAGAGAAATGTTAAAGAAAGAAATGCAAAAGCTAAAAAAGTTCTTTCTCCAACTCAACGTGCTGAAAAACCAAATGCTATTTTGTGGATTATTAAAAATTGTCCAGAAGTTATAGATTCGCAGATTTGTAAGCTTATTGGTACTACAAAGCCTACAATTAGTTCTATTAGAGGTGGTACTCATCCAAATCAAGCTAATCTTCGTCCTATAAATCCAATGGCAGTTGGTCTTTGTTCTGAAAAAGAATTGGAAAAAGCTATGCTTATTTCTCAACAACAAACAGAAATTAAAGAAAATAAAACTAAGAAAAAAGTTACTAAGAAAAAGGTAACTAAAGCTAAAAAAGAAACTAAAGCTAAGAAGGAAACTAAAGCTAAAAAGGAAACTAAAGCTAAAAAAACTGAAGCTTAGTATAAATAAAGCTAGATTAATAAAGAAAAAGCTCCTTGTATAGGGGCTTTTTTATATAAAAAAACATCTCATTATTGGGAAATAATGGGATGTTTTTGATTGGGTTTGGTTAATTGTTTTTAATGTTTTGGGTTATATGCTCAATAGCAGAAGAAGCATCATTTTTTATCTCCTTTATAGTTTTGATACTACCATCGGTTATTTCTTTTGAGGCTTCGCCGAGTGTGGTATCTGAGTTGATATCTCCGAAATAGGCAGCCTGTATAAGTACGTATAGTGCGATGGCTATTAAAAAGTAGATTACATAGGTGACTATTTTTTCCATTTTACCTCCTTGTAGGATAAATGTTATGCAAATTATATATGTAAAATAGGGCGTTTTACAAGCTAGCAAAAATATGTAATAGGTTTAGGAAATTTTTAAGCGTATTTTTGTTTTTGAGCTTCGCGAATTTGGTTATATGCGTTTATGGCTGGGATAACAATATAATCAATTAACGATACCATATTTTGAGGTATTTTATCTGTAAATAATTTACGATTTTGGTCAATCATAAGTATGTGAATAGGTAATTTACCTCTTTCTAGAGTTAAATTACCGTAATTTATGTTATCGGTGTATGTAAAACCATAACGTTGAACAGGATGATCATATTCATAAATTTCTCTAAAAGAAAAGTCATTTGCAGTTTGATATTCTTCTTCATTTTCAAAGAATGGAATAACACTATAAATGTTTTCATCATATTGAAGAAGACCACCAATGCTTTGTTCTTTGAAGTGTTTGAATGTGTTTATTACAAGAAAATTTTGTTGATTGTGTGTTACAATAGCTGCAAAGTTATGAGTTAAACTTACTTCATCATAAGCACTTTCATTTGGAGCTAAAATGCGGTACTTGTTTTCTTCTGCAGCAGCTATGTTATCATACAAAGGGTGTCCAGGATGAATAAAATTAACACTGCTATTTTCTCTTTTTAGTAAAATAGTTGTTTGATCTTTAGTAAGATGTGATGTTTTTTTATTATCTGTTTTTCGCCACTTTAACATTTTACTCTCCTTTGCTTTATCTTATTGTAACATAAAAGCAATACACATGCAAATACATTTTTAGCATAATTAATAATAATTAGTAATTTACTAATTTTGAGGATAAATATTTAAAAAATTTGCTAACATATTGGTTATTAATTGGTTTAATGAAATTAAGTCATCGGTTTTGGATTGAAGGCCTGTTATTTTTTTATAACCAAAGGATGCTTTGTCGCTAATTTTGATTATTACGAGATTTAGAGGGCCTTTAAGTTTGAAGGTGGAAATAAATTCGGGGTGATTGTTTAGGTCTATTAAATATAGCTTTATTTGGTTGTAATAGTTTTTTCTTAAAATATCTGTGGTGATAGTTATTGCGTTATTACAATTTTGGCAGGGATTTAGGCTGTTATAAAATATTATAGCGATTGGTTTGTTTTGATGTATCGGGTTTATATATAATTCATTTAATAGGGGAGATGAATTAGTTGTTTGAGGGGAATATAAAATAAAAAATGTAAACAACACTATCTTAAAGATTAGCATGTCTATCCTTAATTAAAAGTTGATTATTCAAGATTAGGTTGGATTAGTTTAGAGAGGTGCGCAACAAACTTTCAACCATTCTAATTCTTGTTTTGTTAGGTATTTTTTTAAGCTCAAGAATACTTGGTGATGATAGTTATTAATGAAGTTTATTTCATCTTGGGTTAATAGATATTTATTGATAAGGGATTTATCAAGAGGGATGAGGGTTAAAACTTCAAATGTTAAAAAAGCTGGGTTTTTAGTTGGTTTAATGTAGTATAAATTTTCTATTCTAATACCAAATGCTTTTTCTTTGTAATATCCTGGTTCTATGGAGGTTACCATACCTGGTTTTAGAGGGGCTGAATGTTTGGCTTTTAATGAAATACTAAATGGACCTTCGTGAACATTTGAAAAATGGCCAACACCATGACCTGTACCATGCTCATAATTTAGGTGTTGTTTTAGCAAAGGATAGCGTGCAATTAAATCTATTTCGTTGCCAGTGGTATCTTTAGGGAAGATTGCACTAGCTAATGCGATGTGAGATTTTAATACTAGAGTATTTTTCTCTATCATATCTGGAGTTGGGGTTCCGATTGCTATAGTTCTTGTTACATCGGTTGTGCCATCTAAGTATTGGGCGCCACTATCTAATAAAAGTACTGAATTCTTTTTTATAGTAGTATTTGATTTTGGTGTGGCATGATAATGAATTACCGCAGAATTTTCTCCAAAACCTGCAATGGTTGCAAAACTTTCAGAATGGAAATTTAATTCTTTTTTGCGATAGCTTAAAAGTTTTTCTGCAATATCAATTTCGGTTTTATCTTTGTAATTTTTTGATAGCCAATATAAAAATTTGCAAACAGCAACACCATCTCGGATATGCGCATTTTTTATACCTTTTAGCTCGGTAGAATTTTTGATTGATTTTAAATTGGTAATCTCATCTGGTTTATGAATTAGATTTGGATTATATGATGAGATAATTGAAGGGGTTGTTTTATTATCTGATGCAATTTTTTCGTATTTTTCTAGATGTTCTTTTAATTGATTAAAAGGAATTGCATTTGGATAATCGCTGTGATTTGCAAACACTTTATATGAGCCATTTTTTTCTACTAATACGTATGCTCTAAAAATTGGAGAATAAGGAAGTGCATTAGAGCGAAGATTTAATAACCAAGAAGAATTTGAAGCACTAGTTACAAGATAAGCGTCAAGTCCTTGTTTTTTTATAAAACGTGTAAAATCTGATATTTTATCTTTTGATATATACTTAGTAAATTTTTTGGCGTGAGTGAAAACTTTTACATTGTTTGGGCTTAATAGTAAATTTTCTTTTTCTATTGGAACAAATGTAGCCTTAGGGAGTGTTGATGATAATTTTTTTAAGTAGCTAATACTTATTACCCAAGGGTTGTATGACATTGTTATAGGTGTTTTACTAAAGTTTGTTTTTAGCCAATCAAAAAAGCCAATAGTTGATAATTTTACAAGTTCAACTTTTTTTAGATTTACCTCTCGTGTGGCTTGGATTTCATAACGGCCATCTATAAATAAATATGCTTTGGTTTGTGTAACTAGCAGTATGCCATAAGAACCACTAAAATTAGTTAATTCTAATATGCGATTTTCAGAATCGAGGATATCTTCGTTTATAAACATATTTCCAAGAGTGAAAAGTCTTGCTGTGATTTTTTGTTTCTTTAGTTCAAGTTGTACTGATTTGATATCCATAATTGCCTCCTAATTATTAAATTTTTTGAAGGATAGCTGCACGCCAATTTTCAAGAGCATAGGTTTTTAATAATTTGAAACCCAAAGATGTGTGATGATTTATAATATCGTGTTCTTGGTTGTCAATAAAACCAGAAATTAGATAATAACCATTTGTTGATAACATTTGATATGCATCATTTGCCATTGCTTTTAATGGATTTAATAGAATATTGGCAAAGATGATATCAAAAGGTGCATTTTCTTTTATAATTGGGTTTGAATATCCATCACTATGAATTGCTTTTATGTATGCTTCAACACTGTTAGTTATGGTATTGCTATGAGTTACATCAACGGATTGTGCATCGATGTCTGCTGCAATTATATTTACATTATTTTGCCAAATTTTTGATGCACCAATAGATAGAATCCCTGAACCCGTTCCCATATCTAAAATATTGGTAGGTGAAGGAATCGATGAATGTAGTTCAGAAATTGCAGTTAAGCACATTTTTGTGGTTTGATGTTCTGAACCAAAAGCCGTGGCAGCATATACTTGAACTGGTATTTTTGATGTTGGTGGAGTTGATGTTTCATGAATGCCATAGATTAAAAATTCACCAATTTCAAATGGAGAAAATTTTATAACATTTTCGGTTAGCCAATCTTTATTTTCTAGAGTTTCAATGGTGAAATCTGGAAGTGTTATGTTTTGTTTTTGAGCTAAGTTATTGAATGTATTTAAATTGAAATCTAATGGTGCGTAGCAGACATATTCTTCTAGTCCATCGTCAGTATAATTTATGGTTACAACTTCAAATGATTCTTCTAGGAAATTTGAAGTAATTTCATCTAGAAAATCAACAGGATTAAATTTAATTAATTTACAACAATCTTTAATGTTATGCATAGGTACACCTAAAAAAAATTTTTTTTGTTTACAAGTTTTAATTATCGTTGCATAAATATAGTGAGGAAAACGTTAAAAAGAGATTATATTATGAAAAAAATATTTATGGTTTTAGCAGTTTTAGGATTGTCTTCTTGTTTTTATCTTAAAGGAGACTATACTTTAGGTAGGCGCAATGCATTTAACGACTTCTTTTATACATATAATATTCGTTATTATGACGACGAAGGATTTAAAGGGGAAGATGTTGAATTTATTAGCGAAAGTGACTTCAAAGAAGGTGTTGCTCGTCACACAGTACCTGGTGGTATTGTAGTTTCTTCTAAGATGTATGAGATGGCGGTATATTCTAATGATTATGTTAGACCTAGTAAAAAAGGTGGGTTAGTTTCATATACTGTTCCTGTTGAGTTTTCTGATGAAAAGAGATATAAACTGATTGGTGAGGTAGAAATTGAAGGATCTGTTTATAGATTAGTTGAGCCGAATCGATTTGGTGATGTTATTTTGATTAATAATTACGGCGATATCTATAAAAGAGTGGGACGTATCTATAATAATCGTTTAGCACTTCTTAATACAGCATTTATCTTAGAGCCTGCTGATGCTATTTTTAAGTATGAAACAAGTACAAGTACTGGTAGCAAAGAGATTGTTCAAGGTTTTGAAGTTAGATATTTGGGATTAAAAGGGTATAATATGGTGTTTGAATATAACAGAATCTCTCATATTGGTGGTGATGTTATTGAAGATAAGAAGAAATATGAATTCCCAATGTATGATGAAAAGGTTTCTTTTGAAGGAATCGGACTTCAAATTTTGGATATAAACGATGCTGGATTGGAATATAAAGTTACAAAGATATAAAAAAGCATTGTTTTAGAGTATTAAAAAAGCGACTTAAAATTTGGTCGCTTTTTTTTATATACTAAAATATAGATTAAAAATCAGGTCTAAGTGTTTATTTCTTCTATAAAAGAGGAGGTAAATATGAGATTTATAAAACCTGAGAAATTAAATAAACATTCTATTATATTAGATGTAAGAGGCGATGCTGAGTATATAAAAGAAAGATTGGCGCTTCCACATATTACAATTAAGGCAGATGATGTGGATCCTAAAAAATTTATGGCACAATATAATCCTAGTGGTGATAAAATAGTGAATATTTTATGTACATCAGGGGGTAAGGCATCTGAAGTAGCGATGCGTTTTGAGGATGCTGGTTTTGATAATGTTGCGGTGGTGATTGGTGGAATTATTGAAGCTGAATATGAAGGGGTAGAGGTTTTGAAAAATTAGGATTATATTTTGAGGGGATTGTTTAAATATCGCTTGTTAAATATTTGATATTGGCATATTGTGTTTTATAGAATAAAAGGAGTAAAGATATGCCAAATTTTGAAATTGAAGATGAATATGTTGGTTTGATAGCTGGTGTTGATGAGGCTGGACGTGGCCCTTGGGTTGGGCCAGTGGTTGCTGGATGTGTGGTGTTTCTTGATAGAAATGTTGATGAATTTTTGCTAAATAATTTAAATGATTCCAAAAAAATTTCTAAGAAAAAAAGAGAACAACTTTATGAAGTTTTGTATAAAGAAAAAGAAAATGGAAAAATTTTAATTGGGGTTGGTATTACTTCGGCTAAAGAAATTGATGAGATTAATATATTGAATGCATCATTTTTGGCGATGAAGCGAGCTATTGTTGATGCGAATGCTAATCCTTGTATGGTTTTGGTTGATGGAAATCGTGAACCTAAAAATTTTGGATATAATACAAAGGCGGTGATTAAGGGGGATGCGAAATCATATTCTATATCAGCGGCCTCTATTATTGCTAAAGTGTATAGAGATAGATTGATGGAAGATATGGCAAAAAAATATCCAGGATATGGTTTTGAAAAAAATGCGGGATATGGAACAAAAACTCATGTTGAAGGATTGAAAATATATGGTGTTACTCCGGAACATCGTCTTTCTTATGCGCCAGTTAAGGAATTTGTAAAATAATTCGTAATTTAGATGATATATATTCGTAAAAAGAGCTTTTTTTGTTAATAAGCTTATGTTTGGGGTTATGTAATTGATATTTTTTTTATATCAATTAATTAGGAATTGTAACTAAAGGAATAATGATATGATTAAAAAAGTGTTTTTAACGCCATTTTTTATGCCAGTGGCGTTTGTTGTTTGTTATTTATCTTTTATGGGTGTTGTATACTTTGGTGGACATGGTGATATATTATCTTATACTAAAGAAGGTGGTATTATTGAATTTATCTGTCATTTTGGATATATTTTATTGATAGGAATGTTGCTTATTGTTTGCAATGATTATAAGGATAAAATTAGAAGTTGGGGAATGTTTTTATTTTTAGCGATGGTAGCGTTTTTAAGAGAAGCAGGTATTCATCATCATCTTTCTAAAACAGATACAACTCCTTTTAAATCTAGATTTTTCTTGAATCCAAATAATCCTTGGGAAGAAAAGGTTATTTTTGGAGCATTATTGTTAGTTGTATTAGCTGCTGTTTTATATTTGGCATACAAATATTCAAAGCATTTAATTAAGACTTTTTTTGAGATGAATATTATTACTTGGTCTATTGCAACATTATGTACTATCGGTGTGGTGGGAAAAATTGTTGATAGATTTCCTGCAAATTATCGTAAAGCAAATAATGGAGTTGCTTTAGATGCTGATGTATTTGAAGTTTTCCAATTATGTGAAGAAGCAAGTGAGATGTTCTTGCCATATATTGCTGTTTTGATTTTATGGCAATATAGGATGATTGGTAAGAAATAAATAGGAAATTATTTTTTATAAATAGTAAAAGATAATTTTATTAAATTATCTCCCACTTTTTTGGGCAAGTTCTAATAAATTAAGGGTTTCTTTGTGGTTACTTTTAATTGCTTCTAATGTTGTATATTTTTGGTAGTTGAGTAGTCTTGCATCAAAAGGTGAAGGGGCGTCATTGTGTTCTATGTAGTTGTAATTTAAGCCTGATTGCCAGTCAACATCAGTGGTGGTGCCTGATTGGGTATGATAATTTAAATAATTTAAATTGCCAGTATGTATTTTGGCATCAGCATGAAAATATGTAGTTATTAATGTTCTTTCATTTTTTGTGAACTTACGGGTGGAATCAAAATTTGCACTTTTGGAATTATAATCTACATTAACAGTTGCATTAGATTGAATAGTGTATTCATCACCATTACTATCTGTTTTTAGATGATAGTCTGAATAAGATGCATTAAAATTATGTGAATTGGTATCAGCATGAAAATTTATATCAGTTACTGTTTCTCCATTTTTTTTACGGTTGAAGTCAATATCCAAATTTGCTCTATAACGTTTATCTAGGTTAAGACGTGTGTTATATTGATTAGTGTATTTATTACCACTGTCGTCTGTTCGTAAGGTGGCGAGATTAATTTTAGTATCTAAATTATTACCGTGTGCTAAGCCCATGGATAGATAATTTCCATAAGTAATATCATTGTTTGCATTTGCTTTTGCATGGCCTATGCCAATATTGGTTTTTATACTCAAGTAATTGTATTCTGCACCATAATCACTGAAAAAAATAGTAGCTCCATCTTTATCAAAAATAGTTTTTTGATACACTCCTTGAAATTTAATTCCACCTAAACCAGCATCAAAATTGTATCCGTATCTATCTTGACTATTAATGTTGCCGTTTCCGTCATATTTTGATTTTTGGGTTTTACTTTTGAGAGAAGGACCAAATATATCAACTGCAAAAGTTGTGTTTTTTTCTTTAGTTTGTGCTTCTGTAGCTTTGTTGTTCTCCCCCTCAATAGTAGTTTTTTTGGCATCAATACTATATGTAAATTGGCAAGGTTCACTTGTATATGTGGTATACGAATCTTTATATGAGTATGAGAAATCACCATCATTTTGTAGTGTTATGTTTTCTTTAGTTTTTAATTTCATGTTTTCATATTGTGATTTCATGTATAGATCAAATTCAGCACGTGTTTTTTTCAATGAATAATGTATCGTTTTTTCTTCATAGGAATCTTTTGATAATATATCTTCATCATATATTTTAAAACTTTTAATTTCTCCATTTTTATATGTAATTTTTATTGAATCTTCTTCGTTTGCGTCTTTCCATACAAATTTGCAGGAACCATTATTTTGGCTTAAGCCTTTTTCCATAGTGCTATATATTTCAGCCTTTTGTTCATCTGTAAAATTTTCATCTATAAAATGATTGAATAATTCTTGAGGTGATATACTAGAAAAGTCTACTGAATCAGTTAAGTTTGTAGAAGATTCAATAGGTTGATTAGTCTTGTTGTTTTCACTTGAGACGTACTCATTTTCAGACAAAACATTATTTGTTGTGCTGTCTAAAGGATTATCTATTTTGGTGTTAGTTAGTTCAGTCATAATAAATATCCTATTTTTAGTACGAAATAACTGTCTAATTATACTATTTTTTTTGTTCAAGGTCAAGGATTTTTATATTCAAATACGTTGTTGGAGGAAGTGTATATAGCTATCAAAATAAAAAAATCCCTTTGAAAAATAACCAAAGGGATTTTTTAGATTATGGTTAAAGCTCTGGAACAGACGATTTGGTTCGTTTTTCCTCTGATACAGGTGCATCTTTGGTTTTATCTATAATGTTTCCAGCTAAAACATCTTTTATTTCATCACCAGTAAGTGTTTCATATTCCATCAAAGCTAGGGATAGTTTTTCCCAATCATTTTGATGTTTTTGAAGTATCTTTTTAGCTTCTTCATAGCCATCTGTTACAAGGCGTTTGATTTCTGCATCTACAAGACGAGCTGTTTCTTCACTCATGTTTTGGTTTTGAGTTACAGAACGCCCTAAGAATACTTCATTTGAGTTTTCTGAATAACGAATTGGACCTAAAATGTCGCTCATTCCCCATTCTGTTACCATTGCTCTGGCTAGGTTAGTTGCTGCATTGATATCCGATGATGCACCAGATGTTACGGCATCATATCCAAATTTAATTTCTTCGGCAACACGGCCCCCCATAAGAATTGTTAAGCGAGATAACATTTGGGCTCTGGTGTAAGAGTATTTATCTTTTTGTGGGAGTTGTTGTACCATACCAAGAGCTCTTCCACGAGGAATAATTGTTGCTTTGTGAATTGGGTCTGTATCTTTTACATTTAGTGAACAGATAGCATGACCAGCTTCATGATAAGCTGTTAGTTGCTTTTCTTTTTCATCCATAGCCATAGATTTGCGCTCATTACCCATTAAGACTTTATCTTTAGCGTCGTCAAAATCTTTTGAGCTAACTTTAAGTTTGTTTTTACGAGCAGCAAGAAGAGCAGCTTCGTTTACAAGGTTTGCTAAATCTGCACCTGAAAAACCAGGAGTACCACGTGCAACAACACTTAAGTTTACATCTTTACCAAGAGGTACTTTACGTGTGTGAACTTTTAAGATTTCTTCTCTACCTTTTACATCAGGGTTATTTACAGTTACTTGTCTATCAAAACGTCCTGGACGAAGAAGGGCAGGGTCTAAAACATCTGGACGGTTTGTGGCTGCAATTAAAATGATGTTTTCATTAGCATCAAAACCATCCATTTCAACTAGTAGTTGGTTTAATGTTTGTTCGCGTTCATCGTTACCACCACCAAGACCTGCGCCACGATGACGACCAACAGCATCTATTTCATCGATAAATAGCAAGCAAGGTGCGTTCTTTTTAGCTTGGGCAAACATGTCTCTAACACGAGATGCACCAACACCAACAAACATTTCTACAAAGTCTGAACCAGAAATTGAGAAAAATGGAACATTGGCTTCACCTGCTACTGCTTTGGCTAGCAATGTTTTACCTGTTCCTGGAGGGCCTACTAATAATACTCCCTTTGGAATTTTTCCACCAAGGCGTTGAAATTTTTGAGGTTCTTTTAAGAAGTCTATAATTTCTTCTAATTCTTGTTTGCTTTCATCTGCACCAGCAACATCTTTGAAAGTTACTTTTTTAGTGTTTTCAATTAATTTGGCACGAGATTTACCAAAGCTCATTGCTTTGTTGTTGCCAGAATTTGCTTGGCGCATAAAGAATATCCAAACACCAAGAATAAGTAACATCGGAAACCAAGATAATAAAATACCTAAAAATGAATCTTCAACGGTTTCAATTGGGCGAGCTTCAATAGTGATATTTTGTTTTCTAAGTTCTTCAACCATTGATGGATCAAATGGAGCATAAGTACGGAATTTTACACCATTTGTATATGTTCCATAAATATCATTACCAACGATTGTTACACTTTCAATTTTGTTTTCTTGTGCGCTATTCATAAAATCTGAAAAGGCAACCTTACTAATAGTTGCATTTTTAATTTCGGGGGAAAGCATATTAAAAAATAAGCTTAATCCAATAAAAACAGCAATCCATATAAGTGTACTTTTTGTAGGTTTCATAAAAAAATATACCCCCTAAAAGATAATAGTTAATATATATTGTTAATAGATATATTATATAGGGGGTTTTTGATTAAAACTCAATAGAGATTTTTAGTTTTTATAATAAAAACCAAATATAAGTATAGTATATTGGTATGATAAATGATAAATTTGTGTAGTTTTATGAATAGAGTTATTCGTTTCTTAGTTTGAATACCCCGTTTTCGTAACCTTGGATGGTTTTATTTTCTTGTGCCATTTCAAGGCGTTTTTCAGCAATAGCAACATATTCTTCTTCACGTTCAATGCCGACATAGTGGCGATTTAATTTGAGGGCTGTAACAGATGTTGTGCCAGAGCCTAAGAATGGATCAAAAACAACATCTCCCTCATTACTTGATGCAAGAATCAATTTTGCAATCAATTTTTCTGGTTTTTGAGTTGGGTGTGGAGTGTTTTCTGCCATTGACCAAAATGGAATTGATATATCTGTCCATAAATTTGATGGTGCTGTAAGGCGATATTTTTTACCATCATTTTCTTCGTCTTCTTGCCAATCTTTGGGTTGACCTTCGTCATCTTTATATGGGGCAAGAACTGGTCGTTTTAATTTTACAGCATCTAAGTTGAAGGTGTATTCTGGAGATTTGGTAAAAAACCAAATATCTTCAATGCAGTTTTTCCAGTTGTTGCCAGCGCTACGTCCTTTTTCACGTTCCCAGGTGATGCGATTTTTTAATAAGAAGTATTTTCCGGCAATTTCAGGAATGGCGATTGAAGTGTTCCAGTCTGAACAAATGTATAGTGTTCCATTGGGTTTTAATGAGATGAAAACTTCAGCTAACCATTTATCCATCCACTTTTTATATTCGTTCCAATCCATCGATTTGAACTCTTTAGTGCCGAATTTTTTGGTTAGGTTATATGGAGGGTCAACAATTACTAAGTCAGCAAAGTTTGCAGGTAAGTGAGGTAGAGCATCAAAGGTGTCTTGGTAAATTGTTTTATCAATAATGTCGTCTAATTTTGCCTTGCTTTTTAACGTAATAGAACGAGAAGAATAATGTTTTATTTCTTCTTGGGATAAAAATATCGTCTTATTACGTGGAGCAGGGCTCTTAGTCATTATTCTTCCCCAAATTTGTTGTTGATTAAATCTGTTAGTTTATCAATGGCAGATTTAGCATCTAGGCCGGAAGCTGTTATTTTTATGGTTGTGCCTTTGGAAGCAGCTAACATCATTAAACCCATTATTGAATTGCCATCAACAGTTTGTCCCAAACGTTCTACTTCAATATTGGCGTTTAGGCCGTCGATTGTTTTTACAAAATTTGCAGCAGCTCTTGCGTGTAAACCTCGTTCATTTTGGATTGTTAATGTGGTTGAAATGCTATCTGTCATTATTCTTTTCCTAATAGTTCTGAAGCAACAGTTATGTATTTTATGCCGGCAGCTTTGGCTTCTAATACGGCTTCATTTAATTTTTTTTCTTTGCGTAGGGTATTTAATTTTACTAACATTGGTAAGTTTACTCCAGCAATAACCTCTACATTTGCTTTGTCCATAGTTGAAATTGCAAGATTAGAAGGAGTGCCTCCAAACATGTCGGTTAAAATTATAACACCTTCGCCTGTATCTACTTCTGATACTTTTGTTAAAATTTCTTCTCTTCTTGAATTCATATCATCGTATGGACCAATGCAAGCTGTTGCAATTTGTTGTTGAGGGCCAACAACATGTTGCATTGCTGATAAAAATTCATCGGCAAGATTGCCATGTGTAACTAAGACAATTCCTATCATTTAATTTTCTCCACTTTTCCAAATTTTTACAGCACCAAAAGCTTCAATGAGTTCGTCTTTACTTTTAATACGTTCTAGTTCGTCGGCTCTTGTTTGACGACCTCTGAAGTATATTTGTTCAACAATTTCAACTGGAGCTGCGTATGTTCTTTCAACAGTATTGCCGTCTAATTCTACAAATAAAACAAATTCTGATTCAGCTAATGTTCTTGATGTTTCTTCGTTGATGCCTTCTAATTTAATTGCAAGATTATTATCCCTTTTTAAAAGAGCAACGCCCTGACCACTATATTCTAGTCTAGGGTTGGAAGGTTCTGTTTTTCTAGCATCGATAAAAATAGCTAGTTCCCCATATTTGTTTTCAATGATTTCAAAAAAATCTTGTTTTTCAATCAATGTATAGTATTGGTTTTCCATATTTTTAACTCTGTCCTCACGTTATAACAACAAAAGTAAGGATAGCATATTTTTTTATAAGTGTCAATTAGATATAAGAAAATTTAGGTTTTTTGATGTTTTTTAATTTGGGGTGTTATTCTTTTTTAAATTGCTTCAATGACTTGTTGGAATTTTTAGAAGATGGTTTTATCTTGCGTCCGGTCTTTTCTAAGATTATTTTTGCTAATTCTTCCTCGTTTTGAGCTTCATTTAAGTTTTCTAACTCAGATGCAGGCATATCTTCTAAGGCGCTTTGGGTTAATGTATGTGTTGCAATTTTAATACCCTCTAGCGATTTAGATAAGCTTTCTTCTTTTATGTGACCTTTTAATTTTAATGGTTTTTCTATTTTTTGATTGATGTTTTTCTTTTTTATTTGAGACGTATTGGATTGAGCTGTATTTAGTAGCTCATCGTCTTTTGAGGTATCAACATGTAAGCCAATTTTTTTTGTTGCTATTGTTGTAGATAGTATTGCGTCAAGTTTGCTTACGGTTTCTTGTTGGCGCATTATTTTTATTGTGTCTAAAGATGTTTCTTTGGGCGAAGGGCTAGTGTTTTCTTCTTCATTACTATCGCTAACTAAAGATATTTTAAAGAATGGTTTGAAAGTTTTTTCTTCATCTTTGAAATATTCTTTTACTTTTCTTTTTAATTTTTTTAGGGCTTTACCGTCTTTGGGTAAGCTAGATTTAGGAGTAGTATCATTGTCTTTGGTGATTGTTTCATCAAAGTTAGTATCATGTAGTGTTTTTTCTTTTGTTTTGGAACTACTCATGGATTTATCCTTTTGTTAGATTATTCTTTATGATATGTAATCATTAAAGATGTATCTGGCAATATTAACGGAGTAACGTTAAATTTTTGTTTATTTTTGAATTTTAGTGTGAATGGTTGGCAAGATGTAATGTGGTTTATCATATCATCTAGGAAAGAGTTCCAATTATCTATTTCAGGTAAAAGGTCTTTTTGCATATTCATTAATTCTTTTAATGATGTGTTTTCTTTGATATCATCTAAAGAGATATTTAATAATTTTAAGAATGCACTGTTATAGAGTTTTAATTTTAAGTTTGGTGAGAAAATAACAACAGAATCGCCAATGCTATCTAAAATTATTTGTTGAGTTGAAATTAAATCGCTTAATTTTCTAGATGTTGCAAGGTTATCTGTTATGTCTTCATAGGCGATAAGCGTGCCATCTGGGTGAGGGGCTCTGATACGTCTAAATGTTCTGCCATCTGGAATATAAAGCAGGTCTTCTTTCTGTTCGGTTATTGTGTCAAAGGCTTTGTTTTCATCTTCTTTGTATGCTTTGAAATCAGAAACTTCTGGAAGGGTTTTCTTTTCTCTTATTTTATCTAAGAATAAATTGTAATGAGGTGTGTTATCAAGGAAGTTTTCTGGGAGATTCCATAGCTTTAGAAAGGCTGTGTTGCCAAATGTGAAATTATGTTTGGTATTTATGATGCAAAAAGCTGTATCTAATGAGCTTAAAATATCTAAGTGAGAATCTAGATGGACTTGATAGTTGCGTTTTGCTTCATCAAAATTGGTTATATCTATTAAAGAGCCAATGATATGAGTGGTCTTTAGCGACGAATCGTGATGAGGGGCTTCGGTTATTTCGTATTTAATTAAATCGCCATTGTTTAAGATGTTTATTTGCTTTTTTTGGATTGTATTTGAGATTTTTGCTTTTCTAGCTAATTCTAATAAATCGGTTGTGTTACCTAAATCATGTAAGATTGAGTTTTGGTTGTTTACTTCTTTGAAATCTTTTAGCCCAAGAAGTTTTAGGTATTGGCGATTTAATAAGGTGATATCTAATTTATCATCTCTTAACCAGATTGGATATGGAATATTATCAATTAGGATACGATAATTTTCAATTTGTTCTCTACATAAAAGGGCTTCATTGGTGGCGTTGTTTATGTATTCGGTGGTTTTGGTTATATCTCTAAACCATATACAAGAGCTATCTATCTTAGAATCGGCTGAGTTTATTTTTATGCCTGTAACTAAAAAGATTTTGTTGTTTTTAGTTTTGGCGATTAATTCAAAACTCAAACCAGTTTTGAGTAGTTTATCAAATAAAGTAGATAAGTCTTTTGAATCTTGAGGTAAAAATTGGGTGAAAACTTCTTGGTATGAGCTTTCTTCGCCATTTTTTAAGTTTAAAATAGTTGCAAGGCGACGAGAGCAAAATTGATATACTTTATTTTTGTATATGGAATAGGTAATGTAGCCATCTTTAGAGGCATATAGCATTTCTTCGTAATAACGATTGGTTAATGTTAGCTTTAATATATCTTTTTTTAATTTGGAACGATTTCGCAAAATTAAAACGGCAATTAATGGAAAGGGAATGCTTATAAATAGCCAAGCGTATAGTAAGAATGTTATAGTTTCTATGTTCATTACTTATCTTTCAGATATAAAAAATAAAGGTTTTACGTTTTTTTTATTGATATATATGTTTTTTTAAGGTATTTAACGCGATATAGCAAACTAAAAATTGAAAGAGTGAACAAGGATATGTATAGTTTAGTTTTTGATACAACGGCAGCAGGTGTTGTTTTGGCTCTTTATGAAGATGAAAAAGAGATAAAAATTATTGAAAAAAGTATGGAGTTTGGTCAGGCAGAAGAGCTGGCATTAAGTGTTAAAAATGTTTTAGATGAAGCTAGTATTGCTTTTAGTGATGTTGAGTTGTTAGGTGTTTGTGTTGGACCTGGCTCTTTTACAGGAGTTAGGGCAAGTATTGCTTTTGCAAGAGCTTTAGCAATGGGAAATAAAAATCTAAAAATTACAGGTGTTAGTGCTTTTGATGTTTATGCGGAAATGTTAGATGAGGAAAAAAGAGCTGCATATAATGCTGTAATTATTGAAACAAAGCGTGATGATTTTTATTTTCAGTTGTTTGATGATAAACTAAATAAAATAACAGAACCTTTGGCTTTGGAAAGAGAAGATATTGTAAATATGCTTAAAAGTCGTCAGGTGAGTTTTATTGGTGATGGAGTGGAGAGATTTTTATCTCAGCCTTTAGGGTTGCAGATAAAGAGTGTAGAGCTTTTGGATATGATAAATGCAAGGGCTTTATTTAAGGCAGTTTATAAAAAAAATGTTCAAAAAAAACTTGATTTTCCGAAACCACTGTATATAAGAAATGCAGACGCTTGTGTAAAATAAGCAAAAATTTATAGCTATGTTATAAATTTAATGTTAAAAAACGTTTGAATTAAAATAAATATATATTTTCATGAGAGGTATATTGTGACTAGATCTGAATTAATTGAAAACATTGCAAAAAAGAATCCTAATCTATTGATTAGTGAGATTGAACGTATTGTTAATATTATTTTTAGCAATATTACATCATCTTTAGCAAAAGGTGATCGTGTAGAATTTAGAGGTTTTGGCGTATTCTCTATTCATAAAAGAGATCCAAGAGTTGCGCAAAATCCAAGAACTGGTGAAAAAGTAAGCATTGGTAGTCGCAATATTGTACACTTCAAAGTTGGTAAAGAATTGCACGAAAAACTTAATGAGAACTAAAGCTTAGTAATCTAATAAATAAGGAGACGAATATGTGGCTTTTGAAGATTTTGATTTCTCTTCCGTTGTTGACATTGTTTGTTATGTTTTTGGTACAAAATAATGAACTTGTTGCATTGTGGCCTATTCCTGATTTAGAAATTGCAGTTAGTGTGGTTTATTTTGTGTTGTTTTGTTTGGGATATGTTTTTGGTAGATTGGCAGCATGGTCTGCATATGCACCATTAAGAACAAAATTAAAAAAACAAAAGAAAGAACATAAAATATTATCTAAAGAGCATGAAAAATTAAATCATGAGCATGAGAAGTTAAATCAACAAATGACAACATTGCAGGAAGAAGTTGATAATGATGCTTCTAAAGTTACATTTTCGTTGAATAAAAAAATAAAGAGTTGGTTTGCAAAGCCAAGTGCTGAAGATAAATAATAAAGAGAGGTAAAAATGAATTGGCTAACAGACATTGTAAGACCTAAGATTAAAAAAACAACACCTAAGGAGATCGCTGATGATTTGTGGGTTAAATGTCCTCAATGTGGTCAGATGTTGTTTTCTAAAGAATTAAAGCAATCAATGTATGTTTGTACAAAGTGTAATCACCATTTGAGACTTTATGTTGATAAACGTTTGAAGCAACTTTTTGATGATGGAATTTATTCTGTTATGGTTTTGCCTCAGGTTAAAGAAGACCCTTTGAAGTTTAGAGATACCCAGCGTTATTCTGATAGATTAAGAGTTTATCGTAAGAAGACTGGTGGTAATGATGCTATTAAAGTTGGTTTAGGTAAAATTAGTGGAATTGATAGCGTGGTTGCTGCAATGGACTTTTCATTTATGGGTGGTTCTATGGGAACTGCTGTTGGTGAGGGGATTGTTGCTGCTGCAATGTATGCTTGTGAGCATAATTGTCCATTGATTATTGCTAGTGCTTCTGGTGGTGCAAGAATGCAAGAAGGTATGTTATCTTTGATGCAAATGGCTAGAACAACTGCTGCTATTAATAAATTGAAAGAAAAAGGTTTACCTTATATTTCAATATTTACTGATCCTACAACTGGTGGTGTTTCTGCTTCTTTTGCTATGATTGGTGATATTCATATTGCAGAACGTGGTTCTATGATTGGTTTTGCAGGTAAAAGAGTTATTGAGCAAACAATTAGAGAAAAATTACCAGAAGGTTTCCAAACTGCAGAATACTTAAAAGAGCATGGTATGGTAGATATCGTGGTTGAAAGAAAAGACTTAAAAGCAACGGTTGATAGAGTTATATCTTTATTGATGGCAAATGTTAAAGTTGCTTAAGCTGATTAGGTGTTTTGAATAAATAAGGGCTAGATTTCTAGCTCTTTTTTTATTTGATAATTAACAAAAAATGGGGTACATTTGTTATATATGGAGGAAAAAATGTATAGCAAAGGTAAAAAAATTAAAAATATTGATTTAGTATATGCTGGAGGGCAAAGACCTTCAACTGAGTTAGGACGTGTTTATAACTATGGAGGAAGTAAACCAGAAGGGGGATTATGGACTTCTCCTATGGGGGAGAGTGGAAAATCTGTTTGGCAAGAGTGGTGCGAAAATGAGGGTTATAATACTAAATATTATAAGAAAAGTTGGCATATTGTAGCGCATGATGATTGTAAAATATTGGTTGTTGATGCTGATTTAAGTAATGTAGAAGACTATTTAATGCAAGGAGATATGGGGTATAAGGTTTTAGATTTTGAAAAGATTAGTTTAGATTATGATGCTGTGTATTTTCCTGATGATGTGGTTTCTTTATACAATTATAGAGGATGTTTGCGTGGGTATGATGTTGAAAGCTGTTTGTTTTTAAAGCCTAAATATGATGTAATGGATGATGCTGAATATAAAGAATATACTAGAAAAAAAATAGAGGATGAACGTAGGGAAGTTGAAGAAAAACTTCTGTATGAGATGAATAATCCACGTTTTGCTATGAAAAAAATGCATGAAGAAGCATTAAGAAGAGAGCGTCAAGAAAGTTTGAAAAAACATGAAGAAAAAGAGGTAGTTTTAGAAAAAGTTGTTGAAGAAAAAACAGAAGTAATAAATGAAAACACTAAAGAAATATCTGTAGCAGAAAAAAGAAAAAGAGCAATGTTAAGAAGAATTGCCAAGTTGAATACAACTAGGGAAAATGGTGTTATAAAACCAAAGAGAACTAAGCTTGAAAAAGCATATTTGGTGATGATGGATAGATTAAAGAATCGATGATATTTGACAATCTTGAAAAAATAGGTATAATTATACGTTATATATTATAGGAGATTGAGATGAGTGATGAAATTGATTATTGTGGGCTTTATAAGCAATATAAAGAAGAATTAGATTTTATAAGAGACGCATGTAATTTCGATGATGATAAATTTTTTGAATACCAAAAGAGTATTGTTGGTATTTGTATGAGTAGTGGTTTGGACCCTAAATATTTATTAGATAGTGATATAAAAGATATTAAAAAAAGAGAAAAATTAAGCGAAGCTGATAGATTAAAGATTGAAGAAGCTGAAAAAGAAAGACGTGCTTTGGTTGAAAAAGATCGTAAAAAAGAAGAAATTGAGCTAGCTAAAAAAATGAAAAGAGATGGCAAACCTTTTCTTGTAGGTACTAATACTTATGAAAAATTGGGGTGTTTTGTTGAAAATATGAAGAAAAATAAAAGAAATTGGTTAGCATTTGCTAAAAAAATTGCAAGAAAACCTGATGTTAAAGAGGCTGCAAAATTTGTAGTTGATAATCCTCAAATATCTATGATGGCTGCAGGGCTTGTAACAATTTCTGCGGTAAGTACTGTTGGTGTTGCAATGTTTACAGCTGGTGCTGTTAGTTATTATTACGAGAAAGTTAAAGAAAAAAATCAAGAGCAATCTCAAGATAAAAATCAAGAGCAAAGTAAAAAACAAACTCAAGAGCAAGATAGAAATAGAGCAGTTATGAATAATGTAGGAGAAGTACAAAAGAGTACTCAAAATAATATTAGTATGACAAAAGATAAGGGGGAAAGATAATGGATGTTATTTTTTTGAAGGAGTGTATGTTTTATGTTAAAGATGATGATGTAGCTCTTGAGGTATATGAGGATTTTAGAGCAAATAAAATTGTATATGATGGAAAAAATACTCTTGTTTTAACAGATAATAAAAATGGAAGGTTTATTGTTCAAAATATTGTTTTTGATGTTAGAAGATTATTGAAAAAAGATAAAACATTAATGATTATTCATTCTAAAGATGATGAAATTGAAGATGTTTATGAATTAAAAATACACGTTAATGAAAATTCAATTTTTAAGGATGATTTAAGAGAAAAAGCAAAAGAATTTTTTGAAAAAGTTTATGAAGAGGCGAAAGCTGCTGCTGAGTAATAGGGGTTGATATGAAAAAATTTAGTTTTGTATTTTTTTTGATGTTTTTTTATTCTTTACCTATTTTTGCAAATAGTTATATTGATATGATAACAAAAAAGCCAGAAGGTTATGTTGAAGATAGTAAAAATAAAGAATATTATAGAGAAAATGTAAAACCAGAAACATGGTATGATAATAGAATCGCAATTAAGTCTCCTGTTGTTGCTTCAAAATATCCTAGTTATTTGGCTTGGGTTAAAGCTAAAGAGCAAGAAGGTAGGCATTATAATTTTAAAGATGAGTTACAAAGAGCAATTTATACAATAGAGGGAATGGCGCTTGGGTATGGTGTTTATGAACTATATAAAAGATAAGCAATTTCATACGTTTAATTGTGAAATTATAGCAACAAAAGCTATAATTTTTTTTATGTTTTAAAATAAAAGTAAAAAAAATTAAAAAAAGACTTGATTATTTTTTTAATTAAATTTATATACATACTAGTAGGTATAATTATTGAAGGAGATAAAAATGAGAAAATTAATATGTTTATTAGCTTTTGCTATTAGCTTTGCAGGAGTGGCTAATGCGCAATCAATAGTGGTTATTGATGAGAATGGTGTTGTTACTAAACAAATATATACTCAAACAAATAATACAAATACTCAAAGTGATGTTCCAGCTGTTACAGTGGTTAGAGAGTCACCAAAAATTTATAATAGCTACTATTATGATAAAGATTCAACACGCAATGCTATGATTGCTGGAATTACAACAGCTGTGGTTGGTGGGTTGATATATGATGGTTTTCATCATCATAGAAAACATTTACAAAAACCTCATAAACTTCATAATCCAAAACCCAAAAATTTCAAACCTCATAAATTTCATAATCCAAGACCAAAAAATTTTAAACCACATAAAAGAAGATAATATGTTTATATAATGAAATATGGGCATTATACTAAGGTATGATGCTTTTTTTTGTTTTATTTTGGTGTAATTTGGGTGAATGGCTTGACTTAATCGTTTTTAATACCTAAATGTCTATTAGGTTATTTTTTTATTTATATGAGGATGCTATGAACGAAGAAGTAAAAAAAGATGAAGAACAAGAAATTGATGAAGTAAATGAAAATGTTGAAAATCAAGAAACAGTTGAAGAAACAGAGGTGGTTGAAGAAGCTGTTTCTAAATTAGAAGAAGATTATCTTAAATTAAAAGATGATTATATTCGTTTGTATGCGGAAATGGACAATATGAAAAAACGTGCGCAAGCAGAAACTGAAAAAACTATTAAGTTTGCAGTTTCTTCTTTTGCAAAAGAATTATTGGGTGTTGCTGATAATTTGGAGCGTGCTATTAATGCTATGGCTAATAGTAAAGATTCTTGTGAAGAGTTACTCAAAGGTGTTGAATTAACTCAAAATGAATTAACAAAAGTTTTTGAAAAATTTGGTGTTAAGCGTTTTAATCATATTGGTGAAAAATTTGATCCTAATTTTGAGAGAGTTGTTCAAGAGATTGAAGATAAGACCAAAGAGGCTGGTGTTATTATTGCAGAGCTTCAATCTGGATATACGATACATGATAGGATATTGAGAGAGGCTATGGTTATTGTAGCCAAATAAAGCACTTTTTGGGGGATGTGCTAAAGCGCTATCATATGTGCATCGGCACTCTCTCGTGTACGCTTTTTTTGTACACGTCGTTCGTGGCGCTACACATAGCATAGCACTTTATCCCACCCGAGGTAAAGGAGTTGAATTTATTCAACTCCTTTTGGTTTTAAATGGGGGATGTGATAAAGCACGGTCATAATCGTAAAAAAGCTCTCTTATATACGCTTTTTTGTACACGTCGTTCGTGGCGCTACACATAGCATAGCACTTTATCCCACCCGAGGTAAAGGAGTTGAATTTATTCAACTCCGTTTAGTTTTAAATGGGGGATGTGCTAAATACTTTATCACACCCGTGGAAACGCAGTTGCGTTAGTTTTTTGGGGGCGTGCTAAAGTGCGGTCGGAAAATTACTTCCAGCACAACATTTTATTACACCCGTGGAAATGCTTCGCGTTCGGTCTTTTTGGGGGCGTGCTAAAGTGCGGTCGGAAAATTACTTCCAGCACAACATTTTATTACACCCGTGGAAACAACTTTGTTGTTCTGTTTTAAATTTGGGGGCGTGCGTTGTGTTTGGTCTTTTTTTGGGGGGCAATTTATTAAAAAAAAGTGTTGCAAATGGTGGGAGTTTGTGATAATATATTTTTAGTTTTTTAATATAAAGGTATATGGTTATGATGATGTGTGGTGGAAATAAAAAAGAGGTTTTAAGTTGTAGAAATGCCGGAAATCTACAC
>CAJGCO010000016.1 GCA_904501925.1 uncultured Alphaproteobacteria bacterium | reverse complement strand
GTTTTTGCAGAAGATGGATAACCTTTCCAAGTAGTTCCATCTGAGAATACCAATGAAACCCCTGTTTCAGAACCAAATCCACAAGGGATAATCAATTCATTTCTTGAAACTACTGTTGCCTCTTTCCACTCAGAAACCTTAGGGGGTATAAGTGCAATAACCATAGATATTACTATAATACATCCAAATGCCAACAAAGGAAAGGCATCACAAAGTATATACACCCAACTGTTGCTTTTTTGCTTCTTCATCATACATAAAAATTAAAGTGATACAATTATATTATTTTGCTCACATAATAGAGTATTTTTTAGAAAAAGCAACAATTTTCCGAAAATTTGACATAAAAAATATTTGATTTTTATAATAAAATAGATTATCATCTGCCCACTAATAAAAATAATTATGGTAACTATTAAATTTATGCATTATGGAAAAAGAAATTTTATGTGGAAAAATTGCATCCCAACCAGCTGTTGTTGCTGTTCCTGGTAATTTTGTAGTGTTTGTTTTAGTAGAAGCTGATGGAAAGTATTATAAACTTTTTTACAAATTAGATGGCTTTCTAAATAATATGTTTTCTGACATCCTTGTTTCATCTATTGGAGATGAAATACAGGTTGAATTTTTACTATCACGTTACAAAGAAGCAATGGAGATAAAAAAGTTTATCAACAAGACACGTGGCTTGGGGGACATATTGTAGAGAATATGATGTGAGTAAATAAACACTAAAAAATTATGAATTATGAGTGATGGTCTTTTTTTTGTGCTTGTTATCATTCTATACGGTTCAGCAGCACTTTTGGCATTAAGCGGTCTTAAAAAGAAGAAAAAGAAGAAAAACAAAAAAAAGTAAATAACCATTAAAAACTTTATAAAATATGGAAACTAAAACTTTTCAATGTTTTAACGAAGTTGTTGTAAAGCCAAATGAATATTCAGGACCTTGGCTTGTTCTAAAAGAAATGAAGTCTTTAAGTGAAACTATTGGACTACCTGTGCGTGCCAAGTTTCAACACAGAGAACTTCTGATTACTTCAACGACAGATATTGACCACACATTGTATTGTTTTCATCACAAGATAGATACAGATAGTGTCAAATACTGTAAAAATAAATAACCATTAAACATTTCAAAAACCACTCGCAATTTTATTATTGTGAGTGGTAAACTTTATATAAAACATTTTGATTTTTATAATGAAACAGGTTATCCTCTGCACACTATTTGAAATTATGATGTCTAACTATTAAAAATGTATATATCATGGAAAAAAATATTGATTTTATTAAAGAGCTCTCTTGGGATTTTATTGTTCCTTTAACAATCGTTATTGTGAGTGTTGTTTATTTTATTATTGCTTTTTCTAAGGAAAATAAGCGTGTAAATAAACACAGAAAAGACGTTCAACAAAAAATTGTTAACAATGAATTTGCAAAAAGGATTGCCGACAAGTATAAAGGCAATGATGTGAAAGAATAAACCCAAAAGTAAATAATCTTAAAAAAATACGTTATCCAAAAATTCCCCCCTTTGCAATCTTATGATTGCAGGGGATTTTTTTTATATACTTTTTAAGATAAAAAAGTACCATGCAAAATTGACAAAAAAAACATTTGACTAATAAAAACATTTGATTTACCATCCTCCCTAATAATAAATTTTTATAAAAATATTATGTTATGGTTAATTTTTTAAAAAAGATGGTATTGTGGGTAAACAACCATCATACTTTGGCATTTTTGTTAATTTTAACAATGTTCATTCCACTAGGTATTTCAGCACTGATGAACGACTGGGGAATTACTGGCGTGTTCTTAGTTATACTGGGAACAATAGCTGTAATTTATTGGGGCGCTATTTTAGTAGGAGCTGTTCTAATATTATTAAATTACTGCTGGAATGAAATTGTTGAATGGGCCCAAAATGAGTAAACTTACTCAAAACTAAACAAAACCCCTTGTAATCATAAGATTATAAGGGGGTTATTTTATGTAGCAAAGATTAGAAAATTATTATCTTTCATTATGTCTTTGTTTATTATATTGTTGCAAAAGCTCTTGATTATGTTGAATTCTTTTTTTATCGTCTCTTCTTGCTTTTTCGTTGGCATTCTTTTCTTTTTTGAACTCTTTTTCATCTGTTTTTTGTTGTCTTTCAAGTTCTTCTTTTTCTCTTTGTAGAACTTTTTTCCTTTGCTCTAAACGCTCTAATCTTCTCTGATATTCAGCTTTTTTAGCTTTATCCTTTTCTTTTTCCATTCTTTGTTTTAAATCTTTTTCTTCTTTTTTAAGGCGTTTTTCTTCTTCTTTTTTAAGTTTCATTTCTTTTGCACGAGCTTTTTTACGCTCTTCATACCATTTAACTCTTTCATTGAAACGTTGCTCTCTAATTTCAGCGGCTAATTGAGCTTTTTCCGTTTCTTCAGCTAATCTTTTCATTTCTTCTTGTATTTGAGCATCTGCTATTTCTTTTGCAATTTTCTCTTCTAATCTTTCGTGTTTTTCAATTTTTTCTATTGACTGCTCTAATTTATCAGAAATTTTTTCAAATACTCTGGCTAACTCTTGGTGATTCATATTGGTATATTTTATAAGGTTTTCTAACATTCTTTTAGCATTAGACCCATATTTTTGTTCAATGATACGAAGCGCGTTCTCTTTATCATCATCTCGAAGAGCTCTACTAATTAATTCACTAGTCTGACTTCCACTTATTAGCTCATTTTTACTAACCATAGCATCACCATATCCATAATTACTATATGGATAATTGTAGCATATTTTTTAGGCATTGTAAAGACTTTTAGGAAATTTAGAATAGATTTAACAAAACTGTAACATATTATCTACTAGTTTTACGTTAATTATTTGATTATCTTCAATTTCCCCTGATAAAATAGCAAAGGCTAATTTATTTTCTAGCTCCCTTTTTAATAGTCTTTTTAGTGGGCGTGCCCCATATATTTCATCATAACCATTATCAATAATCCAATCTAATGCTTGCTTACTAAATGATAGTTTTATATTTCTATCAGCTAGTCTTTTTTCTATATTTTTAATAGCTAAGTTGGATATTGCCCTTATATCTTCTTTATTTAGACGATTAAAAATTATTATATCATCTATTCTATTGATAAACTCCGGTCTAAATGATTGTTTCAAATCATTTAACACCAACTCCTCTTGTTTAGTTTGAGAAATTGAGGTATCTGTTAAATAAGCAGCTCCAATATTTGATGTCATAATTATTATAGTATTTTTGAAATCAACTGTACGTCCTTTACTATCAGTTAATCTACCATCATCTAATACTTGTAATAATATATTAAATACATCTTTATGAGCTTTTTCTATTTCATCAAATAATATTACTTGATATGGACGTCTTCTCACACTTTCTGTTAAAATACCTCCTTCATCATAACCTACATATCCGGGTGGTGAACCAATTAGACGAGAAACAGAATGTTTTTCCATATATTCTGACATATCAACTCGTAACATTGCATTTTCATCATTAAACAAGAACTCTGCAAGTGTTTTGCTTAACTCGGTTTTACCAACACCGGTTGGACCCAAAAATAGAAAAGAACCAATTGGTTGATTTGGATTTGATATACCAGAACGAGAACGCCTTATTGCATTTGATACAGCTAATACAGCTTGATGTTGACCTATTACCCTTTGAGATAAAAACTCTTCAAGTTTTAGTAATTTTTCTTTTTCAGATGATAACATTTTATCCGTTGGAATACCTGTCCACTTAGATACTACTTTAGCAATATCTTCAGGTTGTAAGGTTTGCTGTTGAGTTTTTATTGTATTTTTTTCTAATTCTTCTAGTTGTTTGCTTAAATTTGGAATAATAACATACTGCAATTGTCCGGCTTGCTCATATTGCCCATTGCGCTCTGCTATTTTCACCTCATTTCTTGCTTTATCTAGGCTATCTTTTAATTCTGTTATTTTTTGAATATTTTCTTTTTCAGCTAGCCACTTTGCACTTAAATATAAAGATTGCTCTGTGTTGTTTGCTATTTCTTTTTCTACTTCGCTTAAACGTTCTTTAGAATGATTATCATGTTCTTTCTTTAAGGCTTCTTTTTCTATTTTTAATTGTAGCAACCTTCTATCTATGCTATCAAGCTCTTCTGGTTTACTATCTATACTCATTCTTAAAGATGAAGCTGCTTCATCTATTAAGTCTATTGCTTTATCTGGCATATATCTATCTGATATATATCTATCAGCTAAAACAGCAGCTGATATTAAAGATGCATCTGATATTCTAACTCCATGATGAAGTTCAAATTTTTCTTTTATTCCACGTAAAATTGTTATTGTTTCTTCAACATCGGGTTCATTTACATATACAGGTTGAAAACGTCTTGCTAATGCCGTATCTTTTTCTACATATTTTTTATATTCATTTAATGTGGTTGCTCCGATACAATGTAATTCACCTCTTGCTAGAGATGGCTTTAATAAGTTTGAGGCATCCATTGAGCCTGCTTCAGCCCCTGCTCCAACAATTGTATGCATTTCATCTATAAATAAAATTATATTACCATTAGCTTCTTCTATTTCTTTTAAGACTGATTTTAAGCGTTCTTCAAACTCACCTCTATACTTAGCTCCAGCTATCAATGCTCCCATATCTAAGGATAATAACTTTTTATTTTTTAAGCTTTCAGGAACATCGTTATTCACAATGCGCATAGCTAACCCTTCAACAATAGCTGTTTTACCAACACCGGGCTCTCCTATTAGCACTGGATTATTTTTAGTTCTTCGGGATAAAACTTGCATTGTTCGTCTAATTTCTTGCTCTCGACCAATTACTGGATCAAGTTTTCCTTCTCTTGCGCGCTGCGTTAAATCTTGAGTATATTTCTTTAGGCTTTCAAAAGTATTTTCTGCATCTGGTGTATCTGCTAATCTACCATTTCTATATTCTTTTATTAAATTATTTAACTTTAGAGCATCTACGCCTACTGTTTTTAACAAATCTGTGGTTTTACTTCCTGAACTCATAACTAATGCTTGTAGCAAACGTTCTTGCGTCACATATTGGTCATTACTTTTTTGAGATAATGATTGAGCTTCAATTAATAACTTGTTGTATTCTTGAGATAATGAGCTTTGTATATTTTCACCACTTACCGATGGCAGTTTTGATAACTCTTGTTTAGTTATTTTTTTTAATTTATCTAAATTACCTCCACTTGATATTATTAAATTATTCATAACTGCATTATTTTGACCAATTATGGCTTCTAATAAATGCAGTGGAGTTACAAATTGATTTCCTTGTTGTATAGCAATATCGATTGAGTTTTTTATTAGTTCTTGACTGGCAGTTGTATACTTATCTATATTCATGACTTTTCTCCTTTATACATTATGTAGTTAGTCAGATATAGAAAAATCAAGTATTTTTTTTAAATTATTTTGGTAATTGACTTTGAATTGCTTTAATTCCATCTTGGGTTGAATTTATAATAACGTATTTTTCATCAACATATACACCTGCAATATTGGGCCATGGATTTGATACATTAACTAAATAGTTGTACATATCTTCTGAAACTTCGGATATGCGTGATAAACTATAAAATATTTGAGTTGGATAATAAAAATTAAACATTCCAGATGGAATATGTCTTACCATAAAAGAGTTATCTAGCAGATACTGGCTACTTATTTGATATTTCTCATTATAAAATCTTTTTCTTAAAGATATTTCACTAGTTACAATTGGAACAAGAGGATAATTTTTAGCTGTCTCTTCTATTCTTACAATCATACGCTCAACTAGTTTCTCTTCAGCATTTTTACCTAAAAACCAAACTTTTTGAGCATATACATCTTGCACTATAAAAATACTTATAATATAGAGGCCTAACAAATATCCTAAATTTTTTATAAATTGTTTATTTTCCAATAAGATAGCAAGCGATCCAGCATATATATACGTTATACTATAATAATTTATGCGTGGCTGAAATGCTACTTCTGTTTGAGATACACTAATAAATGCACTTAAAACACTTGATGATAGTATTACACACCATAGCATTATATTTTTTTTACTTAATCCTGCACTGTATATTGCTGTAATTACAATACTTAACCCTACAATTTTAAGTGACAAAGGAAAAAAAGGTAATGTATATATCAACTGTTTTAATATTAATTTTATTGTTGAAGGAATTCTTGTTATTATATCATTAACACCTATTGTTTTTAAGTTATAATAATCACCATACACTAGGTTATATTTAATTAAAACGTACAATAATATTTTAAAAATAATCAAAGATAGAACTACAATAGCAAAGTCTTTTATTATTTGTGATGTTTTTGATGTTTTATTTAATAAATGATAAAAAGATGTACATATTAACATCATTTCCATAGTACTAGGATAAACACCTAGAGCCAATATATATGTAAATATTGATACAACTATATATTTTTTTCCTTGTTTTTGCATTAAAGACATACCAACAGCAATAAACATTACTGCTGAAAAGTTACCTAAAACATTTATAGGAAAATAAAGCCATCCTAAAATATATGGAGTAAGGCCTATTAATAACCCTATAATTATTTTATTTATATTATTATTTATTTTCCAATATGTTAATAATATTACTACACCTAATGATAATATCGCAAAAGCAATTATATTATTTAGAATTGGAAATATATGACCACTAAATAGGATAACATTTAAAACAAATTTGCTAAAACGCCCTTCAAACATACCTGTATCTAGTTGTAATATTTGGCTTATTCCTTTAACCCAATCCCAATCATGATTACCTATAAAAAACATAAAATTGTAATACGAAAATACAATATTTAGAGACAAGAATATTACCATATACAACATAGTGTTATTTTGTAATAATCTCCTCATTTTCATACACCCTTTATAAACTTAATTTTTTGCGTATACCTATCTTTATATAAATACTAAGGCCTTTGTATTTTTTCACACTACACATACTTTGTAAATCTTTAATTAAATTTTCAATAAATTCTTACAAATTGGCATAAAATTACTTTATTTAGTAATGAGGTGGTGGCGTTTCTTCTTCTTGAGGTTTAACGGTGCTTTGCGTATTTCTAATTGCTTCAACTAAAAAATGATTTTGTTTTTGCAAAAAAGCAATATCTTTTCCTTGTTTTATTATTACTTCGTTTAAGTCTTCTACTGTTCGTTCTAAATTGGATAAAACAATTTCAATATCCATCAAGCGTCCATTTACATCTTCCATGATTAATTCCCTACCCTATGCTATCACCATATTCTCAAGTTCTTTTTTTAATTCTTTTAATTCACTAATAGCTCCCTTAATAGTATCAACTGAACTTTTATCATAAGATACAGGTAAAGTTTCTTCTTCAAAAAAATCTTTTTGAATTTCTGAACCTAGAATATCTTTTGTACTACGATTTTTAAATAACTTTTGAACACCTTCTATTGTATAGCGACGTTCATATAGCAACTCTTTTATTAACTCAAGTATTGCCACATCATCTGGACGATAATAACGACGTGAACTCTTTGTTTTCATAGGTTTAATTTGAGTAAATTTGGTTTCCCAAAAACGTAAAACGTGTGGTGCAATATTTAAATCTTCCGTAACCTCTGCAATACTTCTAAATGCTGATTTAGACTTATTTACTCCCATAATACTCTCCCTACAAGATTAAAAGGGCGTCTCTTGACGCCCTTTTAATATTTTTATTTATTAATTGATGATTTTAATGTTTGTGATGGGCGAAAAGATATAACTGTTCTTGGTGTAATTTCTGCCTCAACACCTGTCTTAGGGTTACGACCAACACGAGCACTCTTACGTTTTAGTAAAAAAGAACCAAAAGTTGAAATTTTAACATCGCGTCCTGCTGTTAACTCTGATTTAACTTCATCAATCACCATATCTAATATATCACCAGCATCTTTACGAGATAAACCAATCTCTTCACAAATTGTATCTGCGATATCCGCACGAGTAATAGTAGCCATTTTTTACCTTTCATATAATAAATATTTTAGTTCAATCTTTATAGTCTTAGAATAATCAAAATATTCAATAATTCAATGATGTTATTAAATTATTCAGATTATTTTTAGTATCTAATAAGTAATCCACCCCATGTAAAGCCTGCACCCATAGCTGGAATCAATACCAAATCACCTTTCTTAATTTTACCTGCTTGTACAGATTCTGATAACGCTAATGGTATTGAAGCTGCAGATGTATTACCATGGTGATCAACTGTTACAATAACTTTTTCATCTGGCACTTCTAATTTTTGACCAACACTTGAAATAATACGTATGTTAGCTTGGTGTGGCAACAACCAATCTACTTCTTTGGTGCTAATATTTGCTTGAGATAAAACAGCATCACAAGCTTCACACATTGCACCGACAGCATATTTGAACACCTCTTTGCCATTCATATGAACGAATCCAGCTGTTTTAGTTGATGATACACCACCATCTGTGCCTAGACTATCATATTGTGTTCCATCTGCATAAATCTTTGTTGCTAAAACACCAGTATCAGAACTTAAACCTTCACCTTCTTTAGCTCTAACAACTACAGCACCAGCTCCATCGCCAAATAAAACGCAAGTATTTCTATCTGTCCAATCAACAATCTTTGATAAACTTTCAACACCTATAACTAAAGCAGTTTTTATTTGACCAAGTCTAATCATATTATCAACCATTGTCATTGAATATACAAAACCTGAACATGCAGCACCTAAATCAAATGCTGGTGTCCCAGGTTTTACACCTAAACGACCTGCTACTTTTGCAGCTACTGATGGTGTTGTGTTATCAGGTGTTAGTGTTGCTACAACAACTAAATCAATATCTTGAGCTGTCATATTTGCATTTTCTAGAGCAATATTAGCTGCATTTAACGCCATATCAGATGTTAATTCACCTTCTTCAACCACATGACGAGAACGTATACCTGTACGTGTACTAATCCATTCATCATTTGTATCTACCATTTTTGATAAATCATCATTTGTTAAAACTTTTGATGGCAAATAATGCCCGCAACCAATAATTTCAGTTCTAGTATACTTCATAGCATGCTTCCTGTGATAGTTCATCTAAATCAATATTTTCTAATTCACGACGAATTGTTCCTACAAAATCTTTTCTAATCAAACGCGCAGCATTTTCAATTGCTATAGAAAAACCAAACGCATCTGTTCCACCATGACTTTTTACGGATAAACCGTTTAGACCAACAAACATTGCTCCGTTATACAAACGTGGATCCATTGTCTTTTTTAATTTTCTCATTGCGCCCAACATAAATGGGATTCCCAATTTTGCTAAAAATGATTCTTTTACACTTTGTTTTATTATGCGCAAAATAAGATGTGTTGTACCTTCAACAGATTTTAGTGCGATATTTCCACTAAACCCATCAGCAACAACAACATCTGCTTTATCTTTAGGAATTTCGTGAGGTTCAATATAACCTATAAAATTCAAATTGAGATTTGAATTTTTTATTATATGAGCTGCATTATGAATTTCCTCTTTACCCTTCATTTCTTCAGCACCAATATTCATTAATGCGACTCTAGGGCTTTCTAATCCTAATGCATGTTTTGCAAAAATATTACCCATAATTGCAAACTCTGCTAAATTTATACCATTACACTCTGTATTTGCCCCCAAATCAAGCATAACATATCTTCCGTTTTGACGTGGCATCATACTAATGATTGCTGGGCGGTGTATTTTATGGATAGTTTTTAGCACCATTTTAGAAATAGCCATCAATGCACCAGTATTACCGGCAGACACAACAGCTTGAGCTTCACCCTTTTTAACGGCTTCCACTGCTTGATACATGCTTGTCGCACGATTTCTGATTACATGTGATGGCTTATCTTCATTATGAACAAATTCTTCTGTGTGAAAAATCTGACACACTTCCCTTAAAGCTGGAAATTTATCCATCTCTTGATTAATTTTTGTTTCATCGCCGTACACCAAGAATCTAATATCAGGATTTCTTTTCTGTGCTAGGCTTAAACCCTCTATTACCACCATGGGGGAATGATCCCCCCCCATAGCATCTATAGATATGACCAGATTATTCTCAGACAAAACCTGCTCCATAAAAATAAGTTTTATAATTACTCTTCGTCTTTTGCTTTTTGAGCAATGACTTCTTTACCATCATAGTATCCACATTTGGGGCATACATTATGAGGTCTCTTTAACTCGCCACAGTTTGGGCATTCGTGGTATGCATTTGGAGTTAATGCATCATGTGAACGACGCATATCGCGACGAGATTTTGATGTTTTCTTCTTTGGTGTAGCCATTTCCTTAACTCTTTATAAAATTATTTGACACAAATTATCCGTGTGAAACTAACAAAAGTATAACACCACGGATGCTGGAGTTGTTTTTATATAAAAAAAATGTATTTGGCAAGTGTTTTTTTATATATTTTCATTATATTTTGTATTTTGTATTATTTTTTACGATATTTTCACTACAAAAAGATTACTTTTTCTTTAATTGTTCTAGTATTGAGAACGGATTATTACGAATTGGTGTCATATCTTCAATTACAGCTTCAAACTCCTCCCCCTCTTTCCTTGGATAATCATCAAGCTCCAAAGCAAGGTGCTCAATCGCAATATCTGCTAAATTTATCTCACCATTTACAACTATATCAGGTATATCTGCCATTATATCCACATCCTGCTCTTTTATCTCCTCATAGGTTGCATTTGTATCATATGTTACTTCAAAATCAGCCCGATATAACTTACTAAATGGCTCTAGACTAATAACACTAACTTGCTCAATATTTGATGTAACAGTACCCCAAACATTTAACATACCACGCTTTTTATAAAACCTTAACTTGATTAAAGCCTCAAAACTATTCACACCTGGAACTTGAAGCACATCTCTCAAAAACTCCAACTGCTCACTATCTGCAGCAAGTTTATATGTTTGTTCACCTTGACCCAATTCATCAATTTTTAGTGGATAAGAAAAATCTTTTTGCATTCTTTTTTCCTTAGTGTTATAGAATTACCTGTATTAATTATATAATGGTAAGGAAAGAGATATGTCAACACACAATATTTTTTATTCTACAATTGCGAGCATTTTATTATTAAGTGCTTGTTCTACGGACCATTTTATACAAACCGAAGGAAACATGCCTTCAAAAAAAGATATTTTATCAATTAAACAAGGCATGACAAAAGATGAAGTCATCAAAATAATGGGTTCACCAAGTATAATATCAAGTCTCAACCACAGAACTTGGATTTACATGAATTCAACAATGAAAAAAGTAGCTTTTTTCAAACCTGAAGAACTAGACAGAAATATTGTTGCAATTGAATTCAATCCAGATGGCGAAGTTATAAAACTATCTCAACTCACAAAAGAAAATGGTAAAGATGTTGCAATATATCAAGGTTATACACCTGTTATGGGAACCGAACAAACATTTATGGAAAAATATTTTGGCGGTGTAGGCTATATGCCAATTCAACCAACAAAAGAATCTAATGGATTATAAAAAAAAAAGAGGCAATTAAGCCTCTTTTTTTTCTTATTTATACATATAAAGCATATGACCATTTTGAGTTAACCAATCACGCCCCTTTTGCGCATTTGCCTCCAAATACTCAACCAACGCCCAGAAAAAAGCAGAGTGATCTTGATGTTTCAAATGAGACACTTCGTGAGCTACTATATAACGTATAACAAACTCTGGAGCCAAGGCTAAACGCCATGAATAATTTATATTGTTTAACGTAGAACAACTTGCCCAACGAGATTTTGTATCTTTTATACAAACATTATGAACTTTTTTATCGATCTTATCTGCCATTTTAATTGAGCGACGAGTAAACTCCTCTAACGCTAACTTCTTTATAAAATCCTTAACACGTCGATGCAAGAACTCTTCACCTCCTGATATATAAAGTATCTGTTCCTTTTTATCTAATCTTGTATTCCCCCTAATATCTGTATGCTTTATACAATATTCTTTACCAAACAAACTTATCACATCATTATTTTGAAATTTTTTTAATTCTGGAATTTTTCTTAAATTATCCAACACCCAATCTTGATGACTTTCAACAAAAGAAACAGCTTTTTTACGAGAACAATATTTAGGAATCGTAAGAACAGCTACCCTTTCCTTCTTATCAATGCGAAGACTTAAACGACGAGAGCGTCCTGGATGAATTATCTTCATATCAAATCCAAGATCTGCATTTATTTCAAAGGTCTTCCCACTTAACAATGTAATTTTCATAATCCACTACCTCAGATTCATTTATTAGTATTCTATTTTGAAGAGAAACATTAGCTTTATGTACACTGGAGGCATCTTTTGTTATTAAAGGATGCCAGTCAGGCAAATCTTTCCCCTCATCTAATAACAAATATGCACATGTTTTTGGAAGCCATCTAGGTTTCTCACGAATCGCATGGATATCTATATCACGACAATCGTTAACTTTTTGGAAACGATGAGAATAAATTTTACATAAACAACTTTTGGTATCTAAAAAACGACAATAAGTATTTGTGAAACATATTTTTCCTTTTATTTCCAACTTATTAAGACAACATTTACCACAACCATCACAAAGAAGTTCCCACTCTCGCTTTGATAACTGCTCTAACTTTTTCTTTTTCCAAAATTCAGGTTCTAGATCTTCTATATTTTCAAATCTTGATTGAGGATCATAATCTTGCTCTATGGTATATTCTTCATTCATTACAAATCATCCCATTCAACAATATAGTCTTCTAAATCTTCTTCCGATACATCCTTTTGATTTACAACTCTTCCCTTTATAGTAGTTTTTATCGAATTAGGATTATCCTCAAAAAGTTCTCTATAAGCACATGTTTTTGGCATCCAGGATAATTTATCAACATTATCAATATCTAACTTTAGACAACTTGGGACAATGTCACAACGTTTATCATATATGCTGCAATTCATATTTTCTTCATCAAAATATTGGCAAACTACATTTGTATAATAAACTTCTTGAGTTTCCTCATCTTGAAGTTTGATTAAACAGCATTTTCCACAATGTCTACATATATTTTCCCATTCTTTTTTAGTATATTTTTTCATATTACCCTCTTTGCTCTGGTAAATATTCATCTCTAGTTAGGTTGCTAAAGCGAGCAAACTCGCCATCCCAAAATAACTTAACGGTTCCTGTTGAACCATGACGGTGTTTACCAACAATAACCTCACCAATATTGGCAGTTTCTCTATCTCTAACCACCCACTCCTCCACTCTTTTATTAAAGTGTTCTTCAGTTTCACCTGTATTACGCTTAGGCTCTGCATTGTGAATGTAATAATTTTCCCTAAATACAAACATAACTATATCCGCATCTTGCTCGATAGAACCAGATTCACGCAAGTCTGACATTAATGGGCGCTTATCCTCTCTTTGCTCCAAACCACGGTTTAGCTGCGATAAAGCAATCACTGGAACTTTAAGTTCTTTAGCCAATATTTTGAGACCACGAGATATTTCAGAAACCTCTTGCACACGATTTCCCTCTCCTTTTTTGTTTTCTGAACCACTAATAAGCTGAATATAGTCAATAATTATCAAGCCAAGCCCATGTGTTCTTTTTAAACGTCTAGCTCTCGTTCTAATTGTATTTATAGTAATACCTGGCGTATCATCTATATATAAAGGAAGCTTTTGGTACTCTCTTACAGCAGCAGCTATCCTATTAAACTCACTTAATTCTAAATCACCAGTACGAAGTTTATGACCTGGGGTATCTGTGATACTTGAAAGTATACGTGCAGCAAGCTGATCGGCTGACATTTCTAGTGAAAATATTGCAACACCTTTATCATGAGGGTCTAATTTATCCCCATGAAACATAAATTCTGCTACATTATAAGCTATATTCATTGCAAGTGCCGACTTTCCCATTGCAGGACGCCCTGCTAAAATTATAAGGTCAGAATCGTTTAATCCACCCATTTTAGCATCTAAGGCCATTAACCCTGTTGGCAAGCCTGAAACCTTACCCTCTTTTTGATATGCTTTTTCAATTAACTCTAATGCAGAATTAAGTGATGAGCCAAAATCTTGAAAGCCTTTTTGCCCATCCCCATGCATAGCCAAATCAAATAAGCGTTTTTCAGCCTTTTCTATTTGACGAGCGGTTGTTTCTTCAATATTTTCATTCATTGCATCACTTGCAATATCATACCCTGTTGAGATAAGCTCTCTGCGTAAATACATATCATACACAAACTGTGCGTAATATTCCACATTAGTTAAAAATGAAGAAGACTCTGATATTTTTACAAGATATGCAATTCCACCCACATCACTTAGTGTACCCTCTTGCTCAAAATAATTCTTTAGAGTGATTACGTCTGCTACATGACCTTTTTGAATAAGGCGAGCCATAACATCAAATACTTTAACGTGTATAGGATCTGAAAAATGTTCAGCACGCAAGAATTCAGAAACCTTTTCATATGCCTTATTATTTGCTAATAATGCACCAAGTAGTGCTTGTTCAGCTTCAATATTGCGTGGTAATTGCATTATATCTAGTTCTTCCATTGTTCACATCCTTAAAAAGTTCGTTATATGAGTTATGGGGCAATTTGAAAATAAGTCATTAAAAAAGATTTTTATGTTGTGGATATGTGGATAACAAGGCTAAGAAAATTTTAATTAGTATAGTTTTATAGTACAAATTAATATGTTTAACAAAAGGAGTGTAATGTGAAAAATAAAATTTTAGTGATTGGTGGCGCTGGCTATATTGGTAGCCATGTTCAAAAGCAATTATTAGAAGAAGGGTTTGACGTTATTGTATATGATAATCTTTCTAGTGGAGATATAATAAATATATTAGTTGGCTCTAAATTTATTAAAGGAGATATACTCGATTATAATCAACTAAAAAATGTTATGTGCGATAATATAGATGGTGTTATTCATTTGGCTGCTAAAAAAGCTGTTGGCGAATCAATGATAAAACCGGAAATATATGCGACAAACAACATTAGTGGCTCCATTAATATATTAAATGCTATGGTTGAATGCGGAGTTAAGAATATTGTTTTCTCATCATCTGCTGCTGTTTATGGTATGCCTCTATATTCTCCTATTGATGAAAAACACCCTATAAATCCAATAAACTACTATGGATATACTAAAAGATGTATTGAGGAAAATATGGAGTGGTACGCAAATCTTGGAAAAATAAATTTTGCATCTTTAAGATATTTTAATGCCGTTGGATATGCTGATGATAAATCAATTCAAGGAAAAGAAAGGAATCCTCAGAATCTATTGCCTATTATAATGGAAGTTGCAACTAATAAGAGAGATTGCTTATCTATATATGGTAATGATTATGATACTACTGATGGAACATGTATTAGAGATTATGTTCACGTTAGCGATCTTGCAAAAGCGCATACAAAAGCCATAAAAAAACTTATTAATGAAAATACTTCATTTATTTTAAATTTAGGTACGGGCATTGGAACTAGCGTTAAAGAGATTGTGGACGCAACACAAAAAGTTATTGGAAAAAAAATTAACTATGTTTATTCTGACAGACGAAGTGGCGATCCTGCAATATTGACAGCTTGTGCAGACAAAGCTGATGAATTGTTAGGTTGGAAACCTGAATATACAGATATTGAGGATATTATAAAAACTGTTTGGAATTTAGAAATTTAATGGAATTTAGAAATGTTTGAAAAATTACAATATATGTTTACACATCATGCTGTATTATCTGATAATATGATGTGGACTTTTTTTGGAATTGCTGTTGTTGTATTACTAGCATTAGACTTATTTTGTTTTAATAGAAAAAATGAAGTACCAAGCTTTGCTCATACGTTATGGGTTTGCGTTGCCTATATTGGTGCAGGACTTTTATTTGGTATCTTTGTATGGTATGAAAAGGGCGCTAACGCTGCTATGGATTATTATACAGGTTTCTTAATTGAAAAAAGTTTATCTATGGATAATATTTTTGTAATGTCTATTATATTTACCTGCGTTGGAGTACCAAGAATATACCAACATCGTGTACTATTTTGGGGTATTTTAGGCGCTGTGGTTATGAGAGCATTAATGATTAGTGTTGGAGCAGCTATTATCGCTGAATTCCACTGGGTTTTATATATTTTCTCAGTATTCTTGATTTACACTGGTGCAAAAATGTTAAAGCATGGCAAAAAAGATGAAGATAATAAAGAAGAAAACATTAAAAACGGAAAAATTTATAAAATGGTTGAAAAGTTTTTTCCTGTTACTTATGAAATTGATGGTCCGCATTTTATCACTGTTAAAGATGGAAAGAAATATATCACACCTTTATTATTTGCTTTAATTACAATTGAATTGATGGATGTTATTTTTGCAATTGATAGTATCCCTGCTATTTTTGGTATTACTCAGGATGTGTTCATTGTCTATACAAGTAATATTTTTGCAATTTTAGGATTACGTGCATTATATTTCTTGTTAGAAGCTGCTGTTCATCGTTTTGTTTATTTGAAAACAGCTCTTGCTATCGTTCTTATTTTTATTGGTGTTAAGATTTTACTTCCAATGTTTGGAATTCACTTACAATCTTGGCACTCTTTGATTGTGACTTTTGGCTTGTTATTTGGAAGCATCATCATTTCACTTGCCAAAGAAAAACAAAACGCTTAGTTGTTTGGGGGCATTTAGCCCCCTATTTTGAGGAGAAATAAAAGTGAGCCTTAAACAATTATACAAATATGTTTATTTATTTTTAATGATGCCACTTGGTGTATTTTTATTAAGTTGGTTAGATTATGGTTTTGCTTTTATATTTGGTATTATCTATTCAATTGGTTGTTATAAAGCATTTAAAAATATTAATTACCAAGATGTTAATTGGAAAATATCTTCTTGTAATCTATGGATAATTATCTTTATTGCTGCTATTTGGTGCTTTATGGCTGGGATTGGTTATTTTTATTATCAATCTTTTGATTATCATTTTAGAAATGCTGTTTTTAGAGACTTGATTAATTATAAATGGCCTGTTTTTTATAACAGAGCAAATACACCAATGGTTTATTATATGGCATTTTGGCTTGTACCTGCAACAATTACTAAATTTTTTTCTATTTTTATTGGCTCTAAAAGTTTATTATTTATAATTGGTAATATTATTTTATTCTTCTATTCTGTAATTGGAGTTACACTTATTTTATTATTATTATTAAAAGCATTAAATATATCTAATGGTAAAAAAATATATATTGCTATATTTATGTTTATGTTTTTTTCTGGCCTTGATATTATCGGATCTAAGTTTTTTCAAATTACAGAACAACCTTTTGAATACCACTTAGACTGGTGGGCAACATTCATTCAATATTCATCAATAACAACTGGAATGTTTTGGGTTTTTAACCAATTTATTCCGATTGCAATAATAACTCTTTTAATATATAATGAAAAAAATGTTAAAAACTTTGGTTTTTTAATCTCATTATCTTTGTTTTTTTCTCCCTATCCTACTGCTGGAATTGGAATACTTTTAGTTTGTTATGCAATATATGAATATATAAAAAACAAAGAAAAAACATCTTTTATCTTTAATAATATATTTTCCATTCAAAATATTATTGGCGTTTTTTGGTTATTACCAATAATTGTTTTATATTTTATAACAAATTCTGAAGGAATGGATGGTTTTCATTATATTTTTAATTATACTACACCTACTCGCTTACTTGTATTTTTATTGCTTGAATTTGCAATATATTCACTACTAATTTTCCCTGACAATAAGAGAAATATATTCTTTTATATTGCTTTTGCTTCTTTAATATTTATTCCATTCCTAAGATTAGATCAACAAAATAATTTTTGCATGAGAGCTAGTATTCCTGCAATTATAATTATGGCAATTTGCGTTATTGATTTTTTGATAAACAACTCAGGTAATTATATTATAAGAAAATATATATTAGCAATTTTATTAATAATTGGTGCACTAACACCTGTTATGGAATTTTATAGAGGAATTCATTTTACTACATCATATAAAAAACTCAATCTGGTAGCAGACGAAATTTATACTCTAAACCAAGGATTTGTTAGAATGCCTATTTTTGGATGGGATGCAAATCACCAATATAGCGCGAGAAACTATAGAGACGATTTTTTCTGGAGTTTGTTAGCTAAAAGAACTTGGAAATAAATACTTTATTATCTTGTATAACTCCTAAAATTTATTTGACTTTGCTATTATATATTAGATACTTTTTCGTAGTGTTTTAATGAAAAAATGGAGTATTTTATGAAGTTTTTGAGTACTTTTTTATTGTCTATGTTGTTTTTTATTCAAAAATCTTTTGCAAATCCTGCTTGTGCTGTTTGCACTGTTGCTGTTGGAGCATCTTTAGGTATCGCTCGCAAAATGGGAGTTGACGATGGTGTTGTTGGTGTTTGGGCTGGAGCATTTTTATTATTAATGGGGTATTGGACACTAAAATGGATGGATAAAAAAGGATGGAACTTCAAGGGTAGAGATTTTATTGTTTTAAGTTTATCTGTTTTAATGATTTTATTTGTTTATATTTCTCAACTTTCATACTCACCTAAGGCTATATTTGTTTTTTGGATCGATCCTTTTTTATTTGCTACAATTTGTGGTGCTCTAGTTCTCCACTATTCATCAGAATTCTACCAATGGATGAAGAAAAAAAACGGCGGCCATGCTCACTTTCCTTTTGAAAAAGTAGCCGTTCCTGTTGTTGCTTTATTATTTGTTTCTTGGATTTTTTCATGTGTTGAGTTATGCTCACCTGATTTAAGTGGTTTTTAATAGGAGTTTTTTAAGATGAAAAAAGCAGAAAATGTAAAAGAATTTGTTGAAAGAATTGATGCATCTAAAAAGGTTAATCCTAAAGATTTATCTTCAGATCAAGATTTAACTATTGCTATTATGAACTTGATTTCTATAGAAGAACATCTTGTTTTTTCAGGTGCTAAAACTGGTAAAAATTCTTTCTATGACTTAATTGAAGAAGTTCGTGAAACAAGAAAAAAACTTATGTTAAAAATCATTCCTTCTTATGAAGGAGAAGTTTGGTGCATCTCCAAACATTTACTTGCTTCTTCTATGCGTTTAATGGAAGTTGGAACAAAACAACAGTCTTTAGGAAACAAAGAACAAGCTTACGATTTATTTAACAAAGCATATGATTTATATTGCTTATTCTGGGGATTGAATATGAATATGCTAAATATCGAAGATGTGAAATGGATTGAAGATAGTGTCGAAGATGTAAAAAAGATTAGCGAAAAAATCAACCTAGCACCCTCTGTTGAAGAAAAGAAAGAAGAAGTAACTTCAAGCGAGCCTCAAACAGCTTTTTCTAAAATGAAAGCTTTTGTTAGAAAAGCTGTAGATTGTTGTATTGAATAATTTGATACATGAAAAAAAACACCCCGAGGGAGAGAATTGGGGTGTTTTTTTTGGTGTGTAATAAATTTATTTTTAAGATTACCTTTTTATCTCAGATATTTTATTTTTGAGGATATCTGCTGCACTTAATGAATTTTGCTTATCATTATGAACACTATTGGAAAGCCCATCTGCATACTCATTATTTTTAACTTTAAATTTCTCGACACTACCTCCGGTTAATTTACAATATTTAGCAACAGCCATATCCATACAACATTGAGGAGGAAAATCTAAATTATTTTTTATACGCAATTCAGCTTTTTTAACTAATAAATTGACAATTGAAGGCTGATTACTCATATTTTTTACCCCGTCTTTCATACTCTCAGCGCCTAATGTTTTTCCTAATAATTCAAATATTTCCTCTGAGGTTTGGCAATTATTCAACGCCTTCTCAAATTCTTTTCCATTGACGCGCTCTCTTTTATCTCCTTTATTAGTCATGGCTCTCTCCTCCTATAATAATTTGTTTTGTTTATACTTGGAGTATATCATATTTTTATCGCTTACGCAAGAGTTTTTTGTAACATTTTTGTCATATTTTAATATTTTCTTGTTAAAAAATATCTTGACAAACTTTTCATATTTTCAGCCTTACTTCCAAATATATTAAGCAAGTCTATAGCTTCAGTAATAAGACTCGTTGCTTTTTCTCTTGCTTTTTCTACCCCATAAATACTGACAAAATTTAATTTATGCTGAGCTTTGTCTTTTTTCAAGGTTTTCCCTACAACTTTTTCATCTCCTTCAACATCTAAAATATCATCTGTTATTTGAAAAGCTATACCTATATTTTTAGCAAAAGTATTTAATATTTCGCGTTCTTCTTTGCTAGAATCGCCCAATATTGCACCTGCAATACAAGGATAACGTAACAAACAGCCTGTTTTTAATGCTTGTGTTTGTTTTATAATATCTTCTTGATTTGATGTTATTTCATTCTTATCCGTATACATATCAAGTACTTGTCCTGCAATCATCCCATTGAAAGCCCCCGAATATTGTGACAATAAGGTTATTAGCTCAACTTTTTTAGAATCTATAAGGGAGGATGTTGATATTACTTCAAAAGCATATGTCAACAAACCATCTCCTGCTAAAATAGCTGTAGCTTCGTCGTATGCTTTGTGACAGGTAGGTTTACCTCTTCTCATGTCATCATTATCCATTGCTGGTAAATCATCATGTATAAGAGAATAAGTATGTATCATTTCTAAAGCTACGGCTACTGGTAGCGCTGTATTATAATCTACATCAAATAAAGATGCTGTTTCATGTAACAAAAAAGGACGTAAACGTTTTCCACCATTCAATAAGCTGTAACGCATTGCATTTACAGCTCTATATTGAGGAGAATCTATTTGAGGAATATACTTTTCAATATCTTGATTAAATTTATTTGAATAATTTAACAATACTTCTCTTATATCACTCATAATAGTCCTCCTTGCTAGTTTTTATAGTTTTATACTTCTACATTATCTAGTGGTGTTGTACTCATAACTCCATCTTTAGAAATTTCAATTTTTTCAACCTTTAATGTTGCTGCTTGTAACTTTTCCTGACAAAGTTTTTTTAACGTAACAGCTTTTTCATAACAGCTTATGGCATCATCTAGTTTAATACGTCCACTTTCTAACTCTCTTACAATATTTTCTAATTCCAATAAAGCTTCTTCAAAACTTAAATTTTCAATATTATCTATTTGATTATCCATTTTATATCCTCTTATAATCTAATTAATTCTATTTCTTTATTTGGTAAATCTTTAACACCTACACCCAATGATGCTAATTTATCACGAATTTCATCTGATTTTGCCCAATCTTTTTGAGCCCTTGCTTCTTTTCTTTGCTCTAATAATTGAGCTATTTCTGGTGTAATTTCAATACCTTCTTCTTTTTTAGCTTCAACATTTGACAATTCTAAATTAAATACACTATCAACATGCATTAAATATTCCAAACGTAACTTAGCACTCTTCTTATTGTCTTTTGCAACACCAAAAATATGAGAAATAGCAAGAGGTGTTTTAATATCATCAAATAGATAATTATTAAATTCTGTTTTTAATTGATCCAATAGAGCAATTTCGTCTTGAGTTAAAACACTATTTTTAGCTTCAGCCTTAAATGTTGCAACATAGTCACATAAATTTTCATAAGCCTTTTTAGCTCCATCCATTGCTTCTTCAGAAAATACTGCGGAGCTACGATAATGAGATGTAAGTGTAAAATATTTATAGTGCATTGGAGTATATCCAATTTCTTTTAGTGTATCTATAGTTGTTTTACCACCTGTTGATTTACTCATTTTTCCGGCTTTAGTATTTAAAAACTCCATATGAACCCAAAAATTAACCCACTCATGTCCTAATCGAGCTTCACTTTGAGCTATTTCGTTTTCATGGTGAACTGGAATATGGTCAATACCACCACAGTGAATATCAATTTGTTCACCTAAATATTTTGTAGACATTGCAGAGCATTCAATGTGCCAACCTGGATATCCCCTCCCCCATGGGCTTTCCCATTGTAATATCTGATTTTCAAATTTTGATGAAGTAAACCATAATACAAAGTCTGAAGGATTGCGTTTATTTTCATCTTGTTCTGTTCTTGCACCGTGTTTTAAATCATCACGGCATTGACCTGATAAGCAACCATATTTAGGAAATTTTGCTGTATCAAAATATACATTACCATTAGAAAAATAAGCAAATCCTTTATCTTCTAAATCTTTAACAAAATCTATCATATCTTTAATATGTTCAGTTGCACGGCATACTATTGTTGGACGTCTTAATTTTAATTCTGATGTGTGGCGAAAAAATGTATCTTCATAATGGCGAGCAATTTCCATTACACTTTTTTGCTCACGCTCTGCAGCCAACATCATTTTATCTTCGCCTTCGTCACCATCACTAGTTAAATGACCTACGTCGGTAACGTTCATAACATGTTTTACTTTATAACCTGCTAGACGTAAAACATTTGCAATTAAATCCTCAAATATATATGTACGAAGATTTCCAATGTGTGCATATGAATATACCGTTGGCCCACAGCAATACATTGTAACCTCTTTTTCATTTAATGGTTTAAACTCTTCTTTGCTACGGGTTTTAGTATTAAATAAATATACACTCATTTCATTTTCCTCATATTTTTAAGTTAAAAAAAGCAGCTTTTTAAGCTGCCTTTATTCTTTTTTTATACATAGCTGAAAACAGCTCCGGCAGCGTGGCTTAGGAGTTCTTACAACAGCAGATGTTTTCAATTACTATATACATTTTATCCTCTTTTTCATTAGACCTTTACAAGGTTACTTTATTTTATGTTATTGTCAAGAACTAATATAAACTTTTTATTTTATGCTTTAATTTATATTTTCAACTATGTGTTTTTAAAAGATTAATTATGCATTAATCTGGTGAATTAACACAGTTAAATTTGTAATAAATAGTTTTACAGAAATTGCCAACAATATCATTCCAAAAGATTTCTTTAACACATATAGAGTTGTTTTACTTAAATATTTTTTTAAAACTCTAGAAATACGAATTGCAAAATATATCAATATACAATTCACAAAAGAAGCCAATAAGATATTTATATCATTATACTGAGAACTAAGAGACAAAAGAGTTGTTAAAACTCCTGCTCCAACAAACAAAGGAAAAACAACTGGGATAATAGTTGCATCATTTGAAATATCAGTTCCCTCACAAAATATATTTACATCCAATATCATTTCCAAACTAATTAAAAATATTATCAGAGCACCTGCTATTGCAAATGATGATATATCCAATCCAAATAATCGTAAAAAAGCCTCGCCAGTATATAAAAATATCACCATTAGCAACAAAGAATATAATGCAGCTCGTCTAGCGCTTATATGAATCCCTTTGTTTTGTATATTTAATACAATTGGAATATTACCAGGAACATCCATAATAGCTTGTAATACAACAAAAGCACTAATAAATTCACGAAAATTAAAATCTGTAAAAAATGACATTTTATCCTCTTCTTTTATTTTTTTTATATTCTTTGAATATATTTTTTGTTTTTAATTGTAAACAGATGTTAAAAGTTATGCGCTACTTTATTTGCTAAATTCACTAAAAAATATACTTATATTTGTTTTTTTTATATTTTTAACAATATACATAAAAAATATTCACAAATTAAACACCTGATTACAAACAAAAAAAACACAATAAACTCTATATAAAAATATTTTTTCAACATTTGGTAAAAAAATGCTTGCATTTATATTTTTTTGGCATATAAATACTTTTGCTTACGTTGAGTGAGTACACTGAAGTTGTTGGGGTGTAGCCAAGTGGTAAGGCATCGGTTTTTGGTACCGACATTCGTTGGTTCGAATCCAGCCACCCCAGCCAATAAAAAAGCTCTCCTTTATGGAGAGTTTTTTTATTGGGTAGTGTGTGCTTGTGAGAGAACCAACACGGTTCGGAGCGGATAGTTGGCAAGCGTAAATAAAATGAAGCGCGAGCCCTACGACGCGAGGAGGACCCGCGAAATTTTGAGCGGGAGTACCCAATCCAGCCACCCCAGCCAGAGTTCAAAAGTCATCAGAAATGGCGACTTTTTCTTTTATTTTCAAGCACTTAAACTAGTTCGAAAATTAGGCACCTAATAAGCCCTACCCCAGACAATCTTCGAACTAATTTCATTAATAAGATAATAAAATCAAGATGTTATCTTTTTAAAAATCCATATTCATAAACTTTTGGTTTGATTTCTTCAGCCAAATTTCTCATTACCAAGCGCAAATTTGCAATAAGTTTATTATATTTTTCATCTTTACTGTCTTTATTCATCTTTCCCGATGAATCACGTCCTTGAAAATAGGCACGAATATCATAAAAACTTGCATTAGGATTAGAATTAGGTTGCTGATGATAATAGCGCCACAACTCACGACCGGCATCAAACACAGCTTTTGCTACAGGAGAAAATTCTATGTTATTTTCTTTTATATAATCAGTCATAAAGTGACTGGCAAAATTATTTTTCGGTTCAACTTCTTTTTCGGTAAACGGAATCCAATTATTTACGCCTTGCTCAGAAGTAATACTATTTTGTCCGTGAAAAAGTGCAAAAACTAAACAATCTGATTGGAAAAATTTATCCTCTTTCCAACCATCATCAGGATATATGAATTGGTCACGGTCATTAAGCCAAGTTGCAGAAATACAATGGCGAACGGAGAAGTAAATACAATAACACCCTATGTTAGAAGCTGTGATATTAAGGCAATAACGTTTTTGAGGAACTGTTAAAATAGCAAGCTGACTATTATGTTGGTAGTCAGGTGGGCAGCCAACAATTTTTCCTAATTCAACACCATCATCGCAGAATTCTGTTATCCACTTATTTAATGTTCCCCTTTTCGCATCAAGGGTATAAAAATTCTTACTATCTAATTGTAATGCATTTTTATCATAAACATCTGATTGTTTAGAAGTAAATTCATTTTTTTCAGAACAATTCCAAATCATAAAACCTATCGGGAACTGCCCTTTTACATTATCAAATGTATTGGCAGGAACAACAAACATTTTCTTTAAATCTGCCTTAAAAACTTTGCGAAATGTTGTAAAATTACTACTCTGGAGAATTTTTAATTTTGAAAATTCCCCAAGCCAACAATCCGGTATTTCTTGATATATTCTAATGAAAAATTGGGCAAAAAGTTCGTTACTTGCATTACCTATTAAATCTTTATATCTTTCATAAGTTTTATTAGATGTAGCAACTTTTGCTTTATTTTCACCGCTACCGGTAACTGTTGTCGCGGTAGTTGCTTCTGCATAAGGGGGGTTAATATAAATAACCAGTTTTTTTCTTTTTTCAGAATTGTTAATTATTTCCAACAAATCCTCAGGGCATTTATCGGCAAAATCATCATTCAAAAAATCCATTTGAAAAACATGACTTTCCAATAAATTTGCACCATTTTTAATACGGTCTTTCATAACATCAACATCAGCTTTATCAAGCGTAGATGCCCAAATATTATATTTATTAGTCAATCCATTCAATAAATTACCTGTTCCGGCACAGCAATCCCAAATATAATATTCATCCTGCCAATTTTCCCCTAAAACGTCTTCCAAATATTTCTGACTCAATTCCACCCATTTTTGCGGAGTGAAAAATGAGCCTTTGCGTTCACGTACATCTTGCGGTACGAGCAAATCTCTGCGCTCTACAATATAATTCCAAAACTCTTTACGTGGAGGACGTTTATACATACTCCAAAATCTGTGATGAGCTTTTTGTTCATCATTAAACTTGACATCATATGTTGATTGTAAACCTAGCTCATTTTCATTTTCTTTAACAATTTCATATTTGTTTCTTGATAACAAAACAAATAGACTTTCTTTAATAGATGTATTATCTTCAGATAACAAATCAGCCAAATAGAAATCAGCATCAATAATACCTTGTTTTTTAACTTTTTCCCAATCTATACTAATTGTAGGCTTAACATCCTGTAACCATTTGAAATAAACAGTTGTAAAATTGTTTTTTGTTATAACAATACTTGAAACACCAGCTTTACCCAAAACAAAATTATTTTTTATAAAAAGTCGGAGTTCCTTATCATTCTTGTCATAAAAAAATAATTGTGATTTTCTTTCTAATTCATTTTTTACAGTAGAGTACAATTGTTTAAATTCTTTTGAATCATGGTTTGAGGGAGTAATAGTCCAATCAAAATCATTTTGATTAAAGACAGCAGATATTACATCATATTTTATAAATGCTATTTTTTCAGCGTCAAACGCGCCTAAAAATACTGGGGGCAAATATTCTTCAAATGTTCTAGCTTTACCGATTGTTAAAATCAATTGTACAAACGATTCATATATATCGTGTTTCCAACCTCTCTTTGCTTCCGCCCATAATAACGATTGTGTTATTGTGGCTAAATTAAATAAAAAGCCCTGTCTTCCCTCTGAGAAATCAATATATTTCGCCACACAAAAGTCAATATTACCGATGATTTGCGTATTATCATATTTAGCAAAATAATCTTGAGCCACCTTATTTTTGAGCTCTTCTTCTCGTAATTGGTTACTATATGACATTTTAGCTCCTTTTCAGTGGCTGTTTGAGATATTCCTAAATTATGCATAGTAGTATAGACTAAAACATTTAAATATATCGTTAATTTTATTATAAACTGCCCCATAATAGCCTAATTTACTTTTTCGAATAAAACCTATATCAAAACCAAAATTGCTTATATGGGGTGAAAAAATAATTTCTTCTATCATAAAACTCTATAGTTTTCCCCATAAATTTTAACTAGGATTTTAAGTATTTCTAGACATTGCGATTACATGATTTTATACCTAAATATATATAAACAAAAATGAGGATTTATTGATAAATGGATAAAATAACTGCAAAATTGATTTTAGTAAAACCTGCTATTTTAGATAATAGTAAAGATGTTAGTTCTTTTTATAATAAAATGTATGATGATTTAATTCGGGATATTTATAATTTAAGGCTATCAGTTCCCTCTTCTTTAAATAACATTCAATTTTGGAAGCTAAATTTTAAGTATATAAAATCCCCCCCAAAAAATCTACATAAACGTAAAATTGGAACATTACATATTTCTCATTATGTTGACTTAGAAAATACAAATATTACTTGTGAAACTATATGTGGAAAAATAAAAAAACATGAAAATATCATAGACTTAGAGATAAAAAAAGAACTATTAATATTCGAGTTTGAACAAATTTTATATAATATTGTTTTTGCTTTAAATCTGTCTTATGGAGGTCTGTTTAATGTATCAGAAGGATCTTGTTTTTATGGAAAAAGTGCATTTTACATAAATAACAAAAAATATAAAAATACAAACTTTGGTGGATTACCATCTGATTGTATGTATATTAATCGTCTAATTGACATAAATAGTATACCTTTTATAACAACTTGGAATTGGATGCAAAATAAAACTAATTTCTTTAACGGAAGATCAACCAATAGAATTGATCGAACATTGAATGCTTTAACTTACTTATATGATTGTAGAGCTTATGAGGATATTTTTTATTCATTAATGGGTATTGAAGCTCTTTATAATCGTGGTGAAGGAGATATCAGAGAACAAATTGAAAATAAAGTAAGATGTGTTCTTGGTGATTTTTCTAACATTCATACTATAATAAAAAATATGTATTATATTAGATCTGATTTTTTTCATGGTAGATTCCGTTTAGAACAAAATCACTGTGATGAAGTTTTTATATCAAAAGATATGGATAAATATTATGAAGCAGTCAATACTGCGTTACTAATAATAATTGCTACAATTCAAAAAATGATTATTAATAACTGTTCATCTATAGAAGAACTTTTAGAGCTAAAATTATAAATAATTACCTCGCAAACTGCGCATCGTCTCCAGCCAGAATTCAAAAGTCGTCAGAAATGGCGACTTTTTTGTTATTTTACAAGCATTTAAGCTAGTTCGAAGATGAATATATTTTGAAGGCTTGTTTTACAACATCTTCGAACTCTGTTCTATATCTTTCAATAAGCGGCAATAATTATTTTCATTTATTTCTAACCAAATGTTTTCATCTACAGTCTTTGTCTCTTCATTAGATTTTGCAGAATGACTATAAAAAGATCCTTTTTCATCAATACCTGATTTTTCTCCATATTGCTCTAATAACGTAGAATACTCATTTTTAATACCTTGGATATAATATTCTGGAAGTTTGCACTCTTTCGTATAATTTTCTTCCACTTCTCCTTGTTTTAATTTATTAACAAATGTAATTTCGCATCCGTTTGTTGTTCTTTTATATTTAAGAGATTTTATTATCTTTATTTCCCCTATGGATTGTGTAAACTCACCATTTGAACCATCTTTCTTAATACAGGTATCTATTGCAAATAACAAATCACTAAACATATAATTTTGCTCATAATTATATTTACTTATTTTTCTATCTTTGATAATTTCTAAAATATTATCCCATGATTGAATATTTTCTAGTTTTTCTTGTGGCAAATGAATAGTAAAATCTTTGTACTTAATAATACATTTCTCATCTATCCTCCCTTTTATTTCAATATCTTCGCTAAAAAATAATACTTGCCGAGAAGCAATATTTTGTTGGCATGATCTTAGAGATTTAAGAAAATTTTCATCAAATGTATTAAATTTTTTTTGTTGTTCAGCTTTATCTTCTTCTGATAATTCTTTTTGTGTAATATTGCATTCCTGAATAATTTTTGCCCATTCAATATTAAATCGATTATCAGTCATTGTGGTTTTGTAAGCTTTTTTATCAATTATATTTCCGTCTTCATCTTCTACTGTCATATAACTATCAAAAGTCTCTGTTATAACTTCATTGGAGCGATCTTTCATTGCAGTTAATAATCTTTGTCTTTGTTCATCACTGATTTGACAGTGTTGTATCTGACGTCCCAATATACCTATCTGCATTATAACATCAAAAACACATTTTTCCTCTTGTTTTCCTTTGATATCAATTAGAACAGATAAATCACCACCGAACATAGCTCCTAGTCCGGCTAATTCTTGATTTAATTCTGTAAAATTTTCTGTATAAGGAGAACAGTTTTCTGATGATTGTAGAAGTTGTTCACTAAAATTATATAAAGAAGGAGTTTTATTTATGCTTTTTGCTCCATTTCCCGAATCAAATGAAACAGAGCCATCAAAAGCCATACTATTTATTGCAATAAAAATACTTAGACATAAAATACCAATTATTTTCATTTAATAACTCCTTTTAACAATAAAATCTAATTAATTGTATTATCTGAATAATAATACATCAAAAGTTAAATATTAATAAATATTTTACCTAACAATCAGCTCGAAGATTGCGTCTCGTCTCCAGCCAGAGTTAAAAAGTCGTCAGAAATGGCGTTTTTTTCTTTTTAAATCAATCATTTAAGCTGGCTCGAAGATGAATATATTTTGAAGACTAGTTTTACAACATCTTCGAACTCACTTCTATATTTTTCAATAACTTAGCAAATTTTAGCCTTTTTGAGCATAAAAATAAACCTCTGCGAATTTTTGCATAGGTTTATTAAAAAAAATCAATATAATGTGCTTATTTTCCATAAAAAATTTGCGTTTATAATAAGTTATCTATAAAATCATTTTATATTTTATAAGGAGATTTTAAATGAGCAAAAAATTAGAAGCTAAGATAACCTGTCCTCACTGTAATTGCATTTTTGATATGGAATTATATCGCTCAATATGGGGTGAATATCCTGAAAATAAAGAATTAGTATTATCAGATAAAATTAATGTAGCTCATTGTCCTAATTGTCATAAAGATACTAAATTAGCTTTTTCTTTGCTCTACACAAATACTCCTAAAAAAATTGCAGTTTGGTGGGAACCTGAATTTGACCAACAAGTCGAGAAAGATATAAATGCATATAAACTTAATACCCCAAAAAGTCATTTAGCTAATGCTCAAAGAATTAGAGATTGGAATGAATTTAAAAATAAAATTATAGAGTTGGAAAAAGAAACAACTGAATCTTTAGTTTCTGTTAAAGCATTTAATAATGAACCTATAATTGGCACTATCAAAACAGACAAAGATACCACAATTGTAAAGAATTCGCGTATTGGTAGAAAAGAGTATATATGGAAATCTATTCTGTTATGCTTTTTTTATTCTTTAGCAAAATCGTGGCACATATTTTTGGGATTTGTATTATCCATACCTTTTTTGCTTATGATGAGTGATATTATAATAAAAAGAAGTCATGATATAAATAAAAAAGGATATATACCTGTAATACTTCTTACTCTTTCTGTTGCTTGCTCTTTTTACAATTTAACATTACCTATATCTATGTTATTGGCTTTTATCTTATCTTTTTATGATATATTTTTTCTAATATTAAAAAAAGGAGAAGGAAAAAACAAGTATGGTGATGAATTACCATTTAATAAACCAAGCGCATTAGAACAATTTGGAGCGTTTATTGTTTTCATTATTGTTTCTATTAGATTATATCTGATGGCTATAATAATTGAAAGTTTTATTCGCTAAAATAAATATAATAAAGCAAAGATAAACCACATTTATTTTTCCTGATAAACATATATCAAGCAAAATCGCTCATACAGGGCAGAAAAACGACTTTTGTTATCCCAAAATAAAAGCTATCTATACTAAAATTGCAGACAACGTAAAAATGGTTAACCTTATTTTATTTTTTTCTCTTTGGGCTTTGTTTCTAAGCAAGTTAACATAGAATATCCAAACTCTGTTAAATAAAGTCCTGCTGTTGGTTCATTTAATTTACGATTGCTTGATAACCTTTGATTAAAAAAAGTAGAAATTAACCCTAGTTTTTCTAATAAAATAATTGATGGTTCTTTTATACCATTGAATGGATATAGTATATCTATAAGGTTCTCTTTATTAAATGTTTCTCCATTAAAATACATGTAATATTTTTGACCATACGCTCCTGTTATTTGATTGATAACTAACCAAAGGTCAGAATATATACTTATTTTAGATTGATGATAATAAATATTCTTTAATAAATTTGCTTCGCGACTACCAATTTGAGAAAGAATTTCAGCATATTGTAACTGGATAGGATTATAATTCTCTGCAGCTTCAACCAATAACTTAGCCCACAAATCATACATTTCTTCTTCATGTTCACAAGCAGCTTCCTTCATAAACGGAATTGAAAATTTAAGGGGTGGAGGGAGAATATTTATACCGAAATTATCTTTTATTTCTTTTGCTCTCATCAAAATTTTTTGACAATTTTCTATTTGTTTTACTATTAACCCTGATTTTATTTGTTTAAATTTTTCTTTAGGCATACACATAACTTCTAATGTATTTTCAAATAAGGCATCTATAGCTCCTCTTGTTTCGATACTTACCTTATTGTTTGCCAATAACTGGTTATTACTCGCAATAGTATTATCGTTAAGATTCTCACTTATTGCCTTATTATTACTAGCAAGCTTATTATTTTGTATTTTCATTAATTTTACTACTGTTTGTTGATTATTGCACATATTTATTATCTAGGAATTTTATTTGGGAAACGCAAGTAATTAGCTAAATAAATTGCAAAAAATATTACTTTGCAAACAATAATAACTTACTCGAGGATTGCAAGTCGTCTCCAGCCACATTTAAAAAGTCGCTAGAAATGGCGACTTTTTTGTTATTTTACAATCATTTGAATTGGTCCGTGTAAGATGTTTCAAAAACAGCTCATTTCGGGCATTTACACGGACTAAACTGAGTAATTAACATATAAAAGAAAGGCTTTTTATTAGCCTTTCTTCTTTTCTGGATTATCTATTTACTTCCCACTTAACATTTCAATGATTGGTAAATTTTCATTATTTAATGTAGGGATAGGATTTTCCATTCTATCAATAATATTCTTATAGAAATTTATAAGTGTTCTTACTCTTGGTATATCTTTTGTATATCTATTAACGTATAGATAATAACATAAAGAATTATCACATGGTATATTATCTAGGCTAACTAACCCTTGCGATGCAAAACTTAGTGGCATAATTCCTATACCTGTGCTATTTTCTATTGCATTGATTAGTGCCAAGTTATTATTTGTTTGAAAACAAATATGGGCTTGTTTTAATTTTTCTTCACCAATGGCG
>CAJGCO010000015.1 GCA_904501925.1 uncultured Alphaproteobacteria bacterium | reverse complement strand
TCAACAACAAAGGCTCTTGCTTGTAGAGATTTTATATCTAAATCGCCTTCAACATTAAATTGGTTTTGGTTGCGAAGTTCGGCACCATTTAGGACGATGGCGTTGTTTTCATCGTTTAAGTTGCTATTGATTGAGATTGTACCGGTGTTGGTAACGGTTGCTAGGTTACCATTTTCTTCGATGTAGATACCATAAGCATCTGATGTTGCAGATACGTTTATTTCGCCACTGTTGGTAATAGATGTGCCTGTACCATCAATAACTTTGATGCCGTATGCGTTTTGACCTGATACGTTTATTATACCTTTGTTTTCGATGGTGTTTTGACCATCACCTAAGATACCAATGGCAGTACCGGTATCGCCGGTGATTTCAATTTTACCTTCGTTGATGGCTGTTCCACCAGTTTTAGTGTACATACCAATAAAAGTGTTATCACCAAAGGTTTGCATTGAGATTGTTTCATCGGTTGGGTTGATGATAGTTTCTCCTGTTTGACCGGTTTTTCCAATAAAGGTTTGGTGGCTTGAGGATGGGCTTGGAGTGTCTGGTACATAGCAGTAGTGATCAAGATCTGAACCATTGTAACTTGCTTCTAGTTTGCAGTAATACTCTGGATTAGCAGCTTCACACTCTTCTTTGGTATAGTATTGTGTTGAACCTGTGCAGAAGTTGGCGTTAAATTTACAGGTAATATCGAAATCAAATGTGGTGTTTGAGTATGAAAGAGTTACGCAATTATTTGTACAATTAGAACTATAAGAAGAAAGTCTAGTGTTGCAGAAGTAATGACAAGCACCACAGGGAACGTCTCCTGAATAGTTGGTTTCTGAAAATAGGGAGGTGTATACATCGGCAAACCAAGGGCTTGAAGATCCTGATACAGATGGACATTGATCTACACCTGTGCCATTAGGGAATCGAACGCCTTGAGAGCATTCTTTTTCGACACATTGATAGCAAGGGGCGTCACCATGGAAATGTGAAGGTGTTTGACTTACATCTATAGTCCAACCATTTTTGTTGGTGTTTGTGGTACAAGTTGAGTTATTATATTCTGTTGCATAACCTGTTTGACAATCTTTCATCTGATTAGATTTTGTATAACATCTTGAGGTTTCATCATAGTTAGCATACCACCCCGGGAAATTAGTGGTTGATGAATAATAGCCTTTTGATGTATCACAGAGACATTCTTTTTTATAATTATCTTCGTAATCATTAGGGGTTTTACAGTATCTGTTGCCCATATAAGTATTGGCTGGACATGCGCTATAGAATTCTCTATCGCCATAAGAAGCACTACTACAATCAAATGATGGGAGGTAGCAAGTTTTTGTTTGAGAAGGGGTTGTTATTGTTATTGTATCAGTATCTTTACAAGGGTTCTCGCCATATTTGTTTTGGCAATTTTGAATTGAATCAAAACGATTGGAATTTTCATCACAGGTGTAGCTACATGTATAACAAGCGTTGTTGCCTTGGTAATATTTATTTACGTGTTTAGATAATACTAGATTGCTATAAGTATTGCACGCAGTATAGCCAACATCACAAGAGGATTTTGCACTACATTTACCACAAACGCTATCGCCAGATCTTCCAGAAGAAGTGAAAATCCAACCTGTATTCCATCCCTCTTTGCGGTTGGTTGTACAGTTTTCTATTTGTTGGTATGTTGTTGAATATTCGCTAGCACAATCGATAGGTTCACATTTTTTACATTTTACTCCAGCAGAGATTTGTCCGTTTTCAGAGGTTAGTTTCCAGCCTGTATTTTGGGCAGTTCCTTTGAGAGAGCTACTTCCACAATTAATACTGATTGTTGCATAACCGTTATTACACTCTATAATTTCTGATGTTGGGTAATGACAACCATATGTTTCATCTTTTGTACAAATATATCCAGTTTTTGCTTCACAAGTATCTTTATTAGTAAATGTAGTTGATTCATTGCAGAGGCAGTTAATATAAGTTCCGGTTAGGTCTTTACATGTTCCGGTTGTACTATCGTAATTCATTTGGGTTGGACAGCTGGTTTGGTAAGGATATATAGTTCTGTCACAAGTGTTTGGACCATAACATTTAATGTCTTGAGTAGAGGTTGTACCATTATATGTGGTTTGTAAGGTTAGGGTCTTTGAGTATTCTTGGTCACAAGAGTTATTTGTATATGTTTGTTTACAAACTTCTGGTGAAATATGAGTATTTTTTATGCAAGTTGATATATAGCTTTTGCATGTTGTTTCGCCAGAGTAATTTGCTGTATCAGATGTTGCTATGGTAATTTTATCTGAGCCAGATTGAGAGATTGTTGCATAGGTATTGTTTGGGCAAGTTTTTGGGGAGTTTGCGTTTTTGCTATAACAATACTTATTGTATCCACTAGATGTTTGTGTGTAGTTGTAACCTTTGTTTTCAGCGATACTTTCATATTCTTCGGGGGAAGAGTAGTATATGCTACCTTCGCTGTCATCGCACTTACAATAGTAGTAAGTGTACGATGTATCTACACAGGCATAACCATTTGTGCCACGAGATGTATCAATAATTGAACCTGTTGGACACTTTATAGAGCTAACACCATTATAATCAAATGCCACATTTGTACAAACTTTAGGACTTACGCATTCAATACCATTTATGATTGTTGTTTCGTCACAAGAGTTTCCTTTATATGTGTTTTGGCAAGCAGATGTATTATCATATAAGTTTTTAGTTGAATTACATGTATAGCTACATTTATAACAGGTATCTTCACCACTGTATCCTACTATTGTTTGGTCTAGAATTAGGCCATCGTAAGATGTACATGGTTCTTTTTGAACGCCTTCTTCATTTGGACATGATTTTGGGGAGCCTTTTTTATAGCAAGTTCCAATTATACCACCGATGTCTTTGGTGATTGTTTCGTAGCCTTCATTGGCGGTGTATTCTGAGGATGTATAATATCCATTGTCATTATCACAGATACAATCGATAACTTCATCGTTTAGAGATTTGCAATAATTGTTGCCATTTTTTATTGAGCCATCTTTACAGCTATTGCCGTCAATAGCATTTTTCCATGAAATTACATCACAATAGCCACTTGGTTGGTAGCAGTTAACGGTTATATTGTTAGATGAACCGTTAGCTGTATCTGTTAAGGTTATGGTTTGAGCTATAGGTGTATTACATTGAACGTTTCCTGGATATTTGGCTAAACATTCGGCTGATGAGTTATAGTAATTGCTTGAATTGTTGCATTGGTATGAGTATGTATAGCACGGAGTGTTACCGGAATATTCGCTGGTTAAAGTTTTATTGATGGTTAATATTTTTGAGGTTGTGGTTATAGAAACATAAGAATTATTAGGACAAGTAGATGGGGCGCATTTATAACAAGGAAGACCATTAGCAAAACCATCGCTTATTGATGTTAACAATTTGTAGTTGAATTTTGTTGTGGTGCCGTCGGTACAATCGATAGCATTTGTTTTGAAGCCATCTTTACATTCTAAAGGATCGCCTTTAGTGTAACAATAACCAGATGGGGTACAGCCATAGCCTGTTTCTTTGTAAAAGTTTTCACAATCTGTTGGATTGCTGAAATGGGTGGTTTCATTACAAGGGCAATTAATGTATGTTGCTGTTGTGTCGGTACATGTGTTTGTTTTTGTTGTTCCTTGTGGACAAATGTTTCCTGTTGCATCGGTTATAGGATTGCTCCAGCTAGATGTATCGCAAGTTTGAGGTGTTGTGCATTCAATACCATTTATGATTTCAGTTTTACATGCGTTTCCTTCAAAAGCACTTGGACATGAAGATGGATTTGCGAAGTGGTCTGTTTCATTACAGGTATAGCTACATTTATAACAGGTATCTTCACCGGTTTGACCTGCTGGTGTTTGGGTTAATGATAGACCAGTATATTCTATACATTGGGTAGTAGTTTGAATGCCATCAACTATTCCACATGGAGATTTGTTGCCTTTTTTGTAGCAGATGTAACCTGTGTTATTTAATTCTTTGGTTATTGTTTCATAGCCTTGGGTTGGTGTGTAATTAGATGCGTCATAATATCCATCTTCATTGTTACAGATACAATCTACAAATTCATCGGTTAGGGATTTGCAATGTTTATTTATAACAAAACCGGTGCCACAGGTGTTGCCTGAAATTGGGTTTATCCAGCCGGTTGTATCGCAAGTGTTGTTTGGTGTATAGCAGTTTAGTGTTTGGGTTGTCTCAGTGGAGCTATTTGAGGTAGCATAAAGAGATATGTCTTGTATTGTAATGTTGTTACAACCGTCATTTCCAGGGAATGCTGATAAGCAATTAGCAGGGGTGGCAAAATAATTGTTAGAGGTGTTACATTGAGCAGTGTAAGTATAGCATTGGTCGTAACCTGAATAATTACTACTTGGGTTTTGGGTTATAGTAACATTTGAATTTGTTGTTATAGAAACATAAGAATTATTAGGACAACTAGCTGGTGCGCATATTTTACAAGGTTTATTATCAGAATATCCGTCAGTTTCATTACTTAATGTCCAAGCATCTGGATTTGTACCATCGCCACAATTTTTAACATCTGTTGCAGAATTATTGGCTTTGTTACATTCTAAAGGATTTCCTTGGGTGTGGCAATAACCAGATGGAGTACAGCTATATCCTGTTTGTTTGTAAAAGTTTTCACAAGCTGTAGAATCGCTGAAATATGAGGTTTCATTACAAGGGCAATCAATGTATGTTGCTGTTGTATCGGTACATGTGTTTGTTTTTGTAGTTCCTTGTGGGCAAAGGTTTTCTGTTGCATTGGTTTGAGGATTGCTCCAGCTAGATGTATCGCAAGTGTTTGGTATATAACAAGTGTATGTTACGTTTTCGTTGGTGGTAATTGTGGTTGAAGAGCAAGATGTAAACTTGCTTTCACAATTGGTTGGAGATGTAAAGAAGTTGTTAGCTTCATCACATTTATATGTGTGTAAGAAACAGGTGTTTTCACCAGAAAATCCTTTTTCTTCAGAGCTTACATAAGCTAATCCATTATATGTTTGGGCGTTACTTGTTGTGGTATATGTATCGCAATCTCTTGGAGTTCCTCTGGTTATGCAACCATAATCATTGCCGTTACATAAATATCCTTTATTGTTTTTATTTTCATCGTTTAAGCAGGAAGTTGCATCTGGATAATAGCCGTGGGAGACATCACAGATACAATCTACAAATTCATCGGTTAGGGATTTGCAGTAATTGTTATTATTTTTGATGTAGCCTTCGCCACAGGTGTTGCCTGAAATTGGGTTTATCCAGCCGGTTGTATCGCAAGTGTTGTTTGGTGTATAGCAATTTAGTGTTTGGGTTGTCTCAGTGGAGCCATTTGAGGTATCTAAAAGAGATATGTCTTGTGTTGTGATTTTATTACAATTATCATTTCCAGGAAATGCGGATGAGCAATCAGTTGGTGAGGTAAAATAATTGTTAGAGGTGTTACATTGAGCTGTGTAAGTATAGCATGGGCTGTAACCTGAATAATATTGAGTTGCAGTTTTGGTTATTGTTAGGCCTGTTGGTTCGGAGATGTATGCAAAACCAGATTCACATTTTTGGGGAGCGCATTTGTAACAACGCTCTCCACCAGAAAAGCCATTTGTGTTATTTGTTAGTTTCCAAGCATCTGGATTTGAACCATTGCCACAATTTTCAACTTTTGTTGCGTAATTGTCGTCTTTGTTACAATCTATAGCGCTTCCTTTTGTGTGACAATAACCAGATGTGGTACAACTAAAGCCTGTTTGTTTATAAAAATTTTCACAATCTGTTGGATTGCTGAAATATGTAGATTCATTACAAAGGCAATTAGCATATGTACCTGTTGTATCGGTACAGGTATCAAAAGGTTTAGTTCCGGTGGGACATTTTTGCCCATCGGATTGAGTAATAAGATGAGACCAGCTTGATGTGTCACAAGTGTTTGGAATATAACAAGAGTATGTTACGTTTTCGTTGGTGGTAATTGTGGTTGGAGAGCAAGATGTAAATGCGCCTTTACAATCATCGATTGAATCAAAGAAGTTGTTTGCTGCATCACATTTATATGTGTGCAAGAAACAGGTGTTTTCACCAGAAAATCCTTTTTCTTCAGAGCTTACATAAACTAATCCATTATATGTTTGAGCTGTGCTTGTTGTGGTATCTGTATCGCAATCTCTTGGAGTTCCTCTGGTTATGCAACCTGATGAGTTGCCATCACATAAAAAGCCTTTGTTGTTGATGTGTTCATCTGTTAAACATGATGTTTTATCAGAGTAATAGCCGTTTTGAGTATCGCATGTACATTTGTGATGTAACATTGAGTTTGCATCTTTACAGCTTGATGCTGGTGTGTAGTTGTTTGGGCAAACATCTGGAGTGTCATAGATTGATAAATCACAAGCGTTTGGTGAATAACAAGTTATTGTTTCTGATTGTCCAATGTTTGTATTTGTTGTTGTGGTGGTGGCGCAATCGTTGCCATTAAAATCTGATTTACAATCTTGAGGAGATGAGTATGAGTTGTTTTGAGGGTTACATTGATAATGGCAAGTATAACAATTTAAATCACCACTTAAACCATAGGGTGATACGGATGTGGCTTTAAGGGTATCTAAAGTAGGGCAAGAGCTTTCGTTTGTGTATTCAATGCTTGAATTGTCTTTACATGTAAGAGGGGTGCATTTACCACAAGGTTTGCCTTTGATGCTACCTTTGGATTCGTATGTCCAGCCTAGAGAACCTGTTTTACCACAAGAAGATACATCAGCATACATTGTTGAATAGCCTAGTGGACATTGTTCTGAAGAACCACTACCTCCTCCTTCTAAACTAAGGGCAGTGGCTGCTGTTGCACCTGTGCCAATAACGAACAGAGCTGTTTTGGTGTAATCAATTTGTTTTGGTTGAGGTGGTTCTTTGAAGTTTTCTAGTGGTATATGGCAAGGAACATCAGTGCTTGCACCATATTTTAGTAGTAATGAATAGGAAACTTTGTCGTGTTGTTGTTGAGCAATGCAAAGTGCAGTATTTTGGTTTTTGTCATATAAGTTTATATATTTTTTAAATTGATAAAGACGACTGATGTTGTGTGTTTTTGCCCAATTATATATATGGCTTGGGGTGAGTTGAGTTTTGGAGTGCGCATTAAATGATGCGATAAATATCGCGGATATTAAAGAAATAAATATGTATTTTTTTTGATGTTTCATTCTATTTAGTCCTTTTTATTTTATTTCTTCGTTACTTTTTACCCCAAAAATTGAATTTTTTGGCATCCATCCTTTTATATTGTTTTCAAATTCGAGGTTGCAAAAGTTTAATGTGCAACGATTAATTTTTGCAATTACACCATTTTCGGCACGAGCAATTACATCTGAATTTAGGCTTTCTTTTGAATAGATGTTGTTTTCACCAACTTCTGTGATTATTACGTATCTTGCATTTGTTAATAGGTTTTTTCTTACCCATGATATTGTGCCTTCGAAGTCTTTGATTTTACGCCATTGGTCGTATTCGGCAATGATTTCAACGGGGTGGTATTGTTGTTGATATATCCACTCTATTGGGTAACGAATGTTTGGGCCTGAGCGTGCATTTACTTTATTGGCACGCATTGCTGCAAAGCGTGTTTCTTGTGGGCTTAGCTCAATTATTGTACAATGAGCTGAGTTGATAAAAAGAAATGTTGATAACAATAAAGCAATGAAACGCATTTGTTCCTCTTAAAAAAAGTTCATTTATATATTGTAGAATACAATATTTGAGTTAACAAATGGTTTATAATGAGTATTTTTTTTGGGGTGTGGATTGTATAAAAAAAAGGAGTAAAAACTCCTTTTTTTAGTAAATTGTAGAAGATATTGCGAAATATATTTCTATCCAAACAATTGCCATACAAATGAATGCAAGGACCTTGCTTTTTTCGTATTCACGATATGTATTGTACATTCCACCAATGCAAATGAAAGAATATGCAACAGTTGCAAGGAAGGATGCTACATAGAAGCAAAACCAAACTAAAGCAGAGGAATTCATTTGGATGAATGATAGAGAGTTAATGGCTACACGTAAAAAGTTTGGGTCGTAATTTACGGTTTGTTTTAGCATTATCATAAGTAAGCGAGAAATACCACCTAGGAAAAAAAGACCTAAAACTGACCATTTCCAAAATGCTTCAGATAAAGAGTATTGTCCATAGAAAAATTTTCCAAACATTATTAGTCTCCTAAAAAATTATTATCTATTTTATAGCTTTTATATTTTTGCTTTGCAATTTAATTTTCAAAAAAGCTTACAATATTTTTGTATTTTTTTACGCCAAGTTTCTTTTGGGTTGATGAAATGTATTCATGGAGTTCGTTCCATGTTGAATATTTATCAATATGAGATTTGGCGAGTTCTGGGGATTTGGATAATTGGATGTTTATTACCTCACTTAATAGTTCATAAATTGCTGGGCTTACTTTATCAAATTCGATATGTAATAGTTTGTTTTCATCAAAATAAATTGCACCACATTGGAGTAATTTGTTGAACTCTATTAAATCTACAATCTTATATGTTTCTGTTGGAAAGATTGGTTTGGAGGAAAGAAGTAATCTTCTGGTTATCCAAGAGGTGTAAATTTCTTTTAATTGAGTTTCATTTATAACACCGTTTTTTAAGTATTCTGGCATGAAAGCAATGGAGATTGTGTCGGCTTTGTTTTCTTCAATGATTGATTTACAAATTCCTGGGGAGTTTTGATACTCTGAAGAAGGGCCTAGAGAGTGTCCATTTTCGTGTCCAATAACAAAGATATGGTCGGCTTCGGTGTTATAATATTGGTGGAATGATGGATGGAGAAATGTATTTAGCATTTTTTGAGTGCGGATTGGGTCATGGCTAGAGCGAACTTGACGGTGGTAAACATTGCGTCGACCGCCTCCGGTTTTGATTGACAATTTATCGTTGTTTGGGAGGTTTTGAGCAACGGTCATTCCTCCACGACATTGAGCATAGTCGCCAGTTAAAGAAACTAAATCAACATCAACCATTGTTTGTTTTATATCTTCGTTTTGAGATATGGTTTGTTCGTATTTATCAGCATATGGCATTTTTGAGCTTAAAGTTGCCATTACATCTTTGAATTGGAGGAGAAGTTTGGTGCCTTCTTTATTTTGGATACCAACTCTTGCGCCTAACATATCTTTGGCAACAACTTCAATATTGTGTTGTTGGATTAGAGCTTTTAATGCTTTATTTTCTAAAACAGTTGATGTCATCTCGTCATCATAGTTTTCACGGCTAATTGTGAATTCTAAAGGGGTGTCTTGCATTAAGGCCCAGTGTTTATCTGCTAGCATATCCATATCTTCATTGTTTTGAAGAAGAGCTTGGGCTTGCCAGGATAAATATTCTTTAAATAGATTATCTGTTGTGTAATGAGAGGCTACTTCTAATTCGTTTGCCATAAGTGAAAATTCTTCTTTAAAATAAATGGTATAATCTATGGCTTTGAGAATATCGTTATCACGTATTACCATTGTACGAGAAGAAAGAATTTTTTTTATTTCTTCTATTTGGTTGTTGTTGAACATTTTTAGCAAGATGGTATGAAATTCTTCAATGCTTAAATCTGTTGGATAAAAGTTTTTACCAATTGGTGTGTTTAAGTCTTTAAATATGGTTATTGGTTTTTCATCTATACCGTTAAGACCTGCAACACCATTTAAGGAATTAAATAATTTAAGAGCGAGAGTTGCGTGGTGGTCTCCTTTTTGTGAGGCTTCTGTTAGAGCTTTTTTTTGAGGGATATTTAATGCATTATCTTGAATGAGGGCAACATTGTTTAGAATTTTTGCGGCGATTACTAAATGTTCTAGCGCTTTTTTGTCACCATCTGTTAGATTTATGTATGATGGATGTTCTTTAGATATTAATGTAACATCGGTCATATCAGTAGTTGTCATTTTTTCTAGCTCTTCGATGGTGTAATTTATTTCATATCCGTTATATGTTGTCATTTAGGTTTACCTCCACAGCTCTAAATTGATATAGTTTCATATCTTGGTTATGATATGTTGGGTTTATTTTTGCATTTGTTTTTAATGTAGATATTGCTTGCTTAAAATCAAGTAAATCGGGTGAGTTTGGTAGTAATATTGAATTGCGTTTGCCAAATTCAAAGTATAATCCTGTGTTTTTTAGTGTAATATTGGTTGAATTGGGATTAATTTGGTTAAAAGACGTTAATAGATATAGCTTTTTTATTTTTTTATTTTTAGGAAGTTCGCTCTTTAGTGTGGTGATATTTTTTATGAGTGATTGGTTGTTATTGTGTATACAGGTTGGTTGGTTATTGGTTGATATTATACAAATGGAAATGTTTTTTAAGAGTTCATTTTTTTTGCTAAAAGGGATTGTTTTTTTGTTGTTTATAATAGAGGAAATGAAGGGAGAATATTCTATTGCAAAAGCTTTTAGAGAAAATTCTTCTTCTTCTAGTTGATTTGAAGGAGATGATGATTGAGGGAAATATTGTTTATTAAGCGTTGTTATGAGAGATGCATTGGGGATTGTATCAAGATTGGTTGTGTTTATGATAATAGGGGTGAGGTTGTGTTTGTTTATGTATGGTTGTAGAGTATCTAAATTATTAGAAACAAAGATGTTTTTAGGGGTGTTGGATAATTTGATGTTGTTATTGTATATATTTGCTAAATCTAAAAGATATTGTGTGTCTTTTAATTGTTTATCTAAGAAAAGATATTGATTATTGGGAATTGTTTTTGAAAAACTTTTAGCGATAGATAAGCTATTGGTTTTGTTTATGGTTTGAGGGATTAGAATAGCTATATGTTTGTTTGATGGTGAGGAGAATATATGTGTTGGAGTATTGTTGTTATACCAACCGTTATCTGGTTTAAGGGTTGAATATTTGATAAGAGTTTGGTTTGTAGAGTGAAGCTTAACCGAAAAATAATAAGTATTTAAAATAATCAATACTATTGTGGTTAGAGCTATGGTTATGCGTTTTATTTTTTGACGTTTTATTTTTTTCTTATCGGTATATATTAGCATTTTTTATCCTTGATTTTTACTTTACATCTTTTCATGTTTTCTGAGGATAATGAAATGATAGTTTTTTCAAGGTCTGTAATGATTTTTTCGTTTATTTCTGCAACGATTGGTTTTTTCTTTAGAGCCATTTTGTAGTATTCTTCGCCGTTTTCACACTTTTTCCAATAACGTACATCGCCATCTTTATATTGATTAGCTTGGAGATTTGCTTCTAATTTATCTAGGGCTGATACTATTTTTGCTTCTAGAGTTTCTTTTTTTTCGTATTCTTGATATAGGTTATAAATCTTTTTATCAAGAGGTGGGGGGAGGAGTTTTTTTAACTCTTTAATTGCTTTTATTTCTTTTAATTGTTTTTCTTCTTTTAGGTTGGGGTTGGCTATTTGGTTGGCTGCAGTATAGTCACCAGCTTTGCCCTCTGCGATATCGTGAACAAGTGCTAATTCTAGCATTTTTGTGTAATTAACTTCTTGTTTTAGATATGGGCGTATTAGCATAATAAGAAAGGAAAGCTTGAAAATATGCATTGCATCGTTTTCAATTAGACCATTGTATAAGAGTAAATCTCTTTGGACAATGCAAACTTCTTCTAATGAACGCATAAAGTTAACAATTTTATCAACTTTTTTCATAGCTTTCCTTTGATTGTTTTAATTATTTGGCATTTTTACCAATGAATTTTTTACCGTTCATATATGGTTGTAATTTTTCAGGGATACGAACAGTGTAATCCTTTTGTTGGTGGTTTTCCATGAAAGGAACTAAAATTCTAGGTGTTGCAATACCTGTGTTGTTTAAGGTGTGTGCAAATCTAACTTTTCCTTCTTTGTTATCACGGTATCTTAAATTTGTACGACGAGCTTGCCATTCTGTGATGTTTGAGCAAGAGTGTGTTTCACGATAACAATTTTGAGATGGGGTCCAAGCTTCTAGGTCGTATTGACGATATTTTGGAGCACCCATATCACCTGTACAAATTTCTAATACTTGGTATGGAAGTTCTAAGTCTTGTAATACTTCTTCTGAAATTTCTAGAAGTTTTTTATGCCATTTTTCGCTTTCATTTATGTCGTTTTTACAGATAACAAATTGTTCTGTTTTTAAGAATTGGTGTACGCGAACTAAACCACGAGTGTCTTTTCCGGCAGCGCCTGCTTCACGACGGAAACATGGAGAAAAACCAGCATATAAAATAGGTAGGTCGTTTTCTGTTAAAATTTCATCTGCATGTAAAGAATTTAGAACTAATTCTGCTGTACCTGAAAGGTATGTGTCATCTGCAGGCATGTAATAAATTTCATCTTGAGCAAATGGAAGATAGCCCATACCATATAATGGACGTTCTTTAGATAAAGATGGAACAGTAATGGTTGTGAAACCGTGGTTTGCAAGTTTATCTAAAACAAGCATATGCATTGCTAATTCTAAACGAGATAACTCGTTTTTGATGGCATATGTTCTTGCACCAGAAACTTTGGTTATTCTTTCTAATTCAGACCAGTTGTTTAATTCCATCAATTCAATATGGTCTTTAGGTTCAAAATCAAACTTTGTAGGTTCGCCAACTTTTTTAATAACAACGTTACCTTCTTCATCTGCTGCAACAGGAGAATGCTCGCAAGGAAGGTTTGGCATGCGCCACATAATATTGTCAAAGCGTTTTTGAGCTTCATCTAGGCGTTCTTGCTCATTTTTTAACTCTTCACCAATGGCTTTACTTTTTGCAATGATGTTTGGACGATCTTCTGGGGTTGCCGATTTAATGGAATTACTTAAACGATTTTTTTCTTCTGCTAGAGCTTGGGTGGATGTTTTTAATTTATTAACTTCTGAGTGTAATGCGATAAGAGCATCTATATCTATTTGTTCTTGTGTGTAGCCTTTTTTTTGTAACCCTTCTTTTACAAGAGCTGGGTTCTCTATAATAAATTTTATATCTAACATTATTTTATCCTTTTAAGTATTTACCAAAAAATCACCTATTAGCATATCAATACTAAATTTAAAAACAACAGAAAATTGTTGGGTGGTGCAAAGTTTTGATGAAAAAATGTAAATTATTTTTTATCTAGAGGAACAATGTAGGCGTGAACAATTTCGCTTTCTTCGTTTTCGTCTTTGGAATAGGTTAATTCACATACATATAGATTGTTTTGTTTTTTGATTTTTTCAACATTGTCGGCAGTAATATCTTGGATTATGATTTTTTGTTCTGCATTGCGATTTAATTCTAAGCATTTGTTTTTTTCGTTTAGATGAAAAGTTGGGTTTTGAGGTGTATTGGGGTGTGCATATAGCATAACCATCATTTCACCTTCGTTGTTTTCAATTATTTCGTATGCATTTATGTTGTTGTTTGTGTTTTTTATCATCTCAAATCCTTGTATTATGTCGTATTTTATTTAAAACGGAGTGGATTGTATAAAAAAGTTCTTAAAAAAATGTTATTTTTATGATTTTTAGGTCATTTTTTATTTGCATTCTAAAAAATATATGTTATAAGCACTCATAATTTTAACAATTTAGATACTAGAAATGAGGTGATTTAAGTGGTTCAAGTTACTGTTATTGGTAATGACGTAGCTCAGTCTTTGAAGATTTTGAAGAAAAAAATGCAACGTGAAGGTATTTTCAGAGAAATGAAATTAAGACGTTGTCATGAAAAAAATTCTGAGAAAAAGACACGTCGTAAGGCAGAAGCTATCAGACGCTCTAGAAAACAGTTGCGTAAACGCTTAGATTCTGAAGGATTCTAATAGAAACCTAAAGTTTTGAGAAGGAAATTTGAAAAAGTTTCCTTCTTTTTTTTATACTTTATTTACTTTGTGGGTATATTGTTGAGATATGATTTGGGAGGTTGATATGTATCTAAGTAAAGCAAAAGAGATTTTAGGAAAAGAGATAGAACTAAATAAAGGGCTTGTAAAAGAAGAACGTGGAAAAGAGTTGATTGAAGAAAAGAGTCGACATTCGTATCAGGTGCTGGGCGCTGGTAATATGATATTAAAAAATGAAGAAATTTATAAAAAGGAAAATCATTTAGAGATTGATTTGATGAAGGCTACAGTGTTGTTGCATGATTTGGGGAGATTTTATGAAGCAGTTTGCTTTAATGTGGACCATGGGGTGTATGGGGCCGGTTTATTAAAAGACGATGTGGATTTTGGTGTGGCGAAAGTTAATTTGGCGATAAAACATCATGGTCATTTGATTGAAGAATTATATGAGGATGAGGAATATTTGAAACTTGATGAAAATGAAAAAAATGAGGTTAAAAAATATATCTTTTTAGTTAGAGATGCAGATAAGATTGCAAATTTTTATTTGTTGGCTAGAGAATTTAAAGAGATGGAAGATTTGTTTTTTGCTCCTAAAAATAGAACAAAAGATAAAACACCAACTAAAAAGGTTTTGGAATGTTTTATGGGGCATACGTCAGTGGATAAGAGAGATGTTAAAAGTTTGAGCGATCAGGCGTTGATGATAATGGCGTGTGTGTATGATATAAATTATAAAGCGTCTTTTGAGTTTTTGAAGAAGATGGGAGTTTTAGAAAAATTGATGAACTTGTTTGCGAAATTTTGGAATGAGGAAGATGTGGAGAGGTATAAAAAAGAGTTGTTTGATTTTGTTGGTGAAAGAATAAAAAAAGCCTCTTAAAAAAGAGGCTTTAATTTTTTTATAATTGAAACAAATTAAGCAATTTTTTCAACTTGAGTGAATTCTAATTCAACACTTGTATAACGACCGAAGATTGAAACAGAAACTTTTAAGCGTGATTTTTCTGTGTTTACTTCTTCAACAACACCAACAAATGATGCGAAAGGACCATCTGTTACACGAACTTGTTCACCAACTTCGAAGTAGATTTCTGTTGTTGGGCGTTCAATACCTTGTTCGATTTGATTCATAATACGTTCAACTTCTCTTTGGCTGATTGGTTGAGGTTTGTTATGGCTACCTAAGAAACCACTAACACGTGGAGTATCTTTTACGATATGCCATGTATCGTCATTCATTTCCATCTTAACTAAGATATAGCCAGGGAAGAATTTGTGCTCAGCATTAACTTTTGCACCTTTGCGAATCTCAACAACTTGCTCAGTTGGAACTAAAACTTCTAAAATTTTATCGTCCATTTTTTTAAGAACTGCTTGTTCACGAATCGATTCAGCAACTCTTTTTTCTGAGCCTGAATATACATTTACAACATACCAACGTGCTGTCATAAGTTAACTCCTAATATTGAAATATTGAGCGTACTATAGCGCCAAAAATTGAATCTACAAAAAAGAAGAATATTGATGCAACTGCAACAATAATCATAACCATAATAGTTGCTTGTGTTACTTCTTTTTTTGAAGGCCAAGTAACTTTTTTTACTTCTTGTTTAACTTGTCTAAAAAATTGTATTGGACTTGTTTTTCCCATAGCATTAACCATCTCAATAAGTTTGATAAAATAGACAACTATTTGCTAGTTGCCACAAAAGTTTAAGGATATATAAATGTTTTTATATGGATATGTCAAGAAAAAGTTTTGGGTTCTATGCTGTTTTTTGTGGGATTTAAAAAAAAAGAAACCGGCCATTCTGAAAAGAATGGTCGGTTAGTTTTACGCTCTACAACATCTACTTTACTTAATGCCTCTCTTGCAGACATCCAATAATACCGGATATCGCACACAAGAGGATTGCAACGAGGCAAACGGTTCCTACTGTGGTGCCAAACTGGCTATTGTATGACCAATTGAAAAGGTCAAATACATAACCACTACCGGCACCAATGAAGACTGTAGCAAAGGCAAGTGAGCCGAAACGCTTGCACCATTTGTAGCCAAAGATGTTGTTCTCTAGCTTGATTTTTGCAATCATAACACTTGTTGATATAAGTGTTAGTAGCAAAATAATGATGCAAACATGGCCAAGCACATCGCAAACGCTGTCAAGCCATGAAGGCATGACAAACATCTCTTTAAGCCCTTCGTAGAGGAATCCTAAGCCTAGGGCTGAGAACGAAATGATAGCGCCCCAAAAAACGATTTTTGAGAAAATACTTTTTGAGCAACTATCTTTCGATCCTATAAAGCCAATGGCTACGATCACTAAGAGCATATAGCCCATAGAGAAGTTTGCTAGAGCACCGGCGTGTCCTGAGGTCATGTTGCCATTGGTAATTAATAACCAAATGGCTGATGTCAAAAAGGTAATCGCACTTGAAAATAAGGCGTTTTTGACAACTGGCAGCTTTGTGTCATAATCTTTTTCGGCAAGTATTTTTACCGATAAGATTGAGATGATAGCAAAAGCTGCAGCGAACACATGTCTCCATGCACTATCTTGTGTGATACAAAGTCCCCATACACAGAGACCCAGAGGGATCAATGTAGAAGCTATAAATATAGCTTTTTGTTGGATACTTAGCGCACGGAAGCCTTCGGTTGCGCTTTTAATAAACTCACTAGTCTTCTTTGTGTTGAAGACAACATTCATTAGATTTTTCATCTTGTGGAAAAATTTATTAAAATGGAACATAGTGAATTCTGTTTATGCAGTAGTTGTATCGCATTTTTATAATAATAACATAAAGCTTATAACAGAATTCTTAATTTAACAATGTCAGTATATCATATTTTTTAGGGTAAATCAATAGAGTTTTGATAATTTTTTTATTTACAAAATTAAAATAATTTGATATAGTGCGCAGGTTATTGAGAATTATTATGGTTAAAAAAAATTACTATGGAGAAATTTGAAGATCTAGAGCAGCGTTACAAAACAATTAGAAAGATTGTTAAGATCCAGAAGATTGTACTTGCGGTGAATATTGGGGTAGTATTGCTTACTTTGTTGGCAGGTTTATACTGGTTCTTGGGTGCTGTGTTTTTTAGCGTTTATAGCTGGGTGTGTTACTTAGGTGGTTATGAGGGTCGTGTTCATGACATTGTGTCTGTGAAAAGAGGTATGACTACATTGTTTACCGGATGGCTTAAATTGTTAGTTGTCATTATGATTTTTGTAATCGGATACTTCGGCTTAAAATGAATGAAGAAAGAAAGGCGCTCTTTGGAGCGCCTTTCTTGTTTACAAAATTAAAAAAAAATGGTATAATGATTGTAATTGGAAGTTATTACGGTGAGATATTATGATTGAAGATGATGAAAAAAAACAGTTAGCTGAAGATATGAAGGCTGATGTTGAGAATGTGTACGTAGAAAATGGTATTAAGACCTCTTCTAGGAATAGAGAAGATTATAAATATTCTCAATCTGAAGCTAGTTTTGAAACAAAAAAAGGTGAAAGTGCTAATGTTAAGATAAGTAGGACAGTTGATTCTATAAATCCTGACAATACGATTGTGTCAACCACTACAATTGAAAACATTGATGGAAAGAAAAATCATAATTCAAGAACATCTAATGAGCTAGAACATTATAATGTTAATAGTGGGTATCGAAAAACAACTGAAGTTTATGAAAATAATACAAGAGAAACATCTAAAGGCGAGGTTTTAACACATCGTACTAGTAAAGTTGTGCAATCAGAAAAAGGTGCTGTGGGGGAGGTTGTTGATAATAGTTATGTTTCAGGTGTGAATGTAGATAATAGCGAAACAGTAACTTATATTAACAAAAAAGGTAAAGTAACTGCATCTAAAACACATACATTTAATCAAAATTCTTTTTCAACATCTAGATTTGATAGTAGTGTTAATTATGATAATGTAGAAAATGTAAAAAAAATTATGCAGACACAAGCAAGAAATGCAAAAGAAGGGTATGTTGTTTTGGTTGAGGCTATTAATGGTGATAAAGAATTTGGTGCAGTATTAAATAGTAAAAACGGAGAGACTTATACTAGGATGGATGGCGATAAGGCTGTTCAAGTGGAAGTTGATAAAAATGGTAATATGTCTGGTGCTAAATTTAATGCAAATGGAATTAAAGTGGCTGATTTAGAAAAAAAAGAGATAAAAAAAGAACTGAAAAAAATGAGGAAAAATGCTGATAACTATATAGAAAAGGTGTCTGGAAGTAAAAATATTGATGAGTATTTGAAAACAGTTCCATTTACAACGCAACAAGAAAGTACAGGATCGTTAGGGGCTGTTTTTGAAAGTAAAATTAATGATAGCGCTTTTGAACAAGCAAAAAATAAGAAAAATCAAGAGTATGGTGCAAGAGTTGGAGAAAAAACAAGCGTTGGAACTGAACAATTGGTTTTACAAAAAATGCAAGAACTTAGAGGGCGTTAGTTTTATAAAATAGTTTTAATATTTGTTTTTTGATACAAGTGTGTAACCTGTATAATATGCAGGTAAGGGCGATTGTATTATTTTCTTTACATTTTGAGTTTTATTTATATAATGGGCGCAATTTTTGTATAATTGTGTTTTATTAAATTTATTGTTATGGTTGATTGTATCGAAGTAGTAGATGAAGTTGTTGTTGAGCTTCATTGGTGGGACATTTTTCGTTTTATAGCGGGAACTATTTTATCGTATTATAGTGGTGTTTTTATTGCTAAATTTGTTAATTTTTTACATATAAATTTTTGGGCATCATTGGGATATTTTAGTTTATGTTTGTTTCTTGGTGGATTGGCACTAATTAGCGTGTATATTTTTTATATTTTTCCGGATCCTGTTGTGAATGTTGGGATATTTATATGGACGTTGAGTTTTTTTCGCTGGGGAACGTATATGCTGTGATAAAAAAAAGACTTACTAGTTATGCTAGTAGGTCTTTTTTTAGATATTGTATTTGTTATTTTCTGATATAAATAGGTAAAAGAGCAGAATTACCCAATATTTAAATAAATCTGCTCTTGATTTGATATCAAAAAACTTATCCTTAAAAATAACAGATATGATGATATCTATAGTTTTTTGTATTATTCTGCTTCTTCGTAAATGTTTTTACCAAAGCGATTATCATATTTATCGCCTTTGAAAAATGGAAGGAATAAGTTTGGAATGATGGCAAGAGACCACCAAGCGCTCATGTTGAAATCATGAAAACGACGAAATGATAAAGCCCATAGTGGAATTATTCCGTAAAAGTCAATTAATTTTATTAAAATAATATGAGGTAAACTACCTTCAGGTGGCATTGTGAATGCTAATAATGATTGGAGTAAAAGTGAAAAAAATCCCCAAAGAATAGTTGATGCCCAATATTCTTTTCTTGATGCTCGTCCTTTAACATTGCAGTAATTTTTTCCAAAGAAGTTAGTCTTAAAAAATGTAAGCCAACTAGAATTGGCTGGTAGGCTTCCAGTGTGTTTAGCTCTATGTAATGGTGCGTTATGCATTATTAATCTCCGGATTGTTATATATATGTTTAATATAAAAAGGTTGTATTAATTTTATATTAATATAACAAAAAAGGTTCCCGAAAAGGGAACCTTAATTAGAGTTAGATTAAATCTCAAAGTCTAGTATATCAAAACTGTTGAGACTTATTAGAGTTGCCTCGGTATCAGTGAATGATACATTAACTTTTTGACCAACATTTGCCCACTTTACTTCCGGAAAAGCCTCAGATGTAGCAGTGAACTCTTTACCTTTTATCTCTTGGAACAGAATGTAGTAGAGACCATTTTCATAGGTAATCATACGTACGGTCAATTCTTGTGTTTCCTCATTGATTTTATCGCCGTCGTCAATTCTAAATAAGTTGTCGTTTTGAATGACATTTAGATATTGCTGTAAGGCTTTTTGAGGAGTACTTGCAGCTGCAAAGTGCAACTCGTTTTTAAGAGATACAAAGGCATAACCTGCATTCTTTGTGCCGTCTCCTGTTAGTGTCATGTAGTAGGTGGGGACACCGTGTACATTATACAGCACTGGATCGTTTGGAATGAGTTTACTCATACGAACCCATTCGCTTTGAGCACAGATGACACTCTTTGCGGCTACTTCGTTGATACCAGATATGGAGTATTTTTTGCACTCTTTAGTTCTGGTGTCAATTAGCATAAAGCCTGAAGATGATTCATCTGCGCCTTTACTTTGAATGCCTGTGTACCAGTAAGAACGTCCATCAGAATAAACTAAAGACATTCCAGGTGTTGCTTGGTGAAGACCATTCTCAGCAAATACAGCATTGAACCAACCTTTTTGGTAGCTTCCCCAATCATTGATTTGCTCGTAGACGAACTCTTTAGGCTGAATTAGGTCAACCCATTGAGGAGCATCGTTGATGCCACACTCTTTGATTTCGCCTGATTGCATATCAACAATTATAGCCCCTAAGGCTTCGTTACCCATCATGCCAATTGTTGGTCTATAAAGAGTGATTACCCAGTATGGAATACCATTGTCATCCAGTTCAACAGAGAAATCTGTTAGACCTCGGTCGGCATATCCATTTGCACGAACATGGCGTTCAATCTCGGTTCCAAAATAACCTGAACGTAGATACTTAAGCGAAAGAGGCTTGCCGTTTACTTCTGTTATGAAATAAATTTTGCTGGGGTCGTGGGCGCTAACAATACAATAACCATTGGTGGTTTTGTTTTTGCTCCATTTCCAGAAATCTCTGTGCTCGAGTACCATTACCCATACTTTTTCGTTGTCAAAAGTAAGAGTTAACTCTTTACCATCGGCTGTTTTGACGTCAAAGGTGCCGTTGATGTTAATCATATCGGCATCACCGAACTGGCAGATACTACCTAATGAAGGTATGCTCTCAATTCTTTTAGAAGCAAGGTCTTCTGCGTAACGCTTTTTAACATTAATCATCTTCTCGACAGGGATTGGATGAACACTGTTTGTGAATGCAGAATCGTTAACCTCTATTGGGGTTAAGAGTTTGCTATATTCCGGTGCTCTAAATATCGCCAAAGAGGAGATGATTTGGATTATAAAGAGCAATACAACAGTAGCTACCGGTGAGATGTTCCAATATTTTAGATCATAACTATCCAGATAGGTTTTACCCCAGTTGCTTTCTTTGCATGTACAGACGATTAGTCCGATAATGCAGGCAAAGAGCATCTGGAACCATACACTACTGAAGCCCCAAAAGCTAAGCGTAGGTGTTGCCCAGTAGTTGAAGGCTCCAAAGAAGATGAATACTGCAAGGCCTGTGGTGATTGACCTTTTGAAACGATTTTTACGTTTTTCGTCAAATGACGAAACTGCTGAAATCAGTCCAAGCAAGACTGAAAAAAGAAAATAATGTAACATAGTGATTAAATTATGGCATTAATCCCTTATTCTTATTTGCCAGATAAGGGGATTTATATAATAATATATTTTTTCGACAGGTATAGTATCATACTTTTTATATGGTTGCAAGAGAAAAATGACAAAAAGTGAGATATTTTGTCGTTTTAGAAGTTGACAAATCTTTATTTGTTTGGTAAGGATGTTGGTGAATAAATGATTTTTATGTAAATAAGTATGTTAAAAAAATGTTTTAAATAAAATTTATGATTATGGATAAACGAATTTTTGTTATGGTGCCTTGGTCTTTTGATGACGAAGGTTGTGATGCAAAGTTTTTATGTGAAAGTTATGAAGTAGATTTTCGTGGAGGTATTTTCACGCTTGATTTGCTTAAAATTAACTGCTCTTCACTGTCTACAATGTTTGATACGTTATCAGAATATTTGAGCGATGTTATTTATAGGGAAGCAACAGAGCAGAATATTTTGTGTGCTAAATATTTGTGGACAATGCTTCTGTTGTTAAGTGAATCGCCTTATGGACATCCTATTCCTGATGAACTTGTTGAGAAGTTGAATCAATGTGCTGATAACCGTGGTTTTACATCGGAAACGGGATATTTCTTTGAGGTTGATGAAGAGTGGTGGGGATATGTTGAGGATATTGTAAGGAAACATATTGGTTCTAAAAGTTAAAATTTTGTATTATGGTAATTAACATTGTAAATCTATTATTAAGCTTTATTGTTTTGCTGGTAATAGCTTTTGTATTGTCGTTTGGAATGGTGTATTGTGTTTTTACAGACAAGAATAAGTCGATACAGTTCGGATTTGCTATGGGAATACTTGCGATAGTAGGCTCGTTGTTGGTGGTCAGTGTTTTTGCTTATTTTTGTGAAACGTCTGGTATATCATGAAAGAAGCCTACCATTATGGTAGGCTTTTTTCTTGTCTTTGCATTGATTTTAAGGCCAATGCTTTTTTGTAATACCTCATTGTTTCCTGGTTTTTGACTGCGATGATTATTTGATCATCGATGTGGGCTGTTTTTTGAATTGCACGATAAACGGCTTTTGCCACTTCAATATGGCTAAGGCGTACACACCTTTCGTCACCAATAGAAGGAATGAGGATTTTTTTTGCATTTAATTTGTGAGCTTCTTTGATTGCAGCGGCAACGCCTTCACTAATGTCTTTGAAGGATTGCGAGTTGCTTTGTTCAGAAGCTTTAGCTAGCACTGGAATGTGTATCAGGTATTGATAGTTTCCATTGCAACTAGAAGAAAATGCGTCTTGGGCTTCCAATTTCTTGCCATAGATGTAGTTGTCAAAAGCGACAATTCCATTTTTTGAATCGGAGTGGATTAATTCTGCACTCGTTCCGGTTAATGAAGTGCCTGTTTTGTATTGTGGTACAATGCAGACGTCGGCTTTTTGGCTAGATACACCTGAACATGACAAATCTACTTTCACTTGGTTTAAGTAGATTGTTGAGAAATTCTTTTCCATAATTTTTAAATTTAAGTGTTTATAATAATAGTTTTTTAGGGTTGGTATCAAATTTTTTAGGTTTTGTTATTCTTCATTTATATCTAAAAAATATGATAAAGCATCTTTTAGTGTATCAAATGTAAAAGTTATTTCATCTGTATCTCTATCTCTGGTTTCGTATTTTTGGTATTGTTTGTTATAAACGAGATAGTCCATTATATTTTCACCTAGCACAAGTATACACGATTTATCAGTTCTGTCAAGTAAAATGTTTTTGTCTAAAATATCTATAAATATTTTATCTGTTTCTTCAAAGCAACCATAGATGGTTGTATCATAGTTTTTTAAGCCATTTATTTCTTTTATAAATTGGATGTATTCTAAATTAGGGTAAGCTATTTGGCTTGCATTTAATAGGGTTAAGCGTAGCAATAGTTCATTGGTATCTGTTTTGTTTCCAATTAATGTATTGGCATCGTTTTTGATAAAATTTATAATGTTTTTCATAGCTTAATCCTTAATTTTTTTATTTTTCATATTTATTAAAGCGTTGACGTATTGGATGCCTGCTCTGGTTCTATCAGTAACTGAGGAAGGTTGGTTTCCTGAGATATCGTAAATTGGGGTGCGGGCATCTACTATTGCAATGATATGTTCGTCTTGGGGTTGATTTTTTGTTTTACGTTTGGATGATTTAGCGGTGGTTTTTTCGCTTGGTTTTTTAGGTGTTAAATAGTAATAATTTATATCTTCATCGCCATTTACAGATAATTCTATATTTACTCCATGTAAGATATCTCTATGTACATCAACTCTTTTTTCGTTTGTATCTAATTTGTTGATGTTTTGACGTTCTATAGCTAGGCCATTAAGCAATGCTTCGCTTTTTTCTTTTATTTTAAGCTTTGATTCTATTCTATTTATTATATTATTTAGTATTAACTTTACGCTTGCTTTGGTGTTTATTGGTAAGGTTAATATTATATTATTTTCAGCTGTATTGGCACTAGTGCTAAAATTTATTTGCTCTCTATCATGGTGTCTTGAAGTAACAAATATAGGGCCATAATGTTCACCTTTGGAATTTGTTTCATAGCCTTGGCTATTTTTCATATTGCTTTGGGTTAGCCAATTATATATATATTTGTATCCTGATTGATCAAAGTTTCCTTTAGAGTCGGATGTATAAAGACCAAAGGCAATATGTATGATATCGGGACTAATGTTATTTTCTTCGCAGAGGTTTATTAAAACTTGTTTTGCATTGAGGCAGATGTTTTCAATAAGGTTGTCTTGTTCATAAATTTTTTGTTCTTTTTGGTGTTTTATTCCATGTCTGAGATGACGTGGTTTGGGGTAGTTTCGAATTTTTTCAATAGCACGACAATAATATCCGACAATACTCATATTGGATGTATATTCATTTGTATGATGATTATGTTTGTAAAAGTATAATGAGTTTTGGTTAGGATTTCTTGCGTTAATAAAGCTATTTACTAGTACTGGAAAGGGTTTGTTTTCTAAGTTGTTTTCTAGCATATGATATTCTAGGCAGGTTATGAGAATTTCAGCATTGTCTGAGTTATGATAACAGTGTCCTTCTTGTTGGTGTTCTTTTAAGATTGCAATACTATCTTGGGCGTTTGCAGACATTGTTTCAAACGTTGATGGAGGGGTTGGGGTATTTATTTTATTTAAGCAACCATTAAATAAAGCTCGGTCTATATATCTTAGGGCGTATGGTTTTTCTTTTTGTTTGATATGTTCTATTTTGTAATCATCAAGAATTAGATTTATACATTGTCTTGCATTTTCTACGTATTCTAATAATTCAGGGGTTGCTTCATATCGGTTGGCATGTATTTCAGTTTGAGATTTGGCTATTTTTCTGAAGTTTTTTAGGATTGACCTTACAATGTTATCGTAATAATAAGGGTCTTGGGTTTTTATGGAATTGATGAAGTTTTTTACTTGATTTAGAGCATTAGTGTCTTCTTTTAGGTCTGTTGAAAGTATGCTTCTTATGTAGGCTTCATCGTATTGTTTACGTTTATCTCTTATTTTTTGTAAGAAAGTAGTTTTATATGTTAAATTTGATTGAGGTTTTTTATTTTTTTTATCTAAAACCATTATTGTTGTTTGTTCGTTGATTAGGTTTAATAAATCTTCTTTATTTTTATCATCTAATTCAGGAAAATTTGTATTTATTTTTTTAGATATTGTATTTAATTTTCTTAGGAAATCATTATCTTTGGGGTGACTAAATACTTCTGCTTCAATTAGGCATAGAGCAGAGTGGTAAATTTGCAATTCTTCGTTATTTATGTTTTGAGTTATTGTTTGGTTCATTATGATCTCCTTCTCATAACTATTGGGGTAGCATATCATATTTATAGGGTGGTGTCAATGCTTTTATAGGTGAAAAGATGCTGAGTGGGGTTTGAAAATATGGGAGTATTTGTTTGATTTTTTAATCTACGGGAGTGGCTGGTGTGTTTGTGTTTTTTGAGCAGAAATATACAATAAGTCCGACAATAGCCATAATGGTTGATGTCAAAATAGGGTGTATATAATTATCGGCTGGAACGGGGGAAAATATACAAAAGATAAAAGAACCACCAATGCTTGAAATTAATGATGATAATGCGTATAACAATAAAATATCTCTTCTTTTATATAATAAAATTCCAATAATGATAAACAATACAAAATTTAATACTACAAAATATATTGTATTAAAACATGGGGATATTAAACGTAGGAATTTGTATATTGTTATTTTGTATGAAGATGGTTTATTAAACAACTCTTTTTCTAGGAATAGGCTTTTTAACCAGGTAATATCATTCATATATTTACTATAGTGTCGTTGATATGGGGTTACGGAAGTTGTGGTATTTATTGTCCACATTTCTTTAATAAAGCGTAGTATATGTACGAAATAGGCACGTGGATATTTAATAATTGCTTTTAGCCAAGCTGTTTTTAGCCCATCTAGTTTACCTGTTTTAAATGGACGATGTATTAGCCAAGGGGCACTCATTGTGTCGGCATTTAACTCATTATTTTCATATGCTTTAATAACATCGTTATAATTTTTACCATAGTCATACCATTCTTTTCTAAAACAGCTCTCATCATTATTAGGAATACAAGCGCCGGCGATTTGGTGTAAGAATATATGATTTGCAGGATAAGAAGTTCCTTTTTTTAATAATGATGAAAGTCCTAACGCAGTAGAAATAGTAAAAAATGCAAAAAATATTAATAATCCAATATATTTTGCCCAAATATATGATTGCTTCATTTGTTTTGTGAGTAGGTATGAATATATAAAGAATATTGGGTAAACTTGAATCAATGCATTATGTCTGCTCAAAATAGTGAAAATAAAAGCAATAACTACGCAAATCATATTTGTACGGGTTATACCGACTAAAATTTGATATAAAACTAAACTCCATAATACGAATACAAACATTGATGAGGAAATTGTACTATGCAATAATATGTTATTAAAAAAGATATTTCCTATAAATATTAGTAATAAAAATAGAAAACACCATTTTGAATGAAATCTTTTCCATGCTCCTAGGCAGAGAATAAATAAACCTAAATAAAAGGGGATTAAATTAAAAAATAATGGCATGTATATGTGTCTGCCAAATATATCAGAAAGCCATTTTAGTAAAATAACATACATTACTGGATAATGATTATCCATTCCCCATGTTGCCATCAAAACAATCCAGTCAGCCATTATATAACCAGGATAAAATAACCAAAAATTAAAAGCAAATAAGCCAATACATATAAATGCTATTATATATGGAATAGCACTATCTTTAAATAATATACTTTTTAATTTTTGAAAATTAAGCAACGCTAACATCCTATTATAAACGATATAGTGTTTGTATATAATAGTTTGGTAAATAATTAGTTTAATAATCTAAATATTTTTGTATCAAAATTTAGGATAATATTTCTAAGAGGAGTAAAAAGAGAAAAGGCTTTGGGATGGGATTGTTGACTTTAAAATAAAAGTAATTTAGTATCTGGTTTAATTAAAATATATTTATAAAAATTATTAAAATATTACGGTATATGAGAACAATTAGAGTAAAAACAACGGCTAAAGATATTTTAGCGTTGATTGATTGCATTTGTTCGCAAAAAAAAGATTTGCAATACACGCTATGTGATGAAAAAGATGTTCGTTTGGAATATTCGTTTCCAGATTATGCGCCAAGATGGATTGTACCAGTTTCGATAGTTGGTTATGAAGAGATTAAATATTTTATATTTGATCATGAATTTTGTTTCTTAACTGTTAGACGCTCGTATACTCATAGGGGAACGGAGGGTAGTGTAAAATTGACAGAAACTGCTGCTTGGGCATCTTATTTTTATCATTGGATAGTTGAGAAGCAAATTGTAGAAAGTGATTTTACAACTATTAGCAAGGTGAAACCAATTTGTCTTCCTGATTATTGGTATAATCGTGATTATTGTGAACATCAGCCAGCGTGTCCGGTGCTTTTCTTGAGAGCAAAAGAAGTGATAAACGGCTTTCCCTTCAGAGATATTGTCAATGGAGTGGAAAGTGTTGAGTTAAAGGTAACAAGTGATGATGAACCTGTGTGGCTTTTAACTAAAAATACCGGAGAGCAGTTTGTGATTTATCCTTGCGCATTGCATCGTTTTTGTGATGAGTTGAAAGTTGATGGGCATGATTTTGGTGAACTTAGAAATCCTAAAAAAGGCGAAGAGTTTTTGGTTGGACATTGTTGTTGTAGTGTTGTTTATCCTTTAATTGCTTTTAAGGTGGAAAACGAGCAAGAACTTTCAGTTGTTCGCTTTAGCGAGATGAACGTTAAATGTTCGGATGTTTTTATTGAGCAAATTTTGTGAAACTAAAAGAAAGGAGGCAGTCAAAGGCTTCCTTTTTTTGTTTGAAAAGGCGATTTTAATTTAAGAAGAGTTGACATGGACGGGAAATTGTGGTATTATGTGTGGTATATAATGTGTATATGTAATATTTTTTTGGATGGTGGGTTATGAGTGATGATCTTAAGAAAAATATGTTAGAAGACAGAGAAGTCGCATTAAATAAGATGCGTAGTATAGATTTTCAGGTTGATACATTAAGTAATAGTAGTTCATCTGGAGCCTATTATACACCAAGGCGCAATACAATAACTATTGAACACTTTTTAGATGATGAAAGTAAAACTCGCTGGAGTGGTTCAGTGGGAACTTTGGTTCATGAACAAAAACACCGTGATAATGCAAACCAAGGTATACACGCATATGCAATGTCTGTGGAGCAGGCTTATAAAGCTTGCATGCATAATGAAATATCAGCAAATATGGCAGAACTAATTTATTGGCGAAATGAGTACATAAAAACAGGAGATATTGCAGTTTTGGAAGATTACCGTTGTAATTCTCTTTTTGGTTTTTATACTAAAGCAGTTAAAAGCGGAGAAATTAATCCTTTTAGTAATTCTAAAGAAGATTTTGATAAAGAGATGTCTTTGATTGCCAATGGAACACGTGATATGTGGGAGAGAAGGTATGCTTCTACGCAGTATCTTGATGATCATTGTGTAAATGCAAAAATCTATGGTGAAAAAGATGGAAAGCATGCTGAGTTTTATGACGAAAATTATGAAAGAGCTAAGAAGATTGCATATACAATTGGTGGGGTAGATTTTACTCAATATATGGATAAAGATGCAGAAATTCCTATTCAAGCTAAGACAATAATTTTGGGTGATAAGTTTTTAGAACAACAAGGATTTCCTAAATATGATGGAAAGATGAGTTTATTACAATATCAAAAATTATTACAACATGCTTTGGTTATGAAAGATCCAAACGTTGGAATAAATTCTAAAGAGTTGTTTACAGCAAATAGTGAAATGACAAAGGGTGAATTTCATTTGGATATGGGAGCATATTCTTATTTAACAGAAGGAAAACTTGATGATTCAGCACAGGAATTTTATAAAGAAGCTCTTGATAATATAGCTAAAGAAGATAAAAAATTAATAGAAGGTGTTATTGATAGTATTGCAAAAGATTATGAATTAAGAGGTGAAAAACTACCAGAAGATAATGATAAGGCATATAATGATGCCGTTGATAAATTATATACGGGAAAAGTAAAATTTAATCAGGAAGATTTGAAATATGAGGGGGAGGTAAACCTTAGAAAAGCATTTAATCCAAATGATGAATTACCATTAAAAGAGTTACCTAAACAAGCTAAAGAAAGTCAACAAAAATTAGAAGATATGGGAATGTGGGGACGTGGTGTGAAACAATATGGAAATTTCTTTGTTGATGGATTAGATTATGATAAAGTAGCTAATTTACCATATGGGTTACGTTATCCTGCGGAAGTAATAGGGGTTGGAATTGGAGCCCCTGTTGTTGCAGGTTGTAAAAAGGTTGCGAAATTGGGCGAGGATTGTGTTGATATGGTAAAAGGTTGGTTTGTAGAGGTAGATAAAAATGAGCCGGTGAGACCTGTAAAAGAAGATAATACGCCTCAATATCATGAGTGGAGCGAAGAAAAAAGAGTTTCGCCTGTTCAACAAAAAGAAATCTTAAACTTAATGGCAGATGTTATAGAAAAGCCAACTAATCAAGGTAAACCAGATGGATTTTTAGCACATAGACCTAAAAAAATAAATCAGGAGCAAAGAAAAGTGCTTAAAAAAGATATGCAAAATGAAGCTAAAGAAAAAGCGCGTATGATTAAAGTGGTAGAAGGGATGAACAGGATTAATGGGGCTAAAAATTCGATGGATGTTGGTAAGACTGTTAATACTTTGTATGATAAATTTGGTGATAATGCGTATGAGTTATTGGTTAAAGCAGTTAATGAACCATTTAATTTTGCTCAAGATATTGGTGATAGCACAATTCGGACATCTCGTGAAGCTGTTAAAAGATTATGTGATGCTGATGAGGGGCAAAAAAGTGTTATAATTAGTTCTATGTTAAATGAACATTCACGATAAATATAATCATTGGCGCACTTTCGTTCGCCTCTCGCTCGTAGTCAAACTCACTTCCTCGTGAGTTCGAAATCAACTTTCTCTAGCCATTAAAAAACCACCCATAAAAGGGTGGTTTTCTTAATGGCAGGGGCAGTAAGATTCGAACTCACGACACTCGGTTTTGGAGACCGATGCTCTACCAACTGAGCTATACCCCTAAACTGATTGAATGTTTTATTCAATCGCTTGTATTTGATACACTCAATAATATAATAAATCAAGAGTTTTTTATTGGGTGTGATAAAAAATGTTAATTCTTACGTAATTCTGCGGCTGTGTTCCACATTTTTTCTAAATTGTAGAAGTCACGAACCTCTGGGCAGAAGATGTGTACAATTACATCAAAAGCATCAATTAAAACCCAGTTGGCTTTTTCTTCGCCTTCAGAATTTGCTGTGTAGCCTTGTTGTTTTAATTCATATTTTACTTTGTCAGCAAGAGCTGCTACGTGTCTGTTTGATGTACCACTGGCAATTACCATATAGTTTGCAAGTGATGTCTTGCCTTTTAAATCTATAGTAACAATGTTCTCAGCTTTGTTGTTATCAAGGGTTGTTTCTATTAGTTCTAATAATTTTGAGTTGTCTGCTGACATTTTTATCTCCTAAATTTTAATCTAATGGTGACCAAGGTTTTTTAACAACTTCTTGTGGTTGTGTTATAATTATTTCTTCGTTGGGATCAACTTTTTTGTGACGCAAAGGTACTGATTTGGAAATCTCTCTTAGGCAATCTAGTGTATTTTGACCAGAAATTGCAGAAATTGCAAATACTGGTGATTTGGTTACTCTTCTGATTGCTGCTACTTTCTTTTTGATTTCCTCTGGGGTTAGCGAATCTATTTTGTTTAACGCAACAACTTCTGGTTTGCTGGCTAAATTTCTTTCGTATAACTCAAGTTCTTTGCGAATTATTTTATAGTTCTTTACATAATGCTCATCTGTTGCATCAATTAAATGTAAAAATACTGAACAGCGTTCTACGTGTTTTAAGAATCTATCGCCTAGACCTACACCATCGTGCGCACCTTCAATTAATCCAGGGATGTCTGCAAGGATGATTTCTTTGTTGTCAACCCAAGCAACGCCAAGATTTGGGTGAAGCGTTGTAAAAGGGTAATCAGCAATTTTTGGACGAGCCTTGGTTACTGCGCTTAAAAATGTTGACTTGCCGGCATTGGGTAAACCAATTAAACCAACATCTGCAATTATTTTTAGGCGTAACCATACCCACATTTCAACACCAGGCCATCCTGGTTCTGCATAGCGAGGAGCTTGGTTGGTGGATGTTTTAAAACGAGTGTTGCCTCGTCCTCCATCGCCCCCTTTGGCTATCATGAATGTTTGTCCAGCTTCTACCATGTCAGCAATTACTGTTTCGCCATCGTCGGCTACAATCTCTGTTCCAACAGGAACTTTAATGATGATATCTTCGCCTTTGGCTCCAGTCATTTCTGAACCCATGCCGTGTTGGCCGTTTTGTGCTTTGAAGTGTTGTTGATAACGGAAGTCAATTAATGTGTTGAGGTTTTCTACGGCTGTGAAGTAAATGCTTCCACCTTTACCACCATCGCCACCATTTGGTCCTCCAAATTCAATATACTTTTCACGACGAAATGCTACGCAACCACGTCCGCCGTCGCCTGATTTTAAGTATATTTTTGCTTGATCTAAAAACTTCATTGCACTATTACCCTGTTTTTTGAAAAATAAAGGAGGTGAAAGCCACCCCCTTATCTTTAGTTTCCTTGAGTTGGACTATTCAGCTGGAACTACAGAAACGTATGTTCTGTCATTTGCTTTAGTTTTGAACTCAACTTTACCTTCAGCTGTTGCGAAGATTGTGTGGTCTTTACCCATACCAACGTTGTTTCCTGGGTGGAATTTTGTTCCACGTTGACGGATAATGATGTTTCCAGCGATAACAGATTCACCACCGAATTTCTTTACACCTAAACGACGTCCAATAGAATCGCGTCCGTTTGATGAGCTACCGCCTGATTTCTTATGTGCCATTTTAAATAACTCCTAGTTAATTATTTACACAAATCGGTAATTTTAACGATTGTGATGTTTTGTCTGTGTCCATTTTTACGACGGTAGTTGTGTCTTCTTTTCTTTTTGAAAACGATAACTTTTGCGTCTTTTGCTTGTTTAACGATTGTACCTTTTACAGATGCGCCAGCAACAAAAGGTGTGCCAATAGCATCATCTATTGCCAATACTTCGTTAAAAATTACTTCACTTCCAGCGTCTCCAGCAATTTTTTCAATTTTGATAACATCGTTAGATGCTACTTTGTATTGCTTGCCGCCTGTTTTAATTACTGCATACATTTTTATTCACCTGTTTTGTAGATTTAAACATAACTTTTTTGAGCAATATACAGAAGTTTTTTAATGAGTCAATAAGAATCTGATATAAATTTAAATTTATTTGCTTTTTTTATTCAATATTTAGAATTCTAAAAAGTCTGGGGTGGATGAAATCACCTTGCCAGATGCCTGTTTTGTTGGCTTTGGCGATTTTTTGCGCTTCTTGGTAGGTGTTATCTAAATAAGATATGGCGTGGCCATTTTTTATTATGTTTGTTGCAATGTCGGTTTGGTTTATATAGCAAATGCATAAATCTCTTTTAAATTTGTCTTGTGAGATGATTTTACATGTGACGGTTTGTGTATTAACCAATGATATTAAGTATTGTTTTGAGATTTCTCCACAATCGTATAATTCATTTTTATTGTTTTTGCATTGTTGATTGTATTCTGGGGCGTCAATTCCTTTTATACGGATTTGGTGGTTTTGATATTGAAGACTATCGCCATCAACAACATTTGCTGGAGATGCAATAAATTCGATTGTTTGTGGATTTGCAAGACAATAAATAGGATTAAAGCATAAAATAAGGGCGAAAAATATGCTATATGATGTGTATATTTTTGATAAACTTCTTTCCATTGAGATACTTTCAATATAAATTTTGTTTAAGTATATATACTTTAATTATGTTTAAAGGTTAGTTAGCGTGCAAAAAATATTTTTGAAATTATGTTTAGTTGCTGGTTTAGTGGGGTTGTTTTCATGCTCCAAAGATGCTTATTGGATTGATGGATATTCTCAAAATAATCTATATATAGAAGATGAAGTTGTGGGTGAAGGGTCTCCTAGTAACTTGGCAAAAGTGTTTAATATGAGAGTGCCTGAGTTTAATACTTTATTGGTGTGCAGAGATAAGCAATGTGCTCCTGCAGAGATGGCCTCTTCTCGTCAATATATATTTAATGCATTGGCTCACTTGGTTGATAATAATGGTAATGAGAAAGCTTTGTTATGTGAGGCTAATCCTCAAGCTCATGTTTGTATAAATCCATATTTAACAATTCCAGCAAAGATTGGTGTTGTACCTAGTTATGTTTATTTTGATAGTGTGAAAGTTATTGATGCATCTTTAGTTAAAGGTACTACTGCTATTAATTTAACATTGGGATATAATTTGAGTTACAATGGTCAGACACCTTCTGTTTGTAAACCTGATAAAAGTTTGTTGTATGTTAAAGATAATAAGAGCATTATCTTAGGTGGAGAAGGTTTTAAATGTAACATGACTAGCATGGGTACAACAACTATTCGTGTGATGTTTGATATTGATTATGTTGATATGGATTATGGATATATCGGTGGTTATTATTCAATAGGGTTATCTGGTCCTGCAAATGGTGGTGGTAGTGGATATGGTATGATTAGACTTCCTAATGATGCGTTTCCTCTTAATCCTGCATTAATGGAAATGACAAAAAAAGAGAGTGTTGAAAACGTAAATCCTAGCATGGCAGATGAAACTGTTAAAAATGATGAAAAAAATGAAGAAACAAAAGTAGAGCAAAAGGCTGAAGAAAAAACAGTTACAAAAGAAGAAAAAGCTGAAGAAACTAAGGAAGATGTTAATACTTTTGAAGTAAGTAGCGAGGTTACAGATGCTCTAAGAGAACCAAGAAAACCATTGGAAATTGAGGATAATCTTGCTGATAATATCTTGAAAGAGGATGAAGGTCTTGTTGAAGACGTTTATTTTGATGAGAGTGAAGAAATAAATGTTGACGATTTAGAAGAATATATAAAATAAAAATTAACGATTTTGTTTTATTATAAGAGAGCTTCATAGGTTTGAAGCTCTTTATTTTGGGAAGAATTTAGGAAATAATTAAAATGAATAAAAAATTTGTTATATCTTTGATTGGTGCACCTGCTTCAGGAAAAGGTTTTATTGCTAGTTGTTTAAGAGATGAATTAAAGGAACATTATGGTTTAAACGATAATGATATTGCAGGTATATCTGTTGGTGAAGTGATTAGAAGAGAAAAGAAGAATAAAACACCATTAGGTTTGTTGTTGGCTGCTAATATGAAAGAGGGTGGTCTTGCGCCAGATGATATGGTAAACGAGATGTTGATTGAAGAATTAAAAAATGTTGATGCAAAAGTTTTGATTTTAGATGGATATCCTCGTACTGTTGGGCAAGTAAAAGAATTTTCTAAGTTGATGAAAAATTTTTATAGTGCAGTTGTTTTTAGAGATACTCCTAAGGAATTGATTTTAGAAAGAGTAAAGAATCGCAGAATTTGTGATAAATGTGGGCAAGCTCATAATGTGGGTGATGGTCATTGTGAATGTGGTGGAAGGCTTGTAAAACGCAGAGACGATAGAGTTTTGCCTGAAAGATTAGCTGAGTATGAAGAAATGACAAAGCCTGCTGTTATGGAATTAAAAAAAGAAGGAAAGAATTTCTTTTGGTATGAAGGAACAGCTGAAGGTTGTGATATTGCGAAAGATTTTTTAAGTGCCAATAAATCTTATTTATAAGAAAAATATTTTAAGGAGGAGTAGCCGGATTAAATTTCCGGCTCTTTTTTTATGCTAAAATATTTAATTCTTTAAATCGTTGACAAAATAACATTTTTATATAAAATCGGCTCGTTAAAAGTATAATTATGTTAAACAAAATAACAAAATTTTTATGAAACCAAATTTTTATAATGATTTAATCATTTTTGATGTCCCGCAATATTGGGATAGAAAAATGTTTGTTGAGGTTTGCAAGGCTGATGAAATTTATGCTGATGTTGTAACCTCTATTGAAGATGGTAGTTGGTATGAAAAGTTTGACCTTAAAAAAGGGACTATTCCTACTATTGAACATTGTTTTTCAGGCAAGAAAGGTTTTACATTTGCGGATTTCTTTTCTAGCGAGATGGTACTTTTCTTTGGTTTGTTTTCTAGCTTTAGTGACTGGCAGGAGTTTTTGAAAATTCGTGTTGGTTGTTTGAGGCAGTATGCTGGTTTTTCTAGCGAGGAACTATTTGGCGAAAGTCTTTTGACTTTGATTTTTGAATGGTTAGATGTCGAAAAGATTGAGTATCTCCTTTCAGAAGAGGTTGGTATTCGTTTGGATGTTGCAACGGCTTTTGTGGCTGTGGTTGAATGTTCAAATTCAAACAAAAATGTTCCGGTGGCTTGTCTTAAAACCAGAAATGAATCGTTTTATGTGAAAGGTGGTGCTTTCAGGCTATCATTGCTTCAGAATGGTCGTAAAGAGCATCTGCTTGTTTGGTTTGAAGAGCTTCTTAAGTTGGTTGATATTGACGAGGAGAAGTATGCTTTAAGCGATGAAGAGGTAGATGTTTTGGAGAAGAGAGGAGATTGTATGTTTTCCAAGTATAGAGAGATGTTTGGAAAATAGGTTTTTGGGGATGGGCTAAAGCACTATCATATGTGCATCGGCACTCTCTCGTGTACTAATTTGGTACACGTCGTTCGTGGCGCTACACATAGCATAGCACTTTATCCCATCCCTTGGGGGTGTGTTAAAGCGCTATTAGTGGGGCGTGCTAAAGCGCTATCATATGTGCATAGCACTTTATCCCATCTGTTGTAAAGGAGTTGATTTAGTTCAACTCCTTTTAGTTTTAAATGGGGGATGTGATAAATACTTTATTCCACCCGTGGAAACGCAGTTGCGCTAGTT
>CAJGCO010000014.1 GCA_904501925.1 uncultured Alphaproteobacteria bacterium | reverse complement strand
GGATAGAAAAATATGCTTAACATAGATTGGATAGATAATACAGAAGAAAATTTAAGAACTGCGTATAAAGATTACGTGGAACAAATAGAAAAAGATAAATCACTGACAATCGTAACATCAGTCATGGGATTAATGCCTTATAAAAAACCAACAACAGGTGTTGGCAAAGATGCGATATTCATTAAAAGAAATAATAAAATAATGACATCCGTCTTAAAAATATTCTGGGGAGAAAATTATATAATACCAGGCGTTAAATTTGCTTTTATGAATGGAAACCCAGATAAATTCTATAGAATGGAAGATATTAATCTTGATTAATTATGACTAAAATATTAATTAGACGAGGCGAACAAGCCACAGAGAAAATATTACGTGATGGGGAAATAGCATATAATAAAACTAAAAAATGTTTCTATGTAGGGGATGGAAAAACTCCCATGAATGAAATCCATGAATTCACATCCCTGGTAGCAAACCCGCATGGAAAAATATATGCAGTTTCAGTAGATGAAAATGGAATACCATCAGCAAAACCCACAACACTTTATTCAAACGGTTGCAAAAAAATAGTAGGAAATTTATATGTGGAATAAAATATGAATAAAACAAAAGGAGATAGAATAGCATCAATAGTGGGCGATGCATGGGCAATCCATAAAGATGAACGCTCAATCCTTTGTGCAATGATTGATGAACTTACAAAAGGTACAAAGTGGAGAAAAGATGGCCTCGATGTTATAGAAGGATGTTACCCACAATACTTTGGGAATAAAAAAAGAAAAGAGTAGAAATCTAATCTACTCTTTTTTAATATTTATATATCTCTTGTTGACCATCATCATGTATAAAACTTGATAAACTGTTAAAAAATGCCCAGCCACTCTTAAAAATATCTTTTAAAAATTCATTACCGCAATCTTCTAAATTATCACCATAAGCCATTTCTAAACCATCTAAATATTCCCTAACCTTTTCTTTAATATTAGAACTATAACTAACAACATTAGGGTCATTATACGATTCTTTTAATATCTTCCTAACAGACTCATTCACCATCTGTCGTATATCATTTTCATTTATCTGTATCTTTGCCATATCTGTTAATCTATTTTTATATAAAATAAATAGTGTGTAATATTAATAATATGACATTTTTTATAATCGAAAAAATATATGGAAAAATTTTTTTGAAAACCCTACTTTTTAGTGGAGGATTTGTTTTAAAGTAAAATGATTATATAAATGTCCCCTAATTTTTATAATGGTAAATTTTATGATGGTAAAAATAATAAAGTCTATTTTTTAAGATAAGAAAATTATATGGAAAAATTTTTTTGAAAAACCTACTTTTTTAAAGTAAAATTGATTAAAAGTAAAAGCTGATTTTTAAAAGTCAAAAATTTCTGGAAAAATTTTCATGGCCATCTGTTGGCCCTAAATAGCCTTTTTGGGGGCGAGGAGTGTGGGGGAGGGAGGGGACACCTACGGTATAGGGGTATATGCCCCACAATGGTCAAATAAATGGTCTAATTTCAATTAAAATAATCAATCTATACAAATATATCACTCAAAAATAAATGGTCTTAAATCGTCTTAAAATGGATTTTTGTATTTTGCAAATTTTTAGGGAGAAAAAAGTCACAAACTAATAAAATTATTTTGATAAATTATTTGGTAGTTTCATTTTTTTAGTTTATCTTTGCAGTACCAAAATAAAGGGAACAAAAGTTCATTGAATAGGTAAGTGAAAATAATTTGAAAAAAGTTGCTAAAAAATTTGGTAGTTTAGATTTTTTTACTTATCTTTGCAGTAGGAAAAATCACTAATAGGAGTGATAATATAATTTAAGTTTAACTTTATAACTAATAGGTGTTATGAAAAATTTGGTTTCAATGATTGAGGCGGTTAAGGGTTGTCAGTTTGCAAACATTACATTTGTAAGTGATAGCGGTATTCCGCAGTATGTTCTTGGCAAGGGTAATAAGGTGTTTAGCATTATTCGCACTGATTGTCAGTTGAATTACTCTTATGAGAACGCAGTGAATAACAGACTTGCAAAGCAAGGCGATGATAAGAATTTTGTAGCGCAGTCTTTGTCTTGGGGACAATGGGTAGAGGGACAAGAGAACAAGTTGATTGAGCATAAGGGTTCTTTGTATCTTCGTTATTACGAGGTTGCTAACGCTGATAGAGGTCGTGCTTGGTTTGTGAATGGCAGATACGCAACTGCGGAAGAGTTCCAAAAGATTATGGACTATCTTAAAAGCAAGAAAACCGATAGCAATCGACAGACAGAGGTTGGCTTGGTTGAAAATCAAGTAAAGCCAAAGGTTGTTAAGTTGGTAAATGTGTTGAGATTGGCAGCAAATGGTTGTGAGTGGGATAGACTTACCACAGCCCCCGATGGAGTAAGTACGGTTGCAATGGCTTACTCGGCACAATAAACAAAAATAGTGGGGTACGCACCTGCGTACCCTGCTTAAATAAAAAACTTGACAATATAAGATTATGACTTACAATAGACGATATTTCGAGAAAGACGGAAAGAAATACATTGAGGTTAAACGAATTGGTTTGCCTACAAGAGTTTTTGAGGTTGTTGAGGAGTTTCCACAAGGTTATATGTTGTGGTTGGTGTCAAAGAATTACCCTGATGTTGGTTATATTGCTTTGGGAAAACCGAGCATCGTTCCTAATAACATTATTCAAGATGATTTGAAATGCATGTTTGTTGGGGAAGAGATGTGGGAGAAGTTGCATAGTTATTGCCACAAGGGTAAGGGGATATATGCAACCAATTTCAAGAGTGTATATAATAGTCTTAAACTTGGTTTATAATACACGCAATTGCGTATATTAAATGAGGGTAATAAAAATTATCCTCATTTTTTATTAAAAACTTGCATATATCATTTTTTTTACTTATCTTTGTACTCAGATAAATTAAATAACAAAATCAAATACTATGGAAAAGAAAATCAAGGCAATCAGTAACGAGATTAAGGTTTTAACTAAATCTCTTAATAGTCTAAAAGAGAAAATGGAGGGAATAAGATTTATTGACTTTGTTCGCTCTTGTGGTAGTGATGTTATCCTGCTGGAAAAGAAGATTGAGATTCTAACAATGGTTAAAAATAATCTGCAAACAAATCCAACGCAAGATATGTTTGATAAGCAGTATAAGTCTGTTTGTCGTTTTGCTATGAGCAATGTAGGTTTTGCGAGTGGTGCATTTACTCATACGGTTGATGCACTATGCAACAATGCAGTAAAGGAAGTATATGAGTTTTTAACTTATATAGAGTAAGCAGGGTGTATATTAAATGAGGGTAGCGAAAGTTATCCTCATTTTTTTTTATACTTTATTGTCTAAAAATTTGCATATCTCATTTATTTTTTATATCTTTGTTCCTGTAATCATTAAACAATTAAAGACTATGGATAGGAGTACAATTTTATTGCAAGCGGTTGAGGTTGTAAAGTCATTTGGATATAGATGTTTTTTTCCTCGCTATGCATCAACATTTGTTGAGAAACCAACATATTGTTTTATAACTGACGGCACAAACATTGGTTATATGCAGTCAAACGATTGGGGTTGTGCATTAGATTTTACCACAATTCATAAGCCACACTCAAAGAATGGTTGTGGGTTTGGTATTGCTGATGATGTACCATTGGATAAGGTAACAAAGGAGTTGATTGAGCAGACATTTGGAAATCCTCGCTGGGCAAATGTTAGGTCTTATGGCGTTGGCTCAAATAACAAACCAATCATCAAATACGCATCTTGGGAAGATTATATCAAGAATAGTCTTACGGGAAAGATTTGTAAGGAAATTGTAGAGTTGTAAAAATAATTGGGGGTTATGTAAAAAATAATCCCCTTTTTATTTGCATATATCAAAAATTATTTGTATCTTGCACTCGATTTAAGAAACAAAGATTATGAGAGTAGTATTTTGCAAGGCAAAGGTATATATTCCTATTTTGGGATATGTTGGTAGAATTAACTATTCAACAAGAACTGAAAATTATTTCTATCAATTAAAAGCAGATTTTACACCTATGTGTAGATTTAAGTCTTACGATGAATGTGTGAAAGAGGTGGAGAAAATGTATAATCAATGTAAAATTGTTGAAAATCTTTAATACTATGGCAAATTTTGTTTTAGAGGTTGAATTTGAAAAGGGCAGGACTAATTGTGATGATTGCCCATTTAGAACTGATAATGGTTGTTGTGATATTCGTACTGAACACAAACTTGATTGTGATAAATACGATTTAACGACAATCAAATTAAAGAAAAATATCGGAGAGATTAAATTAAACTTTTAGACTTATGGAAATTAAGTTAAATAAAGCAAATGAGAATATCATTGAGTTGGTGGATAGATTGGTAAATGCAAAGGTTACCAATCACGCTGGGCATTGCTTAAAAATCATCTTATTTGGCGAAGATAGACTTAATAATTGTGAAGATTGCAATGCTTGTTGTCGTGAACAAATTAAACGATATAGGGAAATGTTATTGGAGAAATATCTTGTAAAATAATACTCCAAAAATTTGCATATTTCAATTTTTTTTCTTACCTTTGTCATATCAAATTAAAACAATAAAACTATGAAAGCAACAAACATTAAATGGGATTGTAAAGATGATGTGTTGGAGTATAACATTGATGAGTGTGATTTGCCAACCGAGGTAGAACTGCCTAATAATATAAATGTATTTGATGTGGCAGATTATCTTTCCGATGAATATGGTTTTTTGGTAATTTCTTTTGATTTTGTTGAGTAAAAATTTGCATATTTCAAAAATTATACTTATCTTTGCAATGTAATTAAAAACAAAAAGATTATGGGACTACACATTATTCCAATGGGACACAAAAAGGTCGAGTTTGAGGATGACTTTGTAACGGTTTATGATGCAGCAAACGGAAAAGAGGTTTATGATGGCATTTTGGACTATTGTCCTTTCAAAGATGACTTTGATGAACACGGAGTGTGGGATGCAAATAACAATAGATATAAACTACCAAACGATTATATTTTGGTATGTTGGGCGAGAATTAAACAAAGATAATATGAAAAAGACAATTTATAGTAATATAATCATTTTAGAAAATGATAATTACGCATTGGTAATGCCTAAATATAGCCCTGATGGGTTTATTAACTATTATAATTAAAATTTAATTATGAAAAAGATATTTATCGTTTCAATTTTCACAAGTGATTTTTCAATTTCACACATTAAGGTATTTAATTCATTAGAGAGTGCAATTAAGCACACTATGGATTACAATAAAAATATCAACAAATACAATGATGATATTTTGCACCCACTTGATGCAGTCATAGTTAATAAACTAAAACCTATGGCGATATTGATAAATCGTGATGGGATTTGGTGCAATATGTCTTGTGAGTTACCCATTGCTGATGTTATTTATGAGGTAACAATCACGGAAGATGTTTTGGAAGATTAAAAAATAAGGGTGGAAAGTAATTTTCTACCCTTTTTATTTGGAAATGTCAAAAATTTTTCTTATCTTTGTACTACAATTAAAACTAATAGATTATGACACAAGCAGATTTGGAATTTGATAGTATTAAAACATTATGTCGAAAGAATATAGACGAATTTTACGCCATTCGAGAGGAGGCAGAGTTGCGTTTGAAAGACTATTTTCGTTTTTCTAAAAAGAAAGAAATAAAACTCATTAGACCTGTTCTTTGTTCTTTTTGGAATAGAGGATATGATTTTAATGTTGATAGGATATTTTTAGATGGTATCAATGTTCGTGTTGGTGGTAAACGCTTGAATGGTGAAGATACTACCGAGTTTTTTAATAACATATATACTACCAATAGTTTGAAACGAATTTTTGAAGAAATATCAATTTTTTAGAAAAAATTGTCTGAAAATTTGCATAATTCAAAAAATATGTTTATCTTTGCAGTACAATTAAAAACTAATAAGACTATGAAAAAGATATTCAAAGTTGAGGCAATATATGAGGGTTCAAGCATATATTATGCTCTTTATCAAAAGAGATTTTTATGGGGTTGGAAATTCATTAGTAAATTCGTTTATAAGGAGGATGCAAAGCGAATAGCAAATGAACTATCACAACCTCCAATATACATCAAATAGAAAAATAATAAGATTATGGATTACATTTTGGAAGAGGGTATTGAGGTACTTATCGGTGGTAATGAGGTTACTTATGATATGGAGTGCTATGACGGCTATGCCATTGGAACATTGGTAGATGATGTTGATGCACCAGCGACTATTCGTATGGAATATCCAACACTTGCTGATGTTTTAAGTGATATGGGCGGTGTTGCTGATGATATTCTACAATATCGTGGTCTATACGATAAGACCGTTGATGATATTCACTATGGAGATATTATGATGTATCTTGGGGAAATTGTTTCTTAAAAATAATTTGAAAAAAGAGTCCGAATAATTTGCATATTCGGATTTTTTTACTTATCTTTGCACTATCAAAGTTTAACAATTAAAAGAATTAAGACTATGAATATATTTCGTTATGCTTCTGCTTGTGAGTTGATGTTTGAAAGTTTCCTTAACGAGGTCGGTAAGGAGCGTAAGACCACATTTTTTGCTGATTTGAGTATCGCAGAGTGTTATGGCGCAAAGGGTGTTAAAGATACCTATCGTAGAGTTATGCGCTCTTGGGGTAATAATTTGGAGTTTATGTGCGAGTGGGTTGTTTGTCTAAATCAAAAGATTTGGCAACACTATGAGAAAAACGAACCTTTGGCGAGGGTTTATGACGAGTTGTGGCGTAAGGCAGATAACTATTGTCGTGAGCATTTCAAGGGCGAGGAGTTAAGTCAGTATTATGCTTATATTGACTAATAATAAAAAAATGAGGGTAAGTCGAAAGATTTACCCTTTTTTATTTTGAAATGTCAATTATTTTTCTTACCTTTGTATCAGTTAAGAAAACGATTAAAACAATAAAACTATGGCTAACATTTTTGATAAAGAGGTTGAGATTAAAACACTCAAAGTAAATGATAAGATTATTAGATATAATAAAGAAACATACCCTCGACTTAATTATACTTGTTTTGTAATAAACTGCCCTAAATACTTGCATCAAGCATTGCGTTCAAGATATGGCTCTAAATATGGGGTTGATGTTTGTAATAATAATCATCTTTCAATGACAAATGAGAATGGTATTGCAGAGGTTTACAAAGAGATAGAAAAGGGTAAAGAGGTTTTTGAGAAATATCATAAGGGGCAAACTGTTGAAATGTCTTATGGTGGCTCGGACTATAATTTTGATATAGTTGTTGTAAAAGGTCAGTACACTGATTTTTGGATTTATATTGTTAATCATAGCAAAAAGAGTGTTTCCCCAATACACGGCTATGCTGGACACGGCAGAGAGTTTGCTAAAAAGTTAAATTATATTTTTAATGATTTATATTAAAGACAATATGGATAAAATTAGAACAACAAAAGAGATATTGAAAGAGTGGTGTGAGCAAAATATGGCGACTCATACTGATTGGACAGGTACAAGGGTTGAAACAAAGAACAAATGCAATTCAGTTGATGACTTTGTGGATAGGTTATTTGAACATTTGGAAGATAATCATTGGAAATGTTAATTTTTCTTTCAAATAATTTGGAAATGTCATTTATTTTTCTTATCTTTGTATCAGTTAAGTAAAACAAATAAAACAATAAGTCTATGGTAACAACTGATATGGTTATTTGGTTTAAGAGCAGACACGGCAGTACATATTATTTAGGTAAGGGTTTTATTCCAATTAGAGTTACCAAAGGTATTACATTAGCCGAGTTTGAAGAAAAGGCAAAGAGATATTCTTCAAAGTCAGTTAAGAGAATTTTCCACCTTTTAGAGAAAAAGTATTTTAATGAGATAGGCGACATTAACGCAGGTAGTTTATCTTTACATATTAAGAAATACTATGTATTTGAAAAAAATAATGTAAAATACGTCAATTTTTAATCCATATATTTGGATAATTCAAAAATTTGTATTATTTTTGCAGTACGAAAACAATAAAACGATAAGGTTATGAAACAGATTGAGGTTACTATTGGTTATCGTATTGAGGAATACTTTTCTTGGGAAAATGGTTTTCCGAAAGTTTATACAAAATATGAGGGTGGTGATACTGACAATGGTATTTGCTACAAAGATTTAGATGCTTGGGAGCGTGGTGGCTATGATGATATTATTTACATTAGTGAGGGTAACTTGGAAGAGCCTATCCACAACAATTATGGTCGTTGGACTAAACCTGCGTTGTTGGCTCATATTAGAACTCATATTGAGTATTACTACAAAGAGGAGGATTTCTTTGACGAAATGATTGCTGACGATGAGTTTATTGAAATGTTGGCATACGATATTCTCTACAATGCAGATTGGCAAGACCTTTCAACCTTACTTGACGACTATGATAACAATGGCGATTGGATTATAGATAATTGGGAAGATTGGAAGATTGGAAGAGTAGGTAGAACTAATATACGCACTTGCGTACACTAATTAGATAGTTTTGTTTTCATACTTATAATTTTTATCTATTAAAATAGATACACTAATGTCGTGAGATGTGGGTGCATTTTTTTATAAAATATATTGAATAAAATTTGCATATTTCGATTATTTTACTTATCTTTGCACTATCAAACTTAAACAATAAAGACTATGAGAACTGATGAAACACAAGTTTACAAGAAACGAGTAACACGAAACACCCTCAACATTCAGCAGATGATGAAATTGGAGGAGTTGGGTTTGTGTAATCTTAAAGAGAGAGATAAACACACGGAGTATTTCTTTGGTGTTGAGGAGTTGTTGCAAATTCTCCCTGCTTGCATCGTGGTTGATGGTTGGTGCTATTGTCTTAAAATATATAAGAGTGCATTTGATGTTCAACACATTGCTTATGTTGCACATAAAAACCCTAAAACCAATGTTGCGGACTATCTTCATTCAGTTGGTTGTGATGATGTAATGCCACAAGACGAGAGTTATAACGGACATCTTGTAGATGCACTATTTGAAATGGTGCTGTGGGTCAATCAAAATTATAAGGAGTACCTTGCAGAGTATAAGGAAAAACTCCAACACTATATTAAGTCTTGGTAAAAATAAATTAAAAATAATTCCATATAAATTTGCTTATATGGAATTTTTTATTTAACTTTGCAGTACAAAATTAAACAATAAAGACTATGGCAAAGAAAATTGAACTGACTACGAATGAGTGTAATGTTTTACTTAAAGTTACTCATCGTGCAAAAATGAATTGGTTTGACATTGACATTTATAATAGGTGTAGGGATTTGGATAATAACAATCGTATTATATCCACACGAAAAGCAGTAAAACAGATTGTAGAGGGTTTAACTGAATACGATATTAGTTGTCTTACTCATTTTGAAAGTTTAACATTATTGAATTTATTAAATCGCATGTAATTTTTCCGTATAAAATTTGGAAATATCAATTTTTTTACTTACCTTTGTACCCAGATAAGTTTAACAATTAAAAGTAATAGATTATGACAAAGACAATTTATTATTTGACAAGTGATTTTGTTGCAAGCGATGACTTTCACGATTTGATTGCAAGCGGTAATAAAAACAATGTTGAGGTTTTGGAAAAACTTTGCGATACTTGTAATGCCGTAAAGTATTCATCGGTTGAAGAGTTTATTGATGCTTTTAATAGCGAGTACATTAGTGATTTGGGTTATTTAATTTATATTTAACATTATGACAAAGGAGAATAACGACAGATTGAATAATGCTCTTAATGCTCTTTATGAGAGCGAGGAGTTTAAGGCTCTCAAAGAACTTGTAATTGAGTTGAGGGAAACTGATGGTGAGGGTGGTTATAATGCTATTTACCCACACATTGAGCGTAGCATTGATTATATGGTTGAAACTGCTGGCTGGATTTATGATTCATTAGAGGGTAAGCCAAAACGAGGTTTGACCCGTAGTCAAAAACTACGAAAAGCACTTGGATATACTTATCCATAACATAGTTTTAATTGTTTTTAGGGGATTGTTGAAAAATAATCCCCATTTTATTTTGATATTTCAAAAATTTTTCTTACCTTTGTATTACAATTAAAAACAATAAGATTATGACACAGCAAGAGTATTTTGATGAAATCCTAAAAATTGAGGGGTATTTGAAAGAAAAAGGCATACCTGCTGAAACATTTGTATATCCCAACGATTTTAATATGGTAGATGTTAATATAGAGTGGGGCGATTGGAAACACGAACACAAGTATTGCGATGTACTTATGAAAGAACTTGGTTGGGAGTTAGATAGCGAGTGTGTAAGTGATGAAGACGGTAGTGACTGCTATTGTTCTACTCATACTTATAAAAGAGTAAAATAATTTCCATTTTATTTGGAAATGTCAAAAATTATTCTTATCTTTGTATCACAATTAAAAATAAGGGAGTTATGGATAAAGAATATATAATGTACGAAAGATATAAATTATATTTGAGTGGTTATGCTTATATTCCTTATCAAGATTTAGCAAAATACGAAAGAGCATATACTAATTTTATTAAAAGACAAAAGCGATGATAGCACTTGAAAAATGTAGTGGTTGCGATTGGAGCGACATTGTTCACGAAAAGGTTTATAAAACCACTAATAGTGAGGGTACAATTTATCGTTGTGCTGATTGTGGTAGAGAGTTTTGTGAGAGTTTTCGTGTGGTAATTATTCCCGATAGCGAACTCAAATTTGTACAAACTCCAAAGAATAGAGGTTGTAAAATGAAAACAAATTATAAAAAAAGATAAAACTATGAATACACTATTTGGAATGTCTGATGTTTTTCAGTTGTATAATGAGTATGTTAATGTACCTTATTCTCCATTTGGGGGTAATTACAAAGGTCATTCAGTAAAGAATGGTAAAAACCCGAAAGACATCGCAAAACGCAGGGCAAAGAATAAGAATAAAAAAACACATCGTAGGTAAAAATAATCTTCAAAAAATTTGCATATATCAATTATTTTACTTATCTTTGCAGTACGAAATTAAAATAAATAAAATTATGGAAAAATCACTTTCACTTATTGGTCGTAGATATGTAGTTAAAGATTGCTCATATGTAAAGGATTTGTCGGGTAATTGTCAGTACCCAAGATTATATGGACAAACTTGTATTATCATACATAATCCATATACGGAATGTGTTAAGGGTAAAACTTATCTTTTCGTAGATGTTGTAGTACCTAATAATGCGTTTTATCCAAATCACTATCGTGTATTGTTCTATGAGTGGGGGTTGTTGGATAAAAGCAAAAGAGAGCAGACTAAATCATCGGGACTTATAGGTAGAATTTACCGACCTACATACAATACTGATGATTGTAGAATGGTTGATAATAAGAATGTGTCGAGTTATCTTATGGATACCGATTGCGAGATTATTTCAAGACCTATGGTTATTGATATTGTAGATAGTAGTACCAATAAATGCTCATATATAAGAGCAATTATAGTTCGTTCATTTGAAACAGGTATTGAATACTTTATTCCATATAAAGAGGAGTGGGTTGTAAAACCTATTCCAACAAATGAAGATAATGAGTGGAATTTTTGCCCTCATTGTGGAAAAAAGTTGCGATAAAATTTGCATAATTCAAAAATTTTGCTTATCTTTGTATCACAATTAAAGAATAAAAGATATGGAATACAACGGAAAACACTATTACAAGATTGATGTGTCAGGTCATTATGGTTACTCATTTATGGTAGTCAGCAAAGACGAACTTGACGAACTTGATGTACTACACAAAGCATATCAAAATGGCTGTTTTAACGATGCAACTGATTTGAGGTATGCAATCGTAGATGACCTTGTTAGCGAGAACGATATTGAGTTTTTCAAGAATTGTACTTACGACATTGATTAAAGAACAACATTAAGAGTGTCAAAAATAGGTTTAACATTTAATACTTTTATAATATGAATACACGACCTCCCCCTAACTAAAATATAAATGATTTAAGTTTTGTGTTTGTAATTTTTAGATATTAACTTTTGAAATTTGCTTATGACAAGCATTAGAGGAAAGCCGTAGGGGAAACCCGAACTATATATAATTCATTTATTTAATTGACATTGTTTAATAATTAAAACCGATGCAGATATGCCACGCATTAGAGATATGACCTATTAAAAGATATATATTTGTTAAATTATTCATTTTCATATTTAGTTACTCACCCTTAACTCATAGGGTGGGTATTTTTTTTTTGAAAATAATTGGTCTAAAATTTGGTAGTTTGAAAAATTATGCTTATCTTTGTATCAGTTAAGTTAAACAAATTAAAATAATAATAGTTATGACATTTTCAAATTTTAAGTTATTTTTTGGTAGTTTTAATGTAGATAGATTGCCAGACTATGTAGAGTATTTTAACGAAGACAATGAGGGTATTTTTGTATCAGTTTTAGAGGATAATCTTACCTCATTCTTTGATTGGGTAGTAACATTTGGTGTTAAATGCGTAGAGATTTAGTTATGAAAAAGACCACAAAATTAAGACTATTAAGAGCGTTTGAGATTTTTCTTCGTTCATTTTGGAACTCTATTGCTTTGAGCGTTGCTTTAAGAATGATAATTGATAGTACAAATATCAAGATTGAAAAGCCGATATTATTTACGCTCGGTTGCTTATTTGCAATGATGTTCATTGAGGTTATGTTTATTCGTTTCAAAGAGGTGCTGAATGACACATTCTATGATGATATGGACAAAGCAGAAGAAATAGAAAGAGAAATAGAAAATTTAGAGAAAAATAATCTCAAATAAATTTGGATATTTGAAAAATTATTCTTACCTTTGTACTCGTTAAGTTAAACAATTAAAAACATTAAGACTATGGGATATTTGAAAGTAACTTATTCGCAAGACCACAAACCTTTTGATGAGTTGGGTGTACCTCGTTGCCATTATAAGCATAATTGGCTAACAAAAAACTACAAATTTCCATTTGATTTGGAGTTTAATAGAACATACTATAAGCACGATGGAGAGAAATTGATTGCATTTCGCATCTTGGCTTATACAATAGATGACAATACCACACACAATGATAAACCATCTTTAATCTTCTTGGTGCAGATGCCAAATCAGCCATTGCAGTGGCTTGTGGATTTTATTACGCCCTATATTGCAGTGTACAAGTCAGTTGATGAGTATGTGATGAGTGGTGGTGCTAATTGTGTAAGTTTGTGTTGGCAAAGTTGGAATTGTCGTTTTAATGTGAGAAATGTTCACAATGACACATACTTTTTCAATGATGAGTTTTGGACTATCCAACAGGGTGTAGTTACGAAATCAAATGGAGCATACTTTAATAGATTTGTAGTTACCGAAGATGGTTTCTTCGTAAACATCGGTAATGATAGTTATCATAATTATTATAAGGAAAGGGGTATTTTCCTTGATAAAATGAGTGCTACAAAAGTATTGCTCAATAATATGAGCGTGGTGGATTTTGAGAATGACCCAATCACTATCAAGATGAAAGTGTTGGATAATACTCCTAAACTCTTGAAGATACAATTTGTAGAGTAAAATAAAAAATTTGGGGTGTTATGTAAAAATAATGCCCCAAAAATTTGCATAATTCAAAAACTTGTATTATCTTTGCATCAGTTAAAAACAATATACGCAATTGCGTACACTAATTAAACAATAAGACTATGGAGCATTTAATGAACAAATCTGCTAATGAAATTAACGTGTTAGCAAAGACAATGAATGAAGATGATGTTAGACAAATGATTAGATTTTATTTCTCTCGTCATTTGATGCACACATCGGAAACAAATCAAATGAAAGTGTCTATCATATTTGAAAGTGATGAAACCTTTGGTCTTTCAACAAATGATATGCTCCGTATTGTTTCCATTTGGCAAGACCCTTGTGAGGGATATATCATCTTTGAGTTTGAGGGTGGAAATTGGATTGACTTTGATGATTTAAGTATCAATGAGTTAATTAGAATTATGAATGTTTTTGATAGTTTATAATTATGTTTTACATTGTAAATGATAATAACTCAATTCTGCATAGCAACGGAGTATTTTATTGTTGTGCTATGAGTGGATATGGACTCCAACCGAGTCTATATAAGAGAAAAGGTAACGCTAAACGCAAGTGTGCTGAAATGCAGAAGAAATATCCTCAATGGACTTTAAGAATTGTTGAACAAAGAAAAAGATATTAAGATTATGATTGAGATTGAATCTTATATGTATGACGGAGCAAATTGGCAAGCACAATGTGTGTTGGCGTATCTTCGTTGTATGGGTATTGCGAAAGTAGAAGACCTTACTTGGGATAAAGAAAATCGTAGGAGTGAGGGAAAGTTGAAAGTAGGTAGATGTGAGAACTGCCGAGAGCAGGGATATGTATTTACAATTATCTATGGAGTAAAGCAACTTGCACATTTTTGGGTGTATGAGCATAGAAATAGCGATAACTTATGTGTCGTAGAGTTTGAGGGATTTTTCCTTAATACACCTACGATTAACAATATCCCAATGAAAGATAAATACGATACTACAAAAGATTTTTCTTGTGGAGATATTGTAAATTGTGGAAATTGGATTATTGAACGCATTGAGTATTATCTCAACCGAGAAAAATCAATGACTATTAAGAAAAATGAGGGAGAGGAGTAATTTTTCTCCCTTTTTTCTTGCATATATGGATTTTTTTACTTACCTTTGCATCAGTTAAAAACAATTAAACATTAAAACTATGGTATATGTAATTAGAAAAGCATTTTACAATGACAATGGTATTGATAGAGCATTGGCTATTGGTGTTGGGGATATTACTTGTTTTTCTTCTTGGAAAAAGGCAGAGGAATGGGTAAAAGATACAATCAGTCGTGATGAATTGGCTGGTAATCCCAAATATGAGGAGTGGAAAGAAGATGTAAAAATGCTCTTTGTAGATGACATTGTAAAAAAGGCAAAGACCTATGCACAAAGAGAGTACAACAAAGGTTGTGAGTGTAGATTTGGTTATACTATTGTTCAACCTATAATTTGGTAGTATTATGGAAAATAGCAAAGTTAAAAAGGCAGTTACGGGGCAAATTATAAATATGCTTACTAACAATATCCTCAACGATTATGGTAATGAAAGTTTTGAGGGTTGGTGTGAAAATGGTGATGTGTTTCGTTACTCATATCCTGATGAGTCGGAAGAATTTTATACCGAATGTATTAGGGAAATGAAAGTAGTAGCACCTATCATTGATAGACTTACTTACGATTTTCTTGCAGATTTTTAGCAAATAATTTGCATATATGGATTTTTTTACTTATCTTTGTACCACAATTAAAACAATAAGGATATGGAAAATAAATGTTATCGAATTGACTACAACGAATGTGAGATAAATGATTTTTTCTTTACTCCCGATAGTGATTATATTTGGTGTAAAGATGATGAAACTGCTATCAAAGAAGCGTTTGAGCAAGCAAAATCGGGCGTTGATTATGCAGATGTAGGACATTGTGATTTGGAGATTATCCAAATTGTAGAGGTAGATAATGAAAGTGAGTTTTATAACGATAAACGAGTAATTTGGTATTAGTATGGCTGATAAATGTTTTGAGATTAACTACAAGTATGTTAATGTAAATCCTAACGATTTTACACATTCAATGACACATCGTATTCATTGCTATAATTGTGATGAAGATACTGCTATTAAATATTCCAAAGATTATTTGGAAATGAACAATCTTAATAGTGTGGAAAAAGACCAATTAGAGTTTGAGTCTATTTACGAACTTGACACTGAAACAAAATTATATTCAAGATTAAAACGTGTTTTATAGTATGGCAAAAGTAACAAAAGAGAGTATTAACAATGCAGTTAATAAGATTGCATTTGTTGCAAAGGTAGGTGGTATTCCAATTTTTGAGATTATTGTAAATAATTTCAATAAGGGTTATAAACCAGCAAAGGATTTCGTAAAGAACTTGGCACGAATGATTGAGGAGGGAGAGTTTAAGGATAATATTGATATTATCAATTATCTTACTAATCTTGCACCCAATGAGATTGTACCTTATTCTTATAGTAAGTACCCAAAGACACAAGTGTAAAAATTTTTGAAAATAAAGTCCAAATAATTTGTTTATTTGGATTTTTTTACTTATCTTTGCACTATCAAAGTTTAACAATTAAAACAATAGAACTATGTTTATTAGACATTTTTGTATCACAGTGAGTGCTATCGGTGCAATGATTGGTGGAATAGATGAGGATTGGAAAGCATTTTGTTGTTTCACAATTGCCTTAATAGTAAATGGCATTTATCTTATTGATGACAGAATTAAGGAACTTAAAAAATAAAGACTTATGATTAAGGTAGAGTTTACAATCAAGTATTACGAAAGTTATATTCCTTATCGTTGCCGTAAGCCACGATACAATGAGATTACGGAGAGCGTATTTGCAAATCTTCGTGAGGTTACAATGGCAGATGTGAAACTTGCCTTTGGTATTGATTGGGCAGACAAATTTAACATTTATCTTTATAAGGGTAAATTGTATAAAGAATATAAACTCCATTCGGGTATTGTTAATGAATACGGAGATATTACTGCTCTTGATTGGTTTGTTAATTATATTAAGATTTATTCTTCTTATTTTTCAAGAGTAAAAGATTGGAATGATTACTCTTGTAATGATTACTCCAAATATGAAACGAAAGATGATATTATTAAAAGAATTAAAAAAGATTTATCTAAACTTTTGGTAATTGACGGAGTATTATATGAGAGTTGCGGTTATCCATTTTACGATATTTGCACATTCGGTTTTGGTGGTAATCACGGAGGTACAGGTATGTGTGTTAGTTATACTTATTTCCCTAAAAAGTTAGATAAAGGTTGGACTTTCTCACCATATAAAGTAGAAGATGCAATAGCAAGGGCTAATGAGGTGGCAACAAATAGGCGAGATACTAACGATGTAGGTACATTTACGCAGTCAATTTTCTGCCATTTACCCGAACTTGAAAAAAAGTATTCAAAACGATAAAAATAATTCCCAAATAATTTGTTTATTTGGGATTTTTTTCTTACCTTTGTATCAGTTAAATAAAACAATTAAAGACTATGAAACTTACAAACAAAGACAAAAAGTATTTGCTTTCAATCGGTTATACCGAGAATGATTTTGAGCAGATTAGTAACATCGCTAAATACACTAAATATGAGATGTTTACAAAGGAAGATGAAAGTATCGTAACACGCATTACGCAACGAGAGTGTATTAAGTTGATTGGTAGAAATACCTTTTTGAGTGGTCTGGGCAGAACGGCTTTTCATCGTTCAGCAGTACGATACAATGATGAGGGTACAATTTATGTGGGATTTGATGGTAATAATTTTTTTAAGAATTAACAATTATGGTACAAACATTAGCAATTCGTGGACATTATTATAATGGTAATAAAGTTATTACCCTTTTAACAAATCTTGGGGGTAATAATACCAAAGGTTATGACGGTAGTAAATTTGATTATTTTTACTATATCAATAGTAATGGAGATATTGATTGTATTCTTCAAGATAATATGCTCATTACTCAATGGGAAACTCATACACTATTGAGTTTTTACGAAGAGTATGGTAATAATCCACCACAGAGATTTTACTATAATGAAAATACAGATAAGGGTAAACTTCTTAATCAAGAGTTTAATGAGGTTTATGATGCAATCACAACTGCCTATGAGAAAATATGTGATTTCCATCTTAAACATTGTGCGTTCATTGTTAATGTTGATAAAGAAGAAATCCTTGATGAAATTAGAAATCTTTTCGAGAGATTAGGCGATTGTAGAACAACTGCACACGAAATTGCAGAGTATTTTACTTGGGATAACTAAAAATATATTTCAAATAATTTGGAAATTTGAAAAATTATACTTATCTTTGCACAAGAATTAAAAACTAAACGATATGCAAGCAGTTATTTCATTTAATTGGAGAGGTAATAACATTGAGAGGTTTTTTGATTGGGAATATCTCAAAGATGATATTAACGGAAAAGATGACCTTTGGGGAGAGTTTGTAGTTAATGGAACAAAATTCCAATTTCAAATTCTTTGGGAGAGTTCAACAATCACTATCTTCAATTTTGGTGGATATGATTATATTGATAGCGTAACTAATTTTTCAGTATCATTCAGTAAAACATTTATGTAATATGGCAAAGAGAACATTTACCGAGCAGGATTATGTTAAGGCTTGTAAAAAGGCTGATAGAGAGCGTGAGATTGAAACCTATGGCAAGTCAATCAGTATGCGCCCTGCAAAGGTACATAACCCAAAAAATGAGTACAAACGAGCAAAGAATAAGAAAATTGTCTTTGATGATGAAGATTAGTACCAAATAATTTGCATATATGGATTTTTTTACTTATCTTTGTACCATCAAAATAAGTTAATAATAAAAACAATTAAGATTATGGCAAGCGTAATTAAGTGGTGTGAGGTTACACATCGTGGCACAAACAAAAAGGTTGGTCTTTATACCGAGCCTAACAATAATGATAAATATCGTTGGGTAATTCCATTAGATGTAACTAATCCTATAAAGAGTGATTATGTATTTGACTCTGCAAAAGATGCGTTGAAAAATGCTATTGACTCTTGCGATTGGAACGGATTTGACTACAACCATTAAAAAAAAAGACTATGGAGAAGAATTTTTTGAAAGAGATTTTTGATATTGAGGATAAGGCTCATAAGCATATTGTTTCTTTGTTTGAGGAGAAATCAATAAATGATGAAAATATCCTAAATTTCTTTGATAAAAACAACGAAATTACATATTTCGACCATCGAAATCTCCCTTGCGTAGAAAAGGTTGATTATATTGAAATAGGTGTACATTCGGAAGATGACATTGTTTTTGTTACAACACTTGGTAATGAGGTTGCTACTGATATGTTGGTAAGAGGTACTATTGCACAATATGTTCCAATTATTGAGCAGGAGTTTGAGAGAATTGCTAATGCTATCAATGAGCAGAACGAGTTGCTTAATGGCACCGATGATACACCCTCAACACAAATGTACGCTTTTCTTCCCGATAAGTATAATCCTTGTGATTTAACCGAAGACCAATTTGTTGGTAGAGCATTTATGCACGGAGAGGTTATGACCGCAGAGGAGTATGCTGATAGATTTAATAACTATCAACTTGGAGATATACACCCAGATAAGGGTACATTGAGAGTTGTTGAAATCTATGATACTTGTGTCGAAATGTGCCCACATTGTGAGTATGAGGTTGTACTTGAAACAAAGTTTTGTAAGCAAAGATGTCCTATTTGTGGCAGACTTATCAAACCCTGCAACCTTTGTGCAGATTGTATCAGTCCTTGTCCTCTTGGCGAAGATGAGTAATAGTGGGGTACGCACTTGCGTACCCTTACTTAAAATAAACCCATAAAAATTTGGAATTGTCAAAAATATTTATTACCTTTGTCCTATCAAAGTTAAACAATTAAAAACAAAAGATTATGTTTAAAGTATTAGTAAAACAACATTGTGATGCAGTAACTCCATTTACTGCTGGGTATGAATTGGATTATACTAATGGTATGTATAATACTTTCCTCTTGGCAGTATGTGAGAGTATAACTGATGCACAATTAGCACTTTCGGATATTTTGCATAAAAAGTTTGATGCAGAGTATGATGAAACTAATGAATGTGAAAAAGTCAATGAGGAACTTGTTTTCTTTGATGGAAATACAGAGTGTATTTTTGATGGTATGTTTTTCTTCATTAGGGAAAAGAAAGAGAATAAGAAAACCAATACAGAATGGGTAGAACTTTCAAATCCTATTGATAGCAATATTAAATTAAAGGTAAGCAATGATGAATATACACTTAATGTTAAAGATGGTGTAAATGACCTTTACCTCCAAAATTTGGATTTATTCTATCTTCACGATTTGGTTAAGGATAATAGTCTTATTGGTCGTAAGGTATTTTGGCTTGACCCCTGCGCTATTGATGATAGAGAGCATACATCTGATTGGAAAACAATTACCGATATTGAAGATGGAGTTATAACTCTTGATGATGCAACAGAGGCATATGTTAATGAGTGCTATATTTAATATACGCATTTGCGTATCCTAATAAAATAATTTGAAAATAATCATCAAAAAATTTGCATAATTCAAAAACTTGTATTATCTTTGCATTGTCAAATTAAAACAAATAGAACTATGAAGAACAAGGAGCAAGATTTTAGAGATTGGTTGTATCAGTCGGCAAATGATTTTAGTATCGCAATGTATTCAGCAGAGCGTAAGATGAAAGAGTATGCCAATAAATACATCTTTGAGGTGCAGGGTGCTATTGATGGTTTCATTGCTTTCAATGATGAGAGTGGTTTTCCTCTATTTCGTGACCATAGTGATGATATGTGGCGTAATATCTTCGGTGTAAGAGTTAAGGCTACATTGAATGAGGACAATGAGTATGATTATGAGTTGTTTATCTATACTGATGATAATTCAGCAGAGGATATGGATAATAACGCTGATGGTACTTGGAGTGATGGTTGGTTTAATCCTTTCCATTATGGAGATTTCCAATGGTGTGAATTGATTGAGTATGTCCGTGATTGGGAAAAGAATATGTTGAACGATTAAAATCTAACGCTATGACTTGGAGTGATAAATTGCAGGAGTTTCAAGCAGAATTGTATGCTAATATCATTGATTATATAAACAAGAACGGAGATAACGACTACATTCGTTTTGATAAGGAAAAAGATGAAATCTATTTCTTGGTTGGTGGCGATTGGGTTTCGGAGTATGCTGTGGACATCTTTGATGTTGTAGATATTGCTGATGAATTTGAAATTTCTTGTCCATATAAAAGTTAAAAAAAAGTTGTTAAAATGTTTGGTAATGTGAAAATAATTACTTATCTTTGCATTACCAAACTAATAAAAAACAAATACTATGATTGAGAACGAGATTAGAAAGATTGTTTCAAACTATGAGGGTTTGAGTTATCTTGATGTTGAGGATAGCGGAGAGGGCAAACTCTTTGGTGTTTCAGTAGATTATGTTGATACACGAAAGTTTAATGAGTTTCAGTATGAGGATTTTACTGACTTACTTGAAGAGATTGATGTAATTAAACCCACATTCCAAATCTATTGCTCTTACGATAGGTCGGGTTATGACTATTGGACTGAAATTATGGAAGAGTCTAACTATACATATATTGATATATGGATTAGTGATGAGTTTGCCGACAACGATTTCAAATCTCTTATTGAGGAGATAGATTATATCTTGGGTAAGATTGATACTTTCCTTAATGAAAGAAATTTGTAAGATTTATAATAAAATATTTGGATATTTGAAATATTCTTTGTATATTTGCAACGAATTTAATTGATAAACAAAATGAAGATTATTGGAAGATTGTTTTGGGTTATCCTCGCTCTTGTAGCGGGTATTTATGCAGTAGTAATCGGTGGTGCTTACCTTATCTGCTCCCCTTTCATTTGGTTGATTTGGTGGATTATTAGTGGAAATTCTTTCCCTATCAGCAAGATATTGTTTAATGTACTTGTCCCAACATTGATGGTCTTTGACCAACTTGAAAAGATTAGTAATCCAAAAAATAATTAAAAAATTCTTAAAATACTTGCAAATGTCAAAAAAAGTTTGTATATTTGCAGTGTTAAAAAATGAGGAGAATTAAGTATCCTCAAACTGACCTCGTAGCTCAGCAGGTAGAGCAATACACTTTTAATGTATGGGTCTTGGGTTCGAGTCCCAACGGGGTCACTAAAACAATGGAGTAATTCCATATAATGGCGGGTTCGTCTATCGGTTAGGACGCAAGATTTTCATTCTTGAAAGAGGGGTTCGATTCCCCTACCCGCTACAAAATATAATTTTATGAATAAAGCGCATTATGAAATAATTGTTCCAAATTATAATGATAAAGAACTATATCGTTTCATGGTAAGATGTAATGAAGATACATTGATACCAGAGATTATAAGTGAAAGTTATAAAATGGGATTATATCGTGATATTGAAGACATAAATGTTCAATCAATATGGCGTAAAGAAAATCTTGAAGTAATTCAAGAACACATTGATAACAAGACATTTTTTGATATACATACTTAAAGGTTTTAATTGTTTAACGAGTGCTAGGGAAAATAAAATTTCTCTAGCATTTTTTTGTTAAAATATTTGGAATTGTCAAAAATTATGCTTACCTTTGTACCCAGATAAGTTAAACAAATTAAACTAATAAAACTATGGTACTTTTGCACATTGGTTATTTTAATGACCTTGAAGATTTGAAGATGATGTTTAATTCCCCTGCTGATGAGGTTATTTTCAACTATAAGGTTGATAAGGGACATTTCTATAAGGTAGAGGCTGAAATGTATAATCTTGACGACATTAAACATCTTAATCCTCAATTTACATTGAGTAAAGATTTTGCTATTGTATATGATATTCCGAGCAGTATTAGTGTGTTAAATGAAATGCGTGAGGGAGATTATTGTGATTTCTTTATTGATGTTTACAAAGTAGTTGATGAGCAGGAAATGGTATCTTTGGAAAAGGTTTGTAATTGGTTAAAGGCAAAAGATGATATAACCAATGGTAGTTTGTCTATGATACTTGGTACTAATTTTATTGATAATTTCAAAAAAGAAATGATTGAGCGAAATAAGTATTAAAATTATTTGGATATTTCAAAAATTATACTTATCTTTGCATATCGTTAAACTAATAAACAATTAAGAATATGGATAAAATTTATGTATTGACCTTTATTAAGGTAGTTAATGGTAGTCTAAAAAAAGTTGAAACATCTATATCAAAAGATTTTCAAACATTAAACGATAAGATGTTTGCTGACTATGCTGTCTTATATGATGTACATAAACAAGCCAAAGGTACAAAGATTACTTATAATACAATGTCATCAAATATTGAAATGTATGTGAATACACCAGATAGTCTAATTCATTTTTCTTGGAATATTAGTACAAATAAACTATTAAACAATTAAAATTATGGCTAAAAAATTACCAACAACAAAGGTTATTGAAATAATGGAGAATAGAGGTTGTAGTATAAGCCTTAAATATAAAAAGTATATTAAGGATTATATAAACAATACTCCAGCGATGAAAACCAAACTTGATGAACAAAAGTTTGATGAGTTAGCAACTGATATGGAGAAAGTTCTTCAATGGAGATACGATTTAGATTTTTGTTAAATAATTAAAAACTTTTATAAATATGGCAGTAAAGTTAAATAATGCGGATAACTATGAGGGTATTATTATCATTATTGATAAAGAGCAGTACCCTATTGCATATAATAATAAGATTGAGGAGTTGGTAGAGCAGGGTTGTTACCCATCTATTCACGATGCAGAGAAAGACAATCCAACTTTTGAAATGGAGTGTGAATTGTATTATGATAAGCATAGTGGATTGTTTGCTGTAGAGTCGGGTGCAGTAGAGAGTGGTACTATTTACTCTCCTTATAGTGGGGAACTTTGTGAGGAGTTTGACTTGGATTAAAAAAAATGAGGGTTATTGAAAAATAATCCTCTTTTTATTTGGAATTCTCATTTTTTTGTATTATCTTTGCACTATCGAAATAAAACAATTAAGACTATGAAAAAGAAATTTGAAAATTTAACTGCTGATGAGTTGTGGAAACTCCGTAATGAGATTGTACTTTATAGTATGTTTATTTCGGATTATAATAACTCATTTGATTTCTACCCTAATGATGTTTGTTCATTCTTTGAGGGTTATGCAAGTTATCTTGATGAGTTGCAAAGTGAGGGCGACCCTGCAATCCCTGCTATTGATTATGATAGTAAGGAAAACCTTTGGGATTGGTTTAATTGTTGTGAGGATTATTCTTGGGTAAGACATTGTACAAGAGAGGATATTGTTTCTCCTAATTCAATGACATTCTTTTTTCAAAATATTTTTAACAAGTAAAAACTATTAAAATTATGACACGACACGAAAGCCTTTTTGCAGAGATTATTTATGACCTTTCATTTCTCGCTGGACAAGATGACCTAACTCGTTTTATTGAGGATAGTAGAGAACTCTTTATGAAGATTAAGTATTGGGCAGAGGAGTTTGATATGAAATATCCTATGCCACGACAAGTAAAATGTGATTTCTCCGAGTTGTATGATGTAGATTATCTTACTGCTATTGATAATTTCTATGTAATGAAACGAAATGAGTATATGGAAGATTATCATAATATCACATCAGCAGTTATTTTGAATGAATTGTTCAAAAATAAGTGTTAAAATATTTGGAAATATCAAAAATTATACTTATCTTTGCACTATCAAAATTAAGTTAAACAAATTAAATAATTAAAACTATGAGTTATAGAATTGAAACTGATTATGGCGATTTTGTTCTTCGTTATGCTTATTGTTGTGAGGATGATAAATCTTATTATGAGGTTTATAAAGCGACACAATATGATGATGAGTGTGGCTATGGGGAATATGTGGGAGATTTTTATTGTAATTTTGATTACGATGACAAGTATGAGCAGGATATGTTTATAGATATGTTAGAGGATTTTATTCATCAACACGATGTTGATAATTATAGTCCTAATCCTAATACTCCATATCAGCAACAAGTAAGTATTATCAATAAATTGGAGAAACTTGTTCATAATAGATTTAGTGTAGAATCTTTGGAGAAGAAACTTTCCGAAATCTTTGGTGGAGAGGAAATTCACATTGAGTTGGGTTATCTTGATGTTGAAGATGAAACTGCAAGTGATTGGAACTATATGTTCACAAGTGAGCAAGATGTAATTGGTGGAGATTTTGACATCTATGTACTGATGCACAGAAACAAGGATAATAGTGGCAATACAATGTATGTAACAGAGGTTGGTTACGAATTTTTTGAGAGAGCATATTAACAATTAAAATAAAAGAACTATGGCACGAATGACAAAAGCACAACTTGATGAGTGGTGGGGAAATTGCGATTTTAAGACAATGGAGTTTGTTACAGGTTATTGTCAGTACACATTTTCTCCCGAAGATGGTTATCAAGATTTCGTAGATGCGTGTGATGAGTATTGGAATAAATTGAATTGCAAACAGAAACTATCTCTTTATAGAGAGTTTAATTAAAAAATAATTATGGAAACTTTATATTGGGTACATTGGTATAGTAACGGCTTTTGCTATCGTTCAACACATAGCGTACCAAAAAGTAAGATTAAAGAACTACGAAAGTTAGCAAAAGAATTGGGAGAAACAATTGAAATTGAAAAGATGTAAGTTATGAAGAAAGTAGCATTATTGGTTAAGGCAAGCGTAATGACAAGAGTTGTCGTTGATGTTGATGATGATTTCAACGAGGAAACTGATGCAATTCCTATGAGTAGTTGGGAAGATGCAGTTAGGGTAGCAATTCCCCGATTGAAAAATAATATCAATGAGTTTGATAGTATCGAGGAAGTTGATGTTGATTATGAAATGCCATACGATGCAGAGTATGACAAAGAGTGGGATTAAAAAAATAGGGGTTATGTAAAAATAATCCCTTTTTTATTTGGAAATGTCAAAAATTATGCTTATCTTTGTACCAACAAAATAAGTTAATAACAAATAAAACAATTAAGATTATGAATGAGCAAATAATGTTTACGGTTTTTTATAACCCTATTACAAAAGACATTTATCGTAACCCAGAGGGTAATGTATATGATGTTTATGCGCCTATCATAGATGCAGAAAGAGGACTCTATGAAGAATTATCAAATGAGGGTTATATTCTTAAAGATGTAACTGAACACGGTGTCGGTGGTACTCTATCCTATGCAGAAACATTTTGCTATTGTGATAGATGTGGTAAATTGTTTCTTCAAGATGACCTATCATTCACTGATGAGGGTGCGCCTTATTGTAGTAAGTGTTATGAGTTGTACGAAACATACGATACTTATTTTCATTGTTTAGGTTTGGATATTGTCAGTCGTGGAGATTATGAGAATATGCCAGCACCTATGTATGCAGGAGAGTTTGATGATGAAAAGATGGCTGAACTTGCTCGTTTGATTTATCAAATGTTGAACTCCAATTATGGATATACTGATAGAGAATTGGAAAAGTATTTCAATGACCCATCTGCAAATATAGATGAAGATTTGGATATAGCATTTTGGAGAGAAATGGAAGAAATTGCAGTCCAAATGGGTATGCGATACTATGAGGATATGACTGATGAGGAGTTTGAGGAAATTTCAAAAAAATATGGTCATAAATTTGCATAATTGAAAAATTATACTTATCTTTGCATATCAAAATTAAGTAAAACAATTAAAAACATTTTAACTATGAACAAGACTTTTTATGAGATTAAGGAGAAGATTTATGACAAGTTGGTTGATACCGAGTATGGTGGCATTAACCATACGGAGAAATTGTTAGCCGAGATTATTGGTAAATCAGTTGAGGTTTATGATAGTAAAATTGATGATGGTGCAGATGGCGATGATGATTATGTAATGCTTGACGCATTTACTACAAGTGATAGGAGTATTGATATTCTTATTTACTACGGAAATTGTACGCTGGATATTGGTTGCGTAGAGGTAAGAGATAATTTTGATATGTATTCATAAAAATTAAAATTATGAACAACTTGAAACGAGTAGGTAGCATATTCATCAACAATGAAGTACTTATTAGCGACCCTTGTTATGAAACTGATTGTAAGCATAATATGCTTATTGATGGTATTGAAGATGGTCTTTATAATTGTTTCGTAGAGATTTCCGATGAGGGCGATTGGGGTAAGAGAGTAGCAAGAATGGTTGCTATTCATAAAGACTACGATATTAGTGTACTTAATGAGTATGCTTTTGATGAGGGTTGTGTTGGTGTTGATAGTGGTACTATGAGTATTAGCGATATTGATTATTATGACAAATATCATAATGACAATGTTGATGATGATTGGTACGAAAAGAATGTGTGTGCTTGGTGTTCTAAAAAGAACACACATATTGCAGATAGAAAATCATTTATTTCTTCAAGTGGTTTTGGCGATGGTTGTTATGATGTTTTCAGCCGTGTTCGTAATGGTAACACTATTGCTATTGAGGTTGTGTTTATTGACAAAAATGAAGATGTTGAGTAATTAACTTAAAAATTTTATTAACTATGGATAAGAAAATGTTTGCTCTTACATATTGCTATGAGGGTTATGATAATTGTACCCCTTATGCAACCACAATTGCTGTTTCAACTGATATTGAAAAGTTGAAAGCAGAAATGGAAAAGTGTGCTGATGAGGATTGTGAAATTGATGAAGATGATGAGTGGGCAGATGATAAGAATTATATTGCTTATCGTAAGTATGATACTGAAATTGCCCTGCAACATCGAAAAAATATAAATCTCTATGCTACTTATAAGATACATAGTGTTGATTGTTTATAATAGTTTTAATTGTTAGTGGTGTACTCCCAAAATTGGGGGTACATTTTTTGTATTTTTATCCCCAAAAATTTGCATAATTCATTTTTTTGTATTACCTTTGTACTATCAAAGAAAAAGAAATAATAACAATTAAAACATTTAAGACTATGGAGAATAAGGGTTATGTAATTTACGACAATCACAATGTAGATTATGATGATTGGTATGAGGATTTTAAGGATTGGTGTTATGATAATAATTGTTCAAACTTTATTGGAGATAGTGAGAAATTTCACAATTGGGTGTGGAATACTCTAAATATGTATTGGGACGACTTTATCTATAATCTCCAACACGATAAGGATAACAATGTTGATTGTGTAGTGACAGGTAAGGTTGGTCGTTGGAATGGTAACTTTGAGATTGTTGCAACACATTTTGCAACATTGGAAAAGGCTATCTATGCTTGTATTAAGAATTGTGATTATATTACAATCACGCAGACCGAAGATGGTGCTATTGATGTATGGGCGGCTCATCACGATGGCTCACATAGTTTTACAATTCATAAACTCAATGAGAGAGGTTATGATGCAAAATGCGATGAGGATAACGATTTGAATAATGAAAAGTATTTTGATAAATTTGATATTCAATATTAAAATAATCTTCAAAATATTTGGATATATCAAAAATTATACTTATCTTTGCACTCGTTAAACAATAAAACTAATAAGATTATGACAAAGAAAAAGATTACCTACAAAGATGTAGATTGGGAGTTGTATCGTGATAGCGTAGAAAACTCTATCCGTAATGAAAGACTCTGGGCAACGGAGTTTTCAAGGGGGAATATCGCCGACTTGGAGTATGAGTTGGAGTTGATTGACGATGAGGATTATGAGGAGTTATTCGATATGTATGATACGGACATTTGGGAGAATTATTTGTTGAACTAATAAACAATTAAAATTATGAATACTTATAAGGATTTTCACGCAGAGATTTCTCGCATTGAGGAAGAGTGTCTTAATGAGGTAATTGCTCTTTTTAAGGAGCATAATACTACAATCATTGATTTAGATATTGATGATGATGACAACCTCATTCTACCTATGTATGGTCGTTATGATGGTATTGAGAATGTAACCATCAACTCAATAGAGTTAATTCAGGTTGATGTTTACGGCATTAAGACAATGCGTATCGTTCTCGGAGTAGAGGATTACGATGAGAAATATGAACTTTGTGAGTTTGATGGAAATGCTATCGTATTTGTATATGATGTAGTGTATAATTATTTCAACAATAATAAGTAATATACGCACCTGCGTACACTAAAACATTACAACTATGGCTATAAAGAATATTTTTGGTGGTACTATGATTTTCAAGTACGAAACAAGTGATTATACAGGTTGGTACAAGAATTTCAAAGAGTGCTGGGATAATGAGCCAAAGGAAAAGGGAAAAGAGAAAACTATCTTCTTGGTAAGTTATTGGAAAGATAAAGATGGCACAGCTTGGAATTTGGTAGAGGAGTTGCCTTTGCATAAGCGACCTACATTAAAGCAGGTAAGAAACTTTATGAGAGAGTCTATGTTACCAAAAGCACATTGTTATTGTGATTTTACAAATTATTGATTAAAACGGAGATAAATATTAAATAATAACAATTAAAACAAAAAAATTATGAGTGCATTGTATGAAAAGTTTGTAAAGCCTAATAAGGATAACATTTTTTATGAGTCTGACTTGGCTGTTTATAAAAAGTTTAAGGCACATAATGATACTCTGGTATTCCACGATGGAACTGATAACGAGATGATTTTTGTACCTATCGAGGTTATGGATAGATTCAAATGTGTTATTCTTTCAAGAGAGGACTTTGATGCTATTGACCGTGATGCAAGTGGTCTTTCCAATGAGCAATTATCCAGAATTAGTCAAAAAATTGGAGAAACTATGGTTGAAGAGTATTTCTGGGAAAGTTTGGAGTTTTGGGCTGATGAACTCAATTTGCCTTATCTCTCAACAAATGATGATGAGTAACAACATCTATGGGGGACGCATTTGCGTCCCTTATTAAAAAATCCATGAAAAAATTTGGATATTTCAAAAAAATTACTTATCTTTGCATCGTTAAACTTAATAACATTAAAACTATGGAAACAAGAGAGATTGTAAAAAAGTTGGCAGAACTCCTCCACAAAGATGAGGGTGTTTATGATGGAGCAGTATGCTTTGATTGGTCGTCTTATGACCTCGATGAGGATATTCCCTATTTGATTATCAAGGGAGAGCGTATTAAGATTGAGGAGTTTAAGGTAAATAAAGAGGGTAATATCATTAAGGTACTCCGACACGATGACCTATTCCTTATTGATGAGTGGACTCTCAATTTAGATGAGTGTACTTTTACCGAGCAGGATTTTGAGGATATGGGTATGTACACATTGTTGAATAGTGTGTATTACGAAACCGATTACTCTTGGGAGTTGGGAGATTTTGAGATTGATTTTCTTGGTATTGATGATTAAATAAACTATGGGGTATGCATTTGCGTATCCCATTAAAAACAAATATTTTTTATGGAGGATATTTTGATTTTTATATATCTATTTTTTGAAAAATTCTTTTCTTCACTTTGGATTGTAACATTAGTGGGTGGTATATATAGTTACTACGAAACAAATGATTTAGTTCAATTCATTTTAATGATGATAATAACAATTATGTTATTATTACTTAAAATTCCAAAGATTAAGAATAAAGTTTTAAAAATAGACGACTAATTAAAACGCTTTTCAATATGAATTACAATAAGAATAAAAATAATCTTGTTCAAGATATTTTGTTAGAGGAGATTCCTATGGTTGATATCATTGACCTTTGGAATAATATGTGTAACGATGAAGGGTTAGACACAATAATCTATCCAATGTCTGATTTCAATATCGTATTGAGAAATAATACACCTGCTGAAATTGCTATGTATGTTTCTCAATGTGAAAACGAGTTTAGTCTTAAAAAGATTTATTTCTCTTTCTATGGTGGTCGTCTTATGTGTTTTAATACACTTGATGAGTTTGACTATTTCTCATTTGTAGATTTGGCAGATTACCTTATCAAATCAAAATGGGATAAGTTAAAGTATTATGAGAAAGAGTTTATGCAGGAAATCGTTAGACTATGTGACGATAAAAATGGTTGTGCCGCTAATGTTCTTGAAGATATTAAGGCATTTGGATTTGTAAATGTCATCACCGATGATTGGAATGATTTAATTGGACTTATTAACAAACTAATTGGAAAATAATATGAAAGTATCTATAAACGCCGCTAAAATTGACTTTATTCAGTGTGTATTGGTCGATTATATGCCAGAGGATAAAGTTATTGAAATCTGGAATGAGATGGACTCTACACGAATGGGTACTAATCAGATATATCATATGAATAAGATTGATGCAGTATTACAGAATGAAAGACCAATGAATATACTACATCTTACCAATCACGATGAGTTTGACCTAAATCATAAGTTCTTTACTTTTGATATTTCAAACCCTAATAAGCATATGCTTATTTCAAGTTTCTGTTTCGACCTATTTAAATTCTTTTCTTATGATGATATTATCAATTATATTATCTTAACAAAGAATAAAACAGTAATGTCTTATATAGATATGCACGAAATGAAGAAAGCATTCTTGGATGAGATGCTTCTTGGTGATGCTAAAAAGATTGAGGATATTTTAACCAAATTGGTCGATAGCAAGTTTGTAGATTTATTTTCAGATGATTGGGATAAAATTGCAAAATTAATTTTCGATTTGCTTGGATAATTAAAATAATATTTGTATATTTGCAACGAATTATTTAATGAATATTTAAGGGGACGCATATTTTCGGACGCAGTTAGGGGTATTTTTGGATTTATGGAAGGACATCAATTTTATATACGCAATTGCGTCCCCAAATTTCGGGAGTTAGTGTAATGGTAGCACGGCTTATATTCTGAGCTTTCTGAGTAAGAAAACCTACAGCAACTATTATATTAATGCAATGGGTGCAGTTAGTCCACGGTTCGATTCCTGGGCTCCCGACAAAAAATAATGACCCTATAGTTTAACAGCAGAAAATTTTTTCCTCCTAAGAAAAGGTTACAGGTTGGAGTCCTGTTGGGGTTACCAGTAATAAAGTATTATATGTATACAGCAGAACAAGCTAGAGAAAACGTAAAGAAATATGAAGATACGGTAAGAATAACTACACTGGAAAATCTTCTTAATAAGCAAGATAATGAGATAGCTCTCAGTATATTTGAAGCTGAAATAGAATCTATGGCTTCAAAGGGTAATACAGCTCTCTTTATTAATAATAATAATAAACCAGAATTGTATAACCTATTAGAGACAACTGATATTAAAACCATTTTAAAATTTTTAGGTTATAAAATAACTATTAATAATAAATATTATACAATAACATGGTAAATATGAATTTTGGCCAGGCACTTGAACAGCTTAAGAATGGTAGCCTGGTAGCTCGTCAGGGCTGGAATGGAAAGAATATGCACCTTTGGCTCAAGCAAGGTTTTGAAATTAAGACAGAGTTCTGTAAGGACCCTATCCTGAAATCTCTCTGTGAGAATAATGATGGTTCAATTATCGGCCTCCCAACTATCTGTATGAAGACAGCAGATAATAAGGTGATGACTGGTTGGGTGCCCACGCAAACTGATATGTTTGCAGAAGACTGGTTCGTAGTTGAATATTAATATACGCAATTGCGTACCCTAAGGAGTCTCGTCTATGTAGGACAGCAACACAAATCATTCGGGCTGAGCGTTGATAGAATATCCCAAAACTCCTCCTTTCTAATTCTATCAATAGTGTTGAAGAAATTGGTTCGTACCCAATGACTCCTACTAAAAAATATTTTAAATTTTTATTGCAAAATATTTGGATAATTAAAAAATTGTTTGTATATTTGCAGTGTAATTTTTAAAGAATATTGGGGGTTAGTTCAGTGGTCAGAGCACGAAGCTTATACCTTCGGAGTCGTGGGTTCAAGTCCCACACCCCCAACTAAGTACCATATTTTTTGTTTTATGAATATATTCTTTACTTTTTTGAGTTAAGGTACTATTTATATAAAAAAGAACATTATGGCAAGACAAAAATTTAATACTTATCCTAGACAAAAGGAAAGAGGTATAAAAAGAAAATTAGAATTAGTTGAGTATAAAGGTGGTAAATGTGAAAAATGTGGCTACAATAAAAATATAGCGGCTTTACAATTTCATCATATAAATCCTGAAGAAAAAGAAATTAAACTTGATGTAAGAAGACTTTCATCCACAAATATGGATACTCTTTATAAAGAAGTAAATAAATGTATGTTATTATGCGCTAATTGTCATGCCGAAATACATCATGAAGATATGGAGTTATCTCAAGTATTAGAAAAAGTGGAAAATATCATTGAAAATGAAAACAAAAAATACAAAAATGGTTTACCAATAAAAGAACCTAAAACAATGATTTGTGAAAGATGTGGTAAAGAAATGCCATATGGTCGAGATAAACGTTTTTGTTCAAAAGAATGTCGTAATAATATTTCACATTATCCAAGTTTAGAAGAAATTAATGAAAAATATAATGAGTTAAAATCTTGGGATAAAGTAGCTAATTTTTTTGGTATAACTAGAAAAATTACAAGAGTTATTAGAGGAGCTAATAAAACTTATAATAGAAAAAACTTTAATAATTAAAATTTATGGAAATTAAAACAAGTATTTTCGAGGGAACATATGACTTTGAAATGAAGTTGGATGAGTATAAACCTCAAGGTGATAGTGTTTACCAGTTAACATTGGGTGACCAGATTCTTATTGTTACAAGAGATGAGTGGGAAAAGCTTCATGGACTTGTTATTGAATCCATGGATTATTTTGAGAATGTTCAAGATTATGTGTAATAAAGATATTGTAAGAGAAGGTCTTCTATGCCTTCAGGAACAGGGATGGTCTGACCTAATAGATTCTCGATGGAAAGTCGAAGTAATCTATGAAATTAAATCAAGAATTCCAAATATTTCTGATGAAGACCTAAATGAAATACTTAATTTAGTTTTAGTATAAATTATACAAAAAACGTAGTTTAACGGTAAGTACAGGTTGCTAAACAGTTTTTTGCAGAAAACTAAGGGTCGACTGTGAGTCGAGTAAGGATAGTGCGAATCCACCCTATTATTTTGTGTAATTTTTTTCTAAAAATATTTGGAAATTAAAAATAAAATTTGTATATTTGCAATGTAATTAAAACGAAGTTCTTTTATATTATGGCGCCATGGTGGAATTGGTAAAATGTTTGCCTACCTTAATTGGTAAAACGTTTCAAAGTCGGTAGTAGCGGGAATTAAGTTTCTGATAAATAAGGTCGCATAATTTTTATTAGTAAGTCGAACGAATGAGCTACGATATTTAAAATATTAATATTGATATTTTAATAAGAGAGGTTACATCCATTATTAATAATGGATAGAGATTGATACCGAGCCAAGCTTAAGATAATATTATCTTTTGAAGGTGTAGAGAATTGATGGAACGCACAGGTATTTGTGAAGGTTAATTCCAGACCACAAACAATGAAAAACATTGGTAGTGAAAACTATAGTGGTATGAGACACGGAGGACTTAATTAGCAGAGAAAACTGTTCTAAAAAATCGGATTTTGACAGTAATATAAACTATGATGGGTTTGTACCCCATACTGTCAACAATCCTCTGGGGTAAAACCTATCTCGGTTCGAGTCCGAGTGGCGCTACAAAAGTGGGGAAGAATTAATTTTCTTCCCCATCATTTTTATATCTCCATACATAGCCTCCAGCACTTTTTCTTTGTAAATTAGCACATTTTCCAATACTAAATATTTTTAAAGTTTCTTCAGCATCATTAATAGAAGGCCATTCTTTTATAAAATTTCCATGTATATCATATTGTAAAATTGGCTTTGCTTTGAAATTATATTTAGATTTAAACTCTTCTAATAAGCCAAATTCATTTAATCTTTTCCTAATAGTTGTTCTTGATAAATTAAAATGTTTACTTAAACTTTCAATATCATTATATAAAGTCATAGCATATTTTAATTCAGATTCATTAAAATTTTTAGTTTTTTTATTTTTTTCTAATTCTTTATTATAACATTCACGGGAACAATATACTCTATTATTTCTATCAGCTTTAAATTCTTTGCCACATGTTGGACATATTTTTATATATTCTTGTTTAAAAATATTAGGTTTCTCAGTTTGGATTTTCTTTCGTTTCTTCCAAGTACGTGTTTGTGAATGACAATTGGGACATAAAATTTGAAGATTTTCTAATCTATTATCATAATGATTTCCATTTATATGATGTAATTCTAAAGTTATTGGTTCATTGCACCATTCTGTTATACCACATTTTTCACATTTATACTCTTTTATACCTTCAGCTATTAATCGTTTTTTTAATTGGTCCGACTTGAAATTAGTATTTTCTTGTAAGATTTCACTTAAAGGTATTCTGGCAGACTTTTCAGAATAAATTAAATCTTTATTCCAAGTTTGTCCAGTAAAATGAGAAATATCTATATTATATAAATCAATATATTTTCTTATCGTATTAAAATTAGACCCCATAGGCTTTAATCCTAAGCTTCTTGCTACATCAGAAATAGAATAACTATTTTTTATTATTTCAATTAAGTTCTCTTTGTTATAGTTTGCTCTCATAATTTTAAGTCTTTATTATAAATATAACTTAAATTTCAAAAAAGTCCAGTAAAAGGGCAATTTTTTTCTAAAAATATTTGGAAATTAAAAATAAAGTTTGTATATTTGCAATGTAATTTAAACACGAAATAAAAATAATATTAACATTAAAAAAAATTAAAAATTTATGGAGACACTATTGAGTTTGATTGTTTGGGCCCTCTGTGGTTTTGGTTGTTATAAGCTTGCCGAGAGTCAGGGTCGTAATACTACAACTGCTGCTGTATTGGGCGTATTGCTTGGCGTATTTGCAGTAATTGGTTATTTGATTGCAGGTAAGAAGAATGTTTAACAATTTTTAAAACTTTTAATTATGGGATATTTAAAGCCGAGTAAGAGAGCAGCAAAGGCTGCTGGACGAGTAAAGGATTATGATACTAATCTCGCAAAGAAGGGTCCAGGTTATACAAAGCCTGGCTCACAGAAGAAGTAACCGTTGTCTTTTGTAAAAGCTATCTTTCATATGATAGTTTTTCAATTTAGTTAAATATTATATTTATTTATTTTCTTATTAAGGAAACGTACAGCAAGCTTTAATAATTTGTATATTAATTAAAGTATGACTAGCCCAAAAACCTTAGGATGGGCATAAGGGAGGTAAAATTTGGAAAAGAATTCAGCCTCAAATAGTGAGTTCAAATCTCGTTTTCTGATGATAAGATGAAGAATAAGGACTGTCGTGATGATAGGCCTTATTTTTTTTTATATATTTCTCTATAAAAATTTGCATATATCAAAAATTATTATTAACTTTGCACTACAAACGAAAAAGGTTTGGGGGCTGACATTGGTAACAATGGTAGGAGAGTATACTCCGTCACGGGCATATATAAACATTATTAAAATATTTTAATTAATTTTTAAAATAATTTTTTAATTAAAAAATATGAAAATAATCTATAAAATATTTGGATAATTGAAAAATTATGCTTATCTTTGTCATGTTAAAAATAAAGGTATAAAAGTATTGATTTTAAGTAATAATACTTCTATATTTAAACAAATATAATTTAGAATAATAATTTAAAAAATAAAATTTACTATGGGAAAGTTTGTAAACAAGAAGATTGGTAACATTACAGGTAAGACAGGTGGTTATGTTGAGAAGACAATTGTAAATGACAGTTTCGTAGCTGATTTGAGACGAATTAAGCCCCTGACCCAGGCTCAGGAGAAGGAGTTGTTTAAGCAGATTGAGGAGTCTAAGATGAGAGTTCAGGCAGCTGAGGGGACCTCTAATTATTATACTATTAAGACATCTGAGGAGAAGGTCCAGTTGAGTCTTCGTAATGAGATTATTTCAAGAAACCAGTATTTGAACTATGCTATTGCTAAGCGATATAATAATACAGATATCGTTATGGACCTGGTTAATGTTGGCGCCATCGGAATGATTGAGGCATTTGAGTCTTATGATTATAAAAAGAATGTGCGTTTTTGTACATATGCTACATATTATATTCGTAGAGCTATTAATGCTTATATTACTAAGGAGAATATCGCTATTCGAACAACTAATGATGCTAAGCTTATTTCAAAGGTGAAGAAGATTGAGAGTGTATTCTTTGCCAAGGAGGGCCGATACCCTACAGTTGACGAGATTAAGTCTATCTTGGCAGCAAAGTATGATATCGTAGATGTCGATAGCATGGACCTATCTATGGCTGATATCGTTTCTATTGATGTTTCATTGGCTAGTGACGATGAGTATACTATTAAGGATAATTCTCAGGAGTTCAACACTCGAACCGCTTCTTATAATGGTTATGTCGAGACTGAGAATGTTGATGATTCACGCAATATTATTAATATGTATCTTAGTAAGCTTTCTAGTCGAGAGCGTATCATCCTTTCTATGTCTACAGGTTATGGATATGAGAGAGATTATAAGGACTATGAGATTGCAGAGGAGTTGGACCTTACTTCAGAGCGTGTAAGACAAATCCGTCTGGCTGCCAGTAAAAAGCTCCAGGCTATGGCAGCCCGTGCATTCTAAAATGTTCTATTTAAGAATAAATTTATTAATTATTTAAAATTTTTATATAGGGAAAAATTAAAATCAATGTTCAATTTGGGAAATTTTATGAGGAAAATATCTATTTTATTTATTACAATGATATCATTTATTGGATGCCAATCATATGCTAATAAAAATTATGATAAACCTATAGGTGATTTCGTTAACGTTAATATACCATATAGTACTGGTAATATAAATGTATATAGATTTAATTATAAAAATCATCATTATATTTATTTTGCCCCATATGCTAATCTAGCAGAAGGTTCTATTGTACATGACCCAGATTGCCCCTGCCTTAAACAGTAGGGGCCATATCTATAAAATTACTATATTAATATTTGGAATTAATAAAAATTTTTTGTATATTTGTAATAAAAAACTATAATAATAAGTGCAATAATATGAAAAATTAATGTCTAGAAAAATTAAAATTAATACTGTTAGTACAACAGATTTAGAGAACACTTTAAACAAAAATCTATGTAAAAAACATGTAACAATCTCAGGCCCTGAGAAAACTATCGTAGTTTCTGATGATACCCATCGTTCTGAAGAAGAATTAAACGCACAATTAGAACGAGATAGAGAAGATAGAAAAGAAATTAGGAAAACTATCAATGATTCAAAAAAAATTGTTGAAAAAATTAGAGACGCCAAAGTTAATAATAATGTACCTGATATTCTGAAAGGACCTATTAATATAGGGGACGCAAATGCGGATACTAATAACACATCAGAGACTCTATGTCAGGATATATTGAAGAGATATCCTCATCTAAAAGAAAAGACTTCTTCTATATTAGCTAATATCGATAATGACCCTCTTGAAGAAAATAAAGAGAATAGAATCTCAGTGACAACTGATTCTAATCATAAGGATATCGAATGTGCTAAAAAATATGTAGAGAAACATATTATCCCAAGAAAAAAAGAATTAGAAAGAATTGAAGAAGCAACCCGTAATATTCTAAATCTTCCATTAGATGTAACCAAACCTTATGAAGAAGTTAACCATCCCGACCATTATAATGTATATGACGTTGAAGTAGTGGAAATGATGGAACGTATATTCGGTATAGAAGAAACAATGTCATGGTGTAAACTCAACGCTTTCAAATATCGTATGAGAGCTGGCGAAAAACCTACCTCAACAGTCGAAAAAGACCTTAAAAAAGAAAAATGGTGCCTTAATAAATATAAGGAACTTAAATCTAAAAAATAGTCTTTGTCATTTATATATTTATCCCCACCCTTTAACCAGGATGGGGTATTTTTTTATTTAATATACGCAATTGCGTACCCTTAATTGTACAAATAGACCAATAAATATTTTTTTCCACTAGCAAAAATTTTTAATTATTATTAAAATTGTATACAAATAGACCAATTTATATCTAATTAAAATTTGTTATTTTAAAATATTATTTGTATATTTGTATTGTAAAATAATCGTGTAAAATAAAATTACACGATGTGAATATTATTTAATTTTTTTAATTAATAATATTTTGGGCATGGCATTTTTTATTAAATGACGGGAGAGTGCACTCCGTTACGCACATATATAATAATTATTAAAATTTTTTAAAATTGGTTTTAATCATTTAAATTAACTATTTATATAAGATTAAAATTTTATTATATATGAAAAACTTTTTAAATGAATTAATTAGTCTATTTTTAATTTTGCTAAGTACTTCATTGTTCTATTTAGCAATTACCGCAACCTACAGTTCATTAGTCATGAACTTGCTTCTTTTTATTATCGCCATATTCATCCTCATTAAAGGTTGCGATAAATTGGATAAAGCCCTGGGAATAGGTAAATACCAAAGTCAGGATAATTCCAATACAGAACAAAAAAGTTAATAAAATTTTAAACGGGAGATAGATAATCTATCTCCCATCTTTTTTTAATTAATATTATTATAATTATTAATATTTTTAATAAAATAATATTTAAATTAAAATTATTTCGCCTAAATATTTTATAATCAAATAATTATTATAATTAATCTAAACCATTACTTAAAATAAAATTATATAACTAATTATTAATCAAATATTTATGATAAAAATAAATTAATTTAAAAATGTTCGGGCCAATTTTTATTTTTTTAAATTAATAATTAAAAAATTTTATTAAAATCAACATACCCAACAGTCTGGATTCCAAAACAGGGTCAGCCCAAATTAATTAAAATTACCTCCATCAATAACTACTAAAAAAACTATCCTCATTAATAAAATTTATCTTAACATTTTTAATTTTAAAAATTATTTTTCTTCCATTCTCATCTTACTTAAATAACCCTCTCTAAAATATTTTCAAATCAAATATTACCAACATACTTCACACGTTAAAATAGGGGTATATTATTAAAATTTTTTAATAAAAATAGCATTAGATTAATAATAATTTATTTTTACCTTATTTTAAAATAATATCAAACTGAGTATCAGGGGTTTTACAATATTTTTAAAATCAATTTAGAGATTAATATTTTTAAACTATTATAAGACAATGAATTACGTTTTCAAATGTCTGACGTACAAAAATAAACCAGCGTTTTTAATAAAAAAAGCGCTGGATATCTAGATTTTTAATATTAGTTAATAGGGTTTCTTGTTCCTACATAGACGGCATTTTTAAGAGAGCCATCGGGGTTTTCGAGGTGTATAGTTTTAGTAAGGTTATACACTTTATTGTCATCTTGGTTAAGGACTGTTTGTTCAAATAGGCCTAATCCTTTAGGGGTTTCGATAGCGATAAAGTTATTATCATCGAACAGTGCTATACGCAGGATATTATCTTTAGTTTTATAATAATGAGTTATGTTACTTTCTGGAAGTAATTCTTTAAAGATTTTCAAATCTTTATTACTAATAGTTATTTTAGACATATTAATAAATTATTATACACTTATTTTTTTATAATTGAATACTGGATGTTTTTTATCATTTGCTTTAATCAGTTCATTAAATTCTTCGAAAGAGAATATTGGGGTATTATTAGAGCTAATTAGATATTGTTTACATTTTCTATCGTATATAGCGTATTTCATATCTATATTAAATTTTTCTTTTACTATATTTTTAAGTGGTTCTATTTGTTTTCTATCGTTGATAGTACTTGATTTATTACCGAGGAAGAAGTTAATAGATTTTACTTGGATTCCACGTGTATTATTTTTATATAGTATATCTATACCGTATTTAGAGTCTAATTCTCCTGAGGCTTTATGAGCATCTTTATACCAATATTTATTAATATAGTTTACGAGGTTTACTTCATTGATATGGCCATCGAATGTTTGGATTATGTTTACATACATTATATAGTCCATATAGTTTTCCAATGTGAAGGAAATTTTAGGATTTAATAATTTTACATTTTCTTCAAATTCTTGTGCTAGTGATATAAGTTCCTCATAGGTTAGACCTCGTTGATATACGTCTAGTGTATATTTATTTTGTTCGGTATATATAACTAATTTTTGGTAGAAGTCTTCATAAGATATTGGATTAAGTTTATCGAATATAGTACTTCCGTGTCCTGATTTTGAAGCTTTACAGAGGCCTTTAATTTTATCATTACCTTTCCAGACTAGATTAACTGCATCATATTTATTCATGGTATTAAAAGTATCTGTAAGTCTCAATGTGTCGAATATAAAATTATTCATTTAGATAATCTTTATTAAAATAATTTTTTTGTATTAATGTTTGCATATCTGATATAGCATCTTGGAAGGGGTTTTCTTTACTTATTAAGTATCCAACAGGGTTAAGTAATTCTATTAATCTTCCCAGGGACCAAGCTGGTATTATATGTTTAAAACATATAGGTATATTAAATTTTTCACAATCTTCTAATAATTCTGAATAAGGTCTAAGATGTGGTTTCCATTCTTCAGATGATTGGTGTGTCTCAAAGTTACAACTATATGTTAATTCTAGATACATATCAGCGGTTTCCTGTTTTAATCCCAATGATAATAATTTTTCGGATTGTTTTTTAGTCGTACATATTTGTGATTTAAAATTAAACATATTATTTATCTTTTAAACATCTTATTTTTCCGTCTTTTGTTACTCCCAAACAATTAGGACATCCTCTACATTCTAAGGTATAGAAGCCATTTTCTTCAGTAAATAGACAGTCTATTGGCCTTTCAAAATCTTGAATAAATCCCCATGCCACAATATCTTGAATTGTTTCAGCTAAATAAACTCGTTTACCAGTTGATGTTTCAAATACCTGGCATAATCCAACTTGATATTTTTTATCAATGCAAGCCAATAACATATTAGTTGGTGCTTCATTTATATTTGTATTCCAGTTCATTTTTAAAATTTTTAAATTATTAATAACATATCACTATTATCATTTAATTTCAAAAAATTAAAATAACCATCTTCAGTTACTGTAAAGAAAGGATATTCTATAATTGCTTGGCCGATTTTCTTTAATATTTTTCCTACCTCAAAATCATCTGCAATAAATTTTGAAAATTTTAAATTAGATTTATAATCTTCATTAACATTTATTTCAATACGACCTTTTTTAAAAATATTAATTTTAATTACTTGTCCCATTGCATTTGTAACCGTTTCATAATAATAATCATCTGAATCAAAGTTACAGCTAAACCAACCAGCGAAATCACTATTTTCAATAGAATAGCCATGTTTTTCCATACTATCTAATGCAAGTTCTTTTATTTCAATAGGTACTTTATCAATATCATATACAACCTGATTTTCAGTAATTGCATATTTTATTGCATCTAAATGTTTAGGGCAGTTTAGACCTTCATTATTATATACATTTTCTTTATACAACCAGCATGGGTTTATAATAATCATTTTACTACCTCCCCACCAAGTATCTTGATATGCTCTTTGGTAAGGAATATATATTAATGTATCAACTAATTCATTTTTAGTTACATTAAAACTCGTAATTGCATTTGTACAATAAATTTCTTTATTCATATAGTTCAAAATTATTATTAAAATCTTCTAATGTTCTAACGAAGGTCATAGGGTTGTTAGTTTTATAATCTATACCTTCATAAATTACTCCTTCTACCCAATTGCCATCAATTTTAATTTTACAAAAATTAATAATTGTTTCAGTACATTTTTTTGTCTTATGTACTACTTTATCACCTGGTTTAAAATTTATCATATTTTTATAATTTAATACAAATATACAAAAAAAATATGGTAAAAACAAATGTTTCACCATATTAATTATTACTCTATAGATTTTTTTAAATCCAATATACCCTTAACTGATTTAAGTAATACTTCTTTTGTTTGATAAGGGTTGAAAAAACATTGTGTCTGTAAATACTCCAGAATCTCTTTAATGAGGGGACCTGGCTCAAGATTATATTCTTTCATTATATCATCACCATTAACAGGGAGTTTATAACCGAACATAACATCACCAACATCAAGCATTCCCATTAATTTCAACTCGTAGCCTTTTTCTTCAATTGCTTCAAGAAATGAAGTTAAACAACAAAAGCGAGAAAAGGTTTTACACTCAAACATGATTTGTCTAACTGTAGGCTTTATAAAAGTATAATCCTTATATTTATTTCCCTTTTCAACCAAGAAACATACTTCATCAATTTGGTCATTTGAATACTTCATGCTTCTCATAAGTATTTTAATAGTTGTAGTTTCTAGCCTATTAAATAATACTGCTAAACGTACAATTAAATCTTTAGGGCATCTTTTAAGATTTTGTTTTAATGAAATATTAAATATTTTACTTAAACCAACTTCATCCAATACTGGAAAAATATATTTTTTAAGAGTTGGACCAAGCATTCCTCCAAACATATAAGTTGGGTCATTGCCTAAAAGTATTTTATTAAATTCATCAGTAATTCGTTCCTGTGATATAATTGAAAGTCTATCACAGTGTTTGTTCATTCCTAAGAAAGTTAGACCATCAATTTGAAAACCTAATCTATCAGCAAAACGAAAAGCACGTAAAATACGTAAACTATCTTCATTAAAAATTATATCAGGGTCTCCACACGCTCTAATTTCTTTATTAAGTAAATCTTTTTTACTATTACCATTGAAATCATATACTTTTCCTGTAGATACATTACGATAAAATGCATTTATGGTAAAGTCTCTTCTCTGACAATCTTCCTCAATTGTACCAAAAGCAGTTTCTGGTTTTCTACTATCTCCACGATAGGTCTCTTTTCGTGTATGAACTGCTTCCAGTTCAATATCTGGAAAATCAATTAATTTAAACATTACAGTACCAAAATTTTCATATATAACAGGTTCATGGGTAAGGTAATGTTTCTCATAAAGATATTCGGCAAATTTAATTCCTCCATTAGGAATAGAATCTATAACTAAATCAATATCTTTGATTTCATTACCTAAGATACGGTCTCGTTCACAACCACCTACTGTATATGTATGATTTTCAAATTTAGTATCTTTAATTATACCTTTTAAAATTGATACTATTTGTTCATAAATTTCTAATTTCATAATTTATTTAAAATACATTAATTATCCCATTATTAGTTCCAGTAAAAATATTATCTTTAGAAATATTACTTTCATCTGGTGTCATAGCTAATATGTCACCATTCAACTCCTCAAGTGTTAATATAAAATCATCATGGCATCTCTCACTACGATAATCAATAAATGAGTAATTAATTCTTATTTCATTGTTCTCTAATAATTCCCATCCAAGATATTCATATGTACGGTTACAATAAATAAATTCATCGTAATATGCCTTTGCAAGTATTTCTATTTTATCACCAATCTTTCGATAAGTATTAATCTCGTCTATTGTTATTTTCATTTTTTACAGTTTTATAATATCTAAATCCACGATTAACAAGTTTAATATTTTCGACTCCATCCTTTCTCATTC
>CAJGCO010000013.1 GCA_904501925.1 uncultured Alphaproteobacteria bacterium | reverse complement strand
TGGAAAAAAGCCAACCAGTGGTCAATAGACAACTGCGCAGACCAAATAACTGGTAGCATGTACTATTTCATGAAAACAGCCAAAGAAAAAGGCATAAAGCTTACTCGTGAAAACTTTCACTACTGTGGAACCTTAGTTAAATATTATGAAGGCGTTGAAACCTGGTTTGAGCGTATAAACCAATATGGTAAACAACTTGGCTTACAAATTGAACACTACATTATTTCATCTGGTTATGAAGAGATTCTTGAAGGTGCGTCAATATATAAATATTGTAAAGACGTATTTGGATGCAGTTATGCATTCGGTGAAGACGGCACCCCTGTTTGGCCAGCTCGCGTAATTAACTACTCAACCAAAGTTCAATATTTATCAAAAATAAACAAAGGCTTAGGAAAACTAGATGATAAATTAGTTAATGAATATATGGAAGACAGCAAACGCCGAATTCCTTTTCATAGAATTGTATACTTTGGCGATGGAATGACAGACATCCCATCAATGAAACTTGTTAAAACTCGTGGTGGCAATGCCATTGCTGTATACAAACCAAAGAGTTCCCAAAGAGAAAAAGCAATTAAACTTCTTAAAGATAAACGCGTAAACTTTGCTCTTCCTGCTGATTATAGAGAAGGCACCTCACTTGATATAGTTGTTAAAACGATTCTAGATAAAATAGCAACTGAGCGCAATCTTGAAGTTCTAAAAAAACAAGAAGAGAAGAAGAAACTTCAATATGCCTAATATCTTGTCTCATGAATATTATATGCAACAGGCCCTAAAAGAGGCTAAAAAAGCTTATAAAAGAGACGAAGTACCAGTTGGCGCTATTGTTGTAGATTCAAATGGAAATATCATAGCCAAAGCTTATAATCAAGGAGAACATAGCTTAACAGCTATCAGTCACGCTGAAATAATCGCAATGACTAAAGCCTGCAAAAAATTATCACAACCTCGCCTATGGGATTGCAAACTCTATGTAACATTAGAGCCATGCACAATGTGTGCCACAGCCATATCAATGATGAGAATAAAAGAAATCATATATGGCGCATCAAATCCCAAAGGTGGCGCAATTGAACATGGTGTCAAATTTTACGAACAACCAACTTGCAACCATTCTCCAAACATAACAAGAGGAATATTAGAAACAGAATGCTCTAATATATTAAAAGATTTCTTTGCCCTCAAGCGTGCATCAAACTAAAATCTCCCCCGCAATATCCTTATTTTCTAATTCTCTTTTCCACAAGCTTATATCCAACATTGACCTTTATCTCTAAATATGCTACACAATCAACCATGCCGATTTAGCTCAGTTGGTAGAGCATCCCATTCGTAATGGGCAGGTCGGGAGTTCAAATCTCCCAATCGGCACCACTGTTTTTATCTTATATTAAAAAGGCTGTTTTAAAATGTCTAAAAGTGATAATAATTCCAATACACCTAACCAAAATTGTAAAGTGTATAAATTATTTTTTATTTTACCAATTTGCAAAACTCATACAAATGAAAACAATGAATTAATTATCAGTATATGCAAACTCCCCATATATAAAATTCAAAAGAATAATGATAATTTTAATACTAAACACTATCTATGTGGGCTTCCTGTTTTTGCAGTTAAACAATCACCAACCAAACCAAAAGTAAGATATTACCTATTTGGCATTCACTTTATGACTATAAAAAAAGAATACATTTAAATTTATGGCTATAAAAAATGGGAAAAAGAAAAATCAAAAATTTTTGAATGGATAGAAGCCCCAATTAAAACAAAAAAAACTATTCAGACTACCAAAACTATTAAATTTCTAAGTATTCCTTTTCTATCAATAGAGGAAAAATAATATGAAAAAATTATCTATCATTACTATTTGTTATAATATTAAAGATGAAATTGAACGTACATGTCAAAGCATCATAAATCAAACATATAAAGATTTTGAATGGATTGTTGTTGATGGCGGTTCAACCGATGGAACTGTTGAAATTTTAAATAAATATAAAGAGTATATAACAACATTTATTTCAGAGCCTGACAAAGGCATTTATAATGCTATGAATAAAGGAATTAAGCTAGCAAAGGGTAAATATCTAAACTTTATGAATGGTGGCGATTGCTTTGCTCAAAACGATGTCTTAGAAAAAATTTTTAAAAATAAAAATTATGATGCAGATATCCTTTATGGAAATATGTGTAGATTTAAAAAGAAAAAAATAATAAAAAGAATATATTCTAAACCAATAAACAAAAAATATTTTTACAACAGTTGCATCAGTCATCAATCGAGCTTTATAAAAAGAGATTTATTTGATAAATATGGCTTGTATAATGAAAATTATAGAATTGTTAGCGATTGGGAAAAATGGATAGTTTTTACAATAAATAATTGTAAATTTCAACACTTAGACTTATTTGTTTCCATTTTTGATACTAATGGTATTAGCTCTAAAACAACACCTACTCTCATAGCAGAAAGAGCATCCGTACATAATAAATATTATTCATTAAATGCAACCAAAATATATATTTTCGGTCTCCCTATATTAAAAATCGAAAACAATTAAAAAGGAAAAAAATGACTAAAGTATTTGTATCTGGATGTTTTGATGTATTACACAGTGGACACATCCGTTTCTTTGAAGAAGCCTCACAATATGGCGATTTATATGTTTCAATAGGCTCAGATAAAACAGTTTTAGAACTAAAAAATCGCCCAACACTATACAACGAAGCTGAACGCCTCTATATGGTATCATCAATAAAATATGTACACAGTGCTTTTATTGCTAAAGGAAATGGGAAACTAGATTTTATCAATGAACTACAACAAATCAAACCAGATATTTTCTTTGTAAATTCAGATGGAGATTCCCCTGCCAAGCGTGAAGCTATTGAAAACCTTGGTATACGTTATATTGTATCAAATCGCATACCTAAAGATTTGCTTCCAGTTCGTTCAACAACATCTATTCGCTCCTCTCTTAATAAATAAACAAATATTAAACCCTAAAATGTAATAAATAACCTATTTATTACATACCCCCTAAATTTACTCAGAGCTAAATGCAAAAATATCATAAGATACTGTCTCTTGCCAATGAGGATGCACAAACCAAAGGTTTGTATCCTTATATTCCCCTAGTTTACTAGGAAATATCTATTATTAATTATTCCTACTCCCAAACCATCATCCAACATATCCTGCTGTTTTCTATATACAAAAAAAAGAGTGTGAAGTTTTCTTCACACTCTTACAACTACAAAAGTAACATTACTTGCGACTTACTTCTTCCATAATTTCAGGAGCAACAGTTTCTTGTTTAACCTTTTCTGTAACAGGTTTATAAACTGTTTTTTCCCAAGGACTTTTCTTTTCGTAAATCTTTTCGCAGATAGTAACACCTAAACTTCTTAAAGCAGTCTCTGTTGGAATAAATAAATCCATACCTTCATCTGTCTGACGAGCAGAATTTGATACACCATTTACACTACCTAATCTATCAACTAAAATACTGCCTTCAGAAACTGTATTTACCAAAGTATCTACTACAATTTCAGTACCTAAGTTGTCACTATAACGATATCCATAAATCTTACCATTATCATCTAGATAACTTTGAGAATTACCACCTAAACCAACAGAAATAAATCCTTCTTGATCAATCGCTGGCAATTCAAGATTTAAAGCTATTGGAGTATATGTTGTTGGCTTTTCTAAATGTAATAATGCAGTATTTTTACTTGGATTTACACGAACAGCCTTAGCCTTATATACATCACCATTAATAGTCTTCAATTCATAAACATTCTGCAATTTATTTACAACACTAGCAGATGTCAAAACAAATGATTCAGAAATAATCAAACCACTTGCTTTTTTACCTTTAGCATTAGTAATTTCCACAACAGAACCTTGAATTTTCAACATATTTTCAGGACTTAATTCAGCATACGCAGGTCTATCAACAATACAAAGTTTAGCATCAACATTATATCCATCTAAATCAACCCAACTATCATCAATAATTGTGCAACTTCCATCAGATATAACATTTCCAGCTTCATCAATGCAATTTTCATATACACGATGCGATTCGCTTACACCACCATCTTCTTCAATTTGAGGTTCAATGGTTACATTTTCAACTTCAATACCACCATCTTCTTCAACAACAACTGGTTCTGGTACTAACACAGGTGCAGGTTCAGCTACAACTTTCTTTTCACCGCAGTCTTCTTCACAAACTTCTTCAGAACAGTTCTCACCTTTTTCATCACAAGTCTTTGTGCAAACTGTACGACATTTTGGTTTCTCACATTTTTGTTCACACTCCATTGGACACTCAACTTTTTGAGGTTCTTCTTGAACTACTTGGCAAATAGGACGACAAACCTGTTGGCAAACTGGTTGAGGTGTCTCAACTCTAGTTGTAGTAATAACTTTCTTCTCAATTGTTTGAGTATGAGTTTTTACATCAACAAATTCTTCAACCTTTGGTGTAGCTGGAGCACATGGACAATATTGAACAGGACAACTACAAACTGGTTGAGCACATTGACAAGTTTTTTGAACTTTACATGGACAATCTTTCTTAACTGGAGCAGCAGGTTTTGCTGGACACTTTGGCTGAGGAGCATAATCACAAGAGTGTGTTTCAACAATTTCTTCTTCAAATTGACACTTTCCTGGATTAAATTTCTCATCAAATTCAACTAAATAAGCACGTTCAGCCATCATCTCTTCTTCAGTTGGATGCACCATTAACTGAGCTTCAAAACCTGGAAGAGAACTCAACATTGCACTAGCATCAGCAAAAGCTTCTTCAGCTAACTTAACTTCGCCTTCAAACACACCATCTTCAACTTCTGCATAACCAGTTGTTACACCTTTCCACAAAACTTTTGTTTGGCTAAGATTTAATAATCTCCATGTAACAGTCATTTCTGCACTACCATTTCTGCGATTCGCTTTTTTAGCTTTTTTCCAATCAAACTCATCACAAACATTCATAAAGAAATTAGTAATTTCAGCAGTTAAAACATATTCTGGCAATCTAACATTTTCATCAGCCAAACAAACATCACCTGGAACTTTTACCATTTTATAGCATTTATCAACAGATCTTCTAAATACATCAAAGAACGCCATATCTTTTTGAATTACTCGACCATGATTCAACATAGCTTTCTTTGTAGCACGTCTACAACCAAAAATACGAAAACGATAATTACCTACATGACTCGCATAAGGATTATATCCATCTTGTTCTTGTAAATTAAAGTCAACATGCTTCAACTCAAAAGAAGATAAATTACAGCAATTTCTATTTAATGCATCGCTTTTATATCTTGGTTGAGCATATGTATAATTTTTAGTTTTAAAAACAGGCATTGGACAATCTGTGCTTGACTTTGTATCATCAACAATTACAACCTTTTTTTCAGGCTCTTTCTTTGCACATCTATCACAACTTCCTCCAGGAAAGATGCTACCATCTTTATCTAAAGGTTCTTTTTTACAATTTTTACAGCTTCCTCCAGGAAAGATACTTCCATCTTTATCCGCTGGACACTCTGGGCAATCTGGTGTTATAGCCATAACGCTGTGAGCCCCAACATAAAGCCCCACAACAATTACAGCACAAACTAATTTCTTAATAATGTTTGCTACAGACATGTTAAATTTTCTCCTAATGTAGTTGTTTTAGAAACTTATGCCTATAAGACAAAGCTTCAATTACATGCATTCTAGACACCTTTTTTATATATTGCAAGTCTGCAATCGTTCTTGCTAACCGTAAAATTCGCATAATTCCTCTTGCTGTTAAACCACATTTTTGCGCCATTTCTGCCACATCTTTTCTTAAACCTTCATCCATATCTAAAACTTTTTCTAATAAATCGCCTTTTAACTCAGCATTTACAAGCATTTCAGATACTCCTAATTTATACAATCTCTCTGCACTAATCTCCCTAACCTCTTCAACTTTTTTTAACATCTCCATAGATGTAGTGCCTTTTTCTTTTGCTGTTAAATCATATGGATTAACAGACTCTACTTCAATTTGCATATCAAATCTATCCAAAAAAGGTCCTGATAATCTACTCATATAATCAATAGCACACTTAGGAGCTTTAGAACACATTTTTTCTTTTGTTCCTAAATAGCCACATCTACACGGATTCATCGCACCGATTAATTGAAACTTAGCCGGATATTCTGTATGCGCCATAACTCTAGAAATAATTGCTTTTTTATTTTCAAGAGGCTGCCTTAATGCATCTAGAGTCTGCCTAGAAAATTCAGGTAATTCATCCAAAAATAATACCCCATTATTAGCTAATGATATTTCTCCCGGCACCCCCATCCTCCCACCGCCAATTAAAGCAGGAGTCGAAGCACTATGATGAGGCGATCTAAATGGTCTTAAAAAACTAACTCCATTACTTAATTCACCTGCCACAGATTGCACCATTGCCGTTTCAATAGCTTCTTTTACACTCATTTTTGGTAAAATAGTAACCAATCTTTCAGCTAACATAGTCTTACCAGCCCCAGGAGGACCCACCATCAACAAATTATGTCCCCCTGCCGCAGCAATCAACATCGCTCGCTTTGCACTTTCTTGCCCCTTAACATCAGCCATATCTATATTATATTCTTTATTTTTTATAGCCACAACTTCTGGTTTTGCTATTTGAAGTTCGCTCTTAAAAAAATTCATTAACTCTAAAATATGCTCTACAGCTACAATATCTTCCAAACCACTCCAAACAGCTTCTCCACCATTTATTTTAGGACAAACTAACCCCATTTTATCATTTAACGCCTTAACTCCAGCTACTAAAACTCCATTAACACCATCTATTCTTCCATCAAGAGACAAACCACCCATAAAAATATATTTTTTTAAACAATTCTTATCAATAACCTTCATTGCTCCTAACAAACCTAACGCTATCGGCAAATCATAATGAGCCCCCTCTTTAATAACATCAGACGGTGTTAAATTAACTGTAATATGCTCGCTAGGAAAATCAACCCCAATAGCTCTAAGAACAGCTCTAACTCTTTCTCTACTTTCATTAACAGCCTTATCTGGTAATCCAACAATTATAAAACTAGGCATCCCTGCCCCAATACTTACTTGCACTTCCACATCTAATGCTTTAATACCACTAAAAGCTACAGTTTTTACATTACAAATCATTATGTTCTCACTTTGTTCTTTATCATTTAAAACATCAATTAGAACAAAACAAAAACAAAGTCAATATATTTTTTACCAAAAATTAACTTTTACAATAAAAAAGGGAGAATATATCTCCCTAAAACTTACCAACGAGGAACAATCTCTCCATTATTACGCCATCTTCTAGCAGGATATGTTCCTTCCTTAATAGAATCATACTTTGCAGGCATCTGAGGAATATCTGTTAATAAAACAAACCCCTTTTCTCTAAAACTATTTACACAGTTATTCATACCAATATCTGCACCACTATCTTCCTTGCACACAACTATTTTTCTAGTATAAGGATGAATCAACATCATCTCCCCTGTCGTTAATGGATAATTATTATAATACTTAGGCATTGGAAGTACGCATGGCTGATTAGGAACCAATTCTTCATCACTACACCATCTCACATTAGAACACGTAGATAAACCACTCGCATCAACGCTTTTATAGCCTTTCCACTCACAAAAAACTTCAACATTTTCTTCTTCAGCATCAATAGTTGTACAAGCATTCATCAAACATACTGCAACCAACAAACAAAACACATTAAAAAACTTACTCATTCTATGCGCTCCAATTAATAACAATAAAAGACTACATCCTCTATATTTTTTTGCACGAAAAATAAAATGTTATAAACAAAAAAATCCCCGAATTCATATAGATTCGGGGATAATGAATTAGTAATTATGCAATGTATAATACTTTGCATGAAGTTCTGGCATGCGATTCTTAAGTATTTCCAATGCATCCCAACACATAGTATGGAATGAAATGTAGAAATCGATAAGCTCACTAGAACAAAAACTAACAAGCTTAACTTCTGCCTGCCAACATATTCCATGCTCTGGATTATATCTTGACAAGAAAATCTTAATCAACCCCGCATTACCACGATCAAAAAGAGCAACCTGAGCATCGTCAGAAAGCCAATAATCTTTTATGTACTTTTCTAAAGCCTTTGATGATGCGCATTTTACAAAACTTACATCATCTCTGTGGCGAAACATAGTCAAGCACTCATCAATATTACGGCTCGCAAGCGTTTTAAACAACTTTGCTTCCAAATCAGCTTCAAATCGATAGCCTCCGACACCATACAGATGTTCAACATGAAACTTAAACCACTGTGGATCAAAATTTCGCTTGAACATAAATTCCTGAGCTTTCACACACAACGGCATAGTCATAAGCATCTGCTCAACAATCATTCGATCATTAAGCGTCAAAACCAAGAGTTGCAACTCTTCTGACAGCCCATATTCAGCCACTTTACTCATCAACTTAGAAAAGTCTTGTGCTGTATTAGACTTTTTACGAAAAGCTCTGTAGTAGCGATAGGCCACCGCTTTAAACTGATGATGCAATGAGTTTTCAATAATCTCACGCTTTATTGCATCACTAACAAAATACCCCCTGTTTACATAAAGAGTAAACAATGAAGTATTTTCATGATACAACAACTTCTGGAGCTGATTATCATTTTCAACCGGATTATATGAGATATAATCACTGATAATGGTTGCAGAACCTTTATCCAAAAGATAATCAACATCATCATAACGACGCATCTTCACAAAAACCCTATTGACGTCCAAAAGATTGTTGTCAATAACATGTCGTTGTGCCAAAAGAGATAAACCATACTGGTTAATGTACATAGCCAACACAGCAACAGATACTTTAGTCAACAGTTCAACTTCAGCATTTTCACTGAAACGAAAACGATTGAAATAAGCAACAATTACAGGCTCATTGCATTGATTTAGCAAAATCTTTTCCTCTTTATAATCAAGAGGTGTTTCACTACCAAGATCGTCAAAATAAGCACTAAGCTCCTCATTGGTTGATCGCCCAACGAGTTTAACAAAATTCTTTTTCATAATATATACTATCTATTAAACAATAATTAATCTCTAATAATATAATGTATTAAACGTAATATAATTTTATTTTATAAAGAGTCAATATAAAACCGATTAAATAAATAGAAGAGAAAAGGAATATAACATGTTAAAAAAAACAAAATTAATTTGCTTATTACTATTGCTTGTTAGTGGTTGCTCAAAAGAAGTTTATTTACAACCTGTTCCTTGCAACAAACCTTGTTTCGTTGGAAATGTTGAAGATTGCCCAGAAACAAAACTTCAAACTCAAGATCAATTATACATATTAGAAGATGTAGCAACACCTCCTACTGATTATGTATATACACCAGAAAAAATAACACGTTGCAAAAAGAATTGTCGCTTAGTAAAAAATGAGAAATAAAAAAAGTTATACACAATAAAAAAAAAGTATTGACGTTTAAAAAAAAATGATTTATCTATTCATTCGTTGTCAACGACAACTCAAGTCAAAAAGTGGAGACGTGGCAGAGCTGGTTTAATGCACCTGACTTGAAATCAGACGAGGGCGCGAGTCCTCCCGGGGTTCGAATCCCTGCGTCTCCGCCAATTAGAAAGCCCATCAAATTGATTGGCTTTTTTTTCATTTCCCCCATCAAAAGCAATTTTAAAGATTTAATAGAACGCTATATAAAGATTTAGTGCGAAAATTTTCCCCAGTAATAATTTTTTTCTTGATTTTTATTTTCCTCCTCTCTATATTCTTACAACAGATGCGGTCATGGCGGAACTGGTAGACGCGTAACGTTGAGGTCGTTATGGGCTAAGCCCGTGGAAGTTCAAGTCTTCTTGACCGCACCAAATTAAAAACTCGCTTTTTTGCGAGTTTTTTTTGTTGCAAAAATCGGAAAATATGGTATATGATTGAACTACAATTTAATTAGTATGTTTAATTTAAAATTATACAATTATGGATTTTTTAGATAAAGAAACATGGCATAAGCTAGGTGCTCCATTCGCAAATATGGTAATGTTTTTTAAGATTAGAATTACTGAAGAGGATATTGAGTATATAAACAAAATCATAAAAAAAGATAAGGTTTATAATTTGATTAAGACAAAAATTGAATCGCCATATCCTCCTAATAGTAAAGATACACTACTATTATATGCTTATGGCTATGTAAACACTATCGTTTTTTATGAGGAGTATTATAACTCAGCAAGCTGTCCTGAAGGTGTAAAACAAATACTTTTTGCACAAATAGGGCTTTTGAAAGGTTATTTTGAAGTTTCATATCCAAATCTGCTAGAAAATAGACGATATATCGTTAAACGATGGTTTGAAATAGTTAGAAACACTGATTAAGTAAAAAAAAACAGTTCTAAGCTTACAGCTTAGGACTGTTTTTTTATCGTTTCTAATACTTCCTTCAACTTTAATATCACAAATAAAAAAAACGTATTTTCACACGCCCTTTTAAATTAGATTCTCGCCGCCGGATAAAATGCAACCTTTGTATAATTTCCAACTTGCCAACAAATTTTTCCGCCCTTACCTGCAAAATCATCCAAATGGTGTAAACTTATTCCCAACATAATATCATCTAATGGATATCCCGCAGGACTTGAGGTAAATGTGTCATTTGTAACCATATACCATTTTGTATCAAGCAAATCACCACCAAGATCACGAATAATTTCATTCACCTTTGTTACATTTTTTAATAATATACGCATTACTTTTCGCGGAGAAATGCAAGAAGGTCTCCAAGCTATAGACTGGGTCTTACAAAACTCTTTCGCCTCTTGAGGTGTCATTTCCTTAGGAGATTGCCTAATAGAAACAATATACCCTTTGCACAAAATTCCCAAAGGGTTCCTACCCTCTAAAGAAGATTTCAAACGACTTACTGTTCCATCACTATAAACTACCGGAAATTTATAACTTTTTTTTCGATGAAATAAATAATAAAACGGTACACAACTTTCATCATAATTAAGTTCAGAATAATTTTTCATAACTTTTTTATTAGATAATAATTATACATATAATTAATTTCACACTAAGTAATATTTAATATTAACACTCAAAAGTCAATATATTTTAATTACAGACAATATTATAATTATTTTCCACAGCTACAAATATCCTTTATCGTTTTTTTATTGAAGATTAAATATAATTAGATATATTCAGCTATGTATGAATATAACAAAACTCAAAAATTCATCAGCTTTATTAAACTAAGTTTCTTATAGTCATTTATTTTTATCAAGGAGGTTAAAAATGTTAAGAGTATACAGAACCGAAGAAAACGGCAAACTCAATAAACTAAAAAAAAACAAGCTCCTTCCTTCTACTTGGTATTCTTTAGTAAATCCTAATGAAGATGAATTATTACAAGTATCCAATCTCCTAAAAGTTGACTATGATCTATTAAACAACTGTTTAGACGCAGACGAACGTTCTAGAATTGAATATGATAAAAATTCATTTGCTATAATTATAAACTTACCACTTCTTGATGATGAGGGAAATTTTGACACACTCCCTTGTGGTCTCGTATTAACCCCAAAAAACATAATAACTATCTGCTCAAGAGATAATAGAGTATTAAATTCTTTTAATCGCTCAACATCACACACTTTTGATACAAAAAATCGAGCAAAATTTTTATTAAGCATCTTGTATAAATGTACTCAATTTTATTTAAGATATCTAAATATAATCAACAGTAGAACTGAAAAAATTGAATATGCACTACGTAAAACTACTTCAAATAAAGAACTTTTCCAACTAATGGAAATTCAAAAATCTTTAGTATACTTTACAACTGCGCTAAAAGATAATCATTTAGTACTATTAAAATTATTAAGAATGCTAAAAACTCCAAATATAAGCAAATTAGTCTCATTTAATAGTGATGACGAAGAAGTTCTTGATGATGTAATAATTGAAAACAAACAAGCTATCGAAATGGTTGATATGCATCGTTCAATTTTAGAAGGCATGATGGATGGATTCGCAAGTATTATCAGTAATAATGTAAATTTAGTAATGAAATTCTTAGCTGCAATCACTATTATATTATCAATTCCTACAATGTTAGCAAGCTTCTGGGGAATGAACGTTCCTGTTGCCTTTGCATCAAACCCCAATGGTTTCCTCTATGTAATAAGCTTTTCTGCTCTAGCTACCATTGCAACAATCATATATTTTAGAAAAAAAGGAATGTTCTAATAAAATTACCTATACTCTAAATAATACATTTTCTACAAAAAAAAGGCAAGCCACATAGAAGCTTGCCCTTTTTACTAAAATAACAACTACTAGAATTTTTCTTGTAATTCAAAGAAGTAAGCTTTTGGATGTTCACATACAGGACAAAGTTCAGGAGCTTTTAATGATTCCATTCTATGTCCACAATTACCACATTCCCAAATAACTTTAGTTGGACGTTCAAAAACTCTGCCTTCTTCCAAAGCACTCAATAATGCATTATAACGTTCTTCGTGACTTTTTTCAATTTTAGCAACAGCTCTAAACAAACCGGCAATTTTCTTAAAACCTTCTTCTTCTGCCTCTTTAGCCATTGTATCATACATATCAGTCCACTCATAACGTTCACCAGCAGCAGCATCTTTTAAATTTTCAACTGTTGATGGCATACCATCATGTAATAATTTAAACCAAATCTTTGCATGTTCTTTTTCATTATTAGCAGTTTCTTCAAACTTACTTGCAATAATATTATATCCTTCTTTTTTAGCTTTAGAAGCATAATATGTATATTTATTACGAGCCATAGATTCACCAGCAAACGCTGCTTGCAAATTAGCCTCTGTTTTAGATCCTTTTAATTCCATGTTAATTACTCCTTTATAGATAGGTTATTATTAGCAAAGTCCACTTGTTTATTGGTCATTGCATTTATATCAGCAACATTCTTCTTAAAACGTTGCAATTCTTTACCAGTAAGATTTGTACCCGTCGCAGCCTTAACCTTCAATGGATCCACTTTCTTACCATTTTTAATTACTTCAAAATGAAGATGAGGCCCAGTAGATCTACCTGTAGAGCCTACATATCCAATCACTTGTCCTTGTTTTACTCTAACGCCTGGTTTAATACCATTTGCAAAATTATTCATATGCGCATAACCTGTAGAGTATTCTGAATTATGCCTAATAACGATATATTTACCATATCCACCAGCCCATTGAGCCTTCTTAACAACACCATCCCCACTAGCATAAATACGAGAACCTTTAGGCGCCGCATAATCAACACCAGAGTGAAGAATTCTTCTTTTTAAAATAGGATGTATTCTCCATCCGTAACGAGAAGAAATTCTAGCAGACCTAAACTCCATTGGCTTTCTATCTAATGTACGCTTCAATACTAAACCATTTTCATTATAATAATCAACTCCACCTAAACTATCTTCATAACGATATAATGCTATTTTAGTATTTCTCGCTAAAACTAATTCAGCATACAAAATATCACCACTTTTAACCACTTGTCCATCTGGCATAATTTTACGTTCGAACAACACCTTAAACGTGTTTCCTGATTTAATTTCTGAACGAAAATCAACTGTATAAGAAAATATATTTATAAAATTTCCAATAACATTCTGAGGAACTCCTGCATTTTTCATAGCCACAGCTAAAGAAGATGTAATAACACCCTCACTTAACTTATTCTCGATTTTTAACTCTGTCTCAACAAGCTCTGCAACATATTTTTCATTTTCATCGAGAGCCACAATATATTTATTCCCAACACTTGGCTCAAATGTGATTTTATCAATGCTTAATAACTCTCCAAAATTAGAATCAATAGTCTTTTCAATTTCAATTTTTTGACCAATTTGTAGTTTTTTAACATCAAAACCAACTTTTTTAAGTGCATTTACAACATCTAAGCCATCTTGATAATCCATACCAGCACTTTGCAAAACACCAATAAAATTATCACCTTTCTTTACTTCTAAAACCTCACTCTTTATTTCTGGCTCATTTTCAACATCTTCAACTTCTATTTCCCACTCCTGCCCCAATGCATTTTCTTCACTATCCTGAACATCATAAACTTCAGGAACAGAAGCAAGAGTTGCAATTTCTTTACTTTCCTTGCGTTCAGCCTCTATTTTAGCTTCTTCGCGCTTATTTTCCTCTGGAGTACTAAAATTATTAAAAACCACTAAAACAACAGCAAAAGATACTATCATACCATACAAAAAGAGCATAACAGCCTGCCCAAACGATTTAGCTCTTTTTCCCTGATAACAAGAAATATCTATTGAAGTCATAGTTCCTCCGATTATAAAACCATACAAAACATACCTAAAAAATACCAAATTTTGAAGTCATTTTTATTTTTTATGCACATTAATTATCCTTAACAAAGTTTATATAAATTAGCAAAAACTTAAACATTTAACTATTATTATCCCTATTATACCAAATCTGTACTTATAAAAGGTTAATCATATGACAAGCCAGTCTCAAGAACAAATAAATTATACATTTAAAATGTTATACATTATTGCTATATTTATGGTAATAGATGGACATATCGGCAGAATAGATTACCTTAATCTTCATGGCTTTTTTTCATACCAAAATTTTCATATATCATTATTTACATTTGCTTCTGGTTATTTTCTAAATTTAAAATATTCACACATAGATTTTATCAAAAGAAAATTTTTACATTTAATAATCCCTCTTTATGCTTGGAATTTAATTTATGGTCTTATAAGCCATTACCTAAATACATACCAAGGATTTTCCTTAGGATCCCCCCTAAACTTATACAATCTATTTTACGCTCCTCTTGTAGACGGACATCAATTTATCTACAATATGGCTTCATGGTTTTTATTCCCATTATTTTTTATACAAATAATATGTTTTACATTATTAAAACCACTTGATAATGCGAACACTTCAACAACTAAAATCGCATCTTTAGCATTCTTTATTTTATCAACCACCACAGCCTGCATAATATTACCCATAGCTCAAGAAAATCATGGAAGCAAAAACATCAGCTTATTATTCTATCGTATAATTTACTTTTTACCTTCATTTTCTTTAGGATTTTTATATAAACATTTCCTAGAAAAACACGATAAACTACCTAGTTGCATATATTTTACAATAATATTAACCCTACAAACCACATTAAATTATTTTTACCCTAACACATTACACACACCATCTTGGCTTGACTATTTCAATGCCCCCGCAGAAGCTATATATGCCACTAGCTTATTATCAATATTATTTTGGTTAAGAGTATCAAAAATACTATCCCCCATTATAACTAACAACACTCCATTATTATACATAGCCAATAATACATTCACAATCATGATGCATCACTTTATAGGCTTTATGTTTGTAAAATACTTATTTAGCAATACCCAAAATTTTAGTACATATAGCTTTAAAAATAATATTTGGTACTATCACTTTCCAATTTCAGAAAATATAACAACATGGATTTATATAACTATAACTTTAGTTATAACACTTTTGATAGGATTTACAACAAAGAAAATTTATGGTATAATAACCAATATTAACGGGGGGAACTATTATGAAAAATAATGAATTTGGTAGATCTATGATTGAAATGCTGAGTGTATTGGCAATAGTAGGTATATTATCCGTAGGATCAATATCAGGCTATACCAATGCTATGCTAAAATACAGAGTAAATAAATTATCATACCAAACATTAGAAATCATTGTAAACATTAGAAATCTCTACTTAAAAGAAAAGGATTACAAAGGTATAGACCTCGATTTATTATCCAAAGTAGGAGTAATTCCTACTGATATGTATAAGCGCCCTGGTTTTGTTAGCCAAATTTTTAACGCTTTCAACGGAAACGTGAAAGTTTTTGAAAGTAAAAATGGCGATGATCGCATCCTTGCTTTTGAAATATACAACACAAAAATTACAACTAAAGGCTGTATTGCCCTTGCTACTCAAGACTGGGGAACCGATCCGACATCTGGCTTCACTGCGCTATACATTGGTTCCGAAGATGTTTCAACACCTCAAATGCAAGATATTGTTATAGGATCACTAAGTAATATGGATGAAGGCATTTTTACAGTAGGTGTACATCAACACAATATACCATTAGATGTAGTTGAAGCAACACAAGCCTGTAATTGTGGTCCAAATAATTGCGTCGTTGGAATAAAATATAGATAAAGAGTTTTATTGTCTGAATAACATCCCTAACATACCTTCCTCCTGAGTTATTCAGACCTCCCCACCAAGCCCCCCTTGGTGGGGTTCTTTTTATGATATCTAATTAAAATAATTTGACACTCCCCATTAATAATAATATATACAACAAAGGGAGATGTTATAATGAAAAAATTTTTAATAATCACATTCATAATTTTATATAGCTTACCAGCATATGCTATAAGTTTAATCAGTGATGAAGAAACTCAAAGTTGGTTATATGACGTATTAACTCCAATATTTAAGTCAGCTCAACTCCCTCTTAACAAAGATTACATACATATCGTAAATGATAATAGCCTTAATGCATTTGTTGGTGATAAAAATCATATGTTCATTCACACAGGAACTTTACTAAAAGCCTCAAACACAAATGAAATTGAAGGTGTATTATCCCATGAAACCGGTCATATCGTTGGTGGACATTTGTTGCGTTTAAAAATAAAAATTCAAGACTTACAAAAAGCATCAATTGGATCACTTTTAGCAGCAGCCTCAATAGCTGCAGCTAGTGGAAGAGGAGATGCCGCTATAGCCGTTGTTCTAGGCACTCAAAGTTCTGTATTAAACAACCTATCCTCTTACCAAGTAAGCGAAGAAAGAGCTGCTGACGAAACAGCCATTCTACTACTAAAAAAACAAAACAAATCAATTAAAGGCCTAAAAGACTTTATGAAAAAAATTCAACAAGAGCAACGATTACAAGGAATAAGTGAAAATCCATATTTTAGAACACACCCCGTAACAACAGAAAGAATAAGCTTCATAACCCAACAATTAAAAACAGAAAACACATCTTATCAAAATCAAGAATTAGATAATAGATTATCTAGAATTCAAACAAAACTATTTGCTTATTTATCCCCTCTTCCTGATGTAATAAAAAGCTACCCACTAAATAATACTTCAATAAATGCAACTTTAACTCATTCAATTTACTATATGCGCCAAAAAAACTTAAATATGGCATTAAAATACATAAATAAATTAATATCAAAAGAACCTAACAACCCTTATTTCACAGAACTAAAAGCCCAAACATTATTTGAAACAGGAAAAACCAAAGAAGCAATTATCGCTTATAAACAGGCACTTCAATTAAAACCTTCATCTAATATATTCAAAATAAACTATGCACAAACCATATTATCAGATACCCCTTCTAGAGAACAATTAAAAGAAATAATTCCCCTATTAGAACACGCCAATCGCAATCACTCATACCCTGAAATTTATAACTTATTAGGTCAAACATATGCACTACTAGGAGACTATGCAACTGCAGACTACTTTTCTGCAGAATACAATCATGCCATAGGACAAGAACAATTAGCAATAAAACAACTAAACAAAGCCTTAAAACAATCTCTTCGCTCAGATATTGCACTGAGAGCTCAAGATTTACAAAACAAATTAAAACAAAATGAAAAAAAAGATACTTTATTTTAGGATACCGTTATGAAAAAAATTGCATTTTTAATATCATTACTTTTTTTAATAACACCATTACAATCACCTAAAGCAAATGATGATAACCTTATCATAATAAATGCAACCACAAATCGTAACGAACCCAACAATGGAGACTACTGGATTGCAACAGATCTAGAAATAGCAATCAATAACCTAGGCTATAAAACCCAAACAAATTACCGAGGTGAATACCAAAACTCTCAAAATAAAAATCCATTATTAAGTATCTATATGCGTGGATATACAAAATTTTTTGCTCCATTTGATAATGGATATAATGTATTATACTTGTACTATCCGATGGCCTATACTCAAAATTCAAAAAATACGCAACCCAAACAAAAACTAAAAACACGTACACCTCAACCAATCAATTCAAATCTTGATGATGATTTTCAAAATTATGACTTAATTGCTGTAGCTTCATCAAGCTATGCTAAAACACTACAAAAAAATGGTATAAACGCTATATATACCCCACAATACACCAATCCTGATAAATTTTATTATTCTCCAGATGACAACCTAAAAACTGACATACTTTTTGTTGGTTCAAACTGGCACAATAGAACCAGCTTAAGATATGCCATAGAAAGTGGTTTTAATGTATCAGTATATGGTTATAATTGGCAAAACATTATCCCAAATGAAATGTACAAAGCTCCCTATATCCCAAATACAATACTAAATAAATACTATTCCTCTGCCAAAATTGTTCTAAACGATCACCGCCCTGATATGAAAAAATTTGGCTTTATAAATAACAGAATATATGATGCTACAGCCTGTGGTACATTAGTTATATCCGATTACATGCCAGAAATAGAAGAAATATATGGAAATTCAATTCCTATGTATAAAACCAAAGAAGATTTGGCAATTCTTTTAGATTATTACTTAATAAATGAAGAAGAACGTCAAAAATTAGCAAAAAAAGCTCAAGAAATAACACTAAAAAACCACACACACCTAGCTGTTGCTCAAAAAATCATTGATATGGCAAAAAAATCACTTGAAAAATAAAAAAGCCTCTGCTACATTGTCACACATGAGAAAGATAGATGTAACATATAATGCAATGATGCGAATGAAAATGCGAATTTATCAAAAATAGCGCACCCGTTCGGCGTTAAATATTACATAACTTTCAATACGACGGGGAAACCCGTCTTTTTTATTAACTAACCAAAGGAAGCTACGATGAAAAAATATATCACTACTCCGATTTATTATATTAACGGCTCACCTCATATTGGTCATGCATACACTACAATATTAGGTGATGTTATGAAAAAATATGAAACAATGCGTGGATTAAACGTACATTATACAACCGGTACCGATGAACACGGTCAAAAAAATCAAACAAGTTGCCAAGAAAGTGGAATGGAGTTAGCTGATTTCTTAAAAATGCGTAGCGATAACTTCCGCAATTTATTCGATAAAATGGATATAGATTATGACTATTTTGTTAGAACATCATCCCCAGAACATAAAGCTGTTGTAACAGATGCCCTAAACTATATCTATAATAAAGGCCTAATTAAAAAGAAATCATATGAAGGTTTATACTGTGTTGGTTGCGAACAATTCAAAAAACCATCAGATTTAGATGAAAGAGGATTCTGCCCAGATCACCAAAAAGCTCCTGTTTTAATAACAGAAGAAAACTATTTCTTCCCACTAGAAGAACATCGCCAATGGTTAATAGATTACATAAAATCTAATCCAGACTGGATACAACCTAAACGCTTTGCTAAAGAAGTTTTAGGTATGTTATCTGAACCTTTAGAAGATTTATGTATTTCTCGCCCTAAAAATAGAGTATGGCTTGGTGTAGAACTTCCTTTTGATAAAGATTTTGTAACATATATTTGGTTTGACGCTTTAATCAACTATATCTCAAGCATTGGCTGGAGTTCAGATGTTTCTAAAAACCAAAAATTCAATGAACTATGGTCAGAATGCACCCACCTTCTTGCTAAAGACATCTTAAAAACACACGCAGTATATTGGCCAATAATGTTAAAATGTTTAGGTATAAATCCTCCTAAACATTTAATTGTACACGATTACTGGATTGGTGAAGGTAGCATTAAAATGTCTAAATCTTTAGGAAACGTTGTTGATCCATATGAAGTAATGGATATAATGGGTGTTGAACCATTAAGATTTTATCTTTGTAATGCAATGTCATTAAATGGAGACTCTCAAATCAGCATAGATTTATTAAAACAAGGCTATAAACAATTAGCAAATAATATCGGCAACCTTCAAATGCGCGTATTAAAAATGATTGCTAAAAACCTAAATGGCCTAGTTCCATCAAAAGACAACCTAACAACTAAAGACAAAAAACTAGTTGAAACAATATCAAATAATTTCAATAGATTATACAACCACAATGAATCATCACTTGAACTAATATCTGAACTAAGTAGTGAAATATTAAAAGCAGGTGATATGGTAAATGCATATTTTGCCTCAAACGAACCTTGGGTATTAGCAAAAGATGAAACAAAATTTGAACGCTACCAAGCTGTAATTTATACAACCTTAGATGCCCTACGTATAATAGCAAGCGCCATGTATCCATTTATGCCAACAATATCAACAAAGATATTATCATCATTAGGTATAAACGAAAAACCAACATCTAAGTTTGCTCCTTTTGAATTAACCCCAAATAACCAAACTATAGTTGGAGATCCTTTATTTCCTTTCATTGGTTAATAACCACAAAAAAGGGGCTTAAATTTAAGCCCCTTTTTTAATTCAAAAATCATCTTTGTCTACTTGTGGCATAATCCCAAACATAGCCCATACATAAGATGTAATAGCTCCTATTAACCCAAATAATACAAGTCTAATCATTAATCCGAATATTTCGCCAATGATATCCCAAAATCCACAAGGTAAATTTTTACACCAATACACCATAAATACACAAAAAATAATTGCTGACAAAAGAATTGTTACATCCCTGACAACATAATATCTTTTTGAGCATCCAACTCTATGATGTAAAGCTCTATTCAGATTAGAGTTAATGTGAAAAAACCACCAAGACGAAATACCCAAGGACAAAATAAAGTAGCTAAAAGCTTCCCATTCACCTAATCCAAATTTACAATACAAACCTGCAATAGTTGCGTAAATTACCAAACTGCCCAATACAGCATGATAAAAAGTCTTAATTGAGCAGTTACGTTCTAAACGTTCTTGCTCCAACAAATTTTCATTCATAAAAAAATAGTTTAATAACACACATAAAAATCAAAAATCATCTCCAAATAACACAATAATTTAATCAATGCAAGAAAAATTTAAATATATTTTAACCATAAATACTAAATATACTTATATAAAATAAAGGAAATATCATGCAAAATTTTACTCTTCACACACATAATAATGAACTCAAATTTGATGGCAGAGCCAATGCCCAAACAATGATACAACAAGCTCAAGACTTAAACTTTGACACAATAGGTGTAAGCAATCACATAATTTTACATGATAATCTTACTCCATATAAAAAAAATGAAACTATGTTTTTTGATAACTTTGATACAGCTCTTGATTGTTATAAAAAACATATCGAAATACTCGAAAACTTAAAATCAAAATTTAAAATAAATATTAAAATAGGTTTTGAAGTAGATTTTTTTAGTTCTGCAACTTGGCGCAATAAATTTGAAAAAATGATAAAAGATATGCCAACAGATTACCTTATTGGCTCAAACCATTTTGTAAAAAATAAAGATGAAAGCTTTGTTTGTAACATTTATCATCTAAAACACCTCTCCCCTCAACTAGATGAAGAAACTCTACATCAATACACAATAAATCACTTTAAAAATATCATAGAATGTATAAAAAGTGGATATTTCAATTTCATCGCACATATGGATTATTGTACTATAAAAGGACTTGGTGATACCCCAATCTATGATGAATACAAATATCAAATAATAGAAGCCCTAAACTCTACAAGAACCCCCATAGAATTAAATACAAGTGGATATAATCGTATAAATCGCCCTCATCCAGACACATGGATACTAAAAGAATTAGCCAAAGCAAACAAATCCCCTATTTTAATTAGTGATGATGCACACTTCAAAGAAGAAATCGGCCAACACTTTAATAAAGCTGAAACATTATTAAACAGCCTAAACTATACTAACAGATTTACACTTGATATGCTTAAAAGAAAATTTTAAATAACTGTATATTGACAAAATAATTGCATTTAATATATTAGAGAATAATTAAATATATTCTGTAAATTAAATAAATATAATTATGAAAAAGAGATTAATTACCACAACCGATGTCAAACATCAAATGGTTGAGTTATTTTCTGCAACACTTCCCGAGTTAAGAAATCTAAAGTCATCACCCATCATCGGATGTGAATATTGTCTTTCTGTCACAGGTTATAAAGTTGCCAGACATCCTTACTGTATATGGATATTACCCAATGGTTCTGCTATCATATACAAGATTCAAACCAATAGGTATACATACACTCCAAAGCTAACAAACGACGTAACCGTTGCACTCGATGGAACCCTCATTGATAATGAAGGATACAAAATTGAGATAAAAAAACTCAACTATATCAATGAAGCAAACCAAATAATAACAGATGTTGTTGTTGTCATTGAAGAAAAAGAAGATACACCAATTAACCTCGGTAAAAACTACGAAGTTATTGAGTTGTAATCCTACTAAAAAACGCCCATAAGGGCGTTTTTTGTTATTAAACAGAAAATTTTCTAATAAAAAATATGTTGATTTTAAAATATAAATAAATATACTAGACAAAATTTCATTATTATTATACCTAAAAAAAATAAAAATTATGCTAGAAATTATTCCCCCTATTGTGCTTAATGGCACCATCAATGTAAACAACATTCAAACTTACGAAAATGGTTCTTTTACAATGTATGCAAATGATTCTGAAGGATCCGCCATTATCCTATTTAACAACCATGGCATCCCCAAGATATCAGCTATTGCTTCATGCGGTGCAATGTTTTCAAATGGAAGTTACATCCTACAAAATGAACTCCATGCACCTAGCTCGCTAGGTATATTGTACTCTGCTAGTGGTAAAGTAATCAATTCAGGTTTCAACAATTTCCAAATTTTTGAGAACAACTGGTATGTTTTAACGTTTGACAATACAAACAAATTGTTCAACAACAATCACCAAGAAATTGCTCAAAACTTTGTTGATGCTAAAGTATTCAAAACAGACTATGCTCTTCGCAAAAGCCAATCCAATCAATGGGATTTCTATTCCATTGAAGGTAAACCCAGCCATACAGTTACTGATATTTACATTTTCTTGGGTAACAATCATTTACTCAAAAAAATCAGTAAGTATGAAGATATTTACCAATTGTTTGACCATTCAAACAATCTTGTAATAAAAGAAAAAATCTGTTCCTACATTAACTATAGCAACAAAAGCTTCGTTATTGAAACAGTTAATGGATGGAAATCATTCTTTAATTACAAAGGCAAAGAGCAATGCAGAAGCCTTTATGGTCATAATTACTTACCTGATGGTACTATCATTGAACACAGTACAAAAAAAATTGAACATCAAGAGGTCGTTTTTGATGCACTTTACCAAACAAAGCACGCATCATACCACATTGTTAGTGGACATTATTACTTTGTAACCCAAAATGGTAAAACTAAGTTCTTCAAAGATTTCAAAAACGAAATCCCAATCAACGGAACTTTTGCTTGGCATAATCATAATGTAGTCTTGATTATTGAACACTATGCCAATAACAAAGTAAAATACCGCTTGTTTAACCACGCAAGAGAAGTGTTTAACTCATCAAACTCATCTCTAATCCAAGAGCTAGTCCGTAAGTTTTACATAACGGATACAGAGAAACGATCTATCGCAAAGTCATGCTCTAAAATAGCCAATGACATTATCTAATTAATAAAAAAAGCTGGGAAATCCCAGCTTTTTTTTATTATCCATTTGATTGCCATCCTTTAATCTTAGTATCTTCACTACTTTTATGAATAACCAATTGAGGATAAGCAATACTAATTCCTTCCTGACGAAAACGCTTTAAAATTTCATATCTAATATCACTAGATGCAGTCCACGAATTCCAAATATCAGAAATATAATAACGTAATTCAAAATTAAGTGAACTATCAGCAAAATCCTTAAATACCACATATGGAGCAGGAACTTTTGCCACCTTTTTAGATGATTTAGCACAATCAATCAAAACATTTGTAACTAAATCAACATCAGAGTCATAAGCCACCCCAACTGCAATACTTTGTCGTTGCCAATTATTACCATGTGTAAGATTTATCAATGAACTAGAAATAAGTGTAGCATTTGGAATAATAACACTACGTCTAGTCCAAGTTTCTAACTCTGTTGAACGAATATTGATCTGTTTTATTTTACCTTCTTCTCCATTTATAATAACCCAATCACCTACTTTAAATGGACGTTCAAATAAAATAATTATACCAGAAACTAAATTCTTAATAACATCTTGCAAACCAAAACCGATACCAACTGATAGAGCACCGGCAATAACTGCTAAGTTAGATAAATCAACCCCCATTGCAACTATAGCAATAATAACTGCAAAAATAATCCCAATAAAATTAACACCAGAAATTAATGAGTGTTTTACACCTAAATCCATATTAACATTTTTATCCAAAACTTTACTAAGTCTTGTTTTTATTAATCTCACCAAAGCAAGCGAAATAAAGAAAATTACAATTCCAATAACAATCGCAACAATAGATATTTCTATTCCACCAACCTTAAACCCAAAAAATAATTTTTTAAATGCATATACCATAAATGTTGCAGGCATTCCCCATATACGAAGCACAAAGAAAGCTAATATCATTGCTAAAATAGGAGTAACCACCAAAGACATTGCTAAATCAGCTTTTGATAATAATTTTCTTCTTAACCTAAAAGAACCTGCTAATAAAACTATACTACGTTTCAATAAATCATATATCAATGTTCTTAAAACAATAAATACCCCTACAAACAAAATAGATATAATAAACCTATTATATATAAAAGTTGCAAGCCCAGGATATCCAAATAACGATATACCAAATGTACCAATAGCAAAAACTGACGTAAATAAAATAACCTTATGAGATGTACTCATATCATCATTTATATTATTAGCACCATCATCATTTTTTTGCTCTTCATCATTATCTGAAGCATCTTCATCATTCTTTTTTTCTTCACCAAAAAATCTAACAGCCAACAACACAATAACAAAAGCCTTAATAGCATCTATTACAACCTCAAATAACAATGCAAGAGAACTTGAAACTTCAAAATACTCCGCAATATTTCTAACACAACTTGCAACTCCCAAAAGAATAACACTTAAAGTAATCGCATGAAATAATCTCTCAGCCTTCTCATCTGATAAATTAAATAATCTCCATTTTCCATTCCAAGGCGCTAAAACAACTCTAACAAAAGCTCTAATTAATATAATGTATAACAAATAATATAATACATTAGCTAAAACAACACCAAAACGACTATTTACCAAAGATGGATTAGTAAGTTGCCAAACCAAACATCCACCAATTAACAATGAAGGTATAACCCCATAAGCAATCGCTGTAACAATCGCTACAACAATTTTTTGTTCATATTTAGGAGTATCTTCAACATTATGATATCCCCATTTTTTAATAAGAAAACCTCTTAAATATAAACCTAACGCTAAAATCAATGCAAAAAGAATAGCAACATACCATCCCCTATTATACATCTCTTCTTTTTCTTCAACACTCAAATTTTTATACCAAGAAATAGGAGAAAAAGCTACATCAATAAAAAATACACCAGCATCTCTAAATGAACTAAAAAAATTATCTTTATGCATCAATACATTCTTTTCAGCCACCAAATCACCAATAAGAATACGATTTCTAGCCTCATTTATTAAAACCGTTAAACGATCAATTTCAGTTTTTAACAAATTCGCTTCAATTAATCTACTCTTAAAAGCATTAACCGAAGTAGTATACTTCTCTCTCATTAATGAAATTGATTCTTCCTCAATTTCGCCTTCCTTAGGAGCTTCCCCAATCGCATTCAATGCATCTTGAGCAAATTTAGCATTTTTTTCAATTTCTTTAATAACAAAATCAAGAGAAACATCTTTTTCATTTAATCTTGTTTGAAACTCATCTAAAGTATTATTATCAAAATCATTGACCTTCAACTTATCTTCAAACATCAAAAATTCTTCAGATGTTTTTTCATATTCTAAAGTATCAATAATATTATCTGTAAATTCAGGTTTTTCTTGGGGTATTATAATATCATTTGCAGCCCAAACATTACTAACAAATAATAACATTAAACTAAAAAGCAAATTTTTAAACATTATAACTCCCCTAAAACATAATATCGTTAATTAAAACAAAATTAATTCATTAAACCTGCCATCTTAACCATAACATCAAAAGCAAGCTTAGCAGAACCTGCTCTCAAATTATCAGCTACACTCCAAAAACTAATCCCATTTTCAACCGATACATCTTGTCTAATACGTGATACATAAATTTTGTCTTCACCTTGAACATCATCAACACTAACATATCCAGCATCAACATGTTTATCAAACACAACAACATTCTTTGTTGATTTCATAACATCTTTGATTGCATCTGCATCAACATCATCTTCAAACTCAACATTAACAAAACAACCATCACCAATAAAAGTTGGAACAAATGCCGCATTTGCATGAACTTTAATATCAGTTTTAAGCGCTTTTTTTATTTCCACATTCATATCCCATTCTAATTTTGTCTCTTCACCAATAAATTCACCCACTTGAGGCAAAACATTAAAAGCTATTTGTTTTTTAAATACACTTTCATTATCAGCCAAGCTTTCATTCAAAAAAACCTTACGAGATTGTGAAAATAATTCATCCATCGCCATTCTACCATAATAAGAAGTAGAATTATACATATTTATCACAATTCTTTTAGCTGTTTTTTCTTTCAAAACTTTAGCCAAAGGTAATAAAACCTGATATACTTGAGCAGAAGGTACGGCTACAACATTTGCCCCATTCTTCAACAATTCATCATTAAATTCAGGAACAATCATATCAACATTTTCATCACTAATTGTTGCACCACTCAAATCAATCACTTTACAACCAGCACTAATAGCCTTTTTAATATTACGTTTTGTAATTTCTTTAGTAGTTGCAAAAACAACAATATTAGCTTTCTTGAAATCGAATTCATCTATAGCATAAACATCTAATTCATCATCTTCACCATAAGAAACTAATGTACCAATAACAGATTTAGCTTCTAACGCAAAAACATCATCAACTTTTATATCATTTTCACTCAATAAGTTTAAGAATTCATAACCAATGTTTTCTTTCACACCCACAACTGCTATTTTTGGCATATTTTCCTCTCTACTAAAAAATTAACGTGCACTTAAATTTTTAAAACTATCATCCGCAAGATTATAAGATAACTCATATCCGCTAGCAATAAGCATATCCATTTGCTTACCCATTTTCTTGCCTCTTTTTAATACGCTAACACACATATCTTGTTCAATTAATTCGTTAGCTTTTAATATAACCTTGCTAAACTCATCTTCATCCCCATAAATAAGTATAACTTTTTTCTTTTGAGGACTTGTCATCTTTTCTTCTAACAATATTGAAGTAATTCTCTCAAAACCAATTGAAAATCCAACAGCTGGTACCGATTCGCCTATGTACTTACCAATCATCTCATCATATCTACCACCACCAGCAACAGAACTACCAAATTTAGGACTAACAATCTCAAATACCATACCGGTATAATATCCCATACCACGAACCAAAGATTTATCATAAATTGCTTCAAATTTTCCATTTGAAATATTATTCGCAAAATCAATAACTTTTTTAACATTCTCAACTACTTCTTGATTTTTGCAATATTTCAAAGCAGCTCCCAATGCATCATCTTCAGCTTCATTAATAATGTTTATAAACTTCTCAACAACATTATTATCATAACCTTTTTCGATAAGCTCAGCCTTAACTCCTTCAATTCCAATCTTATCTAATTTATCAAATATAATGCAAACGCTCATAACTTCTTCTGATGCAAAACCAGAACCTTCAATCATATCTGTTAAAATGCGTCTATCATTTATTCTAATCTTAAAATCACTAAAACCAATATTATCAAGAGCCTTTGTTGTTGCTGCAATCAACTCCATCTCAGCATTTATACTTTTATCTCCTATAATATCAATATCACATTGAATAAACGCACGAAGTCTTCCTTTCTGAGGACGCTCTGCTCTAAATACCTTACCAATTTGTATAGCCTTAAATGGCATATTCAAAAACTGATGATTATTAGCAAAATATCTAGATAAAGGCATTGTTAAATCATAACGTAATCCACTATCAGTTAGATCATCTTCTGTAAGATTTTCTTTTGTTAAATCAAGTTTTTGACCTCTTTTTAAAATTTTAAAAATCATAGAAAGATTTTCACCGCCATCACTTTTATTCAATCTTTCAATATCTTCTAATTCAGGTGTATCTATTTTTTGAAAACCAAAAACCTTATATGTCTTCTCAATTGTTTCTCTAACATAATCTCTAACCTCAACCTCATTAGGTAAAAAATCCTTAGTACCTCTAACTGGTTGCGCATTCATTTTTACTGCCATATTACACCTCAATTTTATTATATTATACAAACTTACCAATACCTATACCTCAAAACAAAAAAAAATCAAATATTTTTTAATTTTAGTCTTTAAATTTGTAAAAAAATATGATATTATAAGTCAGAAATAAACCAATAGAGGATTTTAGATATGTCAGCAAATATGGAAAAATATGTACCAATTCAAAATGCTCAACTACTTGATTGCAAGGTTAACAACATCCCTGCAACAATTCGCCATGTATACAGCAAATTAGGTAAAACAGAAGAATTAGTTGCAAGAGAACTTGTTATTGAAGATAAAGTTGTTCTTGGTATTGAATACAACAAAAACAAACCTGTAGGCATATACACAACCGACAATAAAGGTAAAAGAGTTAATATTGATATTGAACAAGATAATAAAGTATCTAGCGTTCCAAATAATACAATTTCAAAATATATTGAAGAAGTTAGCAACAAACTCTCACCTAAAAAAGAAGAAAATAAAAACAATAAAACCACAACACCAAAAGCTAAAACACTCAAAACAAAAGCAAATATAGGCAAAACAAATTCACTTGGAATGTAACACAAAAGAACCATCGAAAAAAGAGACCTGATGGTCTCTTTTTTTTACATTTTACCATTTACTCTAAATATCTGGAATTCGCCCCCATCTTTCTTCCATTTTTTAAGTGCTCTATTAACCTCTTCAATATTAACACCTCTAATCAAATCTTGCCTTTTTTCTAAAAAATCTCTACCCAATTTTTGAACTTGCATCTGTTCTAACATTCCAGCCATATTCGCCAAACTATTAAATCTCAAATTAAATGATGATAACAACGATTTTTTAGCCCAATCTAATTCGTCAACACTAACCCCGTTTTCAATAAACAAATTATACTCTTCATCAAACTTTTTTATAATTTTCTCAACATTATCCGGTGTAGATGAAAATCCAACACTCCACAAATCAATCGCATCATTATTACTAAAATAACTATAAATCCCATAAGTTAATCCAGCCTTCTCCCGAATACTAACATTCAACCGAGACGTTAAACCTGAACCACCAAAAATATAATCAGCAATATACATTGGATAAAAATCTTTATCCAATCTTGCTACACCTTTACGCATCATTAAAACAAAGCTTTGCTTAGAAAAATCAAAATCAACACTATTTTCTTTATAACTAAATTCTTTTTCAAACCTAATATCTTTTGTATATTCTGCCTTATCTTTTAAATCATCAAAGATGTTTTCTAAAATCTCTTTTACATCATTTTCATCAATATTTCCAGCTATACCAATTTTTAAATTTTCTTTTACCATAAAATTGCGCAAATATTCCCTTATATCATTGTCTTCAATTTTATCTAACTCTTCTTTCTCTGGTATTGTGTCCATACTATACTCATGCTCACCATAAAACTCTTTTTTAACTAACAATGATAGTTGATAAGTTGGACTTTCTTTTGAACGATTTTTAGCTACATTTAATTGTTGTTTTACAAGTTCAATATCTTCTTTTAACAAATGAGGTTCATATAAAATACTTTTTATCAAATCAACAGCATCTTTTTCAAATTTTTTAACATAACTAAAACTAAATCCTAACCTATCATTTGTAACATCAACCCCTATTTTTATTCCTTTTTCTTTCATAATTTTTCTTATATTTTTTCTATCATATTTTCCTGCACCATCTAACAAAACATTTTTAGCTAAAATTGCACTACCACGTTTATTTTCATATGCTAAACCACTTTTATCAAATCCAAAAGAAATAGCCACTAAATCAACACTATCATCTTTCATAAAATAAGCACTACTTTTTCCACTCCAAAGCTCAATTTCTTGAACTTTAAGACTAGCTTTATCGTTCTTTAATTTTGTTTTCTCCAAAATATAATTTACATCAATTTTATTTTGTTTTTTATACCATCCATATCCACCAAGACAACAAACAATAATCAACAAAACAACCAAAATAAAACCATTTTTTTTATTAAATTTCATTGTCTTGCCCTTCCAAATATCCAATAACAAAAGACAATTCTCCCCTAAAGATTTTATCAAACACGTTTTTCACATCATCAACGCTAATATCTTTTATTAATTCATCAAAATTTTTTATTTCATCAACGCTATACCCATCCATAACCATTCCACCAACAAACTGTGCAACATTCTGCACATTATCTGCCAAATAAATAGCCCCACTTAAATAAGTATTTTTTATTTCTTCTAATTTATTTTCATCTAAATTTTTATATCCCCACTCCAAAGCCCCATCAACTATCTTTTCTATTTCATCAATCTTCATTTTTTTATCTAACAAAACAACAGAAATTCCAATTTGGCCACCATATAAAGGATAATAACTTCCTCCTACATCAACACTCAAAAACTTCTTATCTTGATAAACCAATTTATCATACATAATAGCACTATCATCACCTGTTAAATATTCCTTTAATATACTTAAAGCTAACATCTCTCGTTTAGATAAAAAACCTTTATCCAACCTAATATATTTAACATACCTAGGCTCATTAATTCCCTTTAATTTCATTTCCAATTTTGCATTAATTTTTTTTATACTCTCATTATCTTCAATAACATCAAAACCATTTGATTTTAATTTACCAAAATATTTTCCAACAACTTCTTGCGCCTGATTAAGTGTTATATCTCCAGCTAAAACCAAAATAGCATTACTGACATCATAATACCTACTATAAAATTCATAAGCATCTTCTTTAGTTAAACCAATAATTTCCTTTTCTCTACCACTAACAGGATTTGCCATTTTACCATCCTGCCATAATAAAGTATTCATATTTTCATAAAATAAAGAACTAGGATTTGTTTCAAAGCGCTGTTTTCTTTCTTGTAAAACAACATCTCTTTCTTTCAAAAATGCCTCATCATCAATCTTAAGATTTTTCATTCTATCAGCCTCTAAAGCTAACATCAAATCTAATTTATCTATCCCCATAAATTCATAATACGTCGTATGATCCAAAGTCGTATACGCATTATTTTTTACACCATTTTCTTCAACAATATTATTAAATTCTTTATCTTTTATTTTTTTAGTTCCTCTAAACATCATATGCTCTAAAAGATGGGCAATTCCCCCTTTTCCTGTCATATCATTTAGAGAACCTGCTTTATAAAATAATCTGCTTTCAACAATTGGAGCTCTATGATTTTCAACAACAAAAACACTCAAACCATTTTCAAGTTGAAAAGAATTTACATCAATAAACTTAGCCTCTGCTTTAATTGCTAATAAACATAACAAACAAACACTAAAAATCTTATTAAAATTCACACCCAACCTCATTTAAGCAAGACATTAATCTAAATAAATTTTGTTTGAACAATCTCTACGTTCAATTTTATGCTCAACTTTAACATTAAGTTTATATTCTTCTCCATCTTTTACATCAAAATTCCAAATCTTATATCCTTGATTATCTACCACACTTTTGATATCCTCTGATATAATTTCAGCACTTTCTGGAAAATATTGTTTTAAAGTAATTTTTTGAACATATTTAGAGCTATTCGTAACTTTATACAAAATACCAAAAATATATGCATCTTCAACTGTCACACATGTATCATTTGCATTTCTCTTATATTTACGCTCACCAATTTTTTGAATTTCACTAAATTCACCACTCGTATAAACATCAAAATTATTACCAATTTTTAATACAATTTCTTGCCCATTAGCCTTATTAGTAATAACATCTTCACCAATAAAATGTATATCACCACTTTTATCTTTATCATAAAAGCCAACTTTTCCCTTAGGCAAAGGTTCACCCAAACCATTTTCTGCAACATTATTAAAACTATACGTAATAGTTGGATTAACATCCTTAAAAGAATTTTTAACCGTTGATAAATACAATGTAGAAACAATTTCATTATCTTTTTTATACTCTACTTTTTCACTATTAATAAAAGAAATTTGCTTAACTTCACCATCATTTATATCCGTAACATAAGGTATTTTATACAGATAATTACCATTTAAACTTTCAGGCTCATCAATAACTGCGTCTTTAGCCAAACCAATAGCATTAGTCATTTTCATCAATTTTGGTTGAATACTTTGTTCTTTAATAACATTCACATCACCAGCCATCAAGTTTACACGTATTCTTTTATAGTCGCTACCAGATTTATTGTTAATAGACATTCTACCTAATAAATTCAAATATTTATCATCTATAATTTTCGCTACATAATTAGCATCCCAAGAAAACCCCGTTGACAAATAAGCCAATCCCACATTTCTCTTTCCATTACCATCACTTTTAACCTTTGTTTTTAAAATAGGTGTATTACTTACCCCCTTAGGTAATTCATTAAAAATAACTTCACCATCAAATCCTGTTTGAACACCATATCCAAACTCTAAAACAGCTTTTCCTTGATCATTTACTGCTAAAACCTTTGCTTCATCAAATTCATATTTACCATTAGCAGGATTTACTCTCAATGTTTTTACTTTTTTACCAATATTTTCTTTCAACATATTGGCATAACTTATCTCATTAATACCAAAATTTTGTTCAATTACTTCAATTCCATTCCCATAAACAAGAATAGATTGAGGAATAATATTTTTAGAAACCTCATTAAAAACAACATCATTTAATCCAATCTTTAAATTGCTACTCAACTCGTCTTTAATTAAAGCAATACCTTGGTTATATATTGTAATTTCTTTACCTTGACCAAGAGCATATCCATTCAAAGCAATACTGCAACCCAAAACCGTTAAAAAAGCCGTTCTAATATTCATAATAGCCTCCTAAAATTTATCCATTATATCAATAATATTGGCAATTCTTTTCTTCAATGTATCACTACTATTTTGTCTTATCAATGAAAAATCACTATATAACTTCTCTTCAGTTAAAATTCCAATATACAATTTTCCATCTATTATTTCGCACCAAGCACTACGAGCCTTAAAAAACTTCATAATTCTCAACATAAATACTCTAAAGTCCTCATTATCATACGAGCTATCGCTCCCCATTCCTAAAATAAATTTTCCATTTTTCAATATTATCTTAGCATCGCCGTTAAAATTTCTAACCTCATTAAATGTTAATAACAGCCCTTCAAAAACATTTTTTCTTCCAAATTTTAAAATTTTACTTCCATACTCACCTAAACACTCTTCAACTATCCACCAATTAGCACTTTTAATACCATTTTCACATTCTCTAAAAGTAGCCTCACCAACATTCTTAAATGCAGCAAAATCATCATTGTCTAAGCCTTCATCATAAGTAAACAAAACATCACCAAAACTGTTTTTCCCCTTATTTAATACAATATTACAAGCCATATCTTGTAAACTACAATAAAGTTCATAAACCATCAAATAAACAACAAAAAACTCAAACATACATAAAAAATAAATAACCCATAAATTTTTTATAAAGAAAACACCAAGAACTAAACCAATTCCTGCAATTAAACACACCAAAACAGCCTGAAGAAAATATATTTTTCTCCACTTTTCAATCTCCCAAGTCTCCCCAAGCCCTCTCTTCAAATTAACTTTCATCATTTAAATTCCTCCACTTAAACTTCAGCTTTTATGCGCAACATTAACACCAAAAACATTTAAAATTATTTAAAAAAAACACTTTTTTAATAAAAAACATCATATAAAAAAAATATATTGCACAGATGTTTTTTTTATGATACAATAAATCATATTCATAATACAAGAGGAGGTTAAAATGAGTGATACTAAAGAAAAAGAAGCAGCTAAACAACCACGTCGTTGGAAAGAAAAGTTAAAAAATTTGGTAGGTGCCCTTGGCCTTAGCGCACTATCAATATTACCTACAACAGGTAACGCTCAAACATCAAATAGAGATGATAACAGACAAGACCCAGTTGTCACCGTACATGTAAATGATTTACCAGAATTTTTAGCCCAACGAGGTTCATCTACATCAAGAGTAGCATCAGCACAACGTAGAACTAGTGCTAGAGTATCTCGCTCATCAATAGGACCTCAACGAATAGAATACCAAGGTAAGATCTATATAAAAGATCAAAGACTTAGCAGAGGTGTTTCTCCTGTTTTTCATGGCGCATATGTTGATCCATCAGATCCATTTGTAAACGATTCAAGAGCAACAATCCACTTTATCCCTAGAGACCAGAGTATCCGTGAACACCCTTCTGTTTCATATGATACGGCCAAATATGAACAACAACATCGTCAAGGTGTATATAGCCCTAACTACCATAATCACACTTACAGCAACTGTGGTGTAGGATACGGATATGGAGGTCATACCGTTGTAGACGATGTAGTAGATGTTGTTGATGGAGCTGCCAGAGTAATTCATGGCATAAACCACTTAGTAAATGGCCCTAGAAGAAATCGTTAAACTCATTTTATCCTAAAAAAGCACTCTTTAACGAGTGCTTTTTTTTTCATTAAAACGATGCCGCAACTTCAGGATCCTTAAAATATCTACTTACTGCAACCCCCATAGCATCTGCAATCTTTTTACGATAACTAGAATTCCTTAAATACTTCTCTTCCGAATAATTAGATAAATAACCCAATTCCAATAAAACAGAAGGAACATCTGGAGCTTTTAATACAGCAAACCCCGCAAATTTGTGAGTATTATTAACCAACGAAATACGCCCTTTCATTTCCCCAACCACATAACTCGCAAATTTAGAAGATTTATTACGACTATCATTTTGAGATAACGATATCAAAACATCATTTATCTCAGGCGAATTATCAGAGAAATCCATACCATCAATAATATCAGCCTTGTTTTCTCTTTCTGCCAAAGCCTCAGCCTCTTTATCTGATGCTGTTTCAGATAATGTATAAATAGAAAAACCTCTAGCCTTTCTATTTACCGTACTATCAGCATGCACACTAATAAATAAATCAGCATGATGAGCTCTAGCAATAGCAACTCTTTTTCTCAATGGAATAAAAATATCTGTTGAGCGAGTTAAAAACACCTTAAATCCTCTATTTTCCAAAACCTTTTTCAACTCTTTTGACATAGCCAAAGTAATATTTTTTTCATAAGTTTTAAAAGAACGTCCAATCGCTCCAGGATCTTTACCACCATGCCCCGGATCAAGAACAACAACCTTCTTTCTACTCATAATTGATTTATTTGAATTAGAACTTGTACTACTAACTTTATTATTATTCTTTGATGTTACAACTCGACCATCCGAGCTCAAATCAATAACCAATCTCCAATTATTTTGACCATTTTGAGGCTCTAAAATAAATTTCTTTTTTATATTAGCATTAGATTTTAACGTAAAAACCAAACGCTTTCCCTTAACGTTAGCTAACTCCCCTATCCTTAAACCTTCAACTAAATTATTAGCACTTATACCTTGTTTTCCTTTAATTGTCGTATTTTTCAAATCTATAACTAAGCGATTCGGATTATCCAATAAAAAAGCATCATAATTAAACTTTTCGCTACCCTCAACAACTAAACGAATACCATCAACCTGTTGACCTGTTCTAATATCATGAATAACATTCATAGCCTTTGCTGACGAAACATAACAAAACATCAAAGCAAAAGTCACTAAACAAATATAAATTTTTCTAAAATTAAACATCGTATTCATCATAATCCACAAGCTACAACTCAAGATAATTCATTACAAGATATTTATACATTAACTCACAAGTTCTTAAAATTTACTTTAATCGCAATAAATAATTAGTTTACCCCACATCTTTAATACTTTATTTAGATTTTTTCATTAAAATAAAGCAAAATTAAACTTACGGAGAAAAAAAATGTCTTTTGAAAAAAATATTGGAAAAATCACCAGCAAAGTTTTAGATTTAACACATAAAACAGCTAAAAAATTAGAAGATTATGCCAACAACTCAGTTAAAGAAAATCAAAATAAAAATGCTCAAAAATTATCTGAAACAATGAATAAACTATCAACAAATATCGAACAAAACAAGGATAGATATGTTGAAAAAGCAGAAGAAAATGCTGCTAAATTAGAAAGAAATGTCAAAAAAATATACAATGAAATGAAAACAAGAGCTCAAGCAGCTAAAGAAAAAGCTAAAAAAGACATTGAAAAAAATAAAGAAACACCTACAACACCTAAAGAAGTTGTAGCTGAACAAACACCTACATCTGAAGAAACCGAAACAACAAACGAAGTTACCAACGAAGAAACTCCAGTAGATGCTACTCCAGAAGAAGCTCCTGCTGAAGAAACCACTGTTGAAGAAGCTCCAGTTGAAACAACACCAGTTGAAGAAGCTCCAGTTGAAGAAGCTACTGACACTCAAGAAAATATAACCAATAAAGAATAATCGCTCATATTTTTTATTATAGAGGGTTCAAAACCCTCTTTTTTTATATAAAAAATCCACACAATAAAAAAAAGTGAATAAAACAAAAAAAATATCTTGACTAGCAAAAACATTTATCATAAAAGATATCTCAATGGGTCCTTAGCTCAGTTGGTTAGAGCCGGCCGCTCATAACGGTCTGGTCGTAGGTTCGAGTCCTACAGGACCCACCATTTATAAAAAGAGGATGTTTCTATCCTCTTTTTTTTGTGCTTTAATGAGGTCTCAAAAGCCCACAGTTTGCGGGGTTTCAAGAGATTCGGTGTTTCATTTATGATGTGAGCATACGAACCACCGCTAAGAGATTTTTCATTCAAATTACGAAAAATAGATACTTTTGGATTGACCTCGTCCAAAACAAAAAGCGCCTAATTTAGGCGCTTTTCCTTATCCCCAACCTCGCACCCCATATCCATCACCGGACTACAGTTGCGAACTAAAGGCCACTTGGGTGTGGATACTAACAAACATCTTTTGTTATTTCTTCAAATTCTTTTTTTTGTTTTATTGGAATATCTTCAATTTCTGTTTCGGCATAATATTTTTTCATGTCATCATAAAAATCCGTTGAGAAACAAAGTCCTTGGGCAACTAAAAGTCTTTTTGGGTCAATTGATTCAGAAGTATGTATATATTGTGTATCTGGTAATAAAATATTTCTATACCCTTTAAAACCTCTATGACTTAATTGTTTTATTAAAATATCACGTTCATAATTATAAATTACCTCTTTATATGCTTTTATATAAGAACCACCGCCACAGATAATTAGAGGCAAATAGCTTTCCCATTCATCTGCATTAGGATCTCTATTTATTTTTGTTCTCCATATTACACTACCAAGTTGTTTAAAGAAGCTTTTTTCTATATTTCCTTTATTTGTTGCTTCATAGTATCTGTCAGCACCAAGTTCTAATACAGATGATTTAAAGAATGAATAAATATCTGCAGATTCATTTCGATGAATTCTGAAGGTACAGATGTCCGTTGTTCCTGCGCCTATATCTATTGCACAATATAAACCTTGTGCAGCAGAATCTTCTTGTGTTACAAAAGATGAAACAGCCGCAACAATCTCTGGAATAACTGAATACTCTATATCAGGATCGGAATTATCAATCTTTTTATAATTGTTTAAATCTATCTTTGATTTTTTTGACAAATTATATGCTGTTTTAAGAAGGTTTAAATATTTTTTATTATCTCCTGTAGAACTAAATTTAGCAGATGGAATTCCCATATTAATTGACCATATGATTTCTTTGTTTTTCATAAAGTCTCTATTGCTATATTTTTTTACAAACCATTCTTTAGAATATTGTATAACAAGAGCAATAAATACCCTTAGGTAATCTGCTGAGTTTTCTTCGTTATTCATAAAATTTACTTTTAGATTTTCTAAAATTTTCTGTTTATGAGTTTTCTCACTAATAGAAACCTTTGAAAATTTACTTGCCAACCGTTCAAAAAAACTAGGAATTTCTTGTTCTATTCTATATAGAGGTAACTCAAATTGTTTCGTTTCAAGATTTATAGCGAGTTTTGTAGGAAGTAGGTAAGTTGCATCTTCGGTTTTATCTTTTTCGAAGTCCACAACAAAAAAACTATCATCTGCAAAAAGAGGATGTATCACAACTTTAGTAGTTGATGTTCCTATATCCAAACCAATACATAAATCTAAAATTTCTTTTTCCATTTGTTACTCCACTTTTAAAAGGACCATACAAATATCATCTTTATCATAGATAAGTTGTTTGTTTTTTTCTATATTTTCTAGTTTCAATAATAGATTAGATTCCATTTTTCGGAATTTTCCTTCGTTTGCAGGTATCATTTTTTCTTTATGTTCACTGATAAGTTTTTCGCGTAGCATATTAAATTTGTTACGTTTATCTTCTAAGTGATTTTCAATTGTCTTTTTCTGTAATTCAGCGCGATCGAAGTTTTTATTTTCTATTTTTTGAATTTCTTCATCATATTTTTCTTCATTTATTCCTAGAATTTCCGATGCTAAAGTTTCAAGTTCCTGATAATTAATTCCACCACGATCCGTCCAATCTAGTCCATCAGAGACAGCTCTCAATATCAATTCCTCTGATAAATCATCTGAAATCGTCTTTTTTGAATGTAAATCATATCCTGAGTATAGTATTTTAGCATAATGAGTTATTCCCTGGGCAGATACAAATGAAGCGCCAATTAAATATTCCCCTTTATTTTCTCCTTTAATACGTATGGCCGCACAAGGATATGTTGAAAAATCAATGTCTTTTATTTTTTCACGTAAAAATTTAATGATAGGATGTGTCTGATTTATAATTTCTGAATTAGGAGATGATGCTGTTATTTTATTATTAAAAGAACATATTATATTTGAATAGTTTTGTAATATTTTAGAGTGAGAACCATATCCATTTCGTTCACAGAACTGCGAAAAATCACTGGCAAAACTAACGGGAAATGAAATAGTGTATTCATTTTCATTGTGTGTTTTACTAGATAATACCGTCGGATAAAGCTTTCTTATCGTTCCAAGAACATAAGAAGATAAATCTTTTGCTGTGATTTTTTTTCCTTGTTCTGCTTGTATTCGTTCCAAAATGTAATCACCATATGCAGCAAGTTCAGCCGCACTGCTTTCTAATTTTTCATTTTCAATTTTTTTATTTATAATAGCTCGTTCAGTCTGCTCGATCTTTTTGCTTTGTTCTTCAGGTGACAATAGTAATAAGTTTAATGATAATTGTTTAAACATGTCGCCAAGAACAACTTCAAAATCACCTAAAACACTGGTACAAATATTGAATTTTGTATATAATTTTTCGTAAATTCTAGCATCAATAGTACTATCGTGAAATAAATTCCATATGAGTATTTTATCAGATTTTTGTCCTATACGATCAAGACGGCCTATACGTTGTTCAACTCTCATTGGATTCCATGGAAGATCATAGTTTATAAGTAAGCGACAGAACTGTAAATCTACACCTTCACTACCAACTTCAGATGCCAATAGTATTTTGATATTTTCATCTTTTTGGAATTTGGATAATACTTCATCTTTACTTTTAACTTTTCCAGTTAAAAGTATAGAATCTATATTATGTTCATGTAATCTTGTATGTAAATATTCTAGAGTTGGTATGAAAGAAGAAAACAATACAATTTTTTCATCGGGATACTTTGCTTGCATATCTTTTATTGTTTCTAAAAGTCTTTCAAATTTGGTATCATTTTTGAGCAATTCTTTTTCATACTTGAATTTTGATATTTTGTCGTATATGGCTCTCATAAAGTCACTAGGCAGTTTTTCTTCATCTATGTTTTCTACATCTTCATTATAGATATTCGCATTTTTTTCTTTCCAAGATTGTAAAGTTGAATATAAACAACTTGTTAACATTCGTTGCGGTTGACATAATAGAAAAAGGGTAAAACCAGGACCAGCTCCCATAACATTATTTTCAGCGTACTCATGAATAGATTTAGTAACTGTATCATATAATTCTTGTTCATATATACTCATTTCTATTTTTTCAGGAATTGCTTCTCGAACAGCTCTGAATTCATGAACATCTCTTTTTCTTGTTCTATTATAAATGTATCCAATGGAATTTATTTCATCTAATTCATATGCAATTTCTTGTGATTCTTTGAGCCCTATGGGAGCTTGTTTTTTCTTAAGTTTTTGAATAAGGCTTTCTAATTGTTTGCTATCCCTCATTATACCAAAATGATCTGAAGCTTGAATATTTTCTAAAGCTTCTATAACTTCATCATTATTTAAACGAGAAGAAATTAATCTTTTTCGTAATTGAACTAATTGTTCATTGTTTTTTAGCATTCTATCAAAATATTCTTGGATAGGAAAATGATCTTCGTCTAGTATATTAACCAAAGAGAATAGGTCATCCGTTTTATTTTGAATTGGAGTTGCAGATAGAAAAACAGCATAATCAGAAATTTTTCTTAAGAGGTTAGCGCACTTATGAGCTCTTGTTTCTGAATTTCTTAGATAATGAGCCTCATCTATAATAAGCATATCAATTAGTTCTTTATCATCTTCATAGTATTTTGCTAGTTCTGCTTGTATTTGTTCGGAAGCCATTCCTTGAATGCTACAAATTAAAGCAAAATCCTCATCTGAGTTTATTCTTTTAACAGCATCAGATGCTTTGACAATTTCTGCTTTTACACCAATTTTATTTCGTAATTCTACACGCCATTTTTCACTTAAAACTTTTGGGCAAACAATAAGTAATCTTTTAAAATCATATCGTTGTTTTAATTCAGTCCAAATAAGCCCGGCTTCAATTGTTTTACCTAAACCAACTTCATCAGCGATTAAAATAGAATTAGATGGAGAGTTTATAATTTTACATACTGGTTTAAATTGATATGCATAAAAATCTGTATTGGTAACATCCATACTATATATGATATTACTAAGATTTCCATTGATTCTTGTTTGTGTTATAACTTGGCGAACATCGTTAGCTGATGAGAATTTATTCATACCAATTAAATCTGGTAATGTATAGCTTTCTATTGTTTGCTGCAATTCCAATTGATCTTCCGGAATTTGTTGTAAAATGCCATTATTAAATTTGATGGGCCAAATTGTTCTGTTTAATCTTATTTTCGAAGCACCATGAATTGTTCCAATTTTAGATGGATTTGATTTTAAAACAACAACATCTCCAATATTAAACATCTATTATCCTTGTTCAATTTAAGTTAATAGTAAATAAGTTATATAAGCATAACCTAAAGTTTTATAAATTACAAGGTTCTAGCACTATTTTTTCTTAAATTGACTGGACTTCTTCGTTTTTCCAAGCATTCATTGTCTTGTAACGAAAGGAGTCATTATGGAAACAGTTAAAGTTTATATGGTGCGAAAACCTTCGGATTTTGAAGAAGTAAAAACTTTATGCAAAAAGTATACACATGAGGCTGAAGAGGTCTTGATTGAAGAAACTGTCAATCTACCACCAACTTGGTATGAGGCTCTCTGCCAACGCCCATTAGACAGCTATATTTTCTTATCCGGTAAAGGTGGTTATGATGATTTTGGACACCGCAAAGTAGTCGCTATAGAATGCCAAGGCAAGCCAACGCTTTATGTTGATCCTTCCGGTTCAAGTTATTGCCGATATATGGGAGTAGAAAATGAAAAATTATAATGACATTCCACCTAATCATAAAGTCAGTATGCCAATGGTTTATAACCACGCAATTAGAGTACTTGATAGACTGGACAGACGACTTAGCAGATTTAACACCTCAGCGCAACCACTTAAATATAAATACGAAATCAATCGTCTAGCTCATAAATTAGAACAAATGGTTGCTAAATACAAACAATGCGAAAATAAACTAAAAACTGATCTCCAAAAAAGGAAAGATTTATAAACCTACATGCCTATAATACTAATTATTTTTTCTTAACATTAATTTTGCGACAACGACAATTTTTGCATATCTTAGGTATTTTGAAAAAGTTGATTAGTCTCTTAATAGAATACTTCAGTTTCCTTATATACAAGCAAATAAGACAATAAATATTGGAATCAATCTGCCAATACACATCAAACATGACTTCTCTTTGTTTTATATATTGAATATTCTCTTTATTGTTAATTCGTTCATTTATTTTAGATTCAAACTCTAAATTGTTTGTTACTCCTTCATAGCAATAAAGATTAAAATATTTTTCAAAACCTTTAGTGAATTCCTTATTAATATAATATGCTCTAGCACAAAGATGCTCAAATTCGTTATAAAAAGATATAAAACGTCTCTTTAATAACTCATATTTTTCTGGGAAAACTCGTTTTTTATTCTCAAAAGCGTATAACACTTCAAAAACATTTTGATAATGGCTTTTTATTTCCTCTATTGCTGCATCATTTATTTTTGATAGTAGCGCTAATTCTGTCAAAAAACACCTGTTATACGTATTTAAAAAATACGCTTTTTCATCAAACGAAAAATCGCAATCTGGTATATAAGAAGTTTGTAATGCTTCCTTAAAATCATCTTTCTCAAAAGCTTGTTTAATCCTATCCATATAAACTTCTTTATAAATAAACAAATTATTTAGAGATAAAGCCACTTTATTCCAAAAAGTATAATAATTATCGATTTCTAATTTTTTATCTTTTTGTCTCTCTTGTCGATTAGCAAATATATAAGCAAAATAAGCACCAATGAATACAGATAAGCAGGTAATAATGTGTCCAATCCAATCTGTTTTATCAATCCAATTATTAATTATATTTGCAATCTCATTACTCATTTTATTATTTCCTAATCTTTCGTTTATATAAGTATATATAAGCTTTAGTTTATAAATTCACAAGATTTACAATTTCAAATACTTCAAAAATGCATCACAACCTTCAACGATATCCCAATAGGTTTCATCAAAATTGCCGGTGTACCAAGGGTCTTTGATATTGCGAGGTTTGTTTGCAAAATCGAGTAAGCGGTGGATTTTGTTATCTGTATCAACGCCAACGATAGATTGAATGTATTCAATATTGCTGTCATCCATCGCCAAAATATAATCATAATAAGCATAATCACGAGGACGAATGCGGCGAGAATAATGTTCTTCAAAAGGAACCTGCATAGCTGTTAATATATCCCGAGTGCCATAGTGAATGCCTGCATGACACATTTCATTATATCCCTCGGTGGCGGCAGAATCTATTTCAAACTGATCGGACAGACCTCGATCTTCAACCATTTGCTTAAATACAAACTGTGCCATCGGCGACCGACATATATTTCCCAAACATACAAATAAAACTTTAATCATTGTTGTTTTTTAACTCCTAAATACTTAGTAATTTTAACTCAAAATTTTGTTTTACTTGCTTCCAATTAGGCATTTTGATTGATAGTAGGTTATAAAAATCTTCTGTATGTCTATCATAATAAATATGGCATAACTCATGATAAATGACATAATCAATTGATTTTTTGCTAGCCTTTATTAATTCGGGATTCAAAACAATTTCGTGTTTTTTCAAATAGCTTCCCCAACGTTTATTAAGTTTTCTTATTTTTAATACTGGTTTTTCTACATCTGGAAAAGCCTTAATGCATTCGTTAAGACGCTCATTGAAAATAATTTCTGCTCGTTTCACAAGCCACTCTTGAAATGCTTTATTTATTTCATCAATCTTTTGAGGTGCAGATGATAAAACATAAATTTTATTATTAGATAGCTTTACAACATTTTTAAGAGCTGCTTTTTCAATTATAACCTGATATTGACGTCCAAGGTAAAGAGTAGAACTTCCTGATTCATAAATTTTATTTTCAGGAGCATTAAATTGCTTAAAATATGATAATTGCTTATCAATCCATAATGTTTTTCTTTTGATAAAATTATCAATTTCAAAATCTTTTGCTTGAATTGGAGCTTTTATAATTATTCGAAAATCAGGATAAACCTCCGCAGATAAAGATTTCCTGTCTTCTTTAATTATTCTAAAATCATAATTTTCAAACATTAGAGCATATCCTTATTTTGAATAGCCAAGTTCCATGCAGTTTGTGCAATTTGCTCAACTACTGATGCCGATAAATCTTCTTCAACCTCATCAAACAAATAATCTTCAATAGCAAAAAGGATATCTCTTTTTACACTTGTGTTATTTTGAAAATCTACAACTTTTTTAGATTTGATAATATCAACTATATGTTCAACAATTTCACCATATCCATCGCCTGTTGATTTGAAAAAGTCTTTAATATTACGATAAAATGGGTGATAAATCTTTACAGCTCTTATTTCTTCAGGAATATCACTATCAACATAATCCGTAACATTTTTTTGATAATCTTTAGCTTGGTTAAGCAAAGCTTCTAAATCTTCTTTTTTTGCATTTTTCAAATCTTTAAGCAATTTATCAATTAACTCGCTAAATTTACCATAAAAAGCCTCATCTTGATGATATTTTTCTTGAATAACCTTTTTGGTTTGAGCGAGTATTGCATCAGCTTTAGACTTATCTGATAAGCCATTTTTTTGATCTTCAATATATTGGTTAAATTCATACATGTTAGATAAACTGATTTCTTTTGAAAGCACCTCAACATCTTTTGCGGTAACATATTTATCCAACAATTTCAATATCTGGTCTTTATATTTCGAAAAATCAACTTTTTCAGCCATAGCTAACTGTGTTGTTTTCTTAATTTCAATAAACCTTTTCAAGTCCTTTTTATAAGTTAGCAAATCATTTGTATCTATTTTCTCATGAAAATCATACAACGAATAACAAACCGAAAATTGCTTGATAAATTTATTTACATCATCATAAAAAGCTTCTCTTTCTTTTTCATGATCTTTCAAAAACTCAATATAAGCATTGGTGTTGTTAACATCTTTGATATTTCTAAACACATCATGCAGACGTTCAAAAATACTCTTCAACACAAAAATTTGGCTATCAGCATCTAACAATGCATTTTCAATATCTTTAGGCGCATAGTTAGAAAATAACTCTAAAGCATTTTTAAGGTTTTTAGCATTTTTAGAGTAGTCAACAATCAAACCAGCAGTTTTGCTTTGTTTGCCAGCATCACCATCAAATACACGATTAACTCTTGCAATTGCTTGTAATAAGT
>CAJGCO010000012.1 GCA_904501925.1 uncultured Alphaproteobacteria bacterium | reverse complement strand
TTTTTGTTCATCTGAGGAAATTATAGATGGGGAAGATGTTAGATACTCAACGGGAATAGTAACAATTTTATCTTTTAATTCGGTAACAATACGAGCAGCAAGTTTTGGACCAACACCATTTGCTCTAACAAAAGAGCTTTTATCTTGGGCTGATATTGCTTGGGATAATTGCGATGGGGATAAAGCGCTTAATATTGCAAGACAAACTTTGCCTCCTACACCTTGAACTTTTGTTAAGGTGTTGAACCATTCCTTTTCCCATGGATTTTCAAATCCAAACAAGGTTATACTATCTTCTTTAATAATTGTTTCAATTAGAAGAGATGCGTGTTCACCTGTTTTTAATCTTGAAAGTGAACGAGCTGACATATTAACCAGATAACCAACACCGTTGACATCTATAATGCAACAGTCTTCACCTATGTTTTCAATAATTCCTTTTAATTTTGCTATCATTTTGTTTCCCTTTTTTGTGTATTTTAATGTATTTGTGTATTCCTTCAAGTGCTTTTTTTATACTGCCCCCTTTTTTTCATAAAATTAAAGGATATATCCATGGTGTTTATTATATAACCAAAGGATAAGATATGAAAAAATATAGAAGTTTTTTGGTGTTATTTGTTTGTTTATTTATGGCAAATAATGCGTTTTCCGGAGTTTTATGGAATAATTATCAAGATTTTAAAAATGAGCTAAATAAAAAATATAGTTTTGATTATAGTGTTGATGTATCCACTTTGTTACAAAGAAGTAGTCCAAGTGGAAAAGACAATGCTTTTCAAGCTTATTTGTATCCTAATTTTGAGTGGACTGTTGTTAATAATGAAAATGGTGTAGGGGTGTTGAATTTTGCGTATACTGTTATAAGATATGGAAATCACAACGCTAATGATTTAGCAAATAATTCAGGTTTTGTTACACCAATAAATGATTATCCAGATAATGATAATGAATTTAATGAATTGTATTATACGCATCAGTTTGGAGGAAAGTGGAAATGGCTGAGTGTTGGTGTTGGTCAATTTCCTTTGTATAATTTTGATGGAACGGATTATGATGCAAATCAGCAAGTTAATTTTTTGAATGAAAGTTTTTCTCAAAACGCATCAGCTTCTTATACTCAAGCTGGCCTGGGTTTATATGCTCAAATAAATCCAAATAGCGAATGGACATTTGCTTTTGGTGGGCAAGATGGAACAAATATTGATGCATCAAGTATTCGCATTAATAAAATACATGAAAATCACTATACAACATTTGGGTTTGTTGAATATGCTCCCACAATAAAAGGAGTGGGAGATGCTCAAATTTCTTTGTTGGTATATAATCAACCAGGGGTTAAAGAACAACCTCAAACAACAAATGGTTGGTCTTTGAATTTGTCGCAAAATATTGGTGATAAATTGAGTGTTTTTGCGCGAATAAATGAAACAAGTGGAGACGTTGAAGAGATTAGGCAATCATGGGTTTTAGGTGGTGTTTATAATAACCCTTTAAATAGAAATGAGCTTGATCAAATTGGTCTTGCATATGCTTATAATAAAATAGATGAGAAAGCTGTTGGTGAAAATATTTCACACAAGGCAGAGCAAGTGGTTGAGGCTTTTTGGACGTGGGGATTTGGTGATTATATTGCAATAACACCAGATGTTCAGTTATATATAAATCCGGCACTAAATTCTAAATCAGATTATGGTGTTGCAACTAGTTTGAGAGCTACGGTTTATTTTTAAATACATCGTTATAGATACCTAAAATAGCGAAACAACCCCCTTTATAAAAAAAGTGGGTTGTTTTTTGTAACAATGTTTAAATACAGTGTATAGGAAAAATAGTATAAAAAAATCAAGATTGCTTGTGTATTATTAGAAAAATATAGTGTTTATTGCTAAAAAGAAGTATATTATTTAGCGATGTTTGGAACGTTCTTTTGGGATAAAAAATGAAAAAAGTACTTTTAATGATTTTAATTTTATTGGTGTCATCTTGTCAAACAAAACAAGTTGTTGTGCCGGCAGTGGTTCATAATGTTCAAACAACAAAAGAAATTGTTGTTAAAAAAGCTCATTTACCTATAATTGGTGAGGTTGAGCCTATTTATTTTTTACCAATGAAATCTCCTTTTTTAGCGCGAATTGATACAGGGGCTACAACATCATCTATTGACGCTAAAGATGTAGTTTATTTTGAAAGAGATGGAGAACGTTGGGTTACTTTTAAGCTTGTAAATAGAAAAACAAAAGAGGAGCATGTTTTTGAGAAAAAAATTGAACGTTCTTTTAAGGTAAAAAGAATGGGTGATGATGAAAGAAGAAAAGCTGTGAAAATGGAAGTTAAAATGGGTAAAGAGGTTTTTAATGCTTTCTTTTCATTAGCAGATAGAGAAAGTTTTGATTATCAGGGTTTAATAGGACGAAATATTTTAACGGGAAGGTTTATTGTTGATACATCAACATCATATACGTTGAACTAATTTAAGGATTGACTAATGAAAAAGTTTTTAAGAAATTTGTTTTCAGTAAGAAAAAGTTTGTTTTTTTTATTATTGTTATCAATTTTATATGCGGGATATTGCTCTTTTTATAAAGTTAAATATTGGGGATTTACTTTTTCGCCTAAAAAAACAACGGATGTATGGACAGTTGATGCAAAAATTTCTTTTAAACCAATTAGTGATAATGTTGAAGTTAGTTTAGCTATTCCTAATAATAAAGATAGTTTTGAAATATTAAGTGAAGAAATTGTTGGTGAAGGATATGAGATTCTTCATGATAAGAAAGAAAGTAGAATCGTTTTTAAAGGACAAAACAAAAAAGGAAAACAAAACGTTTATTATCGTTTGAATATTTTTGATGCAGAAAGCGGTGTTATTGAGCTTGAAAAACCTCAAAAAATGAAACGTCCTATTTTTTCTCAAGAAGAAGAATTTATGATGTTAAAAATTTGGGAATTAGCAGAATTACAAGAAGGAAATAAAATTCAACGTGCAATAAAAGCTGTTAATTTAGAAGTTGCTAATCCTACAATGAGTTTGGTTTTACCAATGAAACATACTCAAAAAGAGTTTGCAGAGAAAATGATTAATGTTCTTGCTTTTAAGCGAATACCAGCGCGTATTGTTAGGGCGCTTAAATTAGAAGAAGGCAAAAAAACTGAACAAACGGAAATAATGATAGAGGCTTTTTATGATAATAAATGGTCTTTATATGATTTAGGAAGTGCCCAGATTGGGTTACCAGAGAATTGGATTGTTTTTCAAAGGGGAGGCGTTTCCCAGTTAGATGTTTTTGGTGGGGAAGATTCTAAGGTTAGATTTTCTGTTTTAAAATCAGTCGCTACTCCTTTAAAAATGGCTGAATATAGAGCTAGAAGCAATTCTGGATGGGTGTTGCCATTCGAATATTCTGTATATTCTTTGCCTGTTTTAGAACAAAATACATTAAAGTGGTTGATGATTTTTCCTCTTGCAATTTTAGTAGTGGTTATTATGCGTAATGTTATTGGTGTTTCAACAATGGGAACATTTACTCCAATGTTGTTAGCAATGGCTTTGGTTAAAACAGGTTTTGTTTCTGGATTGGCATGCTTTTCAGTTATGATATTCTTAGGTCTTTTGATGAGGGGTGTTGTTGCAAGGATGAATCTATTGCTTGTTCCTAGAATATCTTTTGTTGTTATTTTTGTTATTTTACTAATTCAAGTATTAACAATTATTGGGTATAGGTTGAATTATGAAATTATTAGTTCTGCTATATTCTTTCCTATCATTATTACTGCGTGGATTATTGAAAGAGCTTCTATTACATGGGAAGAAGATGGCGCAAAAAATACTATAAAAGAGATTTTTAATACATTGATGACAGCTGTTGTTACATATTTTGTAATTAGTAATGAATTTGTTCGTCACTTTATGTTTGCTTTTAATGAGTTTAATATTGTGATTATGTTTGTTGTGATGTTGCTTGGTACATATACTGGATATAGATTAACAGAGCTGGCTCGTTTTGCTCCATTAGTTAGTAAGGGAAAGTAAATGTTTGAGTGGTTTAGAATAGCTAAAAAACTTAAAGAGCAGGGTGTTCTAGGTATGAATGATCGCAATTATTCGGTAATTGCTAAATGTAATAAACGTTCATTATATACGCTTGTTGATGATAAGGTTAAAACTAAAAAGTTAGCAAATGAAGTAAACATAAATACACCAAAGATGATTGGTATTATAGAACATCAATATCAGGTTAAAAATCTTTTAGATATTGTAAAAGGATATAAAACATTTGTTATTAAACCAGCGCATGGAAGTGGTGGCAAAGGTGTGTTGGTTATTAAAGAATATGATGGTGAGTTTTTTTATAGTGCATCAGGCGATAGATTAACATTTAAGGATGTGTATCAACACGTTTCTAATACGTTAAGTGGATTGTTTAGTCTTGGTGGAAAATATGATGTGGCTTTGATTGAGGAAGCTGTTATATTTAGTGATGTATTTAAGAATTTTAGCTATCATGGTGTGCCAGATGTTAGGGTTATTGTTTACAAAGGATATCCTGCTATGGTTATGATGAGATTAGCTACTCAAGAATCCGGCGGAAGAGCAAATCTTCATCAAGGAGCTGTTGGTGTTGGGTTAGATGTTAAAACTGGTGCAACTCTTAATGCTGTAATGCATAATAAACCGATTTTGATACATCCTGATACAGGGGCTAATTTGTTAGATTTGAAAGTTCCTTTTTGGAAAGAACATCTTTTAATTGGAGCGCTTGCATATGATATGACAGGGCTTGGTTATTTGGGTGCAGATATTGTTTTGGATAAAAATAGAGGACCGATGATGCTAGAGGTCAATGCTCGTCCTGGCCTTGCTATTCAGATAGCTAATGGATGTGGTTTAAAATCTAGATTAGAGGAAATTGATAAGTTTTATCCTAAAAATTTAATTGCAAAAGAACGTATTGATTGGGTGTTGAATTATGAGAAATAAATTCCTAAATATAATCTTAGTTTTAATGTTTGTTATAATTTTTGAGGGAGTAACAATGGTGGAAGTTTTAGCTAAAAGTGATACAAAGGCTTTAGATAAAAGCAATACTAAAAGTATTGGTGTTGAAGAAACTAAAAAATTAGAAGTTAGTGAAACGAGAGGAAAAAAGATGAAACATTCATATAATGTTGAAGATGCTGAAAATGCATTGGTTTTAAAATTAAAAGATGGTGAAGTTGTGATTGAAATGTTACCAGATGTAGCACCTAATCATGTTGCAAGAATTAAAGAACTTGTGCGTGAAGGTTTTTATAATGGTTTGAAGTTCCATAGAGTTATTGAAGGATTTATGGCTCAAACCGGTTGCCCTTTAGGAACAGGTACTGGTGGTAGTGGTAAAAAATTAAAAGCTGAGTTTAACAGAGTTCCTCATACTCGTGGTGTTGTTTCTATGGCAAGAGCAATGCATCCAGATTCTGCTGATAGTCAATTCTTTATTTGTTTTGAAGATGCTCCACATTTGGATGGTCAATATACTGTATGGGGTAGAGTTATTAGCGGTATGGAATATGTAGATAATATCAAAAAAGGTGGTGGATATAGTGGCATGGTTCATGACCCAGATATTATTGTTAGTATGGAAGTTATTGCAGATATGTAAAATAAGAGAGGCGAAAGCCTCCTTTTTTGTATGATAAAAGGTTACATTAACTAAAAATTTATGATTTAGTGGTATGTGTGTTGCATAGGAGTAATGAATTGTGATGTGTAGTTTTGTTTTAAATTGTGGTTTTATAAAGTGTGGGAATCGTTGGTTTTCTACACACACACACACACACACACACACACACACACACACCTATAAACGCTGATAGAAAAAATAATAGAACTAATAAAAAAGTCTACAAACGATAGTTTGTGGATTTTTTTTGTATAATAATAAGGAGAAAAATAATGAGTGTATTTGATGATTTGATAGCAAAGCTTTCTGAGAAAAACTTAAGTGATGATAAAGTTGATGAAATTCTTAAAGCAGGGGAAGCATATGCTTCAGTTATTGGTGAAAATGAAGAAATTTTAGAAGGTTTGTCTCGTTTAAAATTGAGTGTTTTAGATAAAAAGAGTAATAAAGATATAAAAAACATTGATAATTATGAAGATTTGAATGCTATGTTTGATGATTATATGGCAAAAAAAGAAAAAAATCCTAATGTAATAAATCATTCAAGAGAAGCTGACATGGCATATAAAATGCATAATTTAGCAAGTATAGGTAAAATGTCTCCTGAAGAAATATTAAGTTTTTCTGAAAAACTAATGACAACAGGATGTGCAACATATGGTAGTGAAGAAGATAAATCTCTATTTAGAGATTCAATTGTTGCATCATATGAAATTTGTGGATATCAATCTGTACAACAGAGAAAAATGGGTGATAACGTTAATAAGCTAGATGCTGAACTTTCAGGTCGCCCATATATCCCAGAGCCACATGTTGATTTATATAGTAGACCTACTGCAAATGAACCTGATCATAATAATATTGCGGATAGTTTCAAAGAAGATGCTACTTCTTACGAAGCAGGAAAAGGTCTTTTTGATAGATTTAAAGAAAGAATTAAGACCGCTGCGGATAATAATATGAAGAATGTTAAAGGTCATTTTAAAGACTTTGGTTCATTTTTAGATAAACATCCTAAACGTACTATGGCAGCAGGCTTGGTAGCTATGATTGCTGGTATGGAAACATTTAATCCACCATTAGCTGCAGCAGGCGCTTCAATATTAACAGCAGCAGCAGTAAAATATTATAATGAAAAAATAAAGGGTAAAGTTGCTGATAGAAGTGAAGATGTTGAAAATGCTAAAGATGTTCAAAATGATAAAAGTAATGAAAAAACGAACGCATCTCCTTCTGCTAAAAAAACAGCAGGAATTACTGGTAAAGTAGAAGAAGGTAATGCTCTTTTAATTCATAGTATAGGAGAATGTAGAAATGATTAGTATTGATAGAGGTGTGTTTTTTGTAAAAAACGATAGGATTGCGTTAGAATTATATGATTTAGGTAAAAAGTTTATTGAATTTGTATATGATGGTAAAAATACAGTTATATTAACTGATGAAAACCATGAAGAATATATTTTAGAAAATATTGTATATGAAGTTAGAACTTTGCTTAAAGATGGTGAAGATTTGATGATGATGCAAAATGAAAACAATGTAGTTAAAGAAATATATTTTTTAAAAGTTAAAGTAGATAATACTCTTGCTTTTGAAGATAATTTTAGCGAAAAGAGTGTTGAAGTCTTTGAAGAGTTAAAAGAGTTAATGGAAGAGAAAGCTGTATAGGTATCTAAAAAAAGCGCCATCTGATGAAGATGGTGCTTTTTTGTATGTATTATACTTTATAATTAAAAGAATTTCTTATAATTTATCCGTGTTTATCCTTATTGACTTTGGGGTGGTATTGTGGTATAATTTTTTTATGTAGCAATAAAGAGGAGGTTGTTATGAGATTTGTAGATAGTTTTATAGAACGTTTAACAGAACAGAATATTGTTTTGGGGTTTGATAAAAATCAAAAATCACAAGATGGTACAGGGTTTGAAGTAGCTGATGTTAGTTTGTTGAACCGTGATGATGCGGCAATAGTTGTTAACCATTTAAGACAAAAGATTGTAAATGTGAAGCATTATTATGGCTCAGTTAGTGAGGATAATACACAATTAATAGATGCATGTACTGAAATAATAAAAAAATATCCGGGACTTGCGTGGACTTGCAGTGATGCTGTTAAAGATGTTATTGAAATGGTAAAGCCAGAGGATAGGTTTGTTTTAAATAATAAGGCTCTTGGGTTTTATAATGCAATGAAAAACAATAGAGTAAGTCAAAAAGAAGGCCATACTTGTTGCTATATTTGTAGAAAAGAGATTTTAGATGAATTAACTGGTAAAATAACAACAAGCAGTTTGAGAGATAAAGGGGTTGATAATTTGTTTAAGGAAGATCTTGCAAAAACTTTATGTTTAGAAGATAAAGAGCTTTCTAAAGAATTTCTTTCTCACATGGACAAAGTTGTTTCTATTGCAAAATTAAGTGAAATTAAATTTAATTGTGCAAATAATGGAATGATTGACGTTTGTTCTAAAATTGTAGAGAAACATCCTGAAAATACTAAATATTGCATTGGTTTGGTTAATAGATTTGCAAATATTACAGAACTTGATGAAACAATGCGTCAAAGTGTGCTTGCACATCACAACAAAGCAAGAGCAGGTAGTACTAATAATTTAATGTTTAGAAATTTTATGCAAAATAATAGATGATGCTAAATTTTGTTAAAATATAAAAAGGGGAGATTTTACTCTCCTTTTTTAAGCTTTTTGCAAATTCAAAGAATTTCTTAAGTTTGCGTGGGTGATGGCTATGGCTAGAGCATCAGATGAGTCATTGTTTTTGGGTTTACACCCTGGGAGCAATACTTTTACCATTGTTTCAACTTGCGTTTTATCTGCTCGACCTACGCCTGTTAAAGCTTTTTTTACTTTGGTTGGTTCGTATTCATATAAAGGTATGTTGTAAAGTGATGGCATGAGAAAAACAACACCACGTGCCATACTTAATTTTAGAGAGGTTTCTGGATTTGAATTTAGAAATGTAATTTCAATAGATGCTTCATCTGGTTTGTATTGCTCTATAACTTTTTGTAATTCGTTATGTATAATATGAAGACGCTCGGATAATGGTAATTTGGTGGATGTTGTAATAAAACCGTCTGCCACATAGGACAAACGGTTTTGTTCAACATTTATTATGCCCCAACCTGTTGATGATATACTTGGGTCTAGGCCTAAAATTCTCATTTATTCTGCCTCTAATTGAGCCATTACATCTTCAGAGATTTCTGCATTGTGATAAACGTGTTGTACGTCTTCATCTTCTTCTAGTGCATCAATGAATTCTAAGAATTTTTTAGCTGTTTCTAGGTCTGTAATTTCAGATTTAACAGTTGGTTTCCAGTCAAGACGAGAAGCTGATGGTGTGCCAAATTTTTGTTCTAATGCTTCTGTTACAGCAGATAGGTCATCTGGAAGAGTTTCAATTGCATGAATTTCATCTTCTGAAATAACTTCGTTTGCGCCAGCGTTTAGAGCTTCTTCAAACATTGTATCAGCATCTGCAACAGCTAGAGGATATTCAATGTAACCAATGCGTTCAAAGTTGAAAGATACAGAACCTGTTTCACCCATTGCGCCACCACGTTTACCAAAAATTGAACGAACGTTACTTGCTGTGCGATTTTTATTATCTGTTAAAGCCTCAACAATAACGGCTGTTTTGTTGGCAGAAAAACCTTCGTAGCGCATTGTTGTAAAATCTGCACCACCAGCTGTTTGTGTAGCTTTAGCGATTGCTCTTTCAATGTTGTCTTTTGGCATACTTTCTGCACGAGCAGCTTGGATTGCAAGTCTTAAACGTGGGTTTTTATCTGGTTCAGGAAGTCCAGATTTTGCAGCAACTGTAATTTCACGAGCTAGTTTTGCGAAAACTCTAGCTTTTTTAGCGTCTTGTGCGCCTTTGCGATACATAATATTCTTAAACTGTGAATGTCCTGCCATTTATATCTCCATGGTTTTTATTAGGTTAATATTTTTATTTTGTATAAATCTTTGAAAAAAATAGCGCAAGTATTTTTTTATTCAGCTTCATCTACTATTTTGCAATCAGCTAACAAAAATGCAGGTGGTCTGTGACCAAAGATTTTGTGTTTTTTAGATAATTCAAGAGCTTTTTTATCAATATTTGGTATTTCTTTATAGTTTTTTTCTCTATCTTTTTTTGAGTGGTGTTCTGGTTTTTGTTTTTGTTCTTTTTCTTTGTTTGTTTGAGGTGTGTTTTGTGCAACAGGTTCATTTTGTTGAACTTCTGTTACTTCGCTTTCTTTGTTTTTATCTATTTTAATTTCTGCTGGAGTTTTTAAGATTTTATCAAGAGTATCTTGAGTTTCTTTTGAGCGACGAGTTGTAAACACGATGTTTTGTTTATCAGATGGAAGAAGTTCAAGAATTTTATCAAGATTTTTTAGTTGGCGATTTTTTTTGATAAGGTTTATGTCATCAACAATTAAAATATTTATATTAGATAAATCAATTTTTTCTTCGTTTAGGTTTTCAACTAATAAATCTGGTGAACCAATGATAACGTTTGCTTCATTTTCATCTTCAGATGTTTCTTCATGATAGCGATTAAAAATGGATAATTTATCTGAAATATTAACAGAGCTCTTACTATCAGCAGAGATAATTAAAATATTTTGACCTTCTTTTTTAGATATAATGTCAACTAATGGGAAAATATATGAGCAAGTTTTACCACAAGCAGAGGGTGCTATTGTAAAAATATCTTTTCCAGCAAGAATTGATGGAATAACATCTTTTTGAACGGTTGTTGGTTCTTTGTAACCTAAATCTTCAATTGCGTGAATAGTGTGATTGCTTAAACCTAAATCTTTAAAACTCATTTTTCTTCCCTAAATAATTGTTATTTATGCGCAATAGTATAACTTTATTAAGAATAGTCAAGTGCTATATGATTTTATGGTTGTAGCTTTTTTTAGTTTGTGTTATAGAGAATTAAACTTTAATAATAAAAGAAGATAGAAATGATAGAAACATTGTTTTCAAATAGGGTAAAACGCCCACTAGCTGATAGGTTGAGACCAAAGAAAATCCAAGACGTTGTTGGACAAGAACAGGTTTTGGGTGAGGATAGTCCTTTGGGAAGAATGCTTGTAACTGGGCGTGTTTCTTCCTTTATTTTATGGGGACCTCCAGGGTGTGGAAAAACAACGATTGCAAGACTTATTGCTGAGCACACAAATTTGTATTTTGAACAAATTTCAGCTGTTTTTTCAGGGGTTGCTGATTTAAAAAGAGTTTTTCAATATGCGCACGATAGAAAGGTTACTCAAGGAAAAGGTACTCTTTTATTTGTAGATGAGATACATAGGTTTAATAAATCTCAGCAAGATGGTTTTTTACCATATGTTGAAGATGGTACGGTTATACTTGTTGGTGCTACAACAGAGAATCCATCGTTTGAATTAAATGCTGCGTTATTATCTAGGTGTCAGGTTTTTGTTTTAAATAGACTTACGGAAGAAAATTTTGAAGAACTTTTGCAAAGAGCTGAAAAAGAAGAGGGAATGAAGCTTCCAATTGATGATGAGGCTAGGGGGTTATTAAAAGAAGTTGCTGATGGAGATGGACGATATATATTAAATTTGGCAGAAAGTGTTTGGGCTTATGCAAAAGAGGGCGAGATTTTTGGTAAAGATAAATTGATGAAGATTATTCGCTCACGTGCCCCTGTTTATGATAAAGGGAGAGATGGGCATTATAATTTAATATCTGCAGTTCATAAATCTTTAAGAGGCTCTGATGTTGATGCAGCTCTTTATTGGGTTGGGAGAATGATTGTATCTGGTGAAGATCCTAGATATATTTTAAGAAGGTTAGTAAGATTTGCTGTTGAAGATGTTTCTTTGGCTGATCCAAATGCTGTTGTGCAGGCTATAGCTTGTGCTGATACATATGAGAGATTAGGTAGTCCAGAAGGGGATTTGGCTATTATGCAATTAACAGCATATTTAGCGACAGCACCAAAATCTGCAGCAGTTTATAAAGCGATGCATAGTGTTTTTGATGTTGCAAGAAAAACAGGTTCTTTAATGCCACCTAAACATATTATGAATGCGCCAACAAAATTGATGCAAGAATTGGGATATAAAGAAGGGTATATTTACGATCAAGATTTAGAAGATGGTTTTTCGGGGCAAAATTATTTTCCGGAAGAGATGGGAAGAAGAAGATTTTATAATCCAGTTGATAGAGGTTTTGAAAGAGAAATTAGAAAACGAATCGATTATTTTGATAAACTTCGCAAAGAGAAACAAAAACAAAGAAATAAGAGTGGTGAATAATAAAGCTCTTTAAGATTAAATTATTGTTTTGAGAATAGTATAAAAATGTTAGGTTCTAGGAGATAGAACCACTTTTTGTTTGTAATTTAAACTTGTAAAATAATGTTTTGTTGGTTAGTATCTTTGAAAATAAATTATGTATGAGGATGCAAATGTCAGGTGTTCAAATTGTAAAAGTAAAAAGTGTAGATGATGGAATCCGTTTGAATAGATGGTTTTTGAAATATTATCCAGGGTTGAGTTTGGGTAGATTTCAAAAGTTATTGCGCACTAAACAAATTAAAGTTGATGGAGTAAAGGCTGAAGCTAATACAAGATTGTCTGTTGGACAAGAAATAAGAATACCACCACTTGACAATGAAAAAAAAGCAATTATTCATGAAAAAATGCAAGAAGCAGATATTAAGTTTATTGAAAACATGGTTGTTTACAAAGATGATAATATTATTGTTTTAAATAAACCATCAGGACTTGCTGTACAAGGTGGAACAAATACAACTAGACATATTGATGGGATGTTAGACGCGCTTAAATTTGGTAATGAAGAGAAGCCAAAACTTGTACATAGAATCGATAAGGATACAAGTGGTATTTTGGTTTTAGCTAGAAATAGAAAAATGGCGGATACCTTGACAAAGGCATTTAGAGAACATACTTTAGAAAAGACATATTTAGCTCTTAGTAGAGGGGCAATAACTAAAGAATTTGGTGAGATTAAAGCTCCTTTAGAAAAAGTTGATGGTAAAGTTGTGGTTATTGAAACAGGAAAAACAGCAATAACCAAATATGAAGTTTTAGATACGGTTGGAGATAAGTTTTCTTTAGTTGAAGCTAGTCCTTTAACTGGTAGAACTCACCAAATTAGAGCTCATTTAGAATATATGGGAATTCCAATATTAGGTGATGATAAATATTATGGTAAAGAGCGTATAAAAAATGAACTATTAGCTAATAAGCTTCATTTGCATTCTTATAAAATTGATTTATCAGCGATATATGGTAAAAAAATGATTATAAAAGCAAAATTACCAAATCATTTTAGGGAAAGTTTGAAAACATTGGGTTTGAGTTTTAAGGAGTAATATTAATGAAAAAGGCTTTAAAGATTGTTTTGATAGCGTTTCTGTGTCTGTTTTTATTGGTTATTGTTGGTGGATATATAGCTTTAACTCAGATTGATTTTAATGCTTATAAAGACCAATTAACAAAAATTGTATATGATGCGACAGGGAGAAAATTAAGTATTGGAACTGTTAAATTAAAAGTTTCTTTTTCACCAGCTCTTAGTTTAGAAAATGTAGAGTTTTCTAATGCTGACTGGGCTAATAATAAAAATATGATTAGTGCAGAAAGTGTTGATTTGGGTGTTGCTCTTATTCCTTTGTTAAAAAAAGATGTTGTTGTTGATATGTTTGCAATAAAGAATGCTTTTATAAATTTAGAAGAAACATCTGGGGGTAAAAATAATTGGACATTTGATAGTGTTAAAAGTATAACATCTAAAAAACAAACATCTTATAAGTTTGAAATTATAAAGAGCGCTAGTGCTAGTGAAGGAAATAGTATATTATCTTCGCTAGTGATAAAAAAAGTGATGTTGGATAATGTTAGTATAAATTACTTAAAAAAAGATGGGGTATTAGAAAAGTATAACATTAAAAATTTGGAATTGTCTGAAAATAAAGATGAAAATATTGATTTTAATTTTAATGTTAATAATGGTATTTTTGAAGGAAAAGGTACGTTTGGAGCTTTAAAATATTTAGAATCTAACATGGGATTTCCTTTTGTTGCTAAGCTTAATGCTTTGGGAATTAGTATTAATACTAATATGGTATTATATAATGTATTAAGTGATATTAGTTTTGACGGAAATGTTAAGGTAGAGAAATTTTTAGGTGCAAATAGTTTTTATAATGAAAAGTTAGATTTTAATATAAAAGGCGGTTTATCTAATATTGATATTGTGTTAAATTCTTTAAGTTTGGCTGGAAATGTTGTTAAAGGAAACATAAAAGCTGATTTATTAGGAAAAATACCAAATGTTACAGCAACTTTTAATTCTGATAAAATTGATATAGATAGTTTTAAGAAAAAAGTTGCATTTAGTTTAATTAAAGAAGCTCATGCTCTTGAAAATAATGATGATATAGTTATTCCTTATGAATATTTTGATAAAGCTCAAGTTGATGCTAGAGTTGATGTTAAAGAAATTGTAAATAGCGATAAACTTATAGCAAAAAACATTATGAGTAATATTATTCTTAATAATGGAAAATTATATATGAATATTGTAAACGCTAAAGTTGCTGATGGTAATGTTAATTTTGATGCAAGTTTAGATGCAAAAAGTGGTATGTTGTTGTTGAAATCTGATGCAAATAAAATAAATACATTAAAATTATTACAAGCTTTAGGTGTTAATTCAGATGTGTTTAAAATTTTAGATGGTGGTATAACTGATGTGTATGTTGATTTGTCATCTAAAGGTTTAACAAAAAAAGCATTAATTGGTGATCTTAATGGAAGAAGCGTTATTATTGTAGATAAATCCAATGTTTATTTGGGCAATATTGGTTTAATGAAGGGAAATATTGTTTCACAACTATTAAATTCTCTTAATATTACAAAAGGAAATGATGAATTAGCCCTTAATTGTGCTGTTGTTAGAGCAGATGTTAAAAAAGGTGTTATTAACTTTCCTAATGGTTTAGCTTTTAATGCAGATAAATTTACTTTGGTTGCAAATGGTGATGTAAATCTTAATAATGAGAAAGTTAGTATAGGGTTTAAGCCTTTTGCAGGTAAATTAACAGATACAAATATTGCAAAAGCATTGTCTTCTTTAGTAAAATTAACGGGAACGATTAGTAATCCAAGTGTTGGAATTGATGGTGCAAATGCAATAAAAGCATTTGTCGGTGTTACAACAGCTGGTCCTGTATATTTAGGAGCTCAAATGCTTGTAGAAAATGATGGCTCTCCTTGTTATACAGCATTAAAAGGAACTGGTTTTGAAAAAAGATTTCCTGAGCCTAAAAATGTTGTTCAATCTACACCAGAGAGTGTTGGTAAAGCTCTTAATGGTGGGGTTGATTTAATAAAAGATACTACAAAAGGTTTGATGAATTTACTTTCTGGGAATGCTGGTAAGCAAAACAAATGATAGAAAGAGAAATAGTAAATCAAATTGTTGAAAAACGAGAATATTTTGAGCAAAAAATATTGGAGTTTTTGCTTTGTGATACAATGTTGTTTTGTTCTGAAAATGAAGAAATAAATAGCTTGTATGGAAAACAGATATCAAAGGTGATAGATGAGTTTAATAAAATGCTTGGTGTTGATTATAAATTATCTAGAGGTTTTGATATTGACGATGGAAATAAAACACATCAAGATGTTGTAGGAAAATATTTATCGCAAACAAAAGGTGATTTTTTAAGTTGTATTTATATGATTGCTACAGAATTACGTTCAGTTATGTTAGCTGTTTTATTGATGAATAAAAAAATAAGTGTAGATGAGAGTGTTGAACTTGCTTTTTATGAAGAAAACTTTCAGCAAAAACAATGGGGTAACATACAAGAATTGGCAGATAAAAATAATCAAATACGTCATAATATTAATAAAATATTGGAGTAGGGTAATGAAAGAAGTTTATTTAAAAATAGATGGTAGAGTGCAAGGTGTTGGATATAGAAGATGGGCTATATGGCAAGCTCAAGATATCGGTGGAATTTCTGGATGGGTTAGAAATGAAGATGATGGTAGTGTTGAGATTTTGATGAGTGGGGATGAAGAGAAAGTAAACGAAATGGTTAAATGTTGTTATAGAGGTCCAATGTTTGCTAGAGTGGATAAAATTTCATTTTTACCAGGAGTTACAAATTATTTTTTACCACCAATAGTTGAGGGTAAATTTATAAGAATATAATCTAATTGTGTGTTTTTTTATGAACAATCTTTTGTTGTAAAAGATATTTTCTTGCATATTTATTTTTATGAATAATTTTTTGAGGAGAATAAATATGCGTGTTGATAAAACAATGGAAAATATGAAAAGTTGTTTATGTTTAATTTGTCCTTCATATACAACAATTTGTATGCATAAAAATAAAACAGAAAATTTGCTAAATATAAAAAAAATAAAAAGCAAGAAACATCTTGAGATAATGTTTTGTGCTTTTGATAAAAGTACGTGTATTCATGAAAATAAAGGTTGTTTATGCTCAAGGTGTCCAGTTCATAGAAAATATGAATTAAATAATGAAGATTATTGTATTGATAGTGGTGGTGTAAGATAATTTATAGGAGTTCTTTATGTTGATGAATGAAAAGAACTTAAATATAAAAAATACGGAAAATAAATTTGTTGATTTATATAAAATGGTTCAAGAACGTGAAAGTTTTTTGAATAATGATGCTAAAATTTTGCAATATGGAGTTGTTTTAGAATACTTTTATAAATTTCTAGATAAAGGAGGAAGACTTTCTGACAATGTTTTGGCTGTGTTGTTTTGGTGTTATATAAAAATTGGTGATGTGTTTTATGATGAGGGGGTTTATAAACAAGATAATAATAAATTTTTTATGGCTGTAGATTATTATAATCAGGCGCTAAAATATGCAAAAAGTAATGAAGAAAAAAATAGAATATTATTAATGTTAAGAGAAGTGTATTCTTATCTTAATGATAAGGATGCTATGTTAAAAATTGAAGAAAATTGGGTAGAAAATCAAGATACTAGAGATAGGTTTTCTGCGTATATGTCTTTGGCTTCAAGTACTGATAATTTAAAAGATAAAGCAATGTTGTTAGAAAAAGCTTTAAATGAGGTGACAAAGCAGGAAATGAGCTTTTATAATAAGTATCAAGATACTCTTAATGTTTGTAGTCAACTGATTGCTCTTTATGAGTTGTTAAATGAAGAAAGTAAATTACAAAGAATTAAAACTTTGCAAAAAAATACATTAAATTTGTTGAACTAGGGAGATATAAATGGCTTTACATACAACTGATTTGTTGATTTTAGGTTCTGGTCCTGCTGGATATACTGCAGGTATTTATGCAGCTAGAGCCGGAATTAGCGTTATGATTGTTTCTGGAAATCAAGAAGGTGGTCAACTTACGATGACAAGTAGTGTTGAGAACTTTCCAGGATTTGGCGAAATTAGTGGTTATGAATTAATGGATAAAATGAAACAACAAGCAATAAATCTAGGTGTTTCATTTGTTAATGATTATATTGTTGAAGTTGATTTTTCTAATCGCCCATTTGTATGTAGTTCTGAAAATGGTCATTCATATAAAGCTAAGGCTGTTATTGTTGCAACAGGTGCTTCTGCTAGATGGTTAGGTCTCCCTTCTGAAAAAGAATTTTTGGGATATGGTGTATCTGCGTGTGCAACCTGTGATGGTTTTTTCTATAGAGGCAGAACTGTTGCTGTTATTGGTGGTGGTAATTCAGCTGTTTGTGAAGCGTTATACTTATCTACATTAGCTGATAAAGTTGTTTTAGTTCACAGAAGAGATAGTTTGAGAGCTGATAAAATTTTGCAAGATAGAGTGCTTAGTAACAAGAAGATTGTTGTTGAGTGGAATAGTGTTGTTGAAGAAATTTTGGGGCAAAATGAACCTAAAAAAGTTACAGGTTTAAAGATAAGAAATGTTGAAACTGATGTGGTTAAAAATATTGATTTAGACGGTGTTTTTGTTGCTGTAGGACATAAGCCTAATACTGATATATTTAAAGGAAATCTTATTTTAGATGATAAAGGATATATTGTAACTCACGAAAATAGCTCTATTACAGATATTGAAGGTGTTTTTGCAGCTGGAGATGTGAAAGATCCAAAATACAAACAAGCTGTTATTTCTGCTGGAAGTGGTGCAATGGCTGCAATGGATGCTGTTGAATTTTTGGATGCTGAATAGTTAGTTTACTTTTATATCGTAAAGACAATATTGTTTATTTAAGCGATATTTTAGGTTAAAAACTATTTGATAATGATAAAGTGTTTTATGTCCACATGTGTTAAATAATAGCATATGTGGATTTTTTTGTACTTTGTTTATAATGTCTTTCTTTTTTATAGGAACGTATATAAAATATAAAAATTCCTCTAGGCCTTTTAATGAATTAAAAGGAGTTGCTGTTTGATTTAGTAAAGTAATATTTTTAGATAAATATGGCTGTATTATATTACCATTAAAATCTTCAAATATTATAATTTCTTGTGGTTTATCTTTGAATATTTGATTTATTTTAACAGCACTGTTTTTTAAATCTGCTAAATATGTTCTATCATTATATTTATAGTGCATGCTGGTATTAAAAATAAGTGAAAAGCTTAATATGATTAGTGGAATAAGCTGTTTTGTGTTTAGGTTTGGGGTTATCCAATATGCGCATATTAAGAATATGTAATAAAAGTAGTAGTGATGAAGTCCACCTTGATGTATGGTGGTTAATAAAAATGTTAGTTGCATTGATGATAAAAGAAGAAAAAAGAAAGGTGCAAAATTTCTTTTTTTGATGAAAATAAGGAATGTTGCAATGTAAATAATTATTAATATGTATATATTTAGTGGAAAATATGCAGAGTTTAGATTTTCAGTTAAAGAACCAAAGTGAGGGGTGCTTTGTGGTATTTTTTTATTGTAACCATAAAATTGCAAAAGAATGAGGATAAATTCAATTAATCCCATAAGGATAATCATTAGCAGTTCTTTGGTTTCTTTTTTATATTTTTTATGAAAAATACTTTCAAATATAAACATTACTCCTAAAGAGGAAGCAATAAAGAAGCCTACAGAGCTTGTGTTGGCTAGTAATAAGATTATACTTAAATATAAAATTTGTTTTGTGTGTCTATTTTTATATAAATAAAACAATATAAAAGAGAGCATTATTGTTAAAGAATAGCATCTAGCAAAACTGTTGTATAATTTTAGGAATGGAATAGATAGTGTTATGAAATATTTTAAGTATGTTGGTAATGTAGCGTGTTTATAAAATAAATAAACAGCGATAAGAATAAATGTTAAGTTTAGAGCATATAATGGATATGGATAAAAAAGATGAAGCTTTGCAAAAGGCATTAGTACATAATACCATAAAAAAGGGTGTCCTTCTGTTTTACTTATTGTAAAAATTTCAAAAGGGGTTAAATATCTTGCAATAGTGTATGCTCTTGCTTCATCAAGATTAGGGGGAAGTTGCCAATTTAGGTATATGGCAAAACCTATTATAAGAGAAAAACCAATGATATATAGATGATATTTTAGTAATTCTTTCATAGGCTATACATTGAATAAGAAGTTTAATAAATCTCCATCTTTTACAACATATTCTTTTCCTTCTGAGCGCATTTTACCAGCTTCTTTGCAGCCTTGTTCTCCACCAAATTTTATAAAGTCTTCATAGGCGATTGTTTCAGCTCTAATGAAACCTCTTTCAAAGTCTGAGTGAATAATTCCTGCGCATTGAGGTGCTTTTGAGCCTTTTAAGAATGTCCAAGCGCGTACTTCTTTAACTCCTGCTGTAAAATATGTTTCTAAACCTAAAAGAGAATATCCAGCTCTAATAATTTTGGTTAAACCTGTTTCTTCTAATCCTAGAGATGATAAAAATTCTTGTTTTTCTTCTTCGCTATCTAGTTGAGCAACTTCTGCTTCTATTGCTGCTGAAATTATTACAGCTTTTGCGTTTTCTTTGAGAGCTTTTTCAAAAACTTTGTTTGAATATTCATTTCCACTGGATGCATTATTTTCATCAACATTGCAAACATATAAAACTGGTTTTGATGTTAATAATTGAAGCATCTGATATTGTTTGTATGCATCTTTATTTGATGGATCTGGAGCTGCTGTGCGAGCAGGTTTTCCTTCTCTTAGGGCGTTTATAATTGGTTCCATAACTTGAGCTCTAATACCAGCTTCTTTATCGCCACCTGTTTGAGCTTTCTTTTTGGTTTGTTCAAAGCGTTTTTCAAGAGATTCTAAATCAGCAATCATTAGCTCTGTTTCAACAATTTCTGCATCACGAATCGGGTCAACAGAACCTTCAACGTGGGTAATGTTTTCATCTTCAAAACAGCGTAAAACGTGAATAATTGCATCAGTTTCTCTAATGTTTGCTAAAAATTGATTACCTAAGCCTTCACCTTTTGATGCGCCTTTAACAAGACCAGCAATATCAACAAATTCTAATTGAGTTGGAATAATATTTTTTGGGTTTACTATTTTTGCGAGTTCTTGTAAGCGTTTATCTGGAACTGCTACACGACCAGTGTTTGGTTCTATTGTGCAGAATGGAAAATTGGCAGCTTGAGCTGCAATTGTTTGTGTTAATGCATTAAAAAGAGTGGATTTGCCAACATTAGGAAGACCAACAATACCACAATTAAATCCCATTTTATTACTCCTGTTAATTTGTTTTTTTGATTTATATAAGATGTAGGTTTGTTTTGCAATAGAATTTTTATAATCTATTTGGCGTTGTGCATTCCGATAATATTTGAATAGTGCGCTATTCCTTTGTTTATTAACTCGTTTATTGTTGTTGAAATAAACTCTAATTGAGGATTTAGAACATCTAGCTCCGTTTTTGAGAATCTAGAAAGCACAAAGTTTATTGTATCTGTGTTGTGTTCTTTAGGAGAGCCAACACCTATGCGAATACGATTGTATTCTGTGCCGATATGAGAATCGATATTTTTTAGACCATTATGGCCACCAGCAGAGCCACCTATTTTTGCCTTTAATTTTCCCAAAGCTAAATCTTTATCGTCATGAATAACAATAATATTTTGAGGTGGTATTTTATAAAATTTTGCAACTTGAACAACAGAATTGCCAGAAAGATTCATATAAGTTTGAGGTTTTAACAAGAGCACTTTTTGATTATTTATACAACCTTCAGCTATTAAACCATCAAACTTTGATTTGAAAGGGGAAAAATTATGGCGACCGTGAATTTCATCAGTCGCCATGAATCCTATATTGTGGCGAGTATTAGCATAATCTTTTCCGGGATTTCCAAGACCAACCACTAAAAACATTTTGTTTCCTATAGATTATTTACGAAGAAAGTCAACGTGAATAGGAGCATCAGAAACTGGGTGGAATTGAACATCCTTACATACAACTTTTTCTGATTTGCCATCTATAGAAACAGTGATAACTGATTTGTAGAAATCAGCTAAATCTAAAGCTTTTTCTAATTCTACTGGGTGAAGGCTAATGTTTAATGTTTCTTTGTTGCCACCATAAACAACAGCAGGAACACGACCTTCTCTACGACATGCGCGAGCTGCCCCCTTACCTGCTTTTTCACGTAAATTTGCATTAAATGTAATATCTGACATTGTTTTTATCCTTAATTAAAAATGTTAAATATAAAACAACCTCCAGGGGTGTTGTTTTACTGGAGGTGTTTTTTAGTATATTTTGTTTTAAAAATCAAGAGTTTTTTATTAAAAATTGCTTCGTATTTTGTAATAAAATAGTTGAGATATAATATGTTTATGGTAATATCTGCTAAATTTGTTAGAAGGATGGTTTATGAAAGACCCAAAATTTGTACATTTAAGAGTTCATACAGCATATTCTTTAGCTGAGGGGGCAATTATGCTTCCTAAGTTGATGAAGAAATTAAATAGCATGGGTGTGTGTGCTGTTGGTGTTACTGATAGTGCAAATATGTTTGGGGGAAAAGCCTTTTCAAAATATGCATCAGATGAGGGGATTAAACCTATTATGGGTTGTCAATTCTTGTTAAGAAATGAAGATTCTGATAATATTTTACTTTCTAAAGGAAAAGAATTGGAGCCAGATAAAATTGTATTGCTTGTGATGGATAGTGTTGGTTATAGCAATATAATGAAGCTAATGAAAAGATTTTATTTGGATAACACTCAAAATGGTTGGGCGCCACAGCTTACACTTGATAATTTGCGTGATTTTAATGAGGGGTTGATTGTTCTTAGCGGTGGTGTTGAAGGAGCGATAGGTCGCTTGCTTTTGGAGAATAGAAAAGAAGAAGCTAAAAATTACGCAATAAAATTAAAAGAAATATTTGGTGATAGATTTTATATTGAGATATCTCGTCTTGGTTTAGAAACAGAGCTAAAAACTGAGGAAAGTTTTATTGATATTGCTTATGAAAATAATATTCCATTAGTTGCGACAAATGAAGTTTTCTTTTTAGATGATGAAATGTATGAAGCTCATGATGCTTTGGTTTGTATTTCTGCTGGTGAATATGTTGCAAATGAAAATAGGCGTAGGTTTTCTATAAATAATAGACTTAAAACAGAAGAGGAGATGGTTGAGCTTTTTAGTGATTTACCTGAAGCTATAAATAATACGGTTAGAATTGCAAAAATGTGCAATTATTTATCTAAAAAAGTAGATCCATTATTGCCTATTTTTGAATGTCCAGAAGGAAGAACTCAAGACGAGTTTATTACAGAAGAAGCTTATCGTGGTTTAAATGAGCGATTAGAAAAAGCTGGTTATTATGAGGGAATAACAGAAGAACAGCGTATAGAGATTGATGAAAAATATTATGCTCGTTTGGATTATGAATTAAGCGTTATTAAAAAAATGGGGTTTCCGGGATATTTTCTCATTGTGTCGGATTTTATTAAATGGTCTAAAGGTCATGGGGTTCCGGTTGGCCCAGGACGTGGTTCTGGTGCTGGTTCTATTGTGGCATGGGCTTTGAAAATTACAGAACTTGATCCAATTAAATTAGACTTGCTTTTTGAGCGTTTTCTTAACCCTGAACGTGTAAATATGCCGGACTTTGACGTGGATTTTTGTCAGGAGAATCGTTATAAAACGATTGAATATGTGCAAGAAAAATATGGTTTTGACCACGTGGCGCAAATTATTACTTATGGTAAATTGCAATCTAAAGCTGTTATTCGTGATGTGGCGAGAGTTTTGCAAATGCCATATTCTCAAGCAGATAAAATATCTAAAATGATTCCAGCAGGTGTACAAGGAAAGAATCCAACACTAATTGAAGCGTTGGAGCAAGTGCCTGAGCTTGAAGAATTGAGGCAAAATGACCCTCAGGTAAATAAGTTGTTTGAAATTGCTATAAAGTTAGAGGGTTTGTATAGAAACTCCGGTATGCATGCTGCTGGTGTTGTGATTGGTGATAGACCATTAGAACAGCTTGTTCCTTTATATAAAGATCCTAGAGCAGATATGCCTGTTACTATGTATGATATGAAGTTTGTGGAAGAAACAGGTTTAATTAAGTTTGACTTTTTAGGATTAAAAACGCTTACAGTTATTCAAAGGGCGATTGATTGGATTAAGAAATCTAGAGGGATTGATGTTGATATGGAGACGGTGCCTTTAGATGATGTAGATACATATAAAATGTTGGCAGATGGAAAAACTTCTGCAGTATTTCAATTTGAATCAGCTGGTATGAAAGACGTGCATAAACAGATTAAGCCAGATAGATTTGAAGATTTGATTGCAATTGTGTCTTTGTATCGTCCAGGTCCAATGGATAATATTCCAACGTTTATTAAACGTAAGCATGGTGAGGAAGAGATACAATATTTACACCCAAAATTGGAGCCTATTTTAAAAGAAACATATGGTATCATGGTGTATCAAGAGCAAGTTATGATGATTGCTCGTGAGTTGGGTGGATATACCATGGGTGGCGCTGATAAGTTGCGTAAAGTTATGGGTAAAAAAATGCGTGATGAAATTCCAAAGCAACGCATTATGTTTACAGAAGGTGCTGTTAAGAATGGTATAGATGAAGAGGTTGCAAAAAGTATTTTTGATCAGATGGAGAAGTTTGCATCATATGGTTTTAATAAATCACACGCAGCGGCATATTCTCTTGTTTCTTATCATACAGCATATTTAAAAGCGCATTATCCTGTTGAATTTATGTGTGCTGTTATGGATTTGGATATTACTAATACCGATAAATTAGCAGGGTTTAAGGCAGAGTGTAAAGCTTTGGGAATTGAGGTTTTGAAACCTGATGTGAATGAATCTTTGGCAAAATTTAGTGTTCAAGACGGTAAATTAAGGTATGCTTTAGGTGCAATAAAAGGTGTTGGTGAAGCAAATATGAACGCTATTGTTGAGGCAAGAGAAAAAGGTGGTAAATTTAAAGATATTTCTGACTTTATAAATAGGGTTGATGCAAAGCAATTAAATAGAAAACAGTTAGAACAATTAATTAAAGCTGGTGCTTTTGATAGCATAGAGAAAAAAAGAGGAAAACTTTTTGCAAACATTGATTTGATTTTGAAAAATATTTCTTCTGCAACCGAGATGAAAACTAGTGCGCAGTCGTCTTTGTTTGGGGCTGAAGAGTATTCTTCTAAGGTTAAGTTGTTTGATGCGCCAGATTGGCCAGATTTGGAGAAATTAAGATTAGAGGCTGGTGCTGTTGGGTTTTATTTATCTGCACACCCTTTGGATGTTTATGCTGAGAGTATGCCTAAGCTTGGTGTTAAAAATTGTCAGGAAGTTATGGCTAACATTAAAGTTGGTGACAGCATTAAAGCTAATGTTGCCGGTTGTGTAGAGAACTTTCAAAAGAGAATTAGTAAAAATGGAAATAAGTATGCTTTTGTTGGTTTTTCTGATACAACGGGTACAGTTGAAGGAATGTTGTTTTCTGATGGTTTGGCAAAATATGAAGACATTATTACATCTGGTGCACCTTTGTTAGTTAAGGTTACGATAAATAAACAATCAGAAGAAGAAAATCCAAGGGTTATGATTAACTCAATAAAGACCATTGATGAAGCAATAGCAGAACAAGCAACAGGTTTGGTTATTACGATAGGAAATGTTGCTGCAGTAAAAGATGTTAAAAGAATTTTGTATGCAGATAGAAGAGGATTAAACAAAGTTTATATTGAACCAGAATTAGATGACTGGGATGTTAGAATAGAAATTGAAGGTGGTTTTGCTTTTGCTGATAATATGTTATTAACAAACTTAAAAAGTATACCAGGTGTTGTATCTGTTAAAGAATTATAGGGGGGTGTATCTATGTTTGGTTTTGATAAAAAAGATGAAAATTATGTTGAATTTAAGTTTTTTAAAGGATTGTCGGCGTCTTATGAGCAAGTAATTAAAAAGAATAAAGGTTTTATTTTATTGAGCACGATGTTGTGTTTGTTTTTATCCTTGGTGGGCTTTTTTAGTGGCAAGGTTGTTGGTTGTATGTATAATGAACATTATTCTGCATCATATTGTAATTATGGAGTTGTTGGCCCTTTGGTTAAATTTTTGTTTGGAATTTTAGCGTATTCTATTTTTATTAGTAGATGGCAAATGTTTGCATATCAAAACAAGCCAATGAGTGAAGTTTTAGTGAAAAGATTTATAAAACAAGATTTAAAGGCATTTGGGTTGATTTTGTTTTACTTTATATCTTTTATAATGATATCTATAATTACATATTATTTATCATCGAGGGTAGTTATAGATAATGCTGCTTTTGAGTTTATGTTATATATATCATTATCATCTATTGTTATTGTTTTTGTGGTATTGTTAATGTTGGCATTTTTGTGGGTGAGATTTTTTGAGGGCAAAGAGTGGTGTTGTTTTAGTAAAAGCTTGATGATAGTTTATGATAGCTTATATAAGATTTTGGGATGGTTTTTTGTATATATGGTTCTTATGCTGTTATGTATTAGGTTAGCTTTTGTATTGGCATATATTTCATTAGATGGAGTGTTTTCTAGTATTGTTGCTGAGTTTTGTTTAAACTTTTTTGTTTGTTTGCTTGTTGTAGGTATTCAAGGTGTGTTGAATTATCAGAATAAAGTTGTTTTTGGGGAAGAATAAATTAAATAAAATAAAGCTCTTTTATTTGTTGATTTGGAATAAGCGCAAATATTTCATCAAGATGTGCTGATGTTAGAATATTGATAGCATCTTCTTTTGATATACCTCTTGAAGTTAAGTAAAATAATTGATCTTTATCTATTTGGCCACAAGTTGCACCGTGTGAGCATTTTACATCATCTGCATAGATTTCTAATTCTGGTTTGCAATTTAGAGTAGCGTTATCTGATAAGTATAGGGCTTTATGTAATTGGTTGCCAGATGTTTTGATAGAAAGTGGAGAAATATGAATTTTTCCAACAAAATTTGCAGTTGAGTTTGTTTCTAAAATAGCTTTTGCTATTTGGTTTGATGTTGTATGTGCAGATTTGTGATTGATGTTTGTTGTAATATCTGTTGTAGAGTTTGTTTTTGCTCTATATGCAGAATAAATTTCTGCGTTTGCATTTTCGTCTTCTAAATTTATGAGGTTTTCATTTCTGCTTATTTGAGCGCCATTAGAATAATAAAATTGTTTATATGATGAGTTTTTATATAATTTTATGCTGTTATATGCAATATGAAAACCTTTTGAACTTTCTTTTTGAATTTTATAATGATTTAGATGACTGTTTTCTTTTAAATAAATTTCATTAACAATATTTGATAGGTATGAGTTTGAATTGTTTGATGAAAAATGTTCTATAATCTCTAAATTTGAATTATTTTCTAATATAACAAGATTGTGAATGTTTATTTGAGTATTATCGCAATTGTTTTGATTATATATAATGTTTAATGGCGATGTTAAAACGGTATTTTTTTCAACGATAATACATATTCCTTGTTCTAGGTATGCTGTGTTTAATAATGTGAATGGATTTTTTGAAATATCAAATGATTTTAATAAATATTTTTTATATTCATCTTCATATAAAACTTCGGCAAGGGATTTTATTGTTAAACCTTTGGGTGTGTTGTATTCTTCAATGTGAAGACGGCCTTTACAAAATTTTATATCTATAAATGTTGATTTTTCGTTATCACAAGAGCAGTGGTTTTTAGTGCAGGTGCAACTATCATTGTTGCAGTCGCAATGAATTTTAGGCGAAAAATTACTATTTATTATTGGTGTTATGTTTGTGTATTTCCAACTTTCTTTTTTTGAGGTTGGATATTTTTTTTCTGCTAATAGTTGTTTGGCATTTTCTCTAATAGCATAAACAGATGGTTTGTCATCTAAGAATAATTCTATATCTTCTATTAGAGGTATTTTATTCATTATTTTTCTTCTTTGATAAAATTAGTATAACCATGTTCTTCAAGCTCTAAAGCTAGAGATTTGTCACCAGTTTTAACAATGTGTCCATCTGCAAAAATATGTATAACATCAGGGGTTATATGTGATAATAAACGTTGGTAGTGGGTTATTAAAAGAAAGGCATTTTTTTGTGTTCTTAAGGAGTTTACGCCTTCTGAAACAATTTTTAGAGCATCAATATCTAAACCTGAATCTATTTCATCTAAGATTGAAAAATCGGGTTTCAAAAGCGCCATTTGTAAGGTTTCAAAACGTTTTTTTTCACCTCCTGAAAAACCTACATTTACAAATCTTTTTAACATATCTTGGTTTATGTTTAATTTTTGTGCTTCGGTTTTTAAGTGTTTCATAAATTGAAGAGTGTCTAGCTCTTCTTGGTTTTTATATTTTCTTATAGCGTTTAGAGAATGCTTTAAAAAATTTGAAACAGTAACGCCAGGAATTTCTGTTGGATATTGCAAAGATAAAAATAGACCATTTCTGGCTCTATCTTCTGTGTTTAGTTCAAGAAGATTTTTACCTTTGAATAATATTTCTCCAGAGGTTACTTCATAACCATCTTTGCCACTTAATACATATGAAAGAGATGATTTTCCTGCACCATTTGGCCCCATTATTGCATGGACTTCGCCTTCGTTAATAGTGAGGTTTAAACCTTTTATGATTTCTTTATTATCAACAGATGCATAAAGGTTTTTTATTTTTAACAAAGGCGTAGTCATTTTTTTATCTTTCTTTTTTAAGCAACTTTTCCGTGGCAATGTTTATATTTTTTACCACTTCCACAAGGACAAGGGCTGTTTCTTGGAATGTTTCTAACAATTACAGGTTGTTGTGAAGTAGTAATATTTTGTGGAGCAACAGGTTCATTATTGTTAAATGATTCATGTTTTGCTTCCATTTTTGCATTTTGACGATGTTGTTCTTGTTCTCTTAAATCATTTTCACTACCTTGTTTAATTGGTACGCGACAAATTAATGTTGTTGTTTTTTCTTTTAACAAATCTAACATATCAGAGAACATGTTAAATGCTTCTTTTTTATATTCGTTAAGAGGATCTTTTTGACCATATGCTCTTAATCCAATTGTGTGATGCATTAAGTCTAAAGCAGCAATGTGTTCTTTCCAAAGTTGGTCAAGGCATTGGAGGATAATGCTTTTTTCAACAATGCGAATGATTTCTTCAGGAACATCTTTGTTTTTAATTGCAAGGTTTTTATCAACCTCTTCAATAACAAGAGACAACATATCTTCACTGTCTATTGCTGGACGTTTTGACCATTCTTCAAGTGGTAAAATATTTCCAGTCGTTGCAAAGAGGTCTTGTTTTAATTGTTCAATATTCCATTCTTCTGGAGTTGTACCAAGAGGAATATTGGTGCAAACAAGAGATGATATATAGTCGTGACGCATATCTGTGATTGTTTCAGAAATATCAGTCATTGACATTAATTCTTTTCTTTGTTCGTAAATAACTTTTCTTTGATCATTCATAACGTTATCATATTTTAAGATTGATTTACGAATATCAAAATTGCGTTCTTCTACTTTTTGTTGTGCTTTTTCTAGGGCTTTGCTTATGAATGGGTGAACAAGAGCTTCACCTTCTGGCAAACCAAGACGACGTAGAACTTCGGACATTCTTTCGGAGCCAAAAATTCTCATTAAATCATCTTCTAGTGATAAGAAGAATTTAGATTGACCTGGGTCACCTTGACGACCTGAACGTCCACGTAATTGGTTGTCAATACGACGACTTTCGTGACGCTCTGTACCTAGAATATATAAACCACCAGCATTTAATACTTTTTCTTTGTTTTCAGAAATTTCTTTGGCTATTTCTTCTTTTAATTTTGCAATTTCTTCAGGTGTTTCATTTCCCTTTAATTGTTTTTTTAGGGTCATATCAGGGTTGCCACCTAATTGAATATCTGTACCACGTCCTGCCATATTGGTTGCAATTGTAACTGCTCCAAATTTTCCTGCTTCAGCCACAATCATAGCTTCACGTTCGTGTTGTTTTGCATTTAATACTTCAAATTTAATGTTTGTTTCTTTTTTTAAGTGTGATGCAATTAATTCAGATTTTTCAACAGATGTTGTGCCAACTAGCACTGGTTGGCCTTTTTTGTTGCATTCAATAATTGTTGAAATGATTGCCTTTATTTTTTCTTTTTCTGTACGGTAAATGCAGTCGTTTTCATCAATACGTAAAACTGGGCGATTTGTTGGTATTTCAACAGTGTTTAAGTTGTAAATATCACAAAACTCTGCTTCTTCAGTCATTGCTGTACCGGTCATACCAGATAGTTTAGGGTATAAACGGAAGTAATTTTGGTATGTGATTGAAGCAAGTGTTTGGTTTTCTGATTCAATATTAACACCCTCTTTGGCTTCAATTGCTTGGTGTAAGCCATCACCATAACGTCTACCTTCCATAACACGTCCTGTAAAGTCATCAATAATCATAACTTTACCGTCACGAACAAGGTAATCAACATCTCTGATAAACATTATATTTGCACGAAGAGCTTGGTTTATGTGGTTTACTAGTGAAACGTTTTTAATATCATATAAACCACCTTCTGCTAGTAGTCCTGATGATTTTAATAAATTTTCAATGTGCTCCATACCTGCTTCTGTTAGAGTTACGTTTTTAGATTTTTCATCTTTTTCATAATCTGTAGGTATAATGTTTTTAATTATATTGTTTACAAGAATGTATTTTTCAGAAGAATCTTCTGCAGCGCCTGATATAATTAAAGGGGTTCTTGCTTCGTCAATTAGAATAGAGTCAACTTCATCAACAATGGCATAATTAAAATCACGTTGTACTTTTTCTGCTAGAGAAAATTTCATATTGTCACGAAGATAATCAAAACCTAGTTCGTTGTTTGTTGCATATGTGATGTCAGCATTATAAGCTTGTTTTCTTTGCTCGTCATTTTTTTCGTGAGTAATGTAGTCAACAGTTAAGCCCAAAAATTGGTATACTTGTCCCATCCATTCTGCGTCACGCCTTGCAAGATAGTCGTTTACAGTAACGATATGAACACCTTTTTGTTCAACAGCATTTAAATATGCGGCTAGGGTTGCAACTAAAGTTTTACCTTCACCTGTTTTCATTTCAGATATCATGCCTTTATGTAGAACAATACCACCAATTAATTGAACATCGTAATGGCGTTGTCCGAGAGTTCTTTTGGCAGCTTCTCTAACTGTTGCAAAAGCTTCAGGTAGAAGGCTGTCTAATGTTTCACCATCTTTTAGACGATTACGAAATTCGATAGTTTTATTTCTAAGCTCTTCGTTTGTGAGTTTTATAAAGTTTTCTTCTAAAGAGTTAATTTGTTCTACAATTTTATATTGTTTTTTTACAAAACGGTCGTTTGCTGAACCGAAAATTTTGCGTGCGATATCTGTTAACATTTCTTTACCTTATACGTTTATCTTTAGGATACATTTAGTGTTTATATAGAATAAAGTCAATACTATCAACAAAAGTTATAAACGTTAATTAAAAAATACTTGGAATTTTTAATAAATGAGTGTATATGATTACGTGAGATTGAATTTTTTTATTTTTGGAGGTTTTTATGAAAAAGAGAATCCTTGGTTTCACAATTTCAACTGTTGCAGTTATTGTTGTTGCCGTAGCTTCTTTTATATCTTTTAAAGTATATAATGCGAATGCTGGTGGTGGTAAAGGTGTTGCAGCCAAAGTTAATGGTGAAGTTATTTATGTTAATGATTTAAAACAAAGCTATGCTGACCATGCTCAAATTAAAGATAAAGTTAGCTTTGAAGAGTTTTATACAAAGACTTTAGATGTTTTTGTTAATGGTAAATTAGTATATCAGGCTGCAAAAGAAGCAAAAATTGAAGAAACACCTGAATATCAAAGACAATTAGTTACAGCAAAAGAAGATTTAGCTCGTAAACTTTATTTAGAAAGAATGGTTGATGAAAAAGTTACTGCTGAAGCTGTAAATGAGCTTTATAATGAGTATACAGCAAAATTTGAAAGCCAAAAAGAAGTTAGCGCTAAACATATTTTAGTAGAAACAGAGGAAAAAGCTAAAGAAGTTATTGCTAAACTTAATAAAGGTGAAGACTTTGTTAAATTAGCTGGTGAATATTCTAAAGATAGCGTAGCTGATTTAGGTTACTTTACAGCTGAAATGATGGTTCCTGAATTTTCAAAAGCTGCATTTGCTATGAATAAAGGTGAATATTCTAAGACTCCAGTTAAAACAGAGTTTGGTTATCATGTGATTTTGGTTGAAGATGAAAGAGCATCTAAACCAATGGCTTTGAAAGATGTTGAGCCTCAGTTGAAAAACATGGTTACTCAAAAAGTTGTAGCAGAAATTTTTGAAAACTTGCAAAAAAATGCAAAGGTTGAAAAGTATACTTTAGAAGGTGAAGTTATACCTGCTGCTAAATAATCTTTATATAGGTTTTTGAGTGAATTAAGAGGGTTGTTTTTATAGCCCTCTTTTTTTTGTATAAAAATTATTACTTAAAAAGCTGGTTGGAATTGTTTTGGTGTGGTGATAATATTTTTTATATGATGAATGTGTTGTATTTTTTTAGATGTGTTTTGTGGGGTGTTTTTTGTAGTGTTGTAGGTTTGGTTTTGTGTGGCGATTGAGTAGATTAAGTGTGATGTATAAATTTTTTGTTATGGTTAGTTGTTTGTATTAGGGTAGTGGATATGCTAAAATAATGCTAAGATGATTAGTATTAATAAAAAAAGCCCTCCTAAATGAGGGCTTAAATTGGATTTATTTTGTTGCTAAATATTCTTTTTTATCTTTAAGGAATCGATATATTCCATAAGGTATCATTAAGGTATAAATAGCAGTTAAAACGCCTAGGGTTAGCCATGTTTGTGTAAATAAGAAGTTTGCTAAAAGAGCAACAATAAGCAAAAGAGGGATAACCATAGCTGTTTTAATTTTAGTTTTTTTCAAAGAAACGGTTGGAATCCTACTTGTTTCTAAATAAGAAACTATACACATCCATATACTACAAAATATATGACTTCTTAAAAATGGTTCAGCTTCTTTGAAGTCGAAGGTGATGAGAATCGGCATTAATGCCATTGCGGCAGCTGCTGGCGCAGGAACACCTGTGAAATAATTAGTCCAATATGGAGGGATGGAATCGTCTTCTAGCATAGCATTGAATCGAGCTAAACGCATAGCCATACCCATTGCGTATAATAAACAGAATAACCATCCAATTTTTGGTAAATCAAACAAGCACCATTGGAACATTAATATTGCAGGAGCTATACCAAAGCTAACAAAATCGCATAAAGAATCTAATTCTGCCCCAAATTTTGATGAAGCTTTTAGGAGTCTTGCAATGCGTCCATCTAAACCATCTAATAAGCCTGCTAAGAAGATAAATAAAACAGCTTTTTCCCAATTATCTTGAGTTGCATAGCGGATAGATGTTAAACCAGAGCAAAGAGCTAACATAGTAACAATATTTGGAACAAGTTTACGGAAAGGGATTTCTGTTAGCTTGTTTTTAGGAAGCTTAAGCTTCGAGTTTATAGGTTTCATATTGAATTGCCTTTCAAAAAAGGTATATACCGAAACGCTGTTTCTGACGTATATACACTATATATTAATGTAACGATATGCGTTGCATATCACGTTGCAAAAGATACTTTATTTAAAAAATAAAAAAAATACAAGAAATATGTTGCATTTATTTTTTTTTGTTTTATAAGTGTTGTTGTTATGGATTTGCGCTTGTGGCGGAACAGGTAGACGCTGCAGACTTAAAATCTGTTGGGAGCAATCCCGTGCCGGTTCGATTCCGGCCTAGCGCACCATTTCTTAAAAGCACCTTAGAGGTGCTTTTTTTTGTGTTTTTTTTGTTTCATGATGAATTGACTTTGATTTTTTTTGAATATATATAGTTTGCGAAATTTATTATTTTATAAACTATATAATTATGGGTAAGATGAAAATTCGTCAGTCGACTTCTCGTAAAGTAGGAAGGCTTGTTACGTTGGAGCCTTTTAGCTTTAATCGCTTTAAGGAATTTTATGAATTGTATCTTAGAACAAAAGAAACATGGGAAGATTTTTTGTTTTTAGGATTTGAAGGCGCGTGTGATGTAAAAAAGTTTATTAATGAGCAGTACAAAAATCAATTGTTTGCAGGCTTCTTTGTGATAGAAAATACTAGTAATAAACTGGTTGGATTTATTATAGGGGAGCAAGACGAGGAAGATGATGTTGTTATGTGCGCGTTTGCTATTGCTCAAGAATGGGAAAGAAACGGGTTTGCCACGGAAGCTCTTTGTTTGTTTGAAGAGTTGATGCGAGGTGTTGGCTGTGAAATGGTTTTAAATGGTTGTTATTTAAAAAACGAGGCGTGTAAAAACTTGCTTAAAAAGAGTGGTTATCATTATTTGAGGACTGTTTCTTGGTATGTTTTTGCTGAATTGGATTTTTATTTTAAGAAACTATGATTTTATGAAGAAAGTCTCCTAGGAAAGATAGGAGACTTTTTTGTAAAAAATACTTGAAAAATAAATAAATATTTGTTATGTTTGCTCCCAGTTGAATTATAATTTGGTCTTAAAAAAATAACATTATTATGAAGAATTTCGAGAGAAAACAGGCTTTGGCTAAGGTAGCTAAAGTCATTGGTGAGCTGGAAAACTCAGTGGTATATCCAGCAAGTTTGATGAAGCCGTTATGTACAGCGATTGTTCAGGCAACAACAAAACCTGTTACATCGAATGTTTCTGACATTGAGTTGTATTCGGTATTCTCTAAGGATACAAACGAGTTTCTTGGTTCGTTCAATGGCATGGAGTATCAGGGTAGGTACTATGGCAATATGATTGGTTCTACAGAACTCATTTGTCTTGAAAGGGATGTATGTAATGTTGTGAAAGCGACAACTCCCTTTATGTACTTTCCTATTGAAGAGGACTACCTTTTGAAGTGTACTTTCAAGGGTGGTATGAACTTGTGCGCTGATGAGCTTGTTGAGGTGGATAACTTCAAGCCGGTTCATGTGTTTGATGATGATGTGTCATTTTTTGTGGCACGAGTTATGTGTAGAGAGATGATTTTCTCTAGTTAAAGATAAGCACCTAGTTTTAACTAGGTGCTTGTTGTTTTATATGAGAGATATAGCTTCTTCAATGGAAGCGTTTTTTTTGTGTGTTTTTTTATAGTTTTTTGTTTTTAAACATTCGTTAATTAGATAAGTTATACAAAATAAGCGAATGGACGAAGTTAAATTAAGGTTTGTACTTTTGTTTGTATTTATTAATTCAAATAGAATGTTTTTTTTAATTTTTTCAATTTCACAGATTATATTTATTGCATCCCATTCTCCATGAGCTAAGCGAATACTTGTTTTGTGGTTATTGATGTTTATAATTTGGTTTTTGAATATTGTCATGCGATACCTTTTATTGCATCAAAAATTGGTTGAGATTGTTGTGTTTTATTAAGATAGAATTTGTTTAGAAGAGTTTTTTTGAAATAGATAATTGAGAATAAACGGATAGAAGCAGTTAAACTTAATTCTTTATTTTTGTTTTGATTTATTAAATTAAATAAAATTGTTCTTTTGAGGTTTTCTTTTTCACATATTGTATTTACAGCATTCCATTCTGTTTGAGTTAGGCGAATGCTAGTTTTTTTGTTATTGATATGAATGATATGACTAGATGTTTTTACCATATTATATCTCCTTTGGTGGTATTATTAATACTTTTGTTTAAAATGCAACTTTTATTTTGTATTTATTATTTTATAAAAATAAATGTTGTATTTTTGTGTTTTGTGTTGTAGGTGTAATGTGGTGTTTAATAAGTGGTGTTGATGAGATGGATTGTGTTGAGCAGATAGAATTTTTATATAAAAAAATATATAGCAGGTGCATTGAACGATATTTTGCTAATATGGGGAATGATAAGGCTGAGGTTTTTAAGGATATTATATGTATTTGTGATGGGCTTAAATTGTGTATTAAAGAAAATGATGTATATTTGGAGAATATAAAGAATAAAACAGAAAATGATGTTTTAAGTGAAACTATAAGAAAGGCTTATAAGTTTGATAAAAGAAAAAGTGTTCAAAGAGTGGATTTTTATGAATGGAATCCTGAAGAAAATATTTATGAGAGGTTACAGAAATTTTGTATTGATAAAGATAATAAGGTTATAATGCCAAATGATAAAATCCTTAAAATATATGGTGATTTTGATAAGTTATTAGATAAAGATTTGTGTGTAGAAGATATTTGCTGTATGGTTAGAAATATCTATTTAAGATATAAGCTTAATACTATAGATTGCTTATAATTTCTGCAATATCTTTTGCTACATTTAGATCTGATTTTAGGTTTGTTGTAGAGGGTTGCTCATTTTGTATATCTTGAGCGTATCCACAATCATATAAAGATTTTACAAACAATAAATGTTTTGGTGTTAGCCAGTTTGGGGCTGTAAATATTCTGAGAGGTTTGTGTGTGGCAGTTGCTTCACAGCACATAGATACAGAATCGCCTGTTACAACAATATTATCTGAGCAAGATAAAAATCCTAGATATGGGTTTTCATCTTTAGAGCCCCATAGATAGTTGTAGTTGGGAATGTGACCCAAGATTGACATTATTTCATTTTGAGCTTCAATACCGGTTCTTCTTGAGGTGGTTATTAAAAGTGATCCACCTTCTTTTTCTTTGAGTTTTTTTACGGCTAATGCTAATTTTTTTGCATTTTCAATAGAAAAAGGGTGTTTTTTTATGGCGCCACCAATAATTAAAGCAGTGATTGGGCGTGGAAGATGTGAGAATTTGTTTTGCCATTTTTGTTTTGCATTATCAAGTTTTTCTTGTGTTATAAAATGAGGTGCGCCAACGGTGTAACGTATGTTATTTGATTTTGTTTTATGCTTATCGTGTTCTGGAACAAAAACTAAATCAAAATCACTAAGTCCTGATTTGCCAATATGTATTAATTGGATAAGTTTTGTTGTTGGATTTTGTTTTTTTATGTATCTGGCAACAGGGGCTGTTCTTCTGGTTGAGGATAATACAAAATCAGGAAAGGGAGTGGTTAAAAGCTCTTTTGATGATTTGGTTATACCAAGTAAAGTATTTTGGCGTATGAAATTTGGAAGACTGGCAAGCTTGTTGTATTCAACATCTTTAATTATGATATTGAATTTGCTTTTATCTAAATAATGAGCAATGCCAAGCGCTTGGTTTTTGCTTCCTATACGATTGTCTAGTAATAACCAAATAGTTTTTTTCATATTAAACTCTTATATTATTGATTTAAGGTATTAGCTTTTTGTTAATGTATATATGATAATTAGTATGATATCAAGTAGATTTTGTGGAGAGGTGGAATGATTAGAGTTATTGCGTTAGTTTTGGCTGGAGTTATTGGGTTTAGCTGGAATGTGAGCGCACAGATGTCTCATTTAAATAAAGCAAAATACATTTCAACATTAAAGGTTGTTGCTAATTATAAGTTGAATGATAGTGAAATTGCTGAGGATGTGGATAAATTGCGAGAACATAAAGCTTTTAATCAAGAATTGTCTAAAATGTTAAAAAAAATTGATAATTCAAAATCTGATAATGCAAAAAATAGGCGTATTATGCGAATTTTAGAGCAGGCAGGTAAAGATATTTATAATGAATTGAGATGAGGTTAGATTATGTATAAAATATTAGCATTGTTTTTGGTGTTTTTTGTGAATGCTTGTTCAACATCATATTATTTAATGGATGAGGAAGTTGTGTATGATGATGAAATGCAACGAATTGAGGATGTTAGAGTTGTTGCAAATGAGGGCGAGGAAATGACACAAAGAAATGTTTTTGTGGTTGATGAAGGAGCTAATTTTGTGACATATCAGTATAAAGAAGTTAGAGTTGATGAAATATCTCCTTTGGCGTCTATGTATTGTGCAGATGTTGCTAGAGGTAAAGATGCATTTTTAAGAGATGTATCAATGTTTCATAATGGATATATGAGAGCTACATTTGATTGTGTAAATCTTGCAATGTAGTTTAATATTCCCTATATATAAAGAAGAATAAAAACAGGGAAGGTTAATGTGAAAAATTTATATGATGTATTAGGGGTTAATAAAAATGCAAGTGAGACAGATATTAAGTCTCAGTATAGAAAGCTTGCGCGCAAATATCACCCAGATTTAAACAAAGATAATAAAGAAGCTGCAGAAAAATTTAAGGAGATTTCTGGAGCGTATGATATTTTGGGTGATAAAGATAAAAGAAAGAAATATGATAATAATGAAATAGATGAAAATGGTAAGCCAACAGGTTTTGGTGCTGGTGGTTTTAATGGGTTTAATAGTGGGGCAAATGGCTACTCATCGGCAGGATTTAATGGTGGTGGGTTTGATTTTTCATCTATATTTGGCGAGGATATATTTAGTCAGTTTACACGCTCTAGTAATGGTTTTGGTGGAGGATTTCGTTCTAATACTCCAGCGAAAGGGCAAGATGTTGCATATACATTAGATGTTGATTTTTTGGATGTGGCTAAAGGGGCTGATAAAAGTATTTTAGTAAATGGTAAGCAAATAAATGTAAAAATACCAGCGGGTACAAAATCTGGTCAAGTATTAAGATTAAAAGGACAGGGATATGCCGGCGTTATGGGGGGGATGAATGGTGATGCATTGGTTACTATAAATGTTCGTCCTCATAAATATTTTAGGCTTGATGGTAATGATGTTGTGGTGGATTTACCGATTACTATAAAAGAGGCAGTTTTGGGTGCAAAAGTTGTTGTACCAACAATTGATGGTAAAGTAAATGTTACGATACCTGCATATTCTTCTAGTGGTGAAAAGTTAAGACTTAGAGGGAAAGGTGTTAAATCGAAGGGTGGTCTTGGTGATGAGATTATTAATTTGGTTATTGTCTCTCCTAAAAGTAAAATTGAAAACTTAGAAAATGTATTAAAAATGGTTGATGATGAAAATGTGAGGTCTTTTTAATGAACTTTGAAGTACTAGAAAATTTTGAATGGTATAATGAGCCTGAAAATGTACGTTTTGATGAGAATTCAATGATGATTTATGCAAAATCTAGTACAGATTTTTTGCAACAGTTACATAAAGGTGTTAGAAAAGATAATGGACATTTGTTTTTTTGTAGGAAAGATGGAGATTTTGATTTTATATTAAAATGGAAGTTTGATTCTATAAAAGAATCTACGCAATGTGGAGTTATGGTTAGGGTTGATGAAAGAAATTGGTTCAAATCTGCAATAGAAAAATCAAAAAATGGAACTCTTAACTTGTTTTCATCTTTAACTATTTTAGGGCATTCTGATTGGACAGCAACTTATTTTGATAGTGATGTTGATGAGATTTGGTTTAGAGTTGTTCGAACTAATGATGAGTATGAAGTTTTTTATTCAATTGATGGTGTATCGTTTTTTAAGTATAAAGAATTTTATTTAGAAAAATATGAAGAAGTAAAAGTTGGGGCATACATTACTAGTAGTGAAAGAGAAAACGTTGTTGCTGAATTATCTGATATTAGAATGTTAGATATTTGAATTTAAAAAGAATCGTATTGTTAAAAATAGGTAAATTATCCATACTAAAAAATAAAAAAAAGTATGTTGACATTATGGTATTAAAGGTGTTATTTTGGGGTGAATTGAAACATACATATTGGTATGTATTTTAAATTTTGGGGGCTTTATGGCTAGAAAATGTAAGGAAGATGCAGAAAAAACAAGACAAGCTGTTATTGAATCAGCCTTGGATGTGTTTTCTGAAAAAGGTTTTGCTAAAGCTACTTTTGATGAAATAGCATTAAGAGCTGGTTTTACAAAAGGTGCTGTATATTGGTATTTTAGAAACAAGGCTGATTTGGTTTCAGCTTTGATTGTAGAATATATGGATAGAAAGCGTGTAGAATTGTCTGAAAATATATCTAACGGTGATACATTGGATGATTTATTAGAATATTTTGTGCGTTGGGCGCAAATTTTACATGAAGACGTGAGATTTTCTAAATTTAATAGATTTATTATATGTCAAATGGAATGGTCTGAAGCGATTGTTGAGAGAGTGAGGAAATCTTTAGCAAAACAAACAGATTGGCATTTAGAAAAAATTAAACAAGTTTTAGTAAAATCAAAAGAGCGTGGCGATATAAGAGAAGATATAGATATTGATATGGCCTGTGAGATTGTTCGCGCAACAAATTTGGGAATCGTTTTTTCTTCATTGAATAAGTTTGATGATAAAGCTATTGTTGAAAAAGTGCGTATTGGTTTAGGTTTATTGTTTGAAGGATTGAAAAAGTAGAAAGGTGTAATAATGAAAAATTTAGGTTCTAAAAAGTTATTAATTGGAGTTGCTCTTTTTGTTGTAATAGCAGGTGTTGTTGGTTGTCATATTTTAAGCCAAAAAGATGAAAAAAATATGGCTCTTGCAGGAATTGGTGTTACAGCTATTGATGTTACTGAAGAAGTTATAAATAATCCTAAAACATATGTAGCACTTGTTGAAGCAATAAATAGTGTTGATGTTGTTTCTAAAGTTAATGGTAGTTTAGATAAGGTTAATTTTAAAGAAGGTAGTTTTATTAAAAAAGACGAAGCATTGTTTATAATTGATAAAGATACATATCAAGCAAAATATGATTTGGCTAAAGCTCAACTTGAAAGTGCTAAAGCTAATTTGACAAAGACAGAACGTGATTTCAAAAGACAAAAACAATTAAGTTCTAAGAATATTGCGTCAAAAGCTACTTTTGATGGTGCTGAGAGTGCTTATTTACAAGCAAAAGCAGCTGTTGCTCAGTGTGAAGCAAATCTTAAGTTAGCAAAGAAAGATTTAAATAATACAGAAGTTAAAGCTTATATTGATGGATATATTGGAAAAGCTAAAGTTACTGTTGGAAACTATGTTAATGCATCTTCTGAAATTTTAGCTAGAGTTGTTCAAATGAATCCTATTCGTATTGCTTTTTCTTTAACAGATAAAGAATATTTATCAATGAAAGCTAAAGGCGATCAAAATTTAAGTGATTTTGTTGTAAATATTGAACTTGCTAGTGGTGAAATTTTAAGCGAAAAAATGGAAACAGTTTTTGCTAGTAATGAGGTTAATACTGGTACAGCAACTGTTGGTGTGTATGCTGATATTAAAAATGAAAAAGGTTTGTTAAAACCTGGTGCTTATGTAAAGATGTTTATTACATCTGCAAAACCTAAAACAGGTGTTGTTATACCAGAAAAATCACTTGTTCAAAGAGGAAGCAAGTCATTTGTTTATGTTATAGGTGAAGATAATACTGTTTCTTTAAGAGATATTGAATTAGGTGAAACATTTGATGGTAAGCAAGTTGTTTTAAGTGGACTTAAAGTTGGTGAAAAAATTGTGGTTAATGGTATTCAAAATCCAGCTTTACGCCCTGGTGCTAGTGTAAATATTTTAGCTGATTAATAGTTTTTGGGGGACAAAATATGTTTTCTAAGTTTTTTATTGAAAGACCTCGTTTTGCGGTGGTTATTGCCGTATTGATGAGTTTGGCTGGATTAATTGCTATTTTTACGTTACCAGTTGCGATGTATCCAGAAATTACACCTCCAACAGTTACGGTTTCTGCGGATTATACTGGTGCTAGTGCTGAAACAGTGGCAAACACTGTGGCTATTCCAATAGAAAAAGAGATTAATGGTGTTGATAATATGATGTATATGACATCTTCATCATATAACTCTGGTCGTTATCAGCTTGATATTGCATTTGAGATTGGAACAGATCCTGACCTTGCTCAAGTTAAGGTACAAAATAGGGTGCAAAAAGCTATTAAATCTCTTCCTGATGAAGTTCAAGCAAGAGGTGTTAATGTTGCTCGTCGTTCATCTGAGATCTTGGGTTTCTTGCAAGCTATTTCGCCTAATGGTACGCATGATAGAAACTTTTTGAATAATTATGTTCAAAATAATATTAAAAATAACTTGGGGCGCCAATATGGTGTGGGTGATGCCAATGTTATGGGATCAGATTTGAGTATGAGAGTTTGGCTTGATGCTGATAAAATGGTGGCTTTGAATTTGCCAATCAGTGCCGTAAGAAATGCTATTTCATCTCAAAACTATCAACCATCTCTTGGTTCTGTTGGTGCAGAACCAAATGATGGAACAAGCCAAATAGTATTTTCTCTTGAGACTCAAGGACGTTTGAATGAAGCAAAAGATTTTGAAAATATTATTGTTAGAACAGAAGAAGAGGGTGGTTTAGTTCGCTTAAAAGATATTGCAAAAATTGAGATTGGTTCTGAAAACTATTTATTACAATCAGATGTTGATGGACAACCAAACGTTGCTATTATGCTTAATAAATTATCTGGTGCAAATGCGATTAAAGCAATGAATGCTGTTAAAGCAGAGTTAAAGAGATTGGAAAAATATTATCCTGATGATTTTGAAGTAAGAGTGTTCTTTGATGCAACAGATTTTATTAAAGTGTCTATTGAAGAAGTGGTGTTTACCCTTATTTTGACATTTATTTTGGTGGTGCTTGTTTGTTATGTGTTTTTACAAGACTGGAGAGCAACACTTGTTCCATCTATTGCTATTCCTGTGTCAATTTTAGCTACATTTGCAGTTATGCTTGCGCTAGGTTATAACTTAAATATTTTAACCTTGTTTGGTTTGATTTTGGCGATTGGTTTGGTGGTTGACGATGCGATTATTGTGGTAGAGCGTGTGTTACACCTTATGGAAAAAGATGGATTAAAGCAAAAAGAAGCAACAGCTAAGGCTATGGAGCAAGTTTCATCAGCGATTGTTGCTGCTACGTTAGTGTTATTGGCAATTTTTGTGCCTATTGCATTTATGGGTGGTGTGACAGGTAGAATCTACCAACAATTTGCGATTGCTATTTCTTTTGCTGTATTGTTTTCTGGTGTAAATGCCTTGACACTTAGTCCTGCTTTGTGTGCTACAATTTTAAGACCAATTAAACCTAGAACATCTGGTTTCTTGTTTAGGTTTGATAGAATGATTGATGGTTCTAAAAATGTTTATGTTAGAATTTTAGCACAGCTTGGTAGAAAGATGGTTGTTATTGTATTTATTGCTTTGGCAATTATCGGATTAAATTTGTATTCTGTGAATGATATTAAGTCATCTTTCTTACCAGATGAAGACCAAGGTGTTATTATGGCTAATATTCAATTACCAGAAGGTAGTGCTGGTAAAAGAACATTAGATGTTATTGATAAAACACGCCCAATAGTTAAAAAAGAAGATGGTGTTCGTTCGGTTATGAATTTAAGAGGTTTTAGTATTATGGCCGGACAAGGTGAAAACGTAGGATTTAATGTTATTGCGTTAAAACCTTGGGAGGAACGAACAGATAAAAAAGATCTTTCTACAAAGATTAAAGAAAGATTGATGGGGGAAATGGGTAAAATTCCAGAAGCGAATATTATTCTTTTTGAGATGCCAGCTATTCCTGGACTTGGTAGTAATAATAATATGGATTTACGTTTTCAAGCCATTGAAAGTTCTGATATGAATAAACTTCAAGAAAACTTAAATAAGTTTATTGGTGAATTAAATAAATTACCAGAAGTTAAGATGGCATATTCAACATTTACTTCTAGTACACCTCATGCTTATTTGGAGATAAACCGTGAAAAAGCTGAGATAATGGGAGTTAGTATTGGTAGTATATATTCTACACTTCAAACATATTTAGGTTCTATGTATGTAAATGACGTAAATATTGGTACTCAAGCTAATAAGGTTATGGTGCAGGCAGATTGGAAGTATCGTAAGAATCTACAAAGTATTAAAGATTTGTATGTTCAAAGTTCTAGTGGGCAAATGGTACCATTGGGTAGTTTGATTGAAATTAAGAGAATTACACTTCCTCGTGCAGTTGATAGATATAATCAGTATCCAGCAGCTACAGTACAAGTTGTTGCAGCAGATAACTCAAGCTCTGGTGCAGCAATGGAAGCTATTGAAAAAATGGCAGAAGAAAAACTTTCTAATGAATATGCATTTGAGTGGTCAGGTATGAGCTTACAAGAAAAGCGTAATCAAGGACAGATTGGAATTTTGGTTGCGTTGGCTATTTTGTTTGCTTATTTGTTCTTGGTAGCACAATATGAAAGTTGGAGTATTCCTCTATCTGTTATTTTATCTACTTTAACTGCTATGCTTGGTGCGTTTATTGGAATGTATGTAAAAGAACTTCCTTTGAGTATTTATGCGCAGTTGGGTTTGGTGTTATTAGTAGGTTTGGCTGCTAAGAACGCAATCTTGATTGTGGAATTTTCTAAGGAAGAACATGAAAAAGGTGCTAGTGTACTAGATGCAGCTGTTACAGGTTTAAGAGAACGTTTTAGAGCTGTGTTGATGACTGCGCTAACATTCGTGCTAGGTGTGGCTCCAATGGTTTGGGCAACTGGTGCGTGTTCTGGTTCTCGTATTGCTGTAGGTGTACCAGTATTTGCAGGAATGTTGTTTGGTACAATTGTTGGTTTAATTGTTATTCCGTTATTGTACATTATGGTACAAACAGCAGTGAATAAACTTTATAAATCAAAATAAATAGCATGGTAATGTGAAAAGAAATACGGTAGTTTTAATAGACTGCCGTATTTTTTGTTTGTGGGTATTAAAATGGTTATTTATAAATAAAAATCTTGCATATTAAAAAGTTTTGTTTTATTTAGGTATTGTTTTAGGTTAATGGTCCCATCGTCTAGAGGCCTAGGACGCGGCCCTCTCAAGGCTGCAACACGGGTTCGAATCCCGTTGGGATCACCAATACAAACGGCGCTCGTTTTGGAGCGCTGTTTTGCTATATAAACTAAGCATTAATTCAAACGATTGTTACGGATGTAACTATATCGTATGGTGGGGTAATGATGGAAGACTATCAAGCTATCGTGTCCTTGGATATTTCCGTGCTTGTGGAACCAAGTTTTATGCGGCTCCGTGTGGAGAACCGGTCAAAGTGGCTTTAGCAAGTTTTGAGCCACCTAAAGTGCTTGCTTGCTAAGTGTCTTTAGATGCGTAAATTAGAACTCTTGTTACCTTTTGGGGTAACGAGAGTTTTTTATTGTTCGTTTTTGCTTTGTTAATAAATTGACAAGACTAATAAAAACATATAATATATAAGTGTATTGTGGTGAGAGGTATAAGGCATGATAAAAACAGAGCATATTCTTTATATAAATTCTAATACGGGTTATGCTAGAAGCAAAGGTGATGGGGTGGAGTTTGAAGAAGCAATTGAAAAACTAAATAAATTAGGAGAAGGACCTTTTCTTTCGCTATATGAATCTATATGTATGAAAGATTATATTGTGGGTATGTATCCAGAATTAGAAAAGGCTTTAGATTTTTTTGATAAGGAGTTTTATAAACATCCTAATGGGGCAAAAACTGATGAATTGATGCATGCTCAAGCAAAATTAACTATGAAAAAATTTGGACTTGCATCAGAGTATGATTTTGATTGTGAACCAAATAAAAAACAGTTGCAACAATTGAATGAACGAATTAAGCCAAAACAAAAAAGTGATTCAATAAAATTTGCTCCTGGTTTTCTTAAAGATTTAGCTCATGTAGTTATAGATGTTTGTGATGATTATCGTCAAGCTAATCAATTTTTAAGTACAATACATATATTGAATGGAATTGTTTCTGAAAAATATCCGGAGGATTTAGTTAGAAAAGATCAAGATAGTGTTAATGGTGTTAAAATGGGACTTGAGTTTCTGTCTATGAAAAGGCAGGGATTGATTGATGATAATCTAAACATTACGGATATTGATAAATTTTGCGCTTCAAATGTGATGAAAGAATTTGCGATTGGTGATAAGGTTTATGATTTATCTGAAAATTTTAAGAAAACATGCGATAAATCATCAAATAGTAATAAAATATTATCATCAATCAGGCAATATATCAAAGCAAATTGGCATAATAAATAAGAATTAAGTGTTATAATTTCAAACAGCGTTCTAAAGGGGCGCTGTTTTGTTAAAGTAATCGTGTTTTTGTTATTTTAACTATGATGAGTTAAGTGTTTTTTTGTTGCAACAGGGAGTAATTTGTGATATAATTAAAATCTATCCTGAATTATTATGAGTGTTGTATTAGTATGACTTCTTGGTTTGTTTTCATTTGTTTATGGTTTTGCCATGCATTGAAGATATGATACTTTGTAATGGTTCAGTTATTGTTTAACAAAATAAAATTTTCAAGAAATGAAAACATTAATTCAGAGAATTGAGCAACAGAGTCGAGTAACAAATCTTTCAAGCAAAAGTTGGCTTGATATTGTTGATGATGTTGTGCTGCCTCATATGGCAGGTAGAGCAGGTTTAAGGTATAAGATTCACGACGACTACATGAATCTCTTGGCTGATTTTGCTTATGAGATTATCTGTAAAGACAAGAATCTTGCAAATGAGCTGTTCGAGATTGCTTTGCAACGTATTTCGTGTGGTGCGGTGTTGCATGGTGATAAAAAATGGCCAGAGCCGTTGGATTTCAAGTATTGGGAATACTCATCAAAGTTTGATGAGGATCATGTCATGACGGAGGGTTGTTTTAATTTTATCATGAATGCGGCTGATACTTGCTTGAAGCATTGTCGTAAAGATGTTAAGGAGCATATGCTGAAAATTCTTTTTGGAATTATTAAGCATACAAATGCTTATGGCGAAGTTACGCATGAGTATTATGCTCTGGCGGATTTCAAACCTCAGGCGGCTGATTTGTACAGACATGCTACTTGCCTAGTTGAGTGCTATGCCTCGTTTAAGGAGCTGTATAGAAATTATGCAGCACCAGGACAGTGGGAGAAACACAAAATGTGGTTCTCGGAACACTTTGATGAGATAAACTGGAATAGTTTTTTCAAGGACACGATGTGTCTTAAGGGAAATTTCTTCCAGCGTTTGTTTCAGAAAAGACGGATTAAGAACGAACTTAGAATCTTGGCGATGAGAGTTGCTTCTTAAGCTCGATTAAGTCCAGTAAGCCAGCAGTTTTTGACTGTTGGCTTTTTTGTTTGGAAAAATGTTTTTCAGCAATTTCTGTGGCATTTGGGTCTCCAACATGGAACCATTGCCCTTTATGTATATATGAAGATAGGCGTTGCTGTTTTTCTAATCTATCAAAAATACGCACTAATGAATAACGTCCTTTTTCTTCATTAGAAAATACTC
>CAJGCO010000011.1 GCA_904501925.1 uncultured Alphaproteobacteria bacterium | reverse complement strand
TAGAAGTAAAATCAGAATCAGCCCTATTTAAAGCAAGCACCCAACAAAACGCTCAAGGCAATACAAACATTGTTTTAGATCGTAAAGATTTCAAAGAATTTACTCCAAATTCTAGCATGGGCGAATACCTAAACAAAAACTATCAAGATGGTAACTTCGTTGATACATTCAATAGTATGAAAGAAGCAACTTCAGCCTTTGATATTGCCTCAAAATCTGTAAAATTCATGGGTGCAGATAACATGCTAAACTTTGTTGATGAAAACATCCAAGTTTTACGTGGCTTAAATCGCAACATTGCAGAAACAATCTTAACTCCAGATGATGATAAACCTTATCGCGTACTTTCAGGCGCTCATAACTATAGCCTAGAAACAGATGATAAAGGTCTATTATCAGGTTATGACATCAACTCAAATTCTGTTTATATGTTTGGCGACAAACGCTTAAACAACTGGTCACGCCTTGGCTTAGGTTTAAGCTTCACCGACATAAATTCAAGCTACGAACATGGCGGAAGCAGAGACTTAAGTTATGTAAACATTTTTGTTCCATACTTATACAAATTTAATCCAAACCTCAACCTTGCATCAATATTAAGCTTCGGTTATGGTTATGGTGATTTTGAACGTGATTCTATCCATACCTCAGAACTTTCACAGTTCACCTACGGCCTAACTAATGAATTACGCTACACAATGGATTTGAATGGTTTTGCAGAACTAGAACCGGCATTGATGTTAAATGTACTTGGATATCATGAAAATGGTTTAAGTGAAGGTAAAGACGATACGGCCATCATCACCAAAAACAACCATGCATTATCTGTTGAAGCAGGACTTGGATTATTTGTTAAAAAACAAGTAAAAACTTCTGAAAATTCAAAACTAGGCTTCAAAGTTGGTGGAATTTATTACCATGAATTTGCAAGCCCATATCGTGATATAACAGCTCGCCATCGTGCATCAAATCATTGGTACAAAATCAACGATTATGCAAACCTCTATAAACACGACCGAGCTGTTTTAGAAGCTGTTGTTGACTATATGTATAAAGATATATCTGTATACCTAAAATACAACAAACTAATCCAAAACAATAACCCAGAAGTTCTTGATTTAGGCATTAAGTATAACTTCTAATTTAAAAATAAAATATCACAAATATCTAAACCTATTGTTTAACCAAACAATAGGTTTATTTTTTATTGCATAATATCAGCCCAAATTCTTCCGGCCAAACTTCCACCTGTAATCTTATTCATCGGGGAATTATCATCATTTCCAATCCAAACAGCTGTTGTATATTTATCATCAAAACCAATAAACCACGCATCTCTATAATTTTGTGTTGTACCCGTTTTAGCATGCGCATTTTTTACTTTATTAGCAATTTTACCAGTACCACTTAAAACAACTTCTCTTAACAAAATTTTTGCATTTTTAATAACATCATCATCAAATAGTTTTTCATAATCTTTATCTTCATGAGTATAAATAACTTCATCATCAGATGTTTTTAGCTCTTCAATAACATATGGTTCAATATCATACCCACCATTTGCCACCACGCTATATGCTCTAGCCATATCAATCAACCTAACGGCATCTGCCCCTAAAATAATTGAAGGATTTGCACTCAATGTTGTACTAATCCCCATTCTATGTGCCACATCAATAATTTTAGGCAAACCCACATATGTAGCCAAATCTATTGTTGCAACATTTAGAGAATTAGCAAATGCATCTTTCATACTAACCGCACCATGAAACTTTTTATCATAATTTTTAGGCTCCCAATTACCAATTTTAATTGGCTCATCTGATAATAACTCTGTTATTTTCATACCTTTTTCAAGAGCTGCCATATAAACAAAAAGCTTAAACGAAGAACCAGCTTGTCGAACAGCTTGAGTTGCTCTGTTAAATTGGCTTTGTTTATAATCAAAACCACCTGCCATTGCCTTTATTTTTCCGTTTCTATCAATAATAACAACAGCTCCTTGATTTACATTATTTTTCACATTTTCTCTTAAGTTTTTTCTTAACAAATACTCTGCCCTTTGTTGCAAATCGTAATCAAGTGTTGTGATAATATAAATATCATCTTGACCATCATCTATACCACTATTTTCTAACTCACTTAAAACAAAATCACCAAAATATCTCCCTCCTAAAATCATTCCATCATCAGGATTATTTATTGGCATATTTTTTGCTGCTTCAAACTGTTCTTTATTAATAGTTCCAGCTCGTTTCATCAAAGACAAAACAACATTTGCTCTATCTATTGCAAGCTCCCTATTTTTTATATAATTATACTTACTTGGTGCTTTAAGAGAACCAGCTAATATTGCAGCCTCTCGTATATTTAATTCTTGTGCTTTTTTATTAAAATACCTTCTTGATGCCGCATTTATACCATACGCTCCATTTCCAAAAAACACACGATTAATATAAATTTCTAATATCTGCTTTTTGCTAAAATTTTCTTCTAATTTTTTTGCAATAATAAATTCTTGAATTTTTCTTTTAATACTTTTTTCGCTAGTTAAAAACAAATTTTTAGCCACTTGTTGAGTAAGAGTTGAGGCCCCTTGCGCATAACGCATCTTAAATAAATTAACCCCCATAGCTCTAATAAAACCGATATAATCAATCCCTTTATGTTTATAAAAACGTCTATCTTCTGTATCAACTATTGATTGATGAACATAATTAGGGAGTTCATCAATCTTAACCGGTTTATCAAATCTATTACCATATGATGTAATTTCTCTTCCATCTTGAGCTAAAATTTTAATTCCTCTATTTCTTTCAACATATAAAGCCTTAGTAAAATCCGGGAGAGTTACATAACAATATCCAATATAAAGTCCTCCAAGCACAACAAAAAACAAAGTAAGCCACAACACCCATATCAAAATCTTTGTTTTCAAACTTATTTTTTTTCTTTTTTTATGATTAGTTTGTGATTTCTTTTTTACTTTAGAAAATAATTTCATATCACGAAATTTAGCAAAAAATCCTTTTTCTTGTTTTTTTACTCTTTTTTTTCTAACAACTTTCTTTTTTTTCATAAACCACATATCAAACAAACCTAATCTAATTACGTTACTCAACACCTTTAACAATAGCTTAATTAGGTTACAATTTACTTAACATATTTTACATTTACCACTTAAAAAACTCTAAAAAAAACTTTACCCTCAATATAAAAATGTTTATATTAAAACAAACTAAATTAAGGATTGTATCAGATGAAAGAAAAAGTTTGTTTAATTGATGGATCTGGCTATATTTTTCGCGCATTTTTTGCAAGCCCAAGAATGACAAATCCAGAAGGTGTTCCTGTTAATGCCTTATATGGTTTTATCAATATGTTTTTAAGCCTAACTGCAAATATTAAATGTGATTACTGCCTTGTTTTATTTGATGCAAAACGTCAAAATTTTCGCAATGATTTTTTCCCTGAATATAAAGCAACCCGCCCAGAGCTCCCTGAAGATTTAAAACCTCAATTTGAACTAATTCATCAAGCCGTTGAAAAGCTAAATCTTAAATGGTTACAAATGGAGGGCTATGAAGCTGACGATCTTATTGCAACATACGCATCTCTTGCACTAAAAGAAAACAAAGATGTAACCATTGTCTCTGCTGATAAAGACTTAATGCAGTTAATTCGCCCCGGTGTAGAATTTTATGATAGCATGAAAAACAAATTCTTTACCCCAGAAGATGTAAAAGAAAAATTTGGCGTATATCCTAACCTTGTAACTGATGTACAATCTTTAGCCGGTGATAGCACAGATAATATCCCCGGTGTTCCAGGAATTGGCTTAAAAACAGCAGCAGAACTAGTAAATCAATTTGGTTGCCTTGAAGCTGTTTTAGAGAATGCTCACTTAATAAAACAAAACAAACGAAGAGAAGTTTTATTATCCCATAAAGAAGATGCTCTAATCTCTCAAAAACTTGTAACATTAAAAGATGATGTTGAAGTATCACTTAAATTAGAAGACATTCGTTGCCAAGCTCCATCAGAAGAAACACTAATGGAATTTCTAGATAAGCACGCTTTTAAAAGCTTAAAAAACAAAGCCTCAAACTGGTTAAAACAAAAATGCTCTGAACTACCTTTAGCCACACCTAAAGAAGAACTAAAAGAAGTATACAAACTTATCTCTAACAAAAAAGAATTAGATTTGCTTCTCACTCAAATTAAAGAAGAAAATATGTTTTCTTTTTACCCTCATTATCACAATAATTGTTTTTTAGGCCTATCAATATCATTAAATAACGCAAAAGCTTTCTATCTACCAGTCGGTAAAGAAACACAAACTGACGATTTATTTTCTATTGCCCCTTCTATAAACACCATAACACATCAAGAACTAACTAATTTTTTAATCCCATTATTAGAAGATAAATCAATCTTAAAAATATCAATTAATCTAAAAGACGTATTATCGCAAATAAAGAAAACTTTATCAAAAGAGTTCAATATAATAGCATATGACGATATTGCTTTAATGTCATATGATATATATAGTTCCACTCAAAATCATACCCTTACATCTTTATCTAGCTTACTTTTAGAAAAAGAACTAAAAATAGATTTAAGTGAAAATAAAAAGTTAGATTATTCTACTATATCAAATGATGATGCGCTCACATTTTTTGCCCAAATTAGTGATTATATTATGCGTATTTTTCATATATTAAAACCACAACTTTTGCAAGAAAGAAAGCTCTTCGTATACGAAAATATAGATAGACCATTACTAAAAATTTTATACGAAATGGAGCAAAGTGGCATCATGCTAGATGCTGTTAAATTAAAAGATCTAGATAATATTTTTGATAAAGAATTAAATATCCTATCTGAAGAAATCTATAATCATGCTGGTGAAACTTTTAATTTAAGCTCCCCAAAACAAGTCGGTGAAGTTTTATATAGCAAACTAGGATTAAAAGGTAAAAAACACACATCAGGCTCTCTAAACACAAGTGCTGAAGTTTTAGAACAAATGGCTCAAACTCATATATTACCTCAAAAAATATTAGAGTGGCGTCAATTCCAAAAACTAAAATCAACATACACCACCGCCCTTTTATCATTAATAGATAAAAACAATCGTGTACACACTACTTTTAGTCAAACAACCGTAAATACAGGACGCTTATCATCATTAAATCCTAACTTGCAAAATATCCCTATTAGAACACAAATAGGCAGAGAAATTCGCAAATGTTTTATAGCAAAACCAAACCACAAAATCATTGCTGTAGATTATTCTCAAGTAGAACTACGTTTACTAGCCACAATTGCCGATGTTAAGTTTTTACAAAATGCTTTTAGAGAAAACGTTGACATTCATAAAAAAACCGCATCACAAGTATTTAATATCCCATACGATGAAGTAGACAGCACTCACCGTAGGCGAGCCAAAGCCATAAATTTTGGAATTGTATATGGCATTTCCGCATATGGTCTATCAAAAGAAATTGAAAGCACACCTCAGGAAGCTCAAAGTTATATTGATAAATATTTTGCCAACATGCCAGAAGTAAAAAATTATATGGAAGAAACTATAAATTATGCTCGCATTAATGGTTATGTTTTAACCCCATTTAATCGTAAAATTAGCATATTTGGCATACAAGATTCAAACAAACGCATTGCCTCATTTGGAGAGCGTGCAGCAATCAATGCTCCAATTCAAGGTGGAGCATCTGATATAATAAAAATGGCAATGATACGTATTGCTAATCGCTTAAAAACAGAAAATTTCAAAACTAAAATGTTACTTCAAGTACACGATGAACTTGTTTTTGAAGCCCCAATCGATGAAGTAGAAAAAGTTACTCCAATCATCAAAGAAGAAATGGAAAAAGTAAACGCTATAGCTCTTAAAGTACCACTTATTGCCGAAGTTGGCATTGGTAACAATTGGGAAGAAGCACACTAAAGAGGCAAAATGAAAAACAACATTATAACATATACAATATTTAGCATTTTATTGTCTTGTATTATTGGTTTTTTATCAATGATTTGTGCTTATTCATTACCTGTTGAAAAAATAAGAGAAAACGCAAAAGCTTCTCTTCCTCTATTAATCAAAGAAAAAGAAGTATACAACTGGAATAGAAAATTAACAGGCGCAAAAATAGATAATTTCACTACATCAATTATGCTAAACAATGCTAGTTTTTTAGGAAGAGAAAATATAATATATGATGCTGTTATGAATCCACGCATACAATATCCAAACACTAATAAAATTGCCGATTTATACCTTAGCACACAAGAAGATACATTAAATAAAAATGCAATAATTGATTATCCTAAATATTGGCATGGATACCTTACCATATTAAAACCCACCCTATTATTCTTTAACTTAAAAGAAATTCGTATAATAAATTTTATTTTTCAAAATATTTTACTTATAATTACCCTTTACCTATTAACTAAACGCCTAAATTTCAAATATGCATTAGCATTTTTAGTTAGCACAATTTATCTAAACCCTATAAGTTTAGGAATGTGTCCTCAATTTCATAGCACATATTACATAATGCTAATATCTTGTATTTGTATGCTTTTAAGCACCAACAAAAATAATCATTGGAAAATCTTTTTATTTTCAGGTATAGCCACTTCTTTTTTAGATATACTAACATCACCACTAATAACCTTAGGATTTCCTCTTATTATATACACAAACCTTTATCCAAATACCTTATATAAAGATATCAAAAACATTATAAAAAATTCAATCCTATGGAGTACAGGATATTCTCTAATGTGGATATCAAAATGGATACTAACCACTATTATAACTAAAAACAATATCATAAAAGACGGATTAACAAGCACCATATACAGAATTAATGGAGATGGCTTTTCTGAATCTGGAATAACAAATTGGACGTCTTCAATTTCCATATTACGAAACGTAAATGAATTTTATAATACCACAAACTTACTCATATTTTTAATATTTTTACTTATTCTAACCTCTAGTTATTTTATAAAAAAATACAATTTCATAAAAAATCATAGCACCCTAACTAACTTATTTATAGGATTATACCCATTCATATGGTACTCTATAATAATAAATCATTCTATTGTTCACCCCATACTAGCACATAGAATACTTACCATATCAATTTTATCTATATGCACTAGTATAGTTTGCATATTAAAAGATAGGAAATAAACATGATTATATTTGATTTAGACGGTACATTACTAGATACCATAGAAGATTTACATATCTCGCTCAATTATGCTCTTAAAAAGCATAATTTCCCATTAAAAACCAAACAAGAAACAACCGCTATGCTTGGTAATGGAATTGATATTCTTGTTGCCAAAGCAATAAATAGCAACACAACAACTCCAATCTTTAATAGTGTTTTTACAACATTTAAAGAATATTATTCTCAACACTTAAATGATAATACAGCTCCGTATTCCCAAATAATAGAATTATTAGAACATTTAAAACAACAAAACATAAAAACAGGTATTGTTTCCAATAAATTTGACCAAGGGGTTAAAGAACTACATAAAAAATTTTTCACAAACCTTATCGATTATGCTCAAGGTGTTGATGAAAATGTTCAAAAAAAACCATCGCCTGATGCCATTTTTGCTATTATTGATAAATTAAATGCAAAAAATGAAAAAAACATCTTTGTTGGAGATTCCGAGGTTGACATACAGACTGCCCACAATGCAAATATCCCTTGCATAAGTGTTAGCTGGGGCTTCAAAACTAAAGAATTTTTAATCCAACACAATGCCTCTCATATAATTGATACACCTTTTGAGCTATTAGATATGATAAAAAAACTCTAACGTCCTCTTTGTTGATTTAACATATAGCCAACATTAACCTTATTTTTATCATTTTCAGTCCCCTCATTAACTGGTTCCTCTCTTTTATTTAATTTTTTATCAACTATTTTATTAAAATAACTTTCTACATTCAATATATCACTTAATGGATAAGGAAGTGTAGGTAACCTCACCCTATAATATTCAGCATCATTCTTCATATCTCTTGCCAAAATACCTTTCATGCTTTCTTTCCTTAAATATTCTTTCGTACTAGCCCTAGACAAAGCGTCAATTTCATCTATATCCCAAAAACTCTCATCATTTGAACTATTATCTCTATGTCCAACAAGTTTATCAGGTGCACCTGTAAACGGCGCCCCTGTAACCTTAGAAGCTGTTATATGAACTTCAGGCAAATATGTATCATTTATTCTATCAAAAGTTGATCTAGTAATTTCTTCACAAACTAACTGAGCTTCTCTATCTTTTCTTGGAGATTCACCTGTTGCACAACTAGAATGATAACATTGTTTTACTCTATTAACCATTGCCCTATCAAAATCAGTTCTTTTGGGACTATTTGCTGCTTCTTCACATGCCTCTATTGCCCCATCTAACGTCCTTAAATCATTATCCTTCCATAATGCTTCAACATTTCCAGATCCCATATTATAAGATTGCCTAATTAACAAGCTCTGTACACTTAAAGGATATTTATCAAATACATCTGCTCCTACCAATTGTCTCATATGATTATAATAATCATAAAAAGTATCTCTATATAAAGCATTTGCTTGTCCACTAGTCAACTCAGGCATAAGCACTGTTGTTCTCATCCCATCAATTTGATCATTTTTAACACTTTTAACTCTAACCCCTGCCCCCTGAATTCGTTCAACTTCCATAGTATATGAACTACCATCAATTTCATATTCACCGTCAAATTTTTCCAACTTATTACCATTTAAAACATAATGTTTCCCCCCTCCCTTATCATCACTTTCTATAATATGCCTACGTCCATTTTTATCTTTAAAAACTCTAACCCAACGATCACCATCTTCAGTTTGTACACAACTCAATAATCCTTTTTTAACTATTCCTGAAATTTCCATTGCATACTGCTTTTGAGTTTCAGTAAAGCCAGCCATTTCAAATCTACCGGTTCCATTTTCTACCCCATCTTTGCAAATCATAGTTCCACAACCAATAGTTAAAGCCCCTTCGCTACAAAAATAAGGATATGCTTCATACCCTTCTGCATCTCTAATATCTTTTGCACATAACACAGCCATCTCCTTGGCATTGTTACAAGGCCTATCATACGCAGCATATTCAATATTATTCATAACCACTCTCCATAAAACATACTATATGGTATATAATATCATAAAATCAGCCCATTATCAATATAAAACGTATTCTGAATATTAAATTTAACAATTATGTAACAATTAGCAAACTATTTTTTCAAACTTCTATATCTTGCGACATTTTTATTATGTTCAGCTAAACTTTTAGCAAATAAATGTCCACCAGTTATTCCATCTGCAACAAAATACAAATATTTTGTTTTATCAGGATTAGCAACTGCTTTAATCGCATCAATCCCTGGACTACAAATAGGTGCCGGAGGAAGTCCACCATACACATATGTATTATATGGTGAATCAAAAACCAAATCTCTTTTATAAATAGGTCTACCCAAATCCATTTTACCACCAGTAACAGCGTAAATAACTGTAGGATCTGTTTGTAATCTCATTCCCAAATTCAATCTATTTATAAATACACTTGCAACTTTTGCTCTTTCACTCGCAACACCTGTTTCTTTTTCAACAATACTTGCTAATATCAACAACTCTTCTTCATTTTTAATTGGAATATCTTTATTTCTTTCTAAAAACGCTTCTCTAAGTACTTTTTTCATATCCTTACGCGCTTTTTCAATTATTCCATTCCTAGTTTCGCCTTTATTAAAATTATACGTCTCTGGTAAAATTTCCCCCTCTTTTACCTCTAAAGTAATATCACCTGTTAAATAAGGATTATCATTTATAATTTTTTTTATCTCAACTAACGCCTTTCCTTCTGGAATAGTTATACTTCTAACAATAACCATACCTTTAACAATTTTTTCTACAACATCTTTTATACTATATTTGCCAACAAATTGGTATTCACCAGCTTTAATTTGATTAGCAAGCTTCAAATATCTAATATACAAAACTAACAATCTCGCATCATCAATAACATTATTTTTTTCTAGCTGATTAGCAATTTGCAATACCCCCATTCCTCTTTCAACACTAACAATAACAGGAACATCAATATTCTTTTTATAATTTAATTTATTATCTACAAACCAAAAAAGAGCTACTCCTATTAGTAGTACAAAAAACAACACTAATAGGAGTAGCCCCAATTTTTTCATCTATAAAGCCTTATAATTAGCCGTTATACTTCTTAAAAATTACTGATGAGTTAGTACCACCAAAACCAAAAGAGTTAGACATAGCAGCCTTAATTTCTCTCTTCTTAGCTTTTAATGGAACCAAGTCAAAATCGCCTAATTCATCAGCAGGATCTTCTAAGTTAAGTGTAGGAGGACAAGTTTGTTCTTCTATAGCTTTAATAGTATATACAGCCTCAACAGCACCTGCAGCACCTAACAAGTGACCAATAGCTGATTTTGTAGATGACATAGAAACATTTTTAATTCCTTCATCACCAAACAAACGTTTAACAGCCATAGCTTCACCAACGTCACCAGCAGGAGTTGATGTACCATGAGCATTGATATATCCAATATCACTTAACTCAACACCATTTTCTCTAGCACGATCTGTTGCCATTTTCATTGCACGATAAGCCCCATCACCAGAAGGAGCTGTAATATGATATGCGTCTCCACTCATACCATAACCAACAACTTCGGCATAAATTTTAGCACCACGTTTGATTGCATGTTCTAATTCTTCTAAAACAAGCGCACCAGCACCTTCACCCATTACAAAACCACTACGATTTTTATCCCATGGACGAGAAGCTTTCTCTGGAGTATCATTAAATTCAGCTGTAACAGCCTTCATTCTAGCAAAACCAGAAATACCAAGAACATTAACTGCAGACTCAGCACCACCAGCAACCATCATATCAGCATCGCCTCTAGCAATCATAGCTGCAGCATCACCAATAGCATGAGTACCAGTAGAACAAGCAGTAACACAAGCGTGGTTAGGTCCTTTTAAGCCATGTTTAATAGAAACATTACCAGAAATAAGGTTAATAAGAACAGAAGGAATAAAGAATGGAGAAATCTTTTTCATACCAAATTCATTAAAAGAAATAGCATTTTCATAGATTCCTTGTAATCCACCAATACCTGCACCCATCATAACACCAGCGCGTTCTTTATCCTCTTCAGTTGCTGTTTCTACATTCCAACCAGCATCTTTTAGAGCATCATCAGCAGCAGCCATTCCAAACAAAATAAATTTATCATTTTTCTTTTGATCTTTTGGAGCAATTACTGTATCTGGATTAAAATCAGGTTCATTTTCACCATAAGGAACTTGTCCTGAAATAGTAACAGGAATATCCTTCAAATCAATTCCTTGTGTAGAACGAATACCAGACTTACCAGCAATCAAAGATTCCCAGTTATGTTTAACGCCTCTTCCTAAAGGAGAAACAACACCTAGTCCTGTAACAACAACTCTTCTCATTAAATACCTCATTCAATCTTATTTACTATAATAGCAAATAATTTTATATTAAAAAACTCGCTTAAAACTATTGAGCGAGTTCTAATTCAGATAATTCCAAAGACTTACGCAGCTTTTGATAGATAATCTATAGCATCTTTAACTGTAAGAATTTTTTCTGCTGCTTCATCAGGAATTTCACAACCAAATTCTTCTTCAAATGCCATAACTAATTCAACAGTATCTAAGCTATCAGCACCTAAATCATCAATAAAGTTTGCATTTTCTGTTACTTTTGTTTCTTCAACACCTAAATGTTCAGCAACAATTTTCTTAACACGATCAGCGGTATCAGTCATTAAATTCAACCTCTAAAAAATATTAAAACAAATCTTAGACTTATGTCTGAGACCAACGCTACACACAAAATATTTATTTGACAAGCTTTTTTTTTCATTTTTCAACCTATCCACCCCAAATAAAAACATTATATAGCTTTTTCAAGACTTTAAACATTGGGATAAAACGTGTTTTTTTGCAATTTTATCCCCTTTAAAACCCAAAAAACACCCTTATATCTTCATTATATATCGTTTTTTTACATTTTTTATGAGGCAAAAATGAAAATAGCAATAATTGGCACAGGTTCAGTAGGTAGTACAATCGCATACACTCTTGCATTATCTAGCCTAACAGAACAAATATTACTTATTGATATAAACAAAGAACGCTCTTTTGCTGAAGCCCTAGATATTTCTCACGCAATAACATTTAGCTATAATACAAACATAATATCTGGTGATTACACAGATCTAAAAGACACCAATATAATAATAATAACAGCTGGAGCCAACCAAAAAAAAGACGAAACAAGAATTGACTTATTAAATAAAAATCTAAATCTATTCAAAGAGATTATCCCTAATATAAAGAAATACGCTCATAATTTTCCCATAATCATTGTCGCAACCAACCCTGTCGATATTATGACCGAAATAACCCTAAAATTATTACAATACCCCACATCTAAAGTAATAGGAACAGGAACTGTACTCGATTCGGCTCGTTTTAAAAGTACATTAGGATCATTTCTAAAAATATCCCCCATCTCAATACAAGCAAACGTTATTGGCGAACACGGGGACTCTGAAGTTTTACTATGGTCAAGCATAAGCTCTGGTTCAACTCATATAAATAACATAGCTTCAACTCTTGATAAAAAAATAGATTCAAAAACTAAACAAGATATAGATAAAGCCGTAAGATTTTCAGCCTATGAAATTATCAAAGGCAAAGGCGCCACCTATTACGGTATAGCCTCAGCAACACAACATATCATCAAATCCATTATAACAAACAATCACGCCATTCTAAACATAAGCTCTCATCACAAAAACTCTTTAGGAAAACTTTGCTATTCAATGCCCACAATTATTGGCAAAGATGGTATAATACAAACCCTAATTCCCAATATGAATGAAAACGAACGCCAAGAACTAATTAAAAGCGTAAAAACCCTTTCTACTCATACTCAAAATGCATTATCTTTCCTAAAATAAGAAAATAGACAAAAACTGTTGACAAATGCACTTTTTTATGTTACAACACAAAACGGAAAAAATTGTTAAAATATAGATATAAACGGAGGCAACTCCCGTGGAATTGGATTAAGGACCCCAACCACGTATAAAAAAGAAACCAACTGTTATGATACAGTCAAACAATCCCCTTCCACGAACCGTAAAGTGTAACACCTCAATCGGTAACTTTTACAAAAACAGGGTTTACTTCCTTGAGTACTTCACTTACAATGCCAGAGAAAACAAGCATTTTGTGAAGATACAAGGTGTTCCAGGTCTTCACAGCCCCAACATCTTCGATGAGGACAAAGAAGCCAGAGTAAATAAACTCATAAAAGAGTTAAAAACCTCCGGTTGCAACCGAAAGATTTTTGTTTCAGTAAGAATCAAAGAACCACGAGACGTTATTATATCTCTTTCTAGCCCGAAACAAAACTCCAAAAATTTCAAAATACCTAAAGAGTATTTGGAAAAATTGGCGGTTGGTGGGATGATTGTAATCGGCAAAGATAGCAAATTCTGCGACATTACAATCCCTTCAGACAATGATTTTTCAAGAATCCAAGGATTCTTTATAAAATTCCCTGATGCTTCGGTTTGTTTTTTTGATACATCTGCCAACGGCACTTCTATCGAAATCTAACAAATCTCTCACAAAGCCCCTAAAATTTAGGGGCTTTATTTTATTATATCATCCAATAAAATCCCCATAATCAAAAGTAGATAAACTAACTTTACTCTTTGACAACAATAAGTTTTAGCATATAAAATCACATCATATATTTGTATACGGAGGGTAAAATCGTGAAAAATACAAACAATTTAATTTGTTCAATCTTAGTTGGTATAATCATTCTACTTATTGGTATCACCTTAAAAACAACCAATTATAGCATACACACACTAAATTTAGTTATATTTTCCATACTAGGTTGTGTATCAACATATATTTTACTATTCCCTTCCATCCAACAAAAAATCAAACATATCTTTTGTGATTATGATTGGGCTGATGAAACCATTAAGTTATATCAATCAATCCCTCATATATATCGTAAATCTTTTTGGATTAGCTTTGGCTTTATAAATCTTGCATTTTTATTTCACACTATACATTTTATGTGGGGTGCAAATGATTGGAACGCTATTCGTACAACTGTAGATAATTCTCAAAGCTTAAAAGAAGGATATTTTTCTGCCTTTTACCTTCAAAATTTATTATTTGATGGAAAAATTCTACCAGTAATTAACAATCTATGGAGTTTTGTTGGACTAAGTTTGGCAGGACTTATTCTTGCAATATATTTTAATATTGCTCACAGTGTATTTTCAATCGTTACCTTAACCCTAATTTTGAGCGTAACTCCATACACACTAGGTTGGATGTACTATACACAAAACACTCTTGGCAATTTATGGGCCATCACTTTTTCTATGATAGCTATAAGTATTTCAAGTAAAAACATTTCATCACTAAATAAAAAATATTTATATAACCTTTTATCTATAATCCTTTTAACCATATCATTAGGAACGTTTTTTCCTGTAATAAACTTTATTTTAGTCGTTATTTTAGGAAAAATTTTACTTGATATTGGAATTTCAGGAATGTCTTTAAGAGATACATCATCTCGCTACTTACAAATTTTAACTAATTTAACAGCTTCTCTTTTTATTTATGCATTTGTAATTATCTCATTAAAAGAAGCAAAGATTGCTCCAGAAATATACAATATATCATTCCTTTCAGTATATAAAAATATTCCTCAAGCACTCAATGTAATGTTTACTCAATTTACAACCCCAATTCCATTCATTGGCTTGTCTTATAAATTGTTATACATTGCATTAATATTATTTGCTGTATTTTGCTTAATAATAAAATCTCCTTCAGCAAAATCTGCACTTAAAGCAATTATCATGTTGCCAATTATACTATTTGCATCACAAACATCAACACTCTTTTTTGTTACAGCACCTCATAGTGTTACTGTAAGTTTTTATAGTTTACCTGTAATATATGCATTAATGTTTACAATTTTGATAAAACTTGATGGGCAATATATAAAACGCATCACTTATACAATCGCAATATTATTAATTTTTTCAAGTTTTGTGCGTATATCATACGCTCTAAAAGTTTGGAAATTCGGTTTTGACGCAGAAACCAAACTAGCAGAACGCATTATCACCAGAATGGAAAAAATGCCAGAATTTAACATTAACAATAAATATAAACTAATCCAAATTGGTTCACAAAGCTTACGTTCAAAATATTACATATCATCACAAAACGAAAAAGAAAGTAAAACACTTCTTTCATTACCCTACTATAACCAAGGCAATGCAAAAGATGCATACAATTTCTTTTATCAAGCAGACTTTTTATCAGAAGATGTATCTATAGAAACAATTAAAGATCACTCCATAATACGTGATTACATTCTAAACAAAGCTAGAGCTTATCCTGCAAAAGAAAGCATTTTCATTCATAATGATTACATAATATTTGTATTAGATGAAAAAGCTCTCACACAAGCTCAGCGCAAAATATTAAATAATTAAAAAAGAGGAGTTAAACTCCTCTTTTTTTAATCCCATGGAAATACTAACCATGTACCAGCTTTTATATCGTCCTTAATAGCAATATCAGGCTTCTCTGTACAACAATCTTTCATCAACAATGTACATACTTTTGAATTAGGATAATTTTTACGTAAATACTTAACAGTTTCACCACTATCAGCTAAATCATCTATAATAAATACATTTTCACCATCAATAAGTTTATCTGTTGAAATATCTTTAGTTTCTCCTCTGTTATTATTTTCATCATAACTTATAAGTTTCATAACTCTAATATCTCTAATATCTAGTTTATATCCAACTAATTGAGCTGGCACTAAACCTCCACGAGACACTGCAATTATTGTAACTTTAGATAAATCATCACAACGTTTTTCAATCTCAACAGCTAATTCATCGCTATATTTTTTTATATCATCCCAACTAATATATTCTTTTACCATAACTATCTCCAATAAAAAAACAAACTACAAATCATAATGCTATAAAAAACACTACGATTTGTAGCTCACATAAATTCCACTATTTTAATGCAGGAAGTGGGGTATAAAAAGCATACCACATTTGTTGCAATTTATAGAAGAAATGCCCTTCATCAACCTTTGTACCCAAAGGCTTCTTTGATGAAGCAAAATGAACAATCACAGCATTACCAAACACATCTTGATAATCTTTCCATTCACGTCCATAAAACTCAGCCAAAACTTTCATATCAATATGCTCAAAAAAGAAATTCATTGTATTATGTTCAACATCTAACAAAACAACATCATTTCCCACAACAACATTATATGCATCTTGATCCATATATGTTCTAAAATTATTATTAGTATACTCTTCTAGTTTTTCTAACAAATTATCTTCTCTTATTTTCGCCAAATTCATTAACATTACACCTGTGTTAAAATAAAAGCCTCTCTCATTTAAATTCAACTCAACCACATGTGTGTTTTCAAAAAACCAAGAAGGATCTTTAACTGCAGCCAAATATTTACCTTCAATATTTGTATTATAAAGTTTTGTTAAATCATGTAACACCATAATATCAGAATCAACAAACAAAACTTTATCCAAATCTTTTAATTCTTGTGCAATATAATATTTCAAAAGAGAGGTTTTAGAAACATGAGTATCTCTTATATAAAACAAATCAACCTCTTTTTGCTCTAAAACACTAACACTAACATTTTTACCTTCTAATGCTTTTAACGCCTCTTTATCATCCTCAGAAACATCTAAAGTCATCACATAAAAATTATATTTACTTCCTTCACATTTTGTATTTTTAGCAGAATTAATTGCAACACGAGTAAAATCCATATAATTTGCATCTGTAATAAGAACAATATTTACATCACCTTCAACACCATAACAAAGCTCTGGCTCAACTCTATATCCAAAATTTTCTTTTTTTTGTTGAGCAACTTTTTTAGCTTCTTGTTCAGCTAATTGATTACGTCTTTCTACATTTTTCTCAATAAATGATGCACACAACAATAACCCTGTTACGATTATTCCTAAAATATTAGCAACAATCACCCATTTCATTCCACTATCTTTCACCTTTATAACTCCTAAAAAAGTTCCAATAAGAGCCCTATATCACAAAATATGTAAACAACCAGTTAAAAATCCCCCTAGCTTCATTGTTAAAAAAACACAAAAAAAGAGGAGCATTGCCCCTCTTTTTTTAGCATTTCTTAATACAAATTAAGCTGCTGCTTCAGCACTAGCTTGAGCTTCTAATTCAGCTCTTTCTGCTTTAACGCGTTCAATATCTTTAGCACCTTTAGCATTAACATCTCTATCAACTAATTCAATGATAGCCATAGGAGCGCAGTCACCATAACGATAACCAGCTTTTAAAACGCGAGTATAACCACCGTTACGTTCTTTGTAACGTTCAGCCAATACAGAAAAAAGCTTAGAAACAACTTCTTTATCTCTTAAGAAAGACAAAGCTAAACGACGAGAATTTAAATCGCCTTTTTTAGCATATGTAATCATGCTTTCAGCAAAAGTCCTTAATTCTTTAGCACGAGGCAAAGTAATTTTAATTTGTTCATGTGTAAGTAAAGCATTTGTTAAGTTAGCAAATAAAGCTCTTCTTTGGCTCTTTGGCATATTAAAACGTCTATGTGCGTCACCGTGTCTCATTTTAAGTTCCTTTCTTTTTTCTAATACTTCGGACCCCGAAGTGGATAAATACTACTCATTTGCACCACCTTCATGAATGCAAACATTCAGCAAAAATCAACGATTCTTACCATTCAAGCCTGCTTTTACACTATTTTATTTTAAAATTCAAGGATTTTCTTTAATTTTTTTCTTATCTACTAATATTTTTCCCAGCCACTATTTTATATACACCATTTGTGCTATCTTTTTGAGATTTATTACTATTTTTCTCATCAACTATATTATTAACCATTTCCTCTCGTTCAATATTTTTTGCACTAAAAGAAAATTCTTTATTAGCAGACCTAAGATCTTCTTTTAAATTTGCCCTTAATAAAGAAGTTTCATATTCTGTGAAAGAAATTTTATCTTCTGTGTATGTAAATTCGCAAGATGTTCTAGGCTTCATTAACTTACCATTACAATCATAAACCCCTACCCAAGCAATCGTCTTATCAGCAATTTCTGACACACTAATTTTTGGACCAACTGTTTTCCCATCTACCTCACAAAACATACTACAATTATCAATTCCAGCATTATAAACAACATTTTTACCATCTAAATTTAATTCTTTTCCATGATCATAAACTTTACATTTATCTGCAATAACATTTCCATCACCATCTTGGTAAATCACCGCACCATGGTAATATTCTTCACCATCTTCGCCTCGAATAATTGTAAACTTTTTACTCTCTCCAGTATCTGTATCTGTAACATTGTAATATTCACATTTACTAAAACTTTGCTGTTCGATATTTTTTCTAAATCCTTCCTTCTCATACCTTAATTGCTGAAGTGTATGTAAAATAGATGGTTTAAAAATAACCGGTTTTACAGAATTTTCATTTTTAACACTTTCGTTTACAGCGCTATCACTCTCACTTTGAGAATTTAATTTAGGGCTTAAATCTTTATTATTTTCTTCTTGAGTTAAATCACTTACAATATAATCACTTATAGGTTCTTTTATTTCTTCTGGTAAAATATTAACCCCTTCCAAAACATCTTCACCTTCCTCTAATCTCATATACATATTACCATTTTTATCTTTTTTAGCAACATAATGACTATGATCCCCATCTGGACTACAACCATCCATAAAATCTCTTGCCTCAAAATATTTAATTTCTCCTTCTTTAAATTCCGCATTAACTACACCAGCATTTTTAGCATACTTATATTTTGCTTTATCCTCAAAATCGTTTTCACCTAATTTTTTAAATTCTTCTTTATATTCAAGGTCAATACCTTTTAATTTACCAGTAATTTTACCATTTTTAATTTTACCATTTAATGACAATGAAACATTATCATCAACATTAAAATTACTTTTAATTTTATTACCATCAATTTCCAGATCTAAACTAGAATCATCATCACTAATTAATATACTTGCCCCATTTTCATCAAAATACATTTCCTCCTCATCACTATTAAAACGCATTGCTGTTTTTCCAACTTCTTTGTTTGTTTGAATAACCATAACCCCATCATCGTCTGAAATAACCATAGAGCTACGTTTATCACCATCATATACTTGTGTTGTTTCACCATTTTCTTGTGTAACAATCATCTTCAAACTATTATCTTTAGTATTTAGAATTGTGATTTCTTGATTATTTAACCTATATTGAAACCTCTCATTATCATATTTCATAGTTTCTTTAATTGTTTTAAGATCTTCAATACTATATTGAGTTAATAATTCTTCAATCCGATTATTAATATTCTCACATTGTAACTTAATTTCAGCAATTAACTCGCATCTTTCATCATTAACCATTACCACAATTCAATCTCCCTAAATATATAGGAAAATTATACCATAAAATGGGCAAATAATCAATAATTAAATACCTATAAATGCCCAAAATAAATAAAAAATTATCTTTTTTTTTATTTATTACAGAGAGTATCACATTCTTCAAATTAGTACACGAGAGAGTGCCGATGCACATATGATAGCGCTTTAGCACGCCCCCCCTTTACAAAGAGCATCCCATTCTTCCAACTTATGCCCATACATCTCTTTATTTTCACCATTAAGCCCTTGAAATTTACGAGCGATAACATATTGAGGTAAAAGCTTTTTAACTTCATTAATATCCATACCCCAAACATCTGGCTTAATACGAATACGCTTACCTTGACCAGCTGAAACTTTATCTGTAATTTCACCAGTAATTGCATCTTCAAATTTATCAAGTTTGAGTTTTAGATTATCAAGTCCACCAGGAATTAAAAATTCTATTTCTTCACCACCTGCAATATAGTTACGAAGTTCAAAAATAGCATCATCTCCATCCCACTCAACAATAGAGCCTGCAAACAACCACTCACCTAATGTTCTTGTATATTCGTAATTTTGGCTAATGTTAGTTAATTTACCATCATGAAAACCTAAACAATATCCTCTATTTTGCAAAGTCATCAACTCACTCATATAGTTATTATAATCCCAAGTTTCAGGATTTGCATAATAATCATCAATAGCTTTACGATAAGCACGTGCCACAACACCAGCATAATATTCTGTTTTATTACGCCCTTCAACTTTAAGTGAATCCATACCAATTCTTAGCAAATCATTTAATCTTGGCATCATACACATATCTTTAGAATTCAATAAATAACTACCATGCTCATCTTCTATTACTTCGTAATATTCACCTGGTCTAAAATCTTCTTCTATTAAATATTCAAAATTATCTTTATTTTCATCATTAATAACAAGCTCTTTAACACTACCATCTTTCATTCTAATATGAAATTTATAATGCCATCTACAACAATGAGCACATTTACCACGATTAGCACTTCTATCTGCCATAAAATTAGAAATTAAACATCTACCAGAATAAGACATGCACATCGCACCGTGCATAAAACATTCTAATTCTACATCGCTACATTCTTTTCTAATTTCTTCCATTTCTTTAAATGTAACTTCACGCCCTAAAACACAAAGTTTAGCCCCCATTGATTGCCAAAACTTAACAGTTTGAGCAGAACAAATATTAGCTTGTGTAGAAACAAAACGATTTAATTCTGGCGCATGCTCTTTTAAATAATAAAACACTCCAGGGTCTGCCATCAACACACCATCTGGTTTTAATCTTTTAAGTGTTTCAACAAATTGAGGTAATTTTTTTGCCTCTTCATTATGTATATACAAATTAAGTGTAAGATAAATTTTCTTCCCAGCTTCATGAACAATTCTAATACCTTCTTCTAACTCTTCTAATGAAAATTTAGATTGCGTACGCAGACTCATATCTGGAGTTCCAGCATACACAGCATCAGCTCCATACAAAAGAGCTGTTTTTAACTTTACCAAAGAACCCGCAGGCAAAAGAAGTTCAGACTTTTTCATTTTTTAATCCTTAAACACTATTTATTTATTTTCAACACATAATCAAACAACAGAAAATGCATCAATCCTTAATTGGCTTTACTTTTATACCCCCCAATGGTGTAGAGTCAATCCTTATTTCTAAAATATTTGGCATTTGAGTTTCTTTATTTATGTCAATCCAAATATTTATAGGTCTTTCTGCACTCACATCCCACAAAATATTATCATTATTTTCTTTCAAATTTTTAATATATATAGAACATTTATAAGAATTTCTAACCTTTCCATCAAAATCAAAAACTCGATTCTCTTGCCCTTGATCTTCCATAATTACTTTATAATGTTTTTTACCATCAAAAACTTCTCTTTCCAATTTACAAGATCTATTTTTATCAAATTGATAAATAAGTTCAGCAATCACATTTTGTAAATCTGCAGCATCAGCACTATCTGGTACATATTTAATATCAACTTCTTTTCTTTTATCATCTTTTGTTGATATTCTTTTATATGCTTTACCTTTTTTATCATACAATATCTCTTTTAATCTAACGTGATTTCTTGTTTTGGTTCTATTTTTATATACAACAGGCACTAACTCATTTTTTTTATTAATTCCTTGAGCTTCATATCTTGCTTCAAAGGGATAAACATTCCCGAAAAAATTAGCAGTTTTTAACTCTGTACTAATACCATACTTATCTTTTTTAGCGTGATAATTTATTTCAACCATACCTGCATCAAATACACCAACTTCAATATCAAATTTCTGCGATATAGTATTAGCATTTACTCCTCGTATATAAAAAAACATCAAAAACACAAATAAAAATAATTTTTTAAACAAAACATTAGCCTTTCGTTAAAGTTTAAAGTATAAAATAACACTATAAGTAGAACTCTAAACTAAAAGGTGTTAAATAATGACTAAAAAAGTAATGGTTTTAATGGGTGGTTTTTCATCTGAAAGAGAAGTAAGCCTAATAAGTGGTAAATCCGTATCCAATGCTTTACAAAAAAAAGGCTACATTGTTGTTGAGCACGATTTAACTGATACCAAAAAATTATTAGCAGATATTGATACAGAAAAACCAGATGTTGTATTCAACGCCCTTCACGGCAACTGGGGTGAAGATGGTACAATTTCTGCACTTTTTGATTTACTACAAATTCCATACACACATTCTGGAATGCTTGCATCTGCAATTGGAATGAATAAATATATTTCAAAACTTATTGCAAAAAATAGTGGTATACGTATTGCTAGTTCTCAAAAAACAACCATCAAAGAATTTACCTCATATGGCACAACCATTGATTATCCATACGTTGTAAAACCTGTTTGCGATGGTTCATCCGTTGGTGTATTTATTGTAAGAAACCAAGAAGAAGCTCTTCTTGTTAAATATAAGGATATGAACACCGAAATATTAATTGAAAAATACATTGAAGGCCAAGAATTAACTGTAATGTGCTATAAAAACCAAGCCTACGTCGTAACAGAAATTAAACCCAAAGAAGATTTCTATGACTACCAACACAAATACACCACTGGCTTTACAGAACATATTATACCAGCTAAAATACCTCACGAAATATCCGAAATATGCAAAGCATATGCTCAAACCATGCATAACAAATTAGGCTGCAAAACAATTTCTCGCTCCGACTTTCGTTATAACACAAAAGATGGTGTAATATTCTTAGAAATAAATACTCACCCTGGAATGACCGACTTATCTTTAGTTCCAGAACAAGCAAAACATATTGGTATATCTTATGAAGATTTATGCCAAACATTCGTGGAAGAAGCATCATGCAGACCCCTAAAATAATTACAATCGCAGGTCCAACTGCCTCAGGAAAATCAAGTCTAGCCCTAGATTTAGCCATAAAATTAAACGCAGTGGTAATCAATGCCGATTCTATGCAGGTATATAAAGATATACCAATACTTGCAGCTACCCCTACAAAAGAAGACACCAATCTTGCACCTCATAAATTATACTCAATCTATGACGCCTCATATCATGGAAATGTTGTAGAATGGTTAGATTTGTGTAAAAAAGAAATAGATGCATGCTTACAAAACAACATAACACCAATCGTTGTTGGTGGAACTGGATTATATATTGAATCTCTAACCCAAGGTGTTACTCCAATCCCTGAAACACCTAAAGAAATTCGTAATCACATCCAAGAACTTTTAACTAAGAATAGTCTAAATTACTTATATGAAGAATTAAAAAAAATAGACCCAACAACTGCATCTCGCTTAAGTCCAAATGATTCAACTCGCATTAAACGTGCTATGGAAGTATACACACATACAAACCAAACTTTAAGCTATTGGCACAATCAACCATTAAAAGAAGTATACCCAAAAGAAATGTTTAGCAAAGTATACTTAAAACCAAACAGAACAAAGCTTGATGAAAACGCATACATTCGTTTTGATATCATGATAGCTCAAGGTGCAATTAAAGAAGTTGAACAACTTTTAGAAAAAAACATACCAGATAACATGCCTTGCATGAGAGCATTAGGCGTACAAGAACTAAAATCATACATATTAGGACTTTCATCAAAAGAAGAAGCTATTGAATTAGCCAAACTTCATACTCGCCAATATGCAAAACGCCAACAAACTTGGTTCAACAACCGATTTACACCAAACTTCATCCTTAATGATTGTTACAAAAACAACAATTTTTTTGTTGATGATATAATAAATTCACTATAAAACACTTGCAAAATACTCATTTTACCCTTAAAAAGGTAAGAAATGCAAAAATAAATATGGGGACATAATAATGTTTTTTCAAAATTTACTAGGTTTATTCTCTGCCGACATGGCAATTGATTTAGGTACAGCCAACACCCTTGTACACGTTAAGGGTAAAGGTATTGTTCTAAACGAACCATCTGTTGTTGCTGTTAAAGATTTCAACGGTAAAAAAGAAGTCTGGGCTGTAGGTACCAAAGCTAAACAAATGCTTGGCCGTACCCCTGGCGATATCCGTGCGATTCGTCCACTTCGTGATGGCGTTATTGCTGACTTCGAAGCAGCAGAAGCAATGATTAAATACTTCATTGAAGAAGTAAACAATCGTCGTCGTTTAATAAGCCCTACCATCATCATCTGCGTACCATCTGGTGCAACAGAGGTAGAAGAAAGAGCCATCAAAGAATCAGCTGTAAACGCTGGTGCAAAACGTGTATGGTTAATTTATGAACCAATGGCTGCAGCAATCGGTGCTGGTCTTCCTGTTAATGACCCAACAGGTTCTATGGTTGTTGATATTGGTGGTGGAACAACCGAAGTTGCTGTATTATCATTAGGTGGTATTGTATACTCTCGTTCAATTCGTGTTGGTGGCGACAAAATGGATAGCGCAATTATTTCATACATTCGCCGCAACTTAAACCTATTAGTTGGTGAAAGCTCAGCAGAACGTATCAAAAAAGAAATTGGTTCAGCATGTGTTCCAGCCAAAGGTGATGGCAGAACTATGGAGATTAAAGGTCGAGACTTAGTAAACGGCGTACCAAAAGAAATTTCAATCACTGAACGTCAAATTGCAGAAAGCTTAGCCGAACCAGTTATGGCCATTGTTGAAGCAGTTAAAGTTGCACTTGAAAACACTGCACCAGAATTAGCTGCAGATATTGTTGACAAAGGCATCATGATGACCGGTGGTGGTTCAATTCTTTCAAATCTAGACACAGTTATTCGTAACGCAACCGGACTTCCAGTATCATTAGCTGAAGATCCTTTAACATGTGTTGTTAGAGGTACAGGAAAAGCTCTTGATTACTTTGAAGAATTCCGCGGAGTATTATACGATAACTAATCTTTTAAGGATATAAAAAATAATGAAACGTCAAAAAGTATTGTTTCTCAAAGAGAACTATATTTTAAGAATATTAAAAAGTTTCATATTTGCGGGGCTGTTTATAATAGCCCTGCTCTTAATTTTAGTACACAAAATCGACCTAGGTTTAATTTCTGGTTTAACAAAGTCGGTTATATATATTTCATCCCCTATTTTACATATAGCAACTTTACCAGCCCAAGGTCTAAATTATAGTTATAAAAAAACATCTGAATTCTTTAATGTATATAAAGAAAATCAAATATTAAAAGAAGAAAACCAAGAACTATATCTATTGAAAGACAAACTTCGCGCCTTAAAAGAAGAAAATCAAAATCTAAAAAAATTATTACATCATTTTGAAACCCCAGAGATAAAATCTTATACTGCAAAAGTTATTGCTCAAACAAACAATTCTTTTTCCAATTCTATCATTATATACATTGGAACAAATGAAAATAAAATAACCCCAGGAAATGCTGTTGTTAATAAATCTGGCCTTATTGGTAGAATTGATACAATAATTGGCAAATATGCCAGAGTTACCCTCATAACTGACATTAACTCCAAAATTCCTGTTATATCATCTAAAAGTCGAGATAGAGGAATTTTAATTGGCAACAACTCTTCAGAATTAAAGCTTACATTCACTCCTTTAATGCCTGAATTTCGCAAAGGAGATATTCTTGTTACATCAGGTATTGGAGGAGGAATTCCATCAGATATCCCTGTTGCCAAAATAAAACGTATAGATGAAAACCCAATAGCTACACCATTATTTAACTTATCTGATATAGAAATTGTAAAAATTTTAAGCTATGACATAACACCTGATAGTAAAACCAATGAGGCTTTACAATGAAAAACAGCATAAAAAACATTTTAACTCATTTCATTATCTTTTGTGTTCCTGTCATAAGTATCTTATTTTTAGAAACCCTCTTATACATCCCACGCTTTTCAGAATTTTGGAATGTTTTGCGCCTATGCGCTTTTTATTCTGGTATATATTTTTGGCTTAGTACCAGAGAAGATATATTTAACATTATATCAACATTTATCTTAGGAATTTTTGCCGATGTCATTGCTGGCACACCTCTTGGTATAAATGTTTTAACATTTCTTTTTTTATACATCATTTCTGTATATTTAATATCTTATTTCAATGTAAAAAAGTTCTCATATTCATGGCTAATTTTTTCCCTAATTTTAGCTCTAACATTTATCTTTAAAGCTTTCATGGTTATGGCCTTTTTTAAGTCAACAATCCCACTTAATACTTTTTTACTTGAGTTATTTCTAACTATATGTATTTACCCATTAATTATAAGATTTTATATTTTTGTAGAAAAGAAATACATTCACTTGGAGGAGCGCTATGAAAACTAACGACAAGCTCCGCATACTTCTCCAACGTTCTTTAATTATCTTTAGTATAAATGTATTTATATTTTTCATTTTAATTGGTCGTTTATACTACCTACAAATATACCAAAAAGATAAATACACACTTCTATCTGATACCAATCGCATTTCAAAACGTATACTCATACCACCTCGTGGTAGCATAAACGATAGATCCGGTATCGAACTTGCTAAAAACAATCAAACATTCCAAGCAATGATAATATCAGAACAAGTACCTGATATCGATTCATTATTATCAAGCATAACCCCAATATTAAATTTATCTCAAACCGATATTGAGCGCATAAAAAAGGACATATCTAAATACAAAAAAACTCTTCCCATAAAAATAAAAGATAACCTTAGTTGGGAAGAAGTTTCATCAATAATGATAAACAATCACCTATATCCTGGTCTCTTTATTGATGAAGGCCTAATAAGACATTACCCATACGAAAAATATACAGCACACCCTCTTGGCTATGTTGGTTCAGTATCTCAATCAGACTTACAAAATTCTGATAATCCATTACTTCAAGTTCCTGGTTTCAAAATAGGAAAATCAGGCTTTGAAAAAACTTTTGATACATCATTAAGGGGAACCGAAGGAACCATAACATACGAAGTAAACGCATACGGAAGAATAATGCGTGAAATAGAAAAAAAAGAAGGAATTAAAGGTAACGATTTAGATTTAACCATTGATATACGCCTTCAAAAAATAGCTTATGATGCCTTTGGCTCCCAATCAGGTGCAGCAGTTGTTTTAGACATACATACAGGAGAAATTCTAGCTTTAGTATCTGTACCTTCTTTTGATGCTAATCTTTTTGTTGATGGAATATCAATAAAAAACTGGAACACTCTTTTATACGACGAAAAAAAACCACTTCATAACAAAGCAATCACCGGCCAATATTCTCCTGGTTCAACATTTAAAATAGCCGTTGCTCTTGCAGCTTTAGAAGAAGGTATAATAACCCCCTCAACCACCTCATTTTGTTCTGGTAAAATGAACTTAGGAAATCACCTATTTCACTGCTGGCGCCATTCAGGTCATGGTAAACAAAACGTAATTGATGCCATAAAAAACTCATGTGATATATTCTTTTATGAGGTTGCCCTAAAACTTGGCATAGAAAAAATACATGATATGAGTCGTCGTTTAGGACTTGGTGAAATTTATGATCTAAAACTAGAAAATCAAAAAAAAGGAGTAATTCCAAATAAAAAATGGAAACAAGAAAACTTAAAATCACCATGGCAACAAGGTGAAACAGTTATTGCAGGTATTGGACAAGGATACGTTTTAGTTACACCAATTCAACTTGCCACTATGCTTGCACGAGTAGTAAATGGTGGCTATGAAATAACTCCTACTCTAATAAAAAAAGACCAACCTCAATCTTTCAAAAAATTAAACATAAAACAATCATCAATAGACATTGTTAAACAAGGTATGTTTGAGGTAGTAAATGGCATTGGAGGAACAGCCTCATCTGCTAAACCTAAAGATAAAAATATTATAATTGCAGGTAAAACTGGAACAACTCAAGTAAGACGTATCTCATTAAAAGAACGTCAAGCTGGTATAAAAAAAGATGAAGAGCTTCCTTGGAAATATCGCAACCACGCATGGTTTATGGCCTATACCCCTCACAATAATCCTAAATATGTTGTAGCCGTAATTGCTGAACACGGAGGTTCAGGATCTGCCGTAGCAGCTCCAATTGCAGCAAAAATTTTAGAAGAAACCATAAAATTAGACATTAGATAAGGAAACATCAATGACAATAGTTTTACAAAAAAATAAAACCCTGAGCCTAAAAGAACGTTTCTTTAATCTAAATTTTACATTTATATCCATAACAATCATAATTGCATTTTTAGGTTGTGTAATTTTATATTCTGCCGCTGGTGGCAATATATATCCATGGGCTTTTAATCAAGCAATTCGTTTTTGTTTAGGCTTATTTGCCATGTTTTTTATGGCATTAATAAAACCAGAATTATACTATAAATTTGCAACACCTTTTTATCTTTTCACCCTTGCATTATTATTTATTGTTGATATCGCAGGATATACTGGAATGGGTGCAAAACGCTGGATAGACTTAGGCTTCTTCAAGCTACAACCATCAGAGTTAATGAAAATAGCCATAGTTCTTCAACTTGCAAAATATTTTGCAATCACCCCACTTTCTACAATAAAAACTATAAAAGGTATCTTATTACCAGTCATATACGTAGCCTTACCTGTTGGACTAATTCTCCTTCAACCAGATTTGGGTACTTCCTTAATGATACTATTCTGCGCAGTTGCATTATTTTACCTAGCCGGTGTAGAATGGTGGAAATTTGCAATAATTATATGTTCTGCCATCATTGCATCACCAATATTATGGAACTTTCTCCATACATATCAAAAAAATCGTATTCTAACATTTCTTAATCCAGAACGAGATCCTCATGGAACTGGCTATCATATAATCCAAGCCAAAATCGCATTAGGTTCAGGTGGTTTAACTGGTAAAGGTTTTTTATCAGGCACTCAAAGCCACCTAAATTTTCTTCCAGAAAAACATACAGATTTTATCTTCACAATGTTTTCAGAAGAATTCGGCATGCTTGGTGGTGTTTTAATATTATTATTAAATTTAGTACTAATAAGCTACGGATATTGGTTTGCATTTAAAATATATCCATCAAATTACTTTGGAAAAATGGTAATTTTAGGCCTCAATACTAATTACTTTTTATATGTATTCATCAATATCGCAATGGTAATTGGTTTATTACCAGTTGTTGGTGTACCTCTTCCATTAATTAGTTATGGTGGCACTGTAATTATATCCGTAATGACAAGTTTTGGAATAATGTTATCGTTCTACGCTAATCGTAACCAAGAACTAAAAAAATAATCACTTGAAACAAGGTTTTTAATAATTATATCTCTGAATATAATAAACGGAGGTATAAATGCTAAAAAACATATTTATCATATTTGCCATTATATCATTAAACTGTTGTGCCACCTCTCAAAAATATAACCAAAAACTAAACTTAGATATAGGTAAAACATCTCAACAAATAATTTCCCAATATGGCAATCCAACTAAAATCCAACACTTAGCAAATGGAGATGAAATAATTACTTATACATCCATAAATTATTCCCTTATTCCTTCCCCTCAATATGATTTTGATAATAGCTTTTATACTGAAGACGAATTATTTACCCCATTCACTCAAGGCTATAATGAAATACCTATTGATGATTATATGGGAGATATCGTTCAAAATTATTGCAAAACAAAATTCTATTTAAGAAACAATGTTGTCACCTCATGGCAATGGAAAGGAAACTCATGTGTTGCTTTATAAAGAAAAATCATTATTATTTTTATTTGCAACAACTTTTTTAACAGCCTCCCCACGTTCTTTTCTGTCAACAACCGTAGGCTTTTTATCCCCCTGAATTCGCATCAAAGATTCTAATACTCTTCGTTTGCTATCAGATACTTCTTTTTTATTTTTTAAGACAGATAAATCAACTTCTTCGCCCTCATTACTATGATTAACTGCCGATATTTTTCCTTTGGGCAATTCTCTTTTCTTATCCTTTAAGAAAGATAAATCAACTTCCTCACCTTTCATAATACGCTCAACAGCTTCTCTTTCTTCTTTTGAAAAATATTTTTCCTTAAGTTTTCTAGCAAAATAACCTGGTTTAGGAGCCACTTTTCCTAATTGATTACGTACCTCATTAAATCCTTTAGCTCCAGCCCCTTTAAGTATTGCAGACATTTGGCCAGACGTATCATGTTCACTTAATAACGCTAACACTTTAGCTATAGATTCCATAGATTTACGAGGGTCTCCTATACTTTTTTCTTCTTTTGGTTCCTCTGCTTTAACTTGCTCTTGTTTACTTTCGCCACCTTCTTTAACAATTTGCTTATCTACAGCTTTTCCTTCTACTTGATTTTCTTTTTTAACAGTTCCTTTATTTTTACCTTTAAGTTTAGCTCTAACCGCCTTAATAGCATCACTTACATCTTTACTAGATGCATCTTTATCATATAATTTTTCAAGAGCTCCAGATAACGCTTCTACAAACTCAACATCAGAAATATCAGCAACACCTTTAGCCAAATATAAAACTACTTCATTACGTTCTTTTTGCAATTTTTCCTTTTCAGCTTCATCCGTAACTTTATTTAATTTAGCTTCAATTCGTCTTAATTCTTTTAATGAGTGAAAAACATCTTCATCAGATGTCATAGCTTCTTCAATAATATTAAATTTTTCTACATGATTAACTTTGTGTAAAAACTTACCTTCTTCAGTATAAATTTTACCACTATCAAACAATTCCTTATCTTTTAAGCTAACTACAATCATTTTAGCAACACTAGCTTCATTATAGCCAGCTTCTGTATATTTATTATAAACACCTTGTACATAATCAGAATTAAATATTGTTGTATTTACACTTGCATAATCATATACAGGAGACATCAATACAACTTGTTCAAGAGAATAAATAAATTGTTGATATGGCTCATGAATAGTAAAAACTTCTGCTGGCAACCTATCACCAAAGTAATCCTTAATCCATTGTGGAATTTTTTTCCATATTTTATATTTTTCACTATGTTTTTGCAAAATGCTATATACGACTTCATCACTTGCCGCATCAGAGGTAATCCTAGAAAAATCATCAGAAAAATTACTTTCTAAAAAAAGCAGAAAATCACTATCACTAAACGTCGAAGATTTATTTACTTTTTCTATCTTTTTATCTGCATCTAACATATTTTATCCTCTTATTAAACATTCAACTCATTTACTCTCTGCATTATTCTATTATTCACCACATTACTTAGCGATCCTTGTTCCATACCAAGAACATCTTTTACTCCAAGTCCCGTATTATATCCATCATATCTACTCTTCATTGCTACAATAAACTTATTTACTCTAGAATAATCTTTCTTAAACGTTTCAACCATATGTTCTCTATCAAGAGTTCTTTCATCATTAACTCTTTCAATCTTCACACCCATATCTGCTAAAACTTCTGTAAACCTAGCTAAAACATCGCCAGTAAGTCTATTCATTCTTTTTTGAGCAAACTCTGTTTGTAAATACTCAACCAACAAACCTTGACGTCCACCAGCGATAATACGATCTTTCATTTCTAAAATTTCACGTTCTAATGCAGCTTTTTTCATTTCAGCTTCAGCTTTACGACGAGGATCATCAATTCGCTCAAGCCTTTTTTGATTACGTCTCAATCTTTCAGCTAAAAGCAAAATATACTTTTCAGGTTGATTTTCTCGACCTTCTTGCATAAGAAGTCTTCTATCTTCTTCAAAAAGCTCCATTCTTCTTAATCTCATCTCTGGTGTCATAACCCCACCATTATTTTCATATTCAAACATTCGAGCTCTAATATCTTTATTCTTAGCCAACTTAGCAGCCGTATTAACTGTATAACCAAGAGCCAAAAATTCTAATCCTGTACTTACTGTTTTTTGCACTTTTTGAGTTCTTTGCCTATGCTCTGTTTTTATTTCTGCAACAAACACTTTAATTGATTTAGAACCATTTAATACTTCTTTAGGAATTCTATCTCCACATCCATTTTTAATCCATTGAGGAACTTTCTGCCACACCTTAAAATTAGCACTTCTTCTAGATATAATAGAATTAATAACCTCGTCTTTAACATCACTTACAGTCGCACGACGAAAATCATCAGGATAATTTTTTTCCAAAAACAATATAAATTCACTTGAAATATCAGCCATTTTAGCCTCTCTTTTCTAGTATATCTCCTACTTACAACTAATTATAACATATAAATTCACCTCATGCAAGCAAAAAAGGAATTAAAAAAACCTCCCCAAAGGGAGGCTTTAATCAATCTTCTGCACCTTGCGTATCGTTTTCATGCTCTTCGAGCTCCTTTAATTCTTTTTTGTAGTTATGCGTTCCAAAATAGTGAATACACTTAAACACCAACACCAAAAAGCACAGTGCAGACAAAGACATAGAAATTTGGCTCCAAATTTCATCTACACCTATACGTAGCAAAAACTTGCCAATTACCAAGAACATAAACATCCCGTAAAGCAACTTTGTTGCCGTAGATATTTTATTTCTTGAAACATACATTGGAACAAGTCCCACTACAACACCCAAAGACGATAATCCCAACATAATCGTTTCAGCAAGCCCAAAAGCTCTAAAAAACAAAGATACACACCACAATCCAAGACACACAGTCCAAATTGTGTTCATTTTTTTCAAATTTTCCATAATTATAATAAAAACATAAAGGTTAATAATCACCGGCTAATATAACAAATTAAAAAAAAGATTCAAGCCTATTTTATCAAAAAAAACATTTTTTTGTCACATTTTACTTATATAAAAGTCTATCTTCAGAAATATTCTCTAATACCTCATTTAAATATTTATTAGCACGAGATTTCGCCTTAACTAAATCCATATCCAAATAGTTACCACAATCCTTCGCACTAGCCCCAGGAACATCCCCTTCAAACTCTGCCACAAATTCAAACATTTCTCTAATCAATCCAACCATCTCAACTGATTCATAATCACCATTTAACACCAAATAAAACCCTGTACGACACCCCATAGGACCAAAATAAACAATATCGTTTTTATATTCTTTATGATTTCTAAGAAAAGTAGCCCCCAAATGTTCAATTGTATGAATTTCATCAGTATCCATCACTGCTTCAAAATTAGGTCTAGTTATTCTAATATCAAAAGTTGTAATAACCACATCTCCAAACTTGTCTTTTCTAGAAACATAAATACCTGGCAATAATTTCAAATGATCAACCGTAAAACTTGCAATTTTTTCCATAATTAATCTCCTTACAAATAATAAATATTTAATATCTTTTTATCTTAATTTTTCAATAAAAAACTTGCTTTTAATTTGATACGAGTATAATAACATTATTGTGTGTCGGCGTAGCTCATCAGGATAGAGCAACAGTTTCCTAAACTGTGGGTAGTGGGTTCGAGTCCCGCCGCTGACACCATAATTTTATTCCCCAACATATTAAGGGGCTCGAACCCACGAAGTGTGGGTTTGACTACAAACTTAAGGCAGACGAAAGTATGCCGGTTTGCTTTAGCAAATAAGTGCAGTGATGAGGCCATATGCCGAACTGTCCCGCCGCTGACACCAGTTTTATATAACACAAAATTTCTATCTCCTTTAAGAATAAATATCCACTTTTTTTGAATCTTGACAAAATAGTTCACAATAAATATATTACCTCCATCAATTTACTATTTTGTTGAACTATTAAAATTTATTATCTATGAGTACTTTACCTTCTAACGAGGTAATCTATCAGATTTATCCGTTAACATTTAGTTATGGTGAAGGCAGTAAGATTGATCCCTACAAAGGAGCCTATGGCAACCTAAAAGGTATCACAAATCAAGCTTCATATGTTGCCTCTCTCGGTGTTACATCAATCTGGATTACCCCTTTCTACCCATGGGACAAACATGGTTTCGGTTATGACATTACAAACTATTGTGATGTTTCGCCAATTTTTGGTTGTATTGAAGATTTTGTTGAACTTTGCAAAACGTATCACAAACTTGGCATCAAAGTCATTATTGACCAAGTTTACAATCACTGTTCTGACAAACATCCATGGTTTGAAAAGAGCGTCAAAGGTATTGCCCCTTATGATGATTTTTTCATCTGGCATGAAGGTATAACCAAGAAAGATACCCCCCAACCACTTCCACCCAACAACTGGAAATGTTTGTGGAGTTCTGACGGCGAAAGCGCATGGCGTTATCATCCTAAACGCAAAGCATTTTATATGCATAGTTTCAATTACACCATGCCCAACTTAAATCTTGAAAACCCACTTGTTCAAGATGAACTACTAAAAGTAGCCAAATTTTGGTTTGATCTCGGTGCTGACGGCTTCAGACTGGATGCTGCTGCTCACTATGCTCCTGACTCAAAGCTCAGAAACAACCCTGTTGATAAAAACAAAAAGCAAGTTCGCATCTACGATATGAATACTATCGCTGGTGCAAATTTCATTAATCGTCTTCAAGACTTATGCGATAGTTATTCTAAAAAGAAATTACTCCTTTTGGAATATTGCTATTACACAGGCGAACAAAGTAACAAGCGAGCAAAGAAAATCTTTGAAATTTGCCGTGCGCAATATTTCTACACTGGTTCTTTAACTCGCACTCTTGATACTTTCAAAAACGATATTATCAACAACTTCAAGGTTTGTCCAGATGGTAGCAAGTTAAATTGGGCCATATCAAGTCATGACATTGAACGCGCCGCAAGCCGTATCTTTGGTAAAGACTATACTGCTCAAAGAACGCTAATGTTGTTAAGCTTTGTTATGACATTACCAGGAAGCATTTGTATTTTCCAAGGTGAAGAACACGGATTTCCAAATCCCAAAGACTTCCGCTTATGTAAAAACAAACAAAACGACCCATTAAACATCTGGGGACAATGCAATGCCCCTTGGGATGCAGCTCGCATCGGTTTCAACGAAACTACTCTCAACATGGCTCTTCACCCTGATGAGACTCTCTTTAACATGTATCGTTCATACCTTGATTCGACATCGCATTTCAAGATGACACGAGAATTGATTTGGGAACGCAAGATTGGTGTATTCCATCTTCCGGGAACTCTTTCATTCCTTGAAGACACTGACAACGAAGAGGTACTTGCTTATCTACGAGATTTTGTTGATTATAACTTCAAAATCTTGTGCCTGTATAACTTTTCAAACGAAGATGTAACCATTGCATATAATGGCATTGAATACATTATTCATGCTCAAAGTTATAAACACATCAAACTACCTATTCAAACTAACGTCCCTGAATAGAACTCTAAAACAAAAATCCCCCTCATTACTTGAGAGGGATTTTTTTATTACGATAACACTAAACTAATTTAATCCAATGCAGCTTTAATCAACTCTTTTGTATAATATTCCTGAGGCATATTAAAAATTTCTTCTGCAGTAGAATATTCTTTTATTTCTCCATTTTTCATCACAACAACTTCATGAGATATTTCTCTAATAGCTCTCATATCATGAGAAATAAACAAATATGCAATATTATTTTGCTTTTGTATCTTTTTTAATAATTTCAAAATCTCAGCTTGCACTGTAACATCCAAAGCAGATGTTGGTTCATCTAAAATCAAAATTTTTGGCTCAACTGCTAACGCTCTAGCTATTGCAATTCTTTGGCGTTGTCCTCCAGAAAACTCATGTGGATACTTATAAAGAATACTCTCATCTTTAAGCCCTACACTCTTTAATACATTAATAACTCTTTCTTTTATTTCTTCATCTTTTAATTTATCAAAATGAACCTTAATACCTTCTCCAACAATCTCTAATATATTATGCCGAGGATTAAGAGAATTATATGGATCTTGAAAAACAACCTGCACTGCTTTTCTAAAATCTTTTTCGCCTTTAATTTTAACAGACTTAGCAGTAAGAATTTCCCCTTTATATTTTATAAGATTTGCTAAACACATACCTAATGTTGTTTTACCACTACCACTCTCCCCAACGACACCTAAAGTTTTTCCTTCATAAAGAGCAATAGAAACATTCTTTAATGCATCAATTTTTTTAATAGCTTTTCCAAATAAATTTTTCTTAATTACATAAGAAACTAACAAATTTCGAGCTTCCAATAATTTATGAGATTTAAAATCCTTTTGCGCCTCTTTTTTTGCATACGCTCCCAACAACTCTTTTGTATAAATATGTTGTGGAGCATTAAAAATATTACCGACACTCCCCTCTTCTACAATCACACCATCTTTCATAACAATTACTCGATTAGCAATTTTTCTAACCACACTCAAATCATGTGAAATAAAAATAATAGCCATCTTAAGCTTATCTTTTAACTTAAGCAACAACTCTAATATCTGTTTTTGCACCGTAACATCCAATGCTGTTGTTGGCTCATCAGCAATCAAAACCTTTGGATTATTTGCAACAGCCATTGCAATCATAACCCTCTGCCTTTGTCCACCAGATAATTCAAAAGGAAAAGCCTTCATTCTTTCTTTATAATTTTCAATACCAACAAGTTTTAGTAGATATCTTGCTCTTGCCCACGCTTTTTTATAAGATATTTTTCTATGATTAAAAATAACTTCAGCTACTTGTTTGCCAATACTCATCAACGGATTTAACGAACTCATTGGTTCTTGAAAAATCATACTAATTTTATTACCTCTAATTCCTTGCCACTCATCTTCAGATAAAGCTGTTAAATCCTGATTTTCAAACATCACCGAATTAGTTGATTTATATAAAACCTTTTTATTATTTAACAATCCCAAAATAGAAAGCGCCGTAACAGATTTGCCACTACCACTTTCACCTACAATAGCTAGAACTTCACCTTCATTTAATTCAAATTTACTATTATACACCGCAGAAAAGAAATCACCATTTTCATTAACAAAACGGACATTCAAACTTTTAACATCTAATATTGGCTCTTTATTTATCATTTTTTCTTATCCCACGCATCGCGAACACCTTCGCCAATAAAAATCAACACACTTAACATTAGTGATAATACAAAAAATATACTCAATCCAATCCATGGAGCATGCAAATTATCTTTACCTTGTCTAATCAAATCACCCAACGATGGATAATTTTGCCCCAATCCTAAACCTAAAAAATCCAACGCACTAAGAGCTACAATTCCACCAGCAAAAATAAATGGTAAAAAAGTAATTGAGCTAACCAATGCATTAGGCAAAATATGTCTCACCATAATTCTAAAATGACCAACCCCCATAGCTTTTGCTGCTTTCACATATTCAAAATTCCTAGCTCTTAAAAACTCTGCCCTAACCATTGACGTCAACTCTGTCCAAGAAAACAATAACAACACACAAAGTAATGTTGTAAAACTTGGCACAAATATACTAGCCACAATAATTAAAACAAACATCTGAGGCATTGAATCCCAGATTTCTATAAAACGCTGTAAAACAATATCAACCTTACCACCAAAATATCCTTGAATAGCACCAATCAAAATTCCAATAAAAGATGATAAAAAAGTTAGTGCAAGCGCAAAAACAAACGATAACCTAACCCCATATAATATGCGCGCCAAAATATCTCTTCCTTCCTCATCAGTTCCTAACCAATGTCGCAAAGATGGTTTGGATGGAAAAGGTTCATTTAATTCTATATCAACCGTATTATAAGAAAACTCAATCAATGGCATAACCATATATCCGTTTTCTTCAATATTTTCTTTTATAAGCACATCTTTATAATTTGCTTCTGTTGGAAAATCCCCCCCAAAAAAAGCATCTGTATAAACTTTAAAAACTGGGAAATAATACTGCCCATCATATTTAACCATTAACGGTTTATCATTTGCAATAATTTCAGAAAATAAAGACAATACAAACATCACCACTAAAATATACCAAGATACTTTAGCTCTTTTATTTTTCATGTATTTATCTAATTTCATATACTGCCTTTTACTTTAATGATTATTTTTCATCTTTTAACATATAATCATTATTATAGCAAGCTTTTAACCCTAACTATCCATCATTTTTATTGAAAAAGATCATCAATAACATCTTGGGTAGTTTCTTCTTTTTCTTCCATATCTAAATTTTTTATTTCTTCTTCAATTTTAATCTCTTCAGCCATTAAAGATTTATCATCTATAACTTCTTTAATCTCAACATTATCTTCTCTAATCTCTTCAACATCCACACTATCTACAACCTCAACATTTTTAGCGATTTCATTTTGTGGTTCTTCTTTTTTAATTTCTTCACTCATATTATCAGAAACATTTTCTTCAACAGCATCTTTAACCACTACTGTTTCTTCAACTGCTGTTTCAACAACTTCAGTTTCTTCAACTGCTGTTTCTTCAACAACATCTATTTTTTTCAAATCATTCTCATTATTATTATTTACCTCATCCAACAAAACTTCTTCATTATTATCTACATTAACATCTTCAATTTTTTCAACATTCCCCTCTATATTTTGCAAATCATCCTCTTTTGACTTGCTCTCCAAATCGCCTTGTAATTCTTCTTCATCTTGTTCAATTATATTAAGATCTAATTCTTCAACATCAACATCTTCTCTAACACTTACATCTTCGTTATTATTATTAGCAAAAACTTCAAACCAATCCCTATAACTTGAAACAATATTTATCATCTTATATCTTTTCATATAAGAATTTTCCAACAAACTTTTTTTCAATTTTTTAAGCTCTTTATCTGCAATTTTCATATCATCAACAGAGTAACAAAAACCCTTATTTTGAATAATTGTTTTAGCAAAATCACTAGCCAAGCAAACTCCCTGATTTATCACAAACTTAGGACCTGCGCTTTTTCTAATTGCCATTCCAACCAAGTTATCTGCAACAAAATTAGCATATCTTCCGCCCCCCATCTCTGCTAATTCTCTCGCACTACTAACTCCCTGAATAATAATATCACTATTAACAAGCTTTTTATTTTCTTTCATATAATCAATAAATATTTGCATTTTTCCAATTAAACACTTTGTCTGATCAACATATGCCTTACGCTTTTCAGTTATTCCCCCAGCATATATATTATTATCATTAATAGCCATCCAATCTTTTCTTGGCTTTATATTACAAAATTCATCATAAACATAATTTATTGAAGGCAAATCCACATACACCATATAAACATGCCCCATATTATCTTGTTCTATATTACTCATCAACTTATCAAAAACTTTAATCGCACTTTCATTTGATATTCGTCTGTTCTGAGATAATACTTTTATATTTTTAATCCATGATTTATCTGCCAATATCTTAACAGTATTTCTTAAAAAATAAAACTTAAAACTATTAAGCCATTCAGCCAATAACGCATACACATTATTTTCAAGATTTACTTTATCATTATATAATTTTACACGTTTTAACCCTCTTGCAACACACCTATGTGTATACATCTCATCTTTAGTTAAACATAAATCAAATCCAGGCATTGAATATGTACTAATTCCATAACCTTCTTCAAATAAATTATCATACAATTTATTGTTTTCTAAACTAGCATAAACAGTATCGCCTTTAATAAACTCCCAATTATTTATATATTCGGCATAACCTCTATTAATTCCTCTAGTATCTAAATAATCAACTTGATTATAAATTTCTGCCACATTATTCATAATATCACTTTTAGCCACAAACGCATTTGAATACACCTCAAATTTATTTGTAACATAAAAACCCATCATTAAATTTTTTAATTCCTTAAAATTATCATCATTAACATTATCTAAAAACTGATACGATGGAAACTTAGGCAACATAAAATAAATTATATTTTTATCCTTTGTTATCCCAGCTTTTTTACTCATCTCCTGAACTGTTACATAATCTTCTTTTGAAACTTCTATAAACTCATAGTTTTTGATACCAATTCCACCTGCAATCAACAACACCAAGGTAATAAAAATAGTTCCATAAATTGAATAAAACAAAATAAATACCACTATCCCTAAAATAGCTCCAATATACCATGTTACAGGTAATAAAGTAAGAAAGCCAAGCATCTCAGCTTTATACATCAAAAACTTATCAAATACTACATCCAAATCTCTAATCATAAACTGATTACAAAATACCACAGTCACCAACATTGTAACTATCGCACATAACGCATTTTGCCACACTTTAGAAAAAGAAAGCAATAAAATCAAAACACTACTTAAAATAAATATGCCAAGCAAAATAACCAAAAATGCTTTATTTATAATTCCATCTTCTAATAACTCACCATTTATAGAATAAATAAATATAACTAAATCAGTCGAGATTAAAACAAACAAATATAAAATTCTTAAAAACTCATCCCACAAAGAATTACCATCAGCATGCCAACTAGCAAACTTACTAGATTTACTCTTTTTATTTAATACCAATGGTCTTACATCTATCTGGTACATTTTAACCTCAAATACAATCTTCAACCAATCATAAAATAACAATAATAAATAAAAGTTTAACAATAAACAAAACATAAAAAAAATATCTCAATTATAAAACTTGAAATTAAAAAAACAGACGTTATACTAACACCAGTTTTGTTTTCAAAACTATGATACGAAAAGCCGTATGAAATAGATATATTGGACCCGGGGGCAGTGCCCGGCACCTCCACCAAATTTTTAACACGGGGGTGAGTTAGGTTTGACAGTGTATAGTAAAGATATCTGTGCTGTATTCGGTGAGATACCACCGTTATCGGTTCAAATTAAATAAACGCAAATGATAATTTTGCACCAGTTGCTGTAGCTGCTTAATTTAGGCAAGGCAACAAATTAAATTCTTTATACTTTGGTTAGTATTTAGTGGGGTTTGGGCCACCTAGCAACAGAACGGCCCTTATAAATTAAATAACTTTTAGGTTAGGTATAGAAATGACAGAATTCGTTGATGAAATAAATTACGATAAACTTATAGAAAAATCTTTAAAACAAGTTATCGTTGAAGCACTAAAAATTGCAGAAAGACAAGGTTTACCTGGTGAAAATCATTTCTATATTACATTTAAAACAGATCATCCACTAACGATTATCCCCAAAGAGCTTAAAATTCAATATCCAGATGCAATGACCATTGTTTTACAACATCAATATTCAAATTTAGTTATAACCAAAGAATCATTTTCTGTTGAATTAAGCTTTGGTGGACGATATCAAACTCTTGTTATTCCATATGATGCAATTACATATTTTGCAGATCCATATGCAAAATTTGGTCTCAGTTTCTCATTTTTTGAAAATGGTGATGTACATTCTCTTGAAGACCTTGAACCAGAAAAGAAAGTATCAGGCGAAACAGCTCAAATCATCTCATTTGACAGCTTTAGAAAAAAAGTATAATGAAAAAATATTCTGTTGTAATAGCTAATCGCCATCAAACAAGTATATCCCTTGAACCAGAGTTTTATGCTGAGTTGGTTAATATTGCAAAATCTAAAAATATAACTATAAACCAACTCATAACTCAAATTGACGCAACAAGACAAATCAGTAATCTATCATCTGCCTTGCGAGTTTATGTATTAGAACATTTGAAATCACAACTCTAATTCAAACTCTAATTCATCATTTTTAGCGCCATTTTCCACTTCTTCTAGTGTTTCTTTTATACCATCATTTATTTCTTTTGCATTATCTAATAATGCATCACTCATAGCGTCAACTTCTTGTTCAACAGCTTCTACTTCCTGCTTAGCACCCTCTATTTCTTGTTTAACCTCTTCAACACTATCTTGAATATCTTCGTAAACTTCTTCTACTTTTTCAATCTCATCGCTTTCTTGCGCACCCTTTGAAACAAGTCCAGCAAGCCCACCAACACTACCTGCATTTTTAACCACATCAGATACCTCTTCTATAACGACTTCTTCTTGAACTTCTTCAACTTTCATCTTAAAACCACCTCTATTTTTTATCTTTTTGGCAGTATTATCAAAATTTTTATCTCTTATGATTTCTTCATTATATAATTCACTTTTAACTCTAGATTCCTCTTCTTTCTTATAGTCCATATCTGCTTTTATATCTTTAGCCTCATCTAATAAGCTTTGAGGAATAAATTTAACTCCACCACTCTCAGTTGCTTTACCAACAACTGCATACTTAACATCAACATATTTCTTTTTATACCAATCAACTGCACCACTTAAACCAACACCATCTTTCATTGGAAAATAAGCTAAAACACCAGCCAAAACTAACAACATAAATAACATCAATACAGGATGTCTTAATATATACACAATAGCAAATATTGGAAATGTGATTATAGATAACATCACATAAAAAAACTTAAACAATCCACTTCTTTCATCATTATTTGCCATTTTACACCTCTCTTTATTTACACATTTTATTCCATTTTAACAGTATTTTTTTTAAATACAACTAATCTATATACTCCCATTCTCCTGTAACAGGATTTTTGATACATTGTTTTTTATGATATTCTTTTTTCAAAACTCTAATATCCCCAAAACCTGATGCTTCATAATATTTATCAATCATATCTTTATCAATATAATGCACTATCTCTTGCCTACCACTTTCTTGGGCAAACTTATTAAAATAATTTCCACCATATACAAGCTTTGGTTTTAGTTTTAATATCAATTCATTCATATTTGGCTTAGGATGAATACCAATCTTATCCCCAATTACATCTAATTGTCCAATTAATTGCCAATAATAATGAGGATCTTTTCCAAACATATTATACATCAATCCATCACCATTAAACACATAATCGCATTCATTTATTTGTTTTGAAATATAATCTGGTAAATAAATACCCACTTTTTTTCTCAATAACGTTTGACCATGAAAAGATACTGCTAAACCAATAAAATAAGAACATCCCAAAACCACCAAAACTCTAACCAATCTATTTACTTTATCAAGTTTATACAACCAAAACGCCCCAACCATAGCAGCTAAATATACCAATAACCAATAATAATATATATAAGGCGAAAAATATAATCTACGTTGCAAAAACTCAGCCACAAATAAGATTACCAAAATCAACAAATATCTATTCTTGCTAAACAAAGAATAAACAACACCTACTCCCCCAACACTAATCAACACTTTAAAATACAAAGGAAATGCTGAAATTCTACTAAATTCAAACCCTTTTACTAATTCCAAATTAAATGTATAATTTGCTGTATAATAAAGCTCAACCATATCATAATAATACAAATATCCAATAAAGCATAACACCCCTATTAATGGAACAACCATCGCTTTATATAAATCATTTAATACTATCTCTTTTTTATATATAAACCAAATTCCTGAAACACCAATAATACTCAATGGAAAAACAGCTTTTTGCGCAAATAAAAAACTAATAAAAAACCAAACTCCAGCAACTGATAACTCTTTCCATTTTTTATCCCTTAAATATCTAAAATAATAATACAATCCACCCATTAAAGCAAAAATCATATAATTATCAGGCCTAAAATCTATTGCAAATAACTTATATGTTGGAACAAATATCAACAAACATGTCAATACTGCCCAAAACTTATCAGTTAAAAATTCTGCACTTATATTATAAACATAAACCAGCGATTTCAAAAATACCAAAAATGAAATAAAACAAACAATATCAATAACAACAGGATTATATTCAAACAAGCTAATTATTGGTATAAACAAATACCACATTAACGGATTATGATGTTGAAAAAAATCCTTATATGGCACTTCACCATTTGCCACTAAAAAAGTAGAATGAATATGCTCAATATTATCACCATTTTGTGTAGGAATATGCAAAATAGCCAATACATACACCCCAAGAGCAAGCAAGAACTCAATCCCTAAGCCCAAACCAACAATATACTTAAAAAATACATCTTTAATCTTTTGATATAATAGTCTAATATGCATATTACTAACACAGTTTCAGTTACACTTAACGATACCTTTTTACAATATTTATATTGCGAATATAGTTTTCATTATCTTTCATATCTTCAACATCTACAGGCACTTTTTTACGCCAGTTAGGATGTTTATCAATATCTGTTCCTGGAAGATTTTGCAATTTTTGAGAATTAAACACATCTTCTAATTGCAACATAAATACTTCACTTTTTGTTTTAGCCATATATGCATGTACAGCCTCTTCAATACCTTCTGGATATCCCTCGCCATAGATATAATCAGCTTTTCTATATCTATCATTTGGCCATACACATTCTTCATCAAGAGATTGCAACAAATTACGTCTTTCACTTTCTCTGCGATAATATGCATTTCTAGTTTCGTCTTCACTAAATAAATTCAACTCTCTCATTTTTGTAATTTCTTTAGCAAACCACCAAGCTTTCAATGGAGGCATATCATGAGTACCAACTGAAGCAAAATATTTTTCTTCATATTCATAAGGCTTTTTCAAACTCACCCCATCTGCATGGCGTTCACTCCAAAGCACACCAAGCATATATATATTCTTATCTAATAATGACTGACTAAAACCTTCAGCAACATTACCAATACACTCACCAACCACCATACATTTATTAAGATGACTTTCAAGTGCAACAATATTCATCATATCCTTTGCATTATATCTTATATAAGTTCCTTCTTCATCTTTATCAGGAATTATATACAAACGAGACAACCCCATAACATGGTCAATTCTTAAAGCACCAGCATAACGCATATTTGCTCTTAAAATTTTTACAAAAGGTTTATAGCATCTGTCTTTTAATTCAAAAGGATTAAAAGCTCCAAGCCCCCACTTTTGCCCTGTTGGGAAACAACTATCCGGAGGAGCACCAGCGCCACTACCTTGCATATACAAATAGTTATCACTCCAAACTTCTGCACTACCTCTAGAAACACCAACTGGTAAATCTCTATACAAACCAATTGCCATATTCTTTTGATCAATTAATTTCTTTACTTCTCTTAATTGTCTATCGGCCACAAACTGCATAAATTTAAAAAATTCAATCTCATCTTTATGTTCCACGCTAAATTTTTCAACACCACTTGCAATAGGTGTTTCATATGCTTTACGCCATTCTTTACTTAACTTCCAATTTAATTTTGCCTTTTCATGTGATAAAGCTTGGAATACAGCTAATTTATGAAGTTCGCTACCTTCTTGTTTTACAAATTCTTCATATTCAGCATAAAACTTACTTTTCTTATCAGCTTTTAATCTATTAAATATATTTTCAAGCGCCTTAATTTTTGCATTATAAACCAAAGTATAATCAATATTTTCTTTCTCTTTAATTTCTTTTATTAAGGCCTCATCCTTATCACTTTTCTTAAAGCCTGGAACTTTCTCCACATCAATATAAATAGGATTTAAATATAATCTACTAATAGAATTATATGGACTTGCCGATTCTGGATAATCATGTTCTAAAACACTCAATGGATTTAATCCAATAACATCACCACCACTTTGAGCTAATAACTCAACCATATTAGCCAAGTCGCTAAAATCACCAATCCCCCAGTTACGTTTACTCTTAATTGAATATAATTGAAGAGCATATCCAAATAATTTTTCTTTTCCTTTTTTATCTAGTTCATAACATCTTTGAGGAGCAACAATTAACATAGAACAATATTCTTTTTTACCAGATACTAATTTAATATTATAATATTGAGGCTCTAATCTAGTATTAAATCTCCCCTCATATTTAACATATGTAGTACTAGCTTCAGCCCTTCTTTCTACCTCATTAAAAGTAACATCAGCCTTCAAATATTTTTTATCACCTTCTTTAACATAAAATACTTCTACATTATCAATTTTTTCACTTTGTTTTAAAACAACATCAAAAACAATATCATTATCATTAACCACATAAACTGGCTCTAAAACTTGTTGCCAACGTTTTTTATTAAGACGAACTAAAGATTTTTCAATACTAGCTTCGTCTTTTGCTCCATATCCCATACTTTCAATTAAAAATCTTAAAAGCTCATCAGAAGGCTCACAATGTTTTACTCCTTCACTATTGGTAAAAGTAAACTCAAGGCTAATATTTAATTTATCTGCTAATTCTCTTAATTTTTCAGACATATTGCTCTCCTATTTTTTGATTTCAAAACAAAGTACCGACCAAGCTGGAACCCAAATTTCAACACCAGCCCCAAGCTTTTGATCACCTTCAAATGAATTTGAACTATCCAATACCAATGACCAATTATAATTCTTTTTAATATTAGGCAATTTCCATTTCTTATCATTGCCATTTGCATTAAAGATTGCCATAAAAATCTTATCTTCATGATAAATAACCGATGCCAACGAACGTCTATTATATTGATACCAATCAGCCTGACTAAATTCTACACCTTTTTCAGTATACCAAGCCATATCCTTTAGTCCACCTCGACTATCAACCACTCCACCATGGAAAAAATTAGTCTTATTAAACGCATTTATTTTATGACGTAATTTAATAAGTTTTTTCAAATAACGAACATTTGATATCTCTTCTTGAGAGATAGCTTCCCACACCAAATAGGAAATCACATTATCTTGGCAATATGCATTATTATTACCAAACTGAGTATTCAAAAACTCATCTCCAGCCCTAATAATTGGTAAACCAAATGAAAGCATCTGAGTTGCCAACATAGCGCGCAATCTCTTCAATCTGTTTTCATTTACTTCCTTATTATCCGTAAAACCTTCAACGCCTGAATTATAACTCCAGTTTGCATCTGTTCCATCTCGATTATCTTCACCATTTGCAAAATTATGCTTATGATTATAACTAACCAAATCATATAAAGTCATGCCATCATGAACAGTAATATAATTTACAGAACTCCAAATTGCTCTTCTACTTGGCCCAAACACATCACTAGAACCAGAAATTCTACTAGCAAGCTCACCAACTTGTCGCTCATCCCCTCTCCAGAAACGTCTAACAACATCTCTATATCTATCATTCCATTCCATAACCCCAGGAGGGAACGCACCCAACTGATAACCACCAATACCTAAATCCCATGGCTCAGCAACCATTTTCACTTGTCTTAATACATCATCTTGACGAATAGCCATCAAAAATCCACTAGATTGTGAAAACTCATGCTTAACTCTTGCCAAAGATGTTGCTAAATCAAGTCTAAATCCGTCAACATGAAACTCTTCAACCATATAGCGCATTGAATCCATAACCAATGCTAACACATATGGATTTTGCAAATTAAATGAAGCTCCACATCCGGTACTATCATAATAAAAACGTTTATTTGCTTCATCTAAAGTATAATAACTTTCATTATCAATACCACGATAACATAACGTAGGTCCCAAATGATTTCCTTCTATGGTATGATTATACACCACATCCAAAATCACCTCTAAACCATTTTCATGAAAACGCTTAACCATTTTCTTAAAGCCCTCAACATTATTACCAACCAAATAACTTGGTTCTAATGCAAAAAAGCTTAAACTTTCATACCCCCAAAAATTTGTACATCTTTCTTGATATCTATCAGCCATAAAAGCATGTACCGGTAACAACTCAATAGATGTAACCCCCAACCATTTTAGATATTGACAAATATTTTTTGAAGCCAACCCCTCAAAAGTTCCTCTTTTAATATCCTGAACTTTAGGGTGAGCTTTTGTAAATCCTTTAACATGCAACTCATAAAAAATAGTATCTTCTTCATCAACTCGAGGAAACATATCATCTCCCCAATCGAATTCATTATCACCTACAACAACAGACTTAGGAACATACGGAGCACTATCAAGCGTTGAAAAAGATAAATCCTTTTCATCACTATCAACATCATATCCAAAAATAGCCTTATGCCAAATAAGTTTACCAATTAATTTTTTTGCATATGGGTCAATAAGCAATTTATTTGGGTTAAACCTTTTACCCCTTTGAGGATCATAAGGACCATATACTCTATATCCGTATACTTGCCCCGGCTTAACACCTTCCAAATATATATGCCAAATATTATTT
>CAJGCO010000010.1 GCA_904501925.1 uncultured Alphaproteobacteria bacterium | reverse complement strand
TCTAAAACAATGTTTGTATTGCCTTGAGCGTTTTGTTGGGTGCTTGCTTTAAATAGGGCTGATTCTGATTTTACTTCTAAATTAGATGTATCATTAGCAACAACAGAGTTTTCTTCAACGTATTGGTCTTTGTTTTCATCGCTTTGAACGGTTGAAATACCAGCGGTTAGCTCGCCTTCAACATTGAATTGGTTTTGGTTGCGAAGTTCGGCACCATTTAGGACGATGGCGTTGTTTTTATCGTTTAAGTTGCCATTGATTGAGATTGTGCCGGTGTTGGTAACGGTTGCAAGGTTACCATTTTCTTCGATGTAGATACCATAAGCATCAGATGTTGCAGATACGTTTATTTCGCCACTGTTGGTAATAGATGTGTCTGTACCATCAATAACTTTGATGCCGTATGCGTGTTCGCCGGATACATTTATTGTGCCTTTGTTTTCAATGGTGTTTTGACCATCACCTAAGATGCCAATGGCAGTACCGGTATCGCCAGTGATTTCAATTTTACCTTCGTTGATGGCTGTTCCACCAGTTTGGGTATACATACCAACAAATGTGTTATCACCAAAGGTTTGCATTGAGATTGTTTCATTAGTTGGGTTAACAATAGTTTCACCAGCGCTACCGGTTTTTCCAATAAAGGTTTGGTTGGCAGAGGCTGGGGTTGGTGCAATGTCTTTTTTGGGACAAGTGTAGGTAATAGGATCTTTTCCAGTTATCGTAACTGTAATGTTTTGGTTTGAACAAGTTTCACCCTCGTTTAATGGTACTTTTGTGCAATCAGAGTATGAACATTCATATGAGCAGGTATAACATTGTTCATTTCCAGCAAACATACCGAGGGCTGCTTGTTTAGTTTCTTGAGTTTTTAAGTATTCATCAGGTATAGGACAATTTTCAAAATCAGTTGCAGTTCCTACTTCACAAGCTTTTGGGGAACATGCATAGCAAGTGTCGTTTCCGGATTTTTTATTAGTAGCTTTAATTGTCCACCCGCCTTCTTTTCCGTCCTCAACAATAGGACAAGTACTGATATCTTCTTGTTTTGAACATTTACCGCCATAGCATTCATCATGTTTCTCGCAAGGTACAGCAGTACACTTACCACATGCTTCATCGCCTGAATAATAAGTTCCATCACTAAAGAACATAAAGCCATCACCATCTTTCTCTTCGCATTTTAGATCATCTGCTTTCTTACCTGTTTCACATTGATTTATTTCACAAAAACCACATTTTTTGTCACCAGAGAAGTCTTTATCTGAAATTGTAAGTTTCCAACCGGTTGTGTTAGTAGATTTTTTAGCGCAATACTTACCAGACAGTGTAGCTAAGTTTTTGCCAATATCTGTAGTTTCGATAGCTTTGCCACCATTAGGACAAGTTTTTGTAGGGCATTGGATGCAATATTGTTCTCCAGCAGCATATGTATCATCTACTATTACATCCCAACCTTGAGTATTAACAGCTTCATTGTTTAATATTTTTCGGCAAGCGATATAATCAGTTTGATATGATGCGGTGGCGCCATTAGCACATGTTCTTTCCGTTCTGGTATAGCATTTTATACTAGATAGATCTTTTTCTTCGCATGTGTAACCTTCTAAACCATTATTATTTGTTATACATTTTCTGTAATTATCACTATTTTGTTGATTGTTATCTACAGAATAGTTGCCTTGGGTTTCATCGCAAGCGCATGTGTGACGAATGTCATTGTTTTTTGTTTGACAAGTACTTGTTATGGCGGTTCCTGTAGGACAAGCATCAAAAGGATATGTTTTTTCATTACATGTTCTTTTTAAACAAGTTATAGAAGATGTATTTTGGGTTATTGTTTCTTCGGTGCAAGTATATGTTGTATCGCCACCGGCATTAGTACATGTAGTTGCGTCTGTTATTGCGTAATAATCTTTTGTTGAATCACATTCACAACTATAACGAGTTTCTTCTCCATCTATTGAGCAGCTAGATTTAACTTTTGTACCGGCAGGACAAGAACCTACAAAAGGATATATTTCTACATTACATGTTCTTTTTAAGCAGTTTACGCCATCTATGGTTTCTTCGTTACAAGTATATTTTGTTCCGTCTTGGCAAGCTGTTTCTTCTGAAGGGATGTAATATCCTTGGGTTTTATCACATATACAAGCATGTCTTGTATCACCAGTTATAGAACATTCGCTTGAAGATATTAGACCTGTTGGACATGTTTCAAATGGATATATGTTTTCATCGCATCCATTTACAGAATAACACTCATAGTATCTGGTAAAGAAGTTTGATATTGTATGTTTTGTACATGTAACGGTATTATCTCCTTGTGATTGGATACATTCGGTTTCACTTGTGTAAGGAGTGTCTGGACCACACTTATATGTACAGTGTACGCAGTCGTAGTCACCATCTTTGTGTTGGTCATCAATGGTAAAACTATCTTCTTCAAGAAAAGTGATACCTTGGTTGACAGCGTAGTTTTTGCAGTTTCCTACTTGAGTTTGTTGGGTTTGGATGTTGATGAAGTTTGTGTTTAGACATGTTTTTTTGTTACATTTACCACACACAAGTCCTTCAGATTTGCCATCAGATTCAAATACCCAACCGATTTTACCATCGTTATATTTACCACAATCTTCAATGCTTTGATATTGAGTTGAGAAGCCTTCTGAACATGTTCTTTTTTCACATTTGCCACAAATGTTATCGCCGTTATAACCTTTTGAAAAGTAATTATAACCATTTTCGGTATCACATTGACTTGCATTTAGACCAGATGTGTAGCCATTTTTTGTATCGCATGCTATTGCTTCACACTTACCACACTTTTCTTCACCAGCAAAAATTGTTTCATCTGATGAATATATCCAGCCTTGGCTTTTATCTTTTGGACCGATATCACTTGTTCCACAATCTTCAATGCTTTGATATTGGGTTGAAAAACCTAGAGGGCATGTTTCTGGAGAACCTTTAGTTATACAGGTGCCAGATTCATTAAGGCCATCGCATTTATATTTATTTTGATGAACAGCTAAACAATCTTCTTTAGTTGTGTAGTAGCCGTTCTCTTGATCGCATTTACATTTTAGGTGGTTACCGTTTAGGTCTTTACATACTTTACCTTCTTCTGGGATTTGACCAACATTAGCGCATTGCTCTAAGTTGTTGTAAATGGTTGTGTCACATTGATTTGGGGTGTAACAGGTATAGCTTTCTTGACTTGCATGGCTAACATTGATGGTGATATCACTACATGATGTATAATCTGTTGGACATGTTTCATAATAGTGATTTGAGTTTTCATTATTACATTTATATGTGTAGATATAACAACTTTTTTCACCACTAAATCCTGTTTCTTCTCTGGAAACATACGATAAACTTGGATGATTGATTGGAGCTTCAGTTGTACCAGTTACGCAAGCAAGTGGAGTGTTACTTTTTGTGTAACAGCCATTTTCTTTAGTACATTGATATCTCTTGTTGTTTTCATGTTCTTCACAAGCTTTTTGTTCTGTAAAGTGAGTTGTTTCATTACAGCCTTTTATTTCATAACATGTATATGTGTTGCCTAAAAGGGATATATCTGTTGGTTCGCATATTCTACCTAAAGCAGATGGTGCTTCATAACATTCTTTATCACTTGAGTAGGTACATGAGTAATTACATGTATAGCAATTTGAAGTACCAATGTAGTCATTAGCAATTTGTGTTGAGGCTTCTTTTTTTACAGCATCATGAGTTGGACAATTTGCATTGGAAATATAAGCAGGGGATGCGTTTGTATTGTTACATTGTGTTTTTTCATCGCCTTTTAGAATACATTTGTTTTCTTGTTGGTTACATTGATAACCAGGATTTGCTTTAAGACAATCTTCAGTTCCTGCGTAATAGCCTTTGCTTGGATTACATTCTGTAGGGGCATAGCAACCATCAAATATATCACAAATCATGCCGTTGTTGTCTTCTTCGCAATCATCTTTTCCTGTGTATATACAGGTGTAGCTACAACTATAACAATCATTTTCACCACTTTTAAAGCCGGTTGGGGTTACTGTTGTTTCTCTTGTTGTTGTGTCATATAATGGGCATTTTGTTGCATCTATATATAAAGCTGAAGTTGGGGTTTCACATGGTGTTTGAGATGATTTGTATAAACATCCATTTAGTTCGCTACATTCATAGCCATCTGGACAACCTTGTTCGTTTTCATAATAACCTTTATCTAAATTACAGCCAGATACATAATATGCTGTATATGTTTTGCCTTTTATTGTGATGTTTTCAGGTGAACAAGCTTTTGCTTGGTTGGCTGATTCACATGAATTTGATGTAGAATGTATTGGAGAATAATTACACTCATAACATCTTTTTTCACCATTATAAGATGTGGTAGCTGTTATTGGAAGTAAGTTAAGATATTCGTGCGTATCGCATGATAATTCATCTTGAGGAGCTGTATATTCAGGACATTGTTTTATGGTGCCTTTGGTAATGCAGTTACTAGCAGGTTCTAAACCATCACATTCATAACCAGGATTTTCGTTAAGGCAAAGAGCTTGGCTTAGGTAATAACCATTTGCTGTATCACATTCACATTTTAAGTGAGTGTATTTTGTGCCCTCATTAGAATCGACGCAACGGCCAACTTCTTTGGAGCCAGTAGGACAATAGTTTCCATGGGTGTTGTATATGTCATAATCACATTGAGTTTTTGCATCATAACATGTTATATTGTTTTCATTGATTTCTAAGCAATCGGAGCCAGCGTTAGCCAACTTACATTCTGAAGCTTGGTTTTCTTTATATAAAAGAGGCTGTTTACACTCGTATGAACATGTGTAACAAGCGTTATTACCTGAATAGTAAGTGTTTTCTTTTCTTGTTACTGTGAGGTTTGGATATGTAGGACATGAAGTTAAACCTTCGCTACAATTTATTTTTTCGCAAATGCTACAATCCATTCCTCCTGAAACACCAGTTTTAACTAGTTTCCAACCTTGTCCATCATAATCTACTGAAGGGCAACTAGCTGCTGAAGGATATATTTTGCTACCTAGTGGACATGGAGTTGCTTCACATTTACCGCAAGTTCTTTCTCCATTTGATACTGTGTCTTGGGTGTATGTGTAGCCATTGCTGATGTCGCAATCTTTAATGTTTGATCCAGATGTAAAACCAACATTGCATAAATTTTCTTGGCATTTATAACAATTAAGACCAGAAGAATATCCTTTGGTATTAGTTGTATCAAGAGTGTATCCACCAATTCTACCACAGCTGTTTACAAATGTGGCATATCCATTAGCGCATTCTAATGGGGCTGAAACAGTATAACATGTTTCACCTTCTTTTTGGCGACATTCGTAGCCTAGATTTTTTTCTTCGCAAGTTTCTTTTGTGTTAAAATGGGTGCTTCCATTACAAACACAATAAAGAAGAGTTTGTTGGTCATACGAATCGCCAACACCTTCTGTACAGCGACTAACTGGTTTTAAACCTGTTGGACAACCAATTGTTTCTTCAGTATCAAAAGTTTCTTCACAAGGATCTGGTGTGTAACATTTGAGAGATGTGTTTTCGTAAGAGAATGAATATTCGCTTGAACAGTCTGAAAATTTGCTGAGACAAAAGAGGTAGTCGAATCTTGTTTCGTTATCGCATTGGTATGAACAAGTGTAGCAGTTGTCATCACCAGAGTAGTATTGACCTTCTTGAGAACTTGCTCTAAGGCCACCGTCTATGAAAGGACAGTTTGAAGAGCTGATATAACTTGTATCACCAACAGGACAACTTTTCTTTTCACATTTATTACATGGAAGTCCGTCAATACGGATAGTTTCGTGTGTAACTAATACCCAACCTTGGTCATTGCCTGTTGATGAACAGTCAACAGGAGATTGGTATTGAGTTGAATAACCTAGAGGACAAGATGTTGGTGGTTGAGCTTTAGAGCCTCCTCCTCCAAGAGCAAGAGCTGCAATACCGGTGCTAGCACCAATGAGTAAAGCTGGAGTTGTGTAGTTTGTTTTTTCTAATTTTGTGGTGGTTTTTATTGTACAAACATCATCGTTAGGATTGTGACAAGCAACGTTTGTACTAGCACCGAATCTAAGAAGTAGGTCATAAGCTTGTTTGTCTTTGTATTTTTGAGCAATACAAAGAGCTGTTGAACCTTCGTGGTTTTTAAGGTTTATATATTTGTGAAACTGATGAAGTCGGCTTACATTGTGTTCTTGCGCCCACTTGTATAAGTGAAGAGGGGTTAAAGCGGTTTTGGCACTAACATTGTATGCAATTATAAATGTTAGAGCTAATATAGATATAAGCGTATATTTATTTAGTAACTTCATATGAATATGTCCAGCAATTAAATAGTCCTACGGGGCAATGTTATAATATGTTTATATAAAAACATACTTTATTTTGTGTTATATTAACAAGAAAGTATGAAAAAAGATTAAAATTTATATCTAGCTTAATGTTTTATTTATAAAAACAATGTATATTTGTTTGTAAATTATAAAGGAGTAAATTACATGGATTTAATAAAAACAATAGAAGATTTGATTAGATTTAAAACAGAAACAGGTAATAAAGAAGAGATAGATAAATGCTTGGAATATATTAAAAATGTATTCGATGGCACAGGGGCTGTTGTTGAAATTGTTAGATTTGAAGAAGCAAGTCCAGTTATTTTTATTAGAAATAATAATGATATTGAGCAAGATGTTTTGGTTTTGGGGCATATTGATGTGGTTAAGGCAACAGATGATATGTATGAGCCTAAAATTGTGGATGGCAAGATGTATGCAAGAGGTAGTTTGGATATGAAATCTTTTGCAGCAGTTGCGATGAATTCTATGGAATTTGTATTAAAAAATAATTTGAATGTTAAATTTGGAATTTTGCTTTCAACTGATGAGGAAAAAGGTAGCCATAGTACGCATGCTTTTTTAGAAAAATATAAAGATATTTCAGCTAAAGTTGTGCTAGATAATGATGTGGGTGGAGATATTGGTGTTATTATCAATAAGTGTAAAAATCCTGTGTTTGTGAAGTTAAAAGCAAAAGGAGTTGGAGCTCATGGTTCAACACCTTGGGATGGTTATGATGCAAATGAGATGATGATGGAAACATTAAGGGCTTTAAGAAAATACTATCCTTATTTTGATATGTATACAGGAAAGCCTGAAAATGCGTGGATTGATACAATGCATGTTGCAAAGATTTGTGGTGGTGAGGTAAGTAATATTATTTCTGATAGATGTGAAGCTTTGCTTGATGTCAGGTTGGTTGAAACATCTAGTGTTGAAAGTTTGGAGGAAAATATTAAAAAATCTTTGGCTAAAGGTGTTGACTACGAAATTGTGTCATCATCTACTCCTGTGGTTATGGATGAAAATAATGTCTATATTGTAGCATATAAAAATTTGGCTGAAAATATCTTAGGAAGAGATATTGCTTTTGAGCAAATTGGTGGGGCGACAGATGCTAGACTGTTTGCAGAGCGTGGGGCTATAGTTATTATGCATTCAGGAACAGGTGAAGGAATGCATGGTGATAATGAATATGTTGAGCTAAAAAGTGTTGAAAAATTAGCAGAAATTCAAATTGAATATTTGAAAAGATTTTAAGCTGTGCGTTTGTATAATAAAATAAGCCTCTGAATAGAGGCTTATTTTTTTTAATCTTGGTTTTCTTCGTCGATAGGAGCTTTGCCTTCTATGACATATGATTGTGTAAACCAATTTCCTAAGTCAATATCAGCACAACGTTTGCTGCAAAATGGACGGTATTTGGTGTTGTCTGTCATTTTTGAGCAAATAGGACATTTGTGCAATTTAATAACATTAGGTGTTTCATTTGAATTGCAAGTATCTGCCATTTTTATGGCTCCACACGACCTGTTCCAGAACATGTTGGACATTCAACGGAAAATTGTTCTAGAAGAGTTGGGTGTTTACGGCGACGTAAAATTTCTACGTTGCCAGCTTTACTTAAGCCTAAAACTCTTGCGCCTTGATTGTCGCCTGCTAGTGCTTCTTCTAGTGTGTCAATAACGTTACGCATAAAGCGATATTCATTAGAGCCTGCAAAGTCTATGATAATTTTACCACTTAAGTTACGTAAAATGATTTGGTTAGCAATTTCTAGTGCGGCTTCTTTGTTTAGGTTGTCTGTTTGACCACGTGCAATGTTACCTGCGCTATCAACATCTATTGCAACAAAAGCTCTTGTTTCTTCAATATGAATTTGACCGCCAGATGGAAGATGGATTGTTTTTTGCATTGCATCTTGAAGCATGTCTTGGATTCCATATTCTTCGCTTGGGTCACTATTGTAAATAACTTCGCCAGAGAATATTGTTTTTACCTTTTCTTCTAAATTGTGGTCGTTTACAATAACTTTGGTTAATGTGTCATTGTAACGACGTATAAGATCGAATAATGGATTTTCTTTTGCGTATAATAAAGCTGGAGCATTAGCAGAGCGAGCTTTAATACGAATGTTTTCATAGATTTCTCTTAAAACCTGCATTTCTTCAATAACATCATTGATGTTAGCTGATGCTGCAGCTGTTCTAACAACCCAGCCTTCTTGTTGGGTGCTAATGTTTTTTTGAACAGCGTTGTATAATTCTTTTGATTTTTCTTGATCTTCAATTTTTGTTGAAATATCGATAAAGCTACCAAAAGGTCGATATACTAAATATGTTCCAGGTATTTGAATTGAGCGTACAAGTTTAGCACCTTTTTCAGAGCGTTGCTCTTTAGATACTTGAACTACTACACATTGACCTTCGTTCATGTTTACTTCAAGTAAGCCTTTTTCTTGAGCATTCATGAAAGCGTCTTTGTTATCGCCAATGTTGACCATAAAACCATATTTATCATCAGCTAATGATACTTTTTTTAAGATGCGACCTAGGTATACGTTTCCTTCAGATGCACCGTTTTCATTAAATAGTTCAAATTCTCGTAGTTTGCCATTGTTTAATACTGCAAGGCATGCGTCAATACCTGATTTTTCATAGATGATTGTATCTGCTTTTATCATTTTTATTGCTCCTTTTAAAGGTTGCTTTGAAATTGCTGGAGTTAGTATATACCAGCGCCGTTTAATAGGTTTTTGGTTTCATATAAGGGCAGTCCTATTACGCCTGAATGAGAACCGATAATCTTTTTTACATAACCAGCAAGTAAGCCTTCAATTTTATAGCCAGCAACACCACACCATTCATTGGATGATATGTATTCTTCAATTTCATTTTGGGTTAGGTGTTTCATTACAATTTTTGTTGTGACAGTCTTTTGGGAGATGTGGCCTTTTTTATTAATAAAGCAAACAGAGGTAATAACTCGATGAGCTCTTCCTGATAATAGTTTCATTACTTCAGTTTGTGTTTGGGCATCTTTTGATTTTTGAATAATTCTTTGACCAACAACAATAATTGTATCGGCTGATAAAATATTTTCACCAGGAAATTCCTGAGCGATAGCGATAGCTTTTGACTTGGCTATGCGACGAATATAGCAAAGAGGTTTTTCATTTTTTAAAAAAGTTTCATCAATATCTGCAGGTTTTATTTGTTTGGGAATAAAACCAATTTGCTCAAGAAGTTTTTTTCTTTGAGGTGATGCAGATGCTAATATGAAATCTTTTTTGTTCATGCGATTAATTAAGCCTCGTCGTCGTAAGTTTTTTCCATGCGTTCATGACGTTCTTGAGCTTCAACACAAAGAGTTGCAATTGGGCGAGCCATTAAACGTTCTACACCAATTTCTTCACCTGTGTCTTCGCAGTAACCATATGAACCATCTTCAATTCTTTCTAGAGCGGCGTCTATTTTTAAGATTAGTTTTCTTGCTCTGTCTTTGGTGCGTAAATCAATAGATTTATCTGTTTCAAGAGAAGCTCTATCGATATCATCTGGTTGGTTTAGGCCACCTTGACGAAGTTCTTCTAATGTGTCGCTAGATTGTGCTAATAATTCTTTTTTCCATGCAAGAAGTTTTTGTTTGAAAAATTCTAATTGCATATCATTCATATATTCTTCTTTTGAATTAGGACGATAGTCTGCAGGAAGTATTACTGAGCTCACCATTTCTTTCTCCTTAATTTGTTTATTAAAATAATTGCGTATAAGATAACAATAGTTTTTTTAACTGCAAGTGAAAAAATGTTTAATCAACTGTTTAATTTAGCTAAATATCCATGTTATAGAGTTGTTTTGGGGGCTACTACAGCTTTCTAGCGCCTGATTGAGGTTTAATGTATGATTTTTTAGTAGGCAATTTGAAGCATCACTTGTGTTGCAGTTTTCTGGAGGATTGTCATGAAATAATGAAAATTTAAATGACCAAGATTTTTCTTGAGGTGTGTCTTTGTTGATAATAATTGTATCGGCTTCGGATCCTTCTGTGTAAAATTGAGTTTGAGTTAGTAGTTCTGTACAAGCGCTTTGGCTAAGATTGTGGAATGTAATATAGTACATATATTTATATTTAATATCAGATGAAGGGGGGACTAGATCTGATGAACAACCAAGTTCAATACTTCCTCCAAGAGCGTGAGTTTGTTTTTTCATATCATAAGGTATGGCATTATGAGATAGCATCGTATTAAAGCCATTTCCAGAAAGAACGGAGTAGTCTTCGTAAGCCGCTGTGTAGTTGATGACTGATTTCTTTAGTTCTCTTAACTGTTGACCAAGGCGACCAATTGCATATCTATCAAATGTATGAGATATTGTTTTTGCAATACCTGCGGATAATACTCCGATCAGAGCTAGATAAAGGATAGTTTCTATCATAGTTCTTCCTGATTGTTCATTTTTTATTGTCATTTTACTATCCTTTCTTGTTGTATTATTTTGTAAAAAACTTGTTAGTTTTATTTGAAATATATCTAATGATAGTTTATACTAACCGATAATGTTAAAAAAATATTTAATATGGGAGAAAAAAATAATATGTTAAAAAGGTTGTTGATTGTTGGTGGTTTTTTAGTTTTATCGGGTTTGGCATTTGGCTGTTTATATATGATGAATAGTAAATCTATTGATAAAGTTGCAAAAAGTGCAAATGATGTAAAGATTGTACAAAGTACAGATGTTGAATTTGTTTATAAAAAAGATAGTCTAAAAGATGATTGTGCTAAAGATGATATGGTATTTTGTGCTATTGAACGTGCAGTTAAATGTACAATAAATCCAGATATGGAGATTTGTGATAGAGAAAGTATTCCTAGTTTTATTTTGGGAAAGGTTGAAGATGATATTCGTCCAAATGAAATAGGTTTTAATATTGTAAAAATAAAGCCAGTTGAAGGTGGTAGAGATATTTCTGTTTATACAAAATCTCAATGTGATGCTAGCTGGTTTGGATTGTGTAATGGTACGGTTATTTATTTATTAAGTCCTAGTAATGATGCTTGGAAAGTAGTTAATATTTATGCATTAGAAGAATAATAAAGAAAATAGTTGACAAAAAAAATATTTGGTGTATGTGTCTTCTTACATGAGTTATTTTTTTGTTAACAAATAATTATTATTTTAAGTTATGAAGACATTTAAACTTAACAATGGTATGTCCATTGTGTTGCGTTCAGCTGGTTCAAAGAACACATCAGTGTGTTTGATGGTTAAGGTAGGTCACTTAAACGAGCCAAAGCTCGGTATCGCCAATTTGTTGGAGAAGACGTTGCTTTTGCAGTGTAACGGCGTTATTCCGGCCTTTGGTGGAACAATGACGGCGTATACTGCTAATGGTAGTGATCTTGATGCTATTGTGGCAAGGGTTGCTAAGATTTTGGATGGAACCATCATTAATGATGAGTTTTTGTCTAAGGCAAAGGCGATCATCGTCAAGCAGACACACGATATTTCGCCGTTGGCGATGCGTAGAGCTAAGCTTGAGTACAAGCACCGTGCTTACGGTTCTGATCTTGTGAAGACAACCGAGGAGTATATCGATGCTATCAATTCGTATACCGTAGATGAGGTCAGAGAGTTTGCAAACGCTTACTACACCGGCGCTAATATGGTGCTCGTTGTGGCTGGTCGTGGATTTGTTGAATCTGAGGCAAAGCTGTTGGTTGAGAAGTATTTCGGTGATGTGAACCCCGGAGAGATTATTTCTTTCTGTGAGAGTAACATCTATACCGGAGGTGCTGGTCGTATTGACGTTGAAGGAAGTACAGTCAGACTGATGTTTGGTTGGGACTTGTATGGTATGTCTGATGCTCCGACTTGTAATGTGTTGATGAGTATGTTTTTGCGTCGCCTTGAAAGAGCGTATGCAGAGGCTGGATACTCTGATGTATCGGTGGATCTTAAGATTGCCGGTTATTACGGGTTGAGAACGATGCGTGTGTTTGTCATGTCGCAGAGTGTTGATGCAAAGACATTGACTGACGTCTTTGTGAAGGCGCTTAATCGTATTTGCGATACCAATGCGAGTGATTACCGTATGGAACGTTCACGCAACGCAGCTATGGCTGAAAAGCTCAACAAGTATGATGCATCTGATGATTGCGCCTTGGAAGTAGCATGGCAGCTGATTGGTCGTGGCCAGGTGGAGAGTTGTGCTGATAGCATTTACTCTATTTGGGAGACTTCAGCTGATGATGTTCGTTGCCTTGCTCGTGACATTTTCAGAGGCTCAAGACTGACATACGTTGTGGCTCAGAGCTCAGAGAAGGACGCTTATAGCTATGCAGAGGTTATGCAGGCTATTGGTCTTGAGAATCTTCTTAAGGAAAATGAGAAGAATGCTTGATGTAGATAGCATTTGATTAAACAAAAACCCCGACAACTATTGTTGTCGGGGTTTTTGTTGTTTAGTTTGGGACTGATGATTGTTGTTCAAAATCAATTCCAATGGATGCACCAACCTTTCTGCGTAAAATGGAAAAAGGAAATTTACTAATATCAATAGCATTTGTGTCTATGCCTAATGACTGTAATATCTCTCGTTTTTGTGTACGATTAGATGTTGATATTAGTTGATAGATTTCTTCTCTTTCATCATAGCTTAAGTCTGTTGCATTTTTAACAGCCTCGTCAATGGCATAATCTAAGTATACTTTAAGACTTTTTGTGATTACTTCTTCAAGTTCACTTAGATTTAGAAGGTTGACATCGGCATCAAAATACTTAATACCCAATAAGTCCAAGCCATTTTTTCGGCTCGTTCTACCACGTCTAAAAATTAGAATGTGGAGTTTTCGAACCTCAGACAATGATTTGTTTTGAATTTTCTTTATAGCTTCGAAGTAGCTAGATTTGAATTCCAAAAGATTGTCTTCATTAGGGCCAATGCGCATTGCATTTTCAAAAGCAATGTTGTGTTTTTTTGCAAGTCCGCCGCATTTTCTTGCATATTCATAGCGATAGCTCTTATCGATTTCTTCGCTATAATATTGTTGCATAGCAATTTCTTTGCATTTATCATCATATATCTTTTTTAAGATACTTTCTGATGTAAAAATACAATCCTCCAAAGGCATTGCTTTTTCCCAAGGACAATTTTTGTAGAGACCTACAAAAAATTCTTTGTTACCTTCTTTCCACTCACCATATTGTTGTGTAGTGTAGTAGTTCGGGTGCCTGGGCAAGAATTCGGCTTTTCTTGTTTCGTATTCAGCTTTCGATATTTCTCGGAGAGAGAAAGTTGTTATTCTTCCGTTTCTGTTGTACAGGTAGAAGAAATAATAGTTATCGATGCTGAAAATCTCTTTGTCAGAGATTTGCGTTCGATCAAAAGAACGACATTGATAGCGCACGGATTCATTTAGCAACAAATTGAAGCAAATGAACTGACTTCTTTCTTGCAATTTGCATGCAAGTCTCTCTCTATTACCATCTGAGGTAGTAAAGGGAGGTTTGTGATAGGTTTTCATATTTAATGGATTTTAATAATTTACATCTTCATATTTTGCAATATGTACTTTAACACACTTTTTAGACAAAAACAAGTATAAAATTAAAAAAAAATTAATGTGGGAGTTCTTTGGGTAAATTGTTGTATTTTTCTAGTATTTTTAAATAGTTAGGTGGTGATTTTTCAAATGAGTGCCAATATTTGAATAATTCAGGAGAAAGATTTTGGGATAATTTTAGTATTGTAATGGTGCTATTTGGGTTATAAAATTCTGAAAAAGTAGCAAAAATAAGACCATAAATGGTTGCTTGGTTGATTATTGCTTGATGTTGATATGGTGGAATGTATGGTAGCTTGTTTATGGTGGAATTAATTTTTTGTTCTAAATAAAGTAGTGTGGAGCGAATTTTGTTATTATATAAGTCTTTTAATAGCTGTTTTTGAATATTGTCTTTAGCAGTTATGTTTAGAAAATGTTTAAATGAGTTTAACATAGCTTGAAGGTGGGAATTTGCGCATGAGGGAAAATAGTGATGAAGAATTTTTATGATTTTTTTATCATCGGTATTATTTTTTATTAAGCTAAAAATTAATTGAAAAAAATGAAATCCTTTTAGGCGTTTTTTATTTATATTTAAGTATGAGGAAATTGTATTAGAGGTTGTTTTTTGTAGTTTGTTGGCAAGGTCGGTTGTATTTGCTTGGGTGTTATTTTTTTCTATTAAATCTTTTAGTTTTGATTCTAATTCATTGATGTTTGGTTCTTTGTTTGTATTAGTTTGTAGTTTGTTTTTTAAGTGTAAATTATATAAAATTAAAAAAGGTATGGATATTAAGATTAAAGGGATTAGATGAGTGATTATTGTTAAGATGAATTCTAACATTATAACTCTCCGTTGTCTTAATATTATTTTTGTATAACGGGTGAAATATAAGATGTTTTTTAGAGATTTAAATGGTTAAAGTTTTAGTCTTTAAGTTTAGATTTTATATAATTTTCAAGTTCTTTGTCTTCAATTTTTTGAGAACATGAAAGTGCTAGATTTAGGTATTCTTTGGCTTGTTTTTCATCACCTAGTCTAAAGGATGTTTCTGCTAAATTATTATAATCAATTAAGGCGCCTTTGAGACGATTTTTTGAATTTTCTAAATCAAGAGCTTGCTTAAATGTTGTTTTTGCAAGGTTTAAATTGTTTTCGTTTAAATATATTAATCCTAGGAGAGTGTAGGCGTTAGCGATATAATATGTGGTTGAAAAAGACGTTTTTTGTTTGATTAGTGAAATTAAAATTTCTTTACTTTTAGAGTATTGTAAAGTGTTATAATATATATCTGCTTTTAAGTATAAATTTTCAAAAATTCCAGAACTTTGAGATGTTTTGTTGTAGTTATTAAGGGCGCAATTTACATATTTTAATGCTAATTTATAGTTTTTATTTTTTAAGGCTATTCTTGCTAACATCTCAAATGCAAAGCCTAAGGATAAAATTGATGAGTGTTCTGATTTTGTGATGTTTTGGAAGATTAATTTTGCTTGTTTGATATCCTCTTTTGAATATAAAGAGAGGCCTAGCCAGTTATTTATGTCTGAGCTTGTTTTGTTTAGTTTGTGTTTTTTTGTTATCTCTAAGGCTTGATTAAAATATTGGTTTGCAACTTCAAAGTTTCCGCGCCCTAATTCGGTTAAACCAAAATAGGCAATTACTTCTGAATATTTTTGATGCAAAGATAGTTTTTCAAAAATTTTTTTAGCTTCTTTTAACATGCTAAAAGCAACGTCATAAACACCACTGATGCGATATGTTTGGGCTAGTGTTAAGTAGCATAAAGCAGTTTCGTATGATGCTTTTTTCTTTTGATAAATAGTTAGTGATTTAGAACAATTTTTTGATGCTGAATACATGTCTGTATTATATAAATCATTATGTGATTTTAGATATAAATAATTTGCTTTAAGAAGTAAAGGCGCAAAGAATGGAAGTTTGATTTTGGATAATGTATGTTGAAAGGATATTCTATCATTTAATAGAAGAGTTATGTTGGCATATAATAATAAGAGTTTATAATTATTGGGTGATTTTTTTATTTGTTTTAATATTTGAGGAGAGGATTTATTAATGTTTTTTAATGAGCTGATATATAAATTAATATGGTTAGAATTTTTTAATCTAAATATTTTATTAAATTCATTTTTTTTTGAAAAATATGTTGAATAAAAATAAGGTGTTTCTTTTTTATTTAAGGATTGAAAAGTTTTATTTTGAGAGAGAGTGTAGTTTTTTAATAAGTAGATTTTGATAAAAGATAAACCAATTATCAAAAATGAGATGATAATTTCTAAAAAAAATAGGTCTGTTATATTTATTTCTTTCAAAATCTTTACTCTAAATTAGTTTTTTTAAATATAAAATCACGTTAGATGAATTTAATATAGAGGGTATTTTTTAAAATGGCTATTACAAAATTGAAATCTCAGCAACTTTATCGCAAATGTAATCCTAATAAATTCAAGTTCAATACAACTGCAGAGCTTGAGGAAAGGGTTTCTGTTTTAGGACAAGATAGAGCAATTAGTGCTGTTGAATTGGGTATAAATATTAAATCTCGTGGTTATAATTTGTTTTGTTTAGGACCTGAAGGTACTGGAAAAACAAGTTTGGTGAAACGAATCCTTGAAAAAGAGGGTAAATTAAGACCAACTCCATCTGATTGGGTTTATGTTTATAATTTTGATGAGCCACATAAACCAATTGCGATTGATTTTAAAGCAGGGGTTGCTAGTTCTTTTGCAAAAGATATGGAAGAGTTTTCAGATTTTGTTGAAGTTGATTTGCCATTAGTTGTAAAAAATGAATTATATGAAGAGCAATTAAGTTCTATTCGTGAAAAATACCAAGAAAAACGCAATGATTATGTAAAGGTTTTACAAAAGAAGGCTAAAGGTAAAAAAGTTTCTTTGTTGCATATGCCTATGGGGGTTGTTGTTGCGCCAATGAAAAATGGTGAAATTATCAGCCCAGATGTATTTGATGCGTTATCTGAAGAAGAAAAAAATGAAATCATGGCAGATCTTAATGCTATGCAAGAAGAAATTGCACAACATCAAGATGAAGCTCCTCAATGGGAAGAAAAACAAGCTGAAGAAATTAAAAAATTACAAGAAAAGCTTGTTGTTGATGCAATTAAAAAGCCATTAGATGAAATTAAACAAAAATATAAGGGAAATAAAAAAGTAGCAGAATATCTAAAAACTGTGAAAAATTATTTATTGGATAATATTACAACTTATGTTCCAAGTTATGATCAAGACAATAAGCCTCAAGGTGGAGAAGAAGATCCAATGTCAGGCTTATTAACTCAACTTAAAGGTCAACAAGAAGAAGATAAAACATCTAAGTTTAAGGTTAATGTAGTTGTAAAAAATGTACCAGATAGTGGGGCGCCAATTGTGTTATTGGATCACCCAACACAGGGTAATTTGGTTGGTAAGGTTGAACGTCTTCAACAATTTGGTGCTTTGATTACGGACTTTTCTTTAATTAAAGGTGGTGCTCTTCATAAAGCAAATGGTGGTTTCTTACTTATTGATGCTCGTAAACTTTTATTGCAACCTTATTCTTGGGATTCATTAAAAAGGGCATTAGGTGCTAAGGAAATAAAAATTGAAGCTCCAAGTGAAGATACAAGCTTTTCAACAATATCTCTTGATCCTCAACCAATACCATTGAATGTTAAAGTTGTGATGATGGGTGATGCTGATCTTTATGAGTTATTAACTGAAAGAGATCCTGATTTTAGAGATTACTTTAAGGTTGAGGCAGATTTTGGTGTTGTGATTGATAGAACTAATGAGAGTGAAATTGAGTATGCAAAACTTATTGGTTCACTTTCAAAGAAGAAAAATCTTCGCTCTCTTAATAAACAAGCTGTAGCAAAGATTATTGAATATTCTTCTCGCTTGGCTGATGATACTGAAAAATTAACAGCGCACGTTGCTTCTATTGGCGACTTACTGAAAGAAGCTGATTATTGGGCTCGTAAATCAAAAGCAAGCCAAATTGGTAAGAACCATGTTGAGCAAGCAATTAATTCGCAGATTTATCGTTCTGATAGAATAAATAAGGCTATGCTTGAGCAGATTGATAAAGGTACAATCTTAATGGATGTAAAGGGGGAGAAAGTTGGCCAGATTAATGGTTTGGTTGTTTATAATTTTTCTCGTAGTACTTTTGGTAAACCAGCTCGTATTACAACACAAGTTCGTTTAGGTCATGGTGAATTTATTAATATTGAGCGTGAAGTTCATATGAGTGGACCAATTCACTCTAAAGGGGTATTGATTTTGCAATCTTTAATTGCTAATCGTTTTGCTAAACGTTCACCTCTATCTCTTTGTGCTTCCATTGTTTTTGAACAATCTTATGGTGGGGTAGATGGCGATAGTGCATCGTCTACTGAATATTATTGTATGCTTTCTGCTATTGCTGATTTGCCAATTAAGCAATCTATTGCAGTTACTGGTTCTATAAATCAGTTTGGTGAAATTCAGCCAATTGGTGGTGTAAATGAAAAGATTGAAGGTTTCTTTGAAGTTTGCAAACATAATGGTTTGACAGGTGAGCAAGGAGTTATTATTCCTAGAACTAATGTTGTAAACTTGATGTTAAAAGATGAAGTTGTTGAAGCTGTTGAGAATGGTTTATTCCATGTATATGCTATTGATAGCGTTGATGATGGTATTGAAATTTTAACAGGACTTCCTGCTGGTAAGGTTGATAAAAAGGGGCAATATCCTAAAGGGACTGTAAATTATATGGTTCAACAAAGCTTGGCAGAATATTATAAAGATTATGTGAAGTATGCAAAAGAAACACATGGTGCTATATAGCAAAAAGGAGGCAAGATTGCCTCCTAATTTATTTGAAAATGAGAGTATTTAGGTTTAGTGAATAATTTAGTTTTTATTTAAGAGATAAGTTGCGAATTTAACGGGGGAAATATGAAAAAGCAAATATTTGTTTTGGTTTTATTGCTATTAAGTTTTGTTGTTTTGGTAAAAAGAAATACATATGTAGAATATTATGAAGGGGGAAAGTCATATTCTGAAGGTAAATATGTTAACGATAAAAAAGAAGGTTTATGGAAAGAATATTATGAAAATGGAAAGATAAAGTCTGAAGGTAATTATGCGAATGGTAAGAAGGAAGGTTTTTGGAAAGAAAGTTTATTAAAAGAATATAGTGAAAGAGCTCATTTACATTATGAAGGCAATTATGTGAATGGCAAGAAGGAAGGTTTGTGGAAAGTATATAAAACACTAGGTGCAACATTTCCTTCACAGGATGATGAGGGTAATTTTATTGCATTTGAAAGATATTATGCAACGAATCTAGATGCAGAAGGTGATTATGTGAATGATAATAAAGAAGGTTTATGGAAAGAATATTATCAATCTGGAAGGCTTAAGGCTCAAGGCTATTATGAGAGTGGTAAAAAGGAAGGTTTGTGGAAAGAATACTTTTATCTAAATGAAGCTTTACAATATGAGGGAAATTATGTGAATGGTAAGAAAGAAGGTTTTTGGCAGGAATATTATGGAGATGGAAAGTTACGTTCTGAAATTAATTATGTGAATGGTAATAAAGTAGGTGTGAGGAAAGAATATAATGGATATAAAAAGATAAAGGTAACAGACAATTATGAGAATGGTAAGAAGGAAGGTTTATGGAAAGAATATTATGAAGCTGGATATTATGAAGGTAAATATGTGAATGGCAAGAAAGATGGCTTATGGAAAGAATATTATGTAGATGGAAATTTACTTTCTGAAGGTAATTATGTGAATGGTAAGAAAGATGGTTTATGGAAAGTATATGATGAATTTGGAAATCTAGAGAAAGAAAATAATTATGTGAATGGTAAAAGAGAAGCTGGTGGAGTATGGAGTTATGAATATGTAAGGTTAGCTGAAGACGCAGAAGAAAATTATCCAGATTATTGGAAAGAGGGTTTGTGGAAAGTATATTATGAAGATGGAAAGTTAATGGCAGAAGGTAATTATGTGAACGATAAAAAGGACGGTTTATGGAAGGAATATTATAAAGAAGGAGTGATAAAGGTAGAATGTCATTATGAGAATAGTGATAAAGATGGTTTATTGAAAGAATATCATAGAGATGGAAAGCTTTATATTGAAGGTAATTATGTGAATGATAAAAAAGAAGGTTTATGGAAAGAATATTATCAAAATGGAAATTTAGAGTCTGAAGGTAAATATGTAAATGATAAAAAAGAAGGTTTATGGAAAGAATATAATGGCGATGGAAAGCTTTATATTGAAGGTATTTATGTGAATGATAAAAAGGAAGGTTTATGGAAAGAATATTATCAAAATGGAAATTTAGAGTCTGAAGGTAAATATGTGAATGATAAAAAAGAAGGTTTATGGAAAAGGTATTATAAAGATGGAAAGTTACATTCTGAAGTTAAATATGTGAATGATAAAGAAGACGGTTTACGGAAATATTATGATGAAAAGGGAAAGTTACGTTCTGAAGATAATTATGTGAATGGTAATAGAGAAGGTTTGAGTAAAGATTATGATGAAGACGGAAAGTTACGTTCTGAAGGTAGTTATGTTAATGGTGATATAGATGGGTTATGGAAGTATTATGATAAAAATGGAAAGTTGCGTTTTGAAGGTAATTATGTGAAAGGTGAGAGATACGGTTTATGGAAGGAATATGATGAAGATGGAAAGTCATATTCTGAAGGTAAATATGTTAATGATAAAAAAGAAGGTGTGTGGAAAGAATATTATGTAGATGGAAAGCTAAAAGGCGAAGGATATTATGATAATGGTAAAAGGGATGGTTTATGGAAAGAATATTATAAAAGAGGAGCATTACATTATGAAGGTAATTATGAGTATGGTGAGAAAAAAGGTTTGTGGAAAGAGTATTATGAAGAAGGAATGTTAAAGGCAGAAGGTTATTATTTAACGAGAGGTAAAAAAGAGGGGTTTTGGAAAGAATATTATAAAAATGGAAAGTTGCGTTCTGAAGGTAATAATTTAAATGGTGAGAAATTTGGTTTATGGAAAGAATATAATGAAGATGGAAAGTTGCGTTCTGAAGAGTATTATGAGAATGGTAAACAAAAAGATTTATTGAAAGAATATAATGAAGATGGAAATCTAAAGGTAGAAGGTAATTATGAGAATGGTAAAAGGGGGGGGTTATGGAAAAAATATTATCAAGATGGAAAGTTACATTCTGAAGGTAATTATGTAAATGGTAAGAAAGAAGGTTTATGGAAAGAATATAATAGAGATGGAACGTTATATTCTGAAGGTAGTTATGTAAAGGGTAAGAAAGAAGGTTTATGGAAAGAATATTATAGATATTTTTATTCTGAAGTTCATTATGTGGATGATAAAAAAGATGGTTTATGGAAAGAATATTATAAGGATGGAAAGTTACATTCAGAAGGTATTTATGTGAAAGGTAAAAAGGATGGGATATCTATAACATATTATGAAAATGGAAAGCTAGATATAGAATGTAATTATATGAATGGTAAGAAAGGGGGGATGTATAAAAAATATTATCAAGATGGAAACTTATATTATGAAGGTAATTATGTGAATGATAAAAAAGAAGGTTTATGGAAAGAATATTATCAACATGGAACGTTGCGTTCTGAAGAGTATTATGTGAAAGGTGAACAAAAAGTTTTAATCAAAGAATATAATGAAGATGGAAAGCTTAAGGCTGAAGGGTATTATGTGAATGGTATTAAAGAAGGTGAATGGTAGATGTTTTGAGATTGATAAATCTTATAAGCTTATAAAAATAGTTTGATTGAATACGATTAATAGCGGTGGTGTTATGTTGTATAAAAAAGGAGGCAAGATTGCCTCCTAATTTATTTGAAAAATTTGTTGTTTTTGGGGAAGCCAAATGGTACTAGGCGTCCTACTTGGGCACGGTGTCCAAGCCATGCAAGTAGTTCTTTTTCATTGGCAACACCACCAGAGCGATTGTAGCAGAAACCTTCTTCTTCTTTGAATACTTGAATATCAGAAAGTTTGCAATCTTTGTATTTTTGGAGTGCAACACCGCGGCCACGAGCCATAGTTGGAATTTCTTCTAGTTTAAAGATTAGAAGCTTACGATTTTCACCAACAACAGCAACCATGTCGCCTGTTACTTTTTTACAGAAGCAAGCTGTTTCACCGTCTGCTAAGTTAAGAATTTTACGGCCGTTTCGGGTTTGAGCAATGATGTGTGTTTCATCTATTACAAAACCGTGTCCATAATCAGAGGATACGATGTATTTTGCGCCTTTTTCAAACACAAACATTGAACATACATTGTCTGTTACACCTAAATCTGCCATTAAACGAACAGGTTGCCCGAAGCCTCTTCCTGATGGAATTTCGCTGGCATTGATGTTGAAAAATTTACCAGATGTATCAAATAATATGATTTTATCGGTGGTGTAAGCGTGGATTACACTAAGTAGAGAATCGTCTTCTTTGAATTTGAATTCGTCTGTTAGTGGAATGTAGCCTTTCATACTTCTTATCCAGCCTTTTTGAGAAAGGATAATGGTGATTGGCTCTTTTTCAACCATAGCTTCCATTGGAACATCAATGTCTTCAGGCATATCTGCAAATTGGCTCTTTCTTTTGCCAAGAGGAGTTTTTTTACCGAATTTTTCTTTCATGTGATTGAATTCTTCGGATAATTTTTCTAGGCGAAGTGTTTCTGAACCAAGTAATGACTCTAGCGATTCTTTTTCTTGGGTTAATTCGTCAAATTCTGCTCTAATTTCATCTTCTTCTAATTTACGCAAGTTGCGAAGTTTCATATTTAATATTGCTTCGGCTTGGTTGTCTGTTAGGTTGAAGGTGGACATTAATACAGATTTAGAATCGTCTTCTTCACGAATAATGCGAATAACTTCATCTAGATTTAGATATGCAACTAAGTAACCAGATAAGATTTCTAATCGTGCGAGTATTTTATTTAAGCGATATTCAGATTTTCTGATTAAAACTTTGTGTCTATGATCGAGATATTCTTTTAAAACCTCTTTTAGAGACATAACTTTTGGTACGCCATCAGATGAAAGAACATTCATATTCATAGCAAATCTGGTTTCTAGTTCGGTTTGCTTGAATAAATGTTCCATTAGTAATTCGGCATTTACTGTACGATTTTTAGGCTCAAGTACAATGCGAATATCTTGAGCAGACTCATCTCTAATATCAGCAAGAAGAGGGAGCTTCTTGTCTTCTAATAGTTGAGCTATTTTTTCTATTAATTTTGATTTTACTACTTGGTATGGGATTTCTGTAATAATTATTTGATATTGACCGTGGCCTAGCTCTTCTTTTTCCCATTTTGCACGAATTCTAAAATATCCTTTACCAAATGTGTAGGCATCAATGATTGCTTGTTGATCGGCAATAATTAAGCCACCAGTTGGAAAATCTGGGCCTTTAACGTATTTTACTAGGTCTTTAATGTCGCATTCTGGGTTTTTGATTAAATATAAAAGAGCGTTTGCAACTTCATCTAAATTATGAGGAGGGATATTGGTTGCCATACCAACGGCAATACCTGATGTACCATTGCATAATAAGTTTGGAACAGCTGCTGGCATAACAACTGGTTCTTGTTCTTCGCCATCATATGTGTCCATAAAATCAACACAATTTTCGTTTAAGCCTTCCATTAAAGCGATTGCAAAGTCTGTAAGTCTGGCTTCGGTATAACGCATAGCAGCAGCACCGTCGCCGTCAATGTTACCGAAGTTTCCTTGTCCATCAACTAAAGGATAGCGAACAGAGAAATCTTGAGCAAGTCTAACTATTGCACCATATACAGCGCTATCACCATGTGGGTGATATTTACCAATAACGTCACCAACTACACGAGCGCATTTCTTAAAACCTGATTTGGGATCTAATTTTAATTGGCGCATTGCATACATTAAACGACGATGAACTGGTTTTAGACCATCTCTAACGTCTGGTAGCGAACGCGCAACAATGGTGGACATTGCGTATGATAAATAGCGTTTGCTTAGTTCTTCTTTTAGTTTTACGTCTAAAATACGTTCGTCTAATATTTCTTCTTCCATTGCAACCTCTGTTTTGTGGCAGTTTAAGCGCTCTGTTTTTCTTGGGAGAATATCTCATCAAAAAGTTTGGTTATATAAGACCTGCTCTCTGGTATTGGGATATTATGAAACTTAAAAAAGTTTGTTTTTAAGAAAAACTCAGTCATTCTTAACACATTAAATATTTCTACATAAGACGGAGAGTGGTTTTTATCCACAACAAATTGAGGATATTCAAATAATAAATCATGATAAGGGGCTCCGACTTCTTTGGTTACGGCTTTACCAGTTTTTGGGGATACGTAGGCAAGGCCACTAGTTTGCCCTGTTACAGCACAAGAATCTAATGATAGACCAAGTCCTAAGTATTCTAATATATGAAATTCAAAAAAGGCATAGTTTGTTAGCATTTCTTTTATGTTTTTTGATGTAAAGAAATGTTGAGCAATTTCATATAATAAAGGAATGTCTTCGTTTTCATTGAGTAATCTTATCATCATTGGGACAAGGGATGTCATTAGTTTTAAGCGATTAACGTCAGATAACATCATTACAGCATTAGGTTCTATTAGCTCAACTCTAAAAATGCGACGCATGTTTTCTTCAAGCCTTGAGGAGCTTTCAAAAAATACTTTGTTTCCTATTTCAAATATGCCTCGATTTTTTTTGCTCAATCCATCGGATACAAAGCCGGTTATTTTGCCTTTGCTCTGGCTTAATATGGTAACAATTAGGGATTTTTCACCATATTTAATTGCTTTTAAGATGTATCCTTGGTCTTTTATTATCATTGCTTTAGCTTAATTAGTTTTATAGGTTTTAACTTTAGCAAATAAAATAAACGCAGTCAATTAGGAGAAGAGTTTTTCCCAAAATGATTTTTCTTCTTCGGGAGTGTTTTCCTCAAATCGTTTTAAACATTCTTTTTGTTCTGGTGTTAGTTTTTGTGGAATAACAACATCAAATAAAACAAATAAGTCGCCACGCCTATCAGAATTCATATAACGCATACCTTTGTTTTTAAGGCGAATTTTATCATTTGGTTGAGTTCCAGGTTTGATTTCTACGGTAATCTTTTGTCCATCGATGCCTGTAATATTAAATTCGCCACCAAGAGCTGCTTTTACCATTGATATTGGAGTTTTTATATATAAATCAGCGCCATCACGTTCGTATGTTTCGTGTTCTTTGATGCTAATAAATACATATAAGTCACCATTTGGTCCACCGTTTTTACCAATTTCGCCTTCTTTTGAAACACGCATACGTGTACCATGTTCAATACCTGCAGGGATTTTAATTTTAAGAGATTTTTCAATTCGTTCTTTACCAGTTCCACGGCATTTTTTACATTTTTCAATAACAATACGACCAGCACCTCTACATTGAGGACAAGTTGTTTCAAATACAAAAAATCCACCTTGTTGAGTACGTATTTTACCACTTCCATTACATGTAGGACAAGTTTGAGGCTCTTTTCCATCTGCAGTACCATGGCCGTTGCATGATTCACATTTTTTAGAAGTGTTTATTGTTATTTCTTTTTCTACACCGGTAAATGCTTCTTCTAAGCTTAGTACTAAATCGTAGCGTATATCTTCTCCTCTGGTTGCGTAGGAGCGTGATCTTGTTCTTCCTTGGCCTGTAAATTCGCTAAAAATGTCAGAAAAAACATCGGCAAAACCAGCGCCAGTAAAGTCAAATCCATTGAAAGGATTTGCTCCAGCACCTGCGCCTCCCATACCACTGGTAAAAGCTTGGTGACCATAGCGATCGTATGCGGCACGTTTTTGTTCGTCTTTTAATACTTCATAGGCTTCATTTATTTCTTTAAATTTAGTCTCAGCCTCTTTATTATCAGGGTTTCTATCTGGATGATATTGCATAGCAAGTTTGCGATATGATTTTTTTATCTCATCTGGAGTTGAGTTTTTATTTACGCCTAATGTTTCGTAATAGTCAGTATTTGTAGCCATTTTTTTTACCGTTAATATGTATTTATTCCTAATCTTTTGTTTATTTAGGAAGTTTATTGGGCTAATGCAAGTTTTTTAGGTATAATTTTCACATATTTTCTAATTTTATTAAATTACAAGCCGTAATCTCTTATAAATTTCACTTCATGGAAAATTCCATATTTCATATTGTGAGAAAATCCATATTTTAACTTTCCTTTTATTTCAATGATATGACCATTGAATTTTTTCCAATTATTTATAGTGGAAGTGTTGTTATTAAATTCAAGTAAAATGTTTATAATACGAGGGTCTTTGATGTTTTGTTTATATTTTATGGGATTACAATTATTTTTATCGTTGGTTATATCTGAAGGTAAAATCTTTAAGTATCCATTATTTTTTATTTCAACGTAAGTTCCACACCAATTTTGAGTTTTTGCAATACTGGTGTTTGCAATAAAAAAAGAACATAATATAATAATAAGTGCTTTTTTCATTTTGATACTCCGTTTAATAATATATTTTTTCTATATTTAAACATGTATCATATTTTTGTGGAAAAATCAATAAAAATAGACAAAACTCAAGAAAACTTAATATATCTGTAACAATTCTAAATTATTGTTTTGTTGTGATATATATGTTTTTGTACAAAAAAAGCTGAAACCTTTATCGGGTTCCAGCTTGAATAGAGTTAGTGCTTTTTTTCTTTCGTTTGATTGCAAAACACTTTTTGAAGGTTTCAGCTCTAATACAGTAGATATCGTTTGTATCAGTGCTCAAAAAGTCTCCGGCTTCAAATTTTTCCTTTTTACCTCTCCATGGACGTTCGTAGGTAATGTCTGTTGGAAGTTTGATGAAGACTCTAATTTGTTTTTTGTCGTATCGGTTGCGACAAGTAACCAGCCTCGGATTTGAGGGGGTTTCCAATTCAGAGTTGATGAATTCTTTCAACTCTTCTAATGTCATGTACATAGTAATTGGTGTTTTATACTAATTGAATACAATAATTTTAAAAGAGAACAGAGTATAGGAGTGATTTTTTTAATTGCAAGCTTTTTTTTAATGAGATTGTTTAATTTTTTTGGGGAGAATTGGGGTAAATAAAAAGATTAAAGGGCTTAATTTTTATAATTAAGCCCTAAAGAAAATGAATATGTGTTTTGTTATAATTTAAGTGTGGTTTTTATTAGTTTTCTTTATAAATTAGTTCAATATGATTACCTTTTAAGGTTAGTGTTTTATTGTTTAGAATATAAGAGTTTATTTTTGATAGATTTTCAAAATAAATAGTTTCATTTTTCATATCTTGAGGAGAGCCCATCATCATGCTTGAACCTGTTAATTCTAATGTTAATTGATTTTTTTCTAATTTATAAGTACCGAAATAGTTATTTAGAGCTTTGCCATAAAATTTATTTTCTTTGGCATCGAAAGATATGGTATAATTGCTATTGTTTTGGATAAAGGTTTTGCCTTTTATATTAGGTGTTGTTTGGTTTGAACAACCTAGTAAAGAAAAAACAACGAACCATAAACAGTATACTTTTTTCATGTAATTACTCCTTAAATTTTGTTTATGGTATAATCTAAAAGATGTTTGTTTGCAAGAATTTTTCATTATTGGGGTGGATGATTAGGATTTTGTAGCTCGTTATGAAGTGGTATATTAATTTCTAAATCATTACGATATTGTGGGTAAATATGAATTTCTTCGTCTTTACAACAATTATCTTTTTTGCGTTTTGATGGAGTGCTTTTTTTATTAAAACAATCTGGTGAAAAATTATGTGGCATATTGTTGGGATAATCACAGCCACATCTATCATCTTCTGCGCAATCGCATTTGTTATAATAATCGTATTTACAGGAATTATCAGCATATGTTTTTTTCATCTTATTCTCCAAAATAAAAAAAGGTTAGAAAAAATCTAACCTTTAATATATTGTGTAATGTATAAATTTTTAGCTATACATTAGATGTATGCAACTTCTAAAACTTCAAAAGTTTTTTTGCCACCAGGAGCAACGTATTCTATTTCATCTCCGACTTCTTTGCCGATAAGGGCTTTGGCAAGTGGGGAAGAGAGAGAAATTTTATTTTCGTTGATATCTGCTTCATAATCACCAACAATTTGGTATGAATTTTCAACATCAGAATCCACGTCAACAACGCTAACGGTTGCGCCAAAGCGAATAACATTGCTTTTTACTTCTGTTGGGTCAATAATTTGTGCACGACTAACAACAGCTTCTAATTCTTGAATGCGACCTTCAATAAAACTTTGCTTTTCTTTTGCAGCAGAATATTCAGCATTTTCTGATAAATCACCATGTGAACGAGCTTCTGCAATAGCAGCAATAATATTTGGACGTTCAATACCTTTTAGGTCTTTTAGTTCTTGTTCCAACCTTAAAAATCCTTTTTTGGTTAGTGGAAATTTATCCATTTTACTTCTCCTAAAATGAAGATAACTGCATAAATTGCAGTTACATTGTTAATTTAAAAAAGGTTTGAAAAAATTTGACTGCGTCTTTCGTGGTGCAGTCAACATTGTTTAATTCTTTCTAATGGAGTACTATAATGGCTGAAAATTAAAAATCAAGTAAAATTTTTGGATATGTGGGGGATGTGCTAAAATACTTTATCCCACCCGTGGCAACAACTTCGTTGTTCTGTCTTTTTTGGGGATGTGATAAATACTTTATCCCACCCGTGGAAACGCAGTTGCGTTAGTTTTTTTATTTTTTTCTTTTTATTAGGTAAAAAAATATTGCAAATGGGGTGGAATTATGTTACTATGTTTTTAGTTTTTTAAGATAAAGGTATATGGTTATGATGATGTGTGGTGGAAATAAAAAAGAGGTTTTAAGTTGTAGAAATGCCGGAAATCTACACACACACACACACACACACACCTATAAGCGTTGCTGAGAAAATTTTTAAGGTTAGTTTTAGAGAGGCTATGAGCGTTTGTTCATGGTCTAATTTTTTATGTCGTAAAAAAGTTTTTATTGGCGATAGAGTTGTCCCAACTCTATCGTATGCAATAAATGTATAATAAAAGGGGGATTGGAGATGAGAAAATTTGGTTGGTTATTGAGTTTGATGATTGTTTCTCCTTTAATTTGTGTGGCGCAGATTGAAGACGATGAGCCAGCTGCAACAGAAAACCCTGATGAATATAGAGATTGTGTGGTATATACGATTGAACAAGCAGATGCTGCAACGGCGCCAGAGGGAAACCAACTTACATTTACATATTCTGGCTTTATGACAAGGGCAGAAGTTAATAATGTTGATTGTGGAATAATCTCATATATTGATGCGCCATCGTCTGAGGGCGGTGGGGGGAATGGTAGTGGAAGTATTATAGGAGGAGGTGGAAACTCTAGTGGAAATGGTGGAGGAAGTTCTGGTGGTAATAGTGGTGGAACTCCAAGTGCGCCATCTCAACCATCTAACCCAGAGCCAACACCAACTCCAACTCCGGAACCAGAGCCAGAACCAACTCCTACTCCAACACCAGAACCTGAGCCTGAGGAATTAAGACCTTGTGGTGAGGATGATTTTATTGATGTTTCAAAGGGTGCGCAATGTCCTGAAGGGTATAACTATGAAGTTGTAGGTTGTATATGTGTAGGAGAGAAAAATGGTTGGGATTGTGGTAGTTGTACAGGTTATCAGTGTATAAAAAATGATTGCAATCCTTTCGGATAGTCATTATTAGGGATAACTTGATAGGGTTATTTTACTTCTAATTCTTTTTGGTTTTGATGATTTTTATAAATCTTTTACCATACGGATAAAGGTTATACCTTTTTCTTCAAAAATATCACTATCTTGTTTGAAACCCAACTTTTCATAAAAACCAACAACTGATAACATTGCGTGCATTACAATTTTTTCATAGCCAATTTCTTTAGCTGTTTTGATTGCGTGTTCAATTAATTTGCGTCCAATACCTTCACCTTGGTGAACAACATCAACCGCAACTTGCATTACTCTTATTTCATTTGCGTCAATAGGAGCAAGAATTAAACCACCAAGAAGTTCGTCTGTTGAACCTTCAATGCAACCAAGATGTAAATATGAAGCCTCTTCTTCTCTATAAGAATCTAAAAACTTTAATCCTAAAGGCTGTAAAAGGATTTTATATCGTAAATCTAATAGCTCTTTATATCGGCTAGAGCCAAACTCAACATCAATAAATTTTAACATAACAGCCTCCGTATTGGTTTATAAAAATATTTTATGTATGTATTAAATCATATTTTGTTAGTATATGCAATAAGAAAATATAAAATCTGTTGCGTGATTTAAAAATATATTTTATTAAGGTATGAGATTATAAATAAAATATAAGGAAAGTTTTATGCAGGATTTAGAAAAAATAAGAAATTTTGCAATTATTGCGCATATTGACCATGGTAAATCAACCATTGCAGATAGAATTATTGAAACTTGTGGTGGTTTAGAGCATAGAGAGATGACAGAACAGGTTCTTGATTCAATGGATATTGAAAAAGAACGTGGTATTACAATTAAGGCGCAGACTGTTAGATTAAAATATAAAGCAAAAAATGGTGAAGAATATTTGCTTAATTTGATTGATACTCCTGGACACGTGGATTTCTCTTATGAAGTATCTCGTTCTTTAGCTGCTTGTGAGGGTTCTGTATTGGTGGTTGATGCTACACAGGGTGTAGAAGCGCAGACCTTAGCTAATGTGTATTTGGCGATAGAAAATAATCATGAAATTGTTCCTGCATTAAATAAAGTTGATTTACCTTCAGCAGATGTTGAAAGAGTTAAAAGCCAAATTGAAGATGTTATTGGTATTGATGCAAGTGGCGCTGTTGAAACATCTGGTAAGACTGGTTTTGGGGTTGAAAATTTATTGGAAGCTATTGTTGAAAATCTTCCAGCTCCTCAAGGCGATGTAACTAAACCATTAAAAGCATTGTTGATTGATAGTTGGTATGATGCATATTTAGGTGTGATTATTCTTGTTAGAGTTGTTGATGGCGAATTAAAGAAAAAACAAATAATTAGAATGATGAGCAATAATGCAACATATAGCGTTGATAAAATAGGTGTATTCACACCAAAAATGCAAGATGTTGATGCTTTAAGAGCAGGAGAAGTTGGTTTTATTACTGCTAGTATTAAGAGTGTTGGTGATTGTAGCGTTGGTGATACAATTACTGATAATAAATATCCTTGTAGTGAAGCTTTATCTGGTTTTAAACCTTCTATTCCTGTTGTGTTTTGCTCTATTTTCCCAGTTGATAGTAGCCAATATGATGCATTGAAAGATGCTTTGGGTAAATTAAAATTAAATGATGCTAGTATTGATTATCAAAACGAAAATTCTGCTGCGTTAGGACTTGGTTTTAGATGCGGATTTTTGGGGTTGTTGCATATGGAAATTATCCAAGAGAGAATTGGTAGAGAATTTGATTTGGATATTATTACTACAGCTCCATCTGTGGCATATAAAATAAATCTAACAAAAGGGGAAACATTGATGTTGCATAATCCGGCTGATATGCCAGATTTGTCAACTGTTTCTTCTATTGAGGAGCCAATGGTTAGAGCAACAATTATGGTTCCTGATAGTTATTTGGGCTCTGTTTTAAAATTGTGTACTGAACGTCGTGGTATTCAAAAGGAATTAACTTATGTTGGAAGCAGAGCAATGGTGGTATATCAAATACCATTAAATGAGATTGTTTTTGACTTTTATGATAGATTGAAATCTATTACAAGTGGTTATGCAAGTTTTGATTATGAATTGACAGGATATGAGGTTTCTGATTTGGTTAAAGTGCAAATTTTAATTAATGAAGAACCTGTTGATGCTCTTGCATTTTTGTGTCATAGAAGTCAGGCAGAATCTAGAGGTCGACAAATATGCGAAAGATTAAAAGATTTAATTCCAAGGCATTTGTTTAAAATTCCAATTCAGGCAGCTATTGGTGGTAGAGTTGTTGCCAGAGAAACAATTTCAGCAATGAGAAAAGATGTTACTGCTAAATGTTATGGTGGTGATGTAACCAGAAAAAGGAAACTTTTGGATAAACAAAAGAAAGGTAAACAACGTATGCGCCAATTTGGTAGAGTGGAAGTTCCACAATCTGCGTTTATTGAGGCGCTTAGAATTGGTGATGATTAAAAAATACACTGTATTTAAAAAGGGCTTTAATTTAAGCCCTTTTATTTTACTTCAAATTTTTGTAAAGAGTTTGCTTTTTCTAAGCTTAGCTCTTGCTCGTAATTATCAGGAAGATTGTGATGTCTATAAAGCGAGCGCAAAGAAATTGCATATAGATTATAAATTTGTTTGTACTTTGGTTTAGTTGTATCTGGATATGGAATTGAGTATAAAATATCAGATACATCTTGTTGTCTTAGTTTTTCTAATTTAGATAATTCTTTTGCTTTTTGGACTTTTGGTGTTTTCTTTGGAGTTTTTGTTTTTATTTGAATGTTTTCATCAAAGTTAAATGCTGTAAAATCAGTATGCTCTTTGTTTGGATTGTTTTTGGGTTGAGCTTGTTGTGCAATCACTTCAGTTTCTTTAGCTTCTTGTGGTTGATTTGAAGTGATTTCTTGAGATGGTTGTTCTTTTATTAAATTTTTTCTAGTTACAGGAAGAGTTTTCTTTAGTTTTTGTTTGTTTTTTTGTGTTCTTTTTTGTTGTTTTTGAGAACGTTGTTGAGGAGAGGCTTGAGTTTTGGGTGGAGTGTATGATGGATTGTAGTAATTATTATTTTGATATGCTGCTGGGATGTATATATTTTCTTGCATAGCGTTATCAGGTATAAAAAAAGCTAATTTAGTGTATGTTTCTTCAGCATGGAGGGATTTATTGCTAAAAAAACTAGACAAAGCAAATAAGAGGATATAAATATATTTCATAAGATATCTCCGTTGATATATTAGCTAATTTAGGGGTATTATATATGAAAAAAGTTTTTTTTGCATTAATTTTAAGTTTATTTAGTGTTAATTTTTGTTTTGCAGATGAAAATATTGCTCGATTAGAAGAAGAGTGTAAAAGTGTTATAAATAAACCTAAAGTGAAAGTTTTATCTTCATATGGTAAATTGCAGTATGATTTTACTAAAGATAATGCATATCTAAAAAAAGAAACTGAAAAAAAATATAATGAACAGAATATAAAATTGCAAAGTGATTTAACGCCAGTTGGTTTAACCAAAGTTAGAGATAATTTTGAATTTAATATGAATATTGGTCAAATAGAGGTTAGTAGAGGATATAAGTGTTTTTATCCTGAAAGTATTGAGGTTTATTTAGGGTATAGCTTTCCTGTGATATATGTATCAAATGAGCTAAAAAAAGATAGCTGTATGTATAAAGTGGCAATGAGGCATGAAAAAACACATATGCAAATGTATATAGATGGTTTGGATTATTTTTTACCTAAACTCAAAAGAACTGTAAAAGGTTTGTATGATAATATTGGTGTAAAAGTGGTAAAAAGTGGCATAAATTATGAAGAAGTTGCTAGAGAATTAAATGAAGCATATGTTAGTGTTGTTGAAGACAAAGTTACAAAATGGAGAGCAGATATAGCTAAAGAGCAAATGAAATTAGATAGTCTTGAACACTACGTATTAGAAAATCTTATATGCGAAGAAGAAGAAGCTTTTATTGCAGAAAAACAAAATAAAGAATAATTTTTTTATTATCTATGGAATAATTTTTCTAAGTCAGAAAGAGTTAGTTTTACATAAGTTGGTCGTCCGTGATTGCATTGAGCACAATGAGGAGTTTTTTCCATTTCACGCAATAAATGGTTCATCTCTGTAATGTTTAGTCTGCGTCCTGCTCTAACAGAACCATGGCAGGCAAATGTTGCTGCGATATGGTTTATTTTGTCTTCTATGACAGAAGTTGCTCCCCATTCTGCAATTTCATCAGCAAGATCTGTTACTAGTTTTTTTATGTTTGCATCTTTTATTATGGCAGGAACTTGATTTACTTTTATACTAGAGCCAAATTCTTCCATAACTAAACCAAGCTTGCTTAAGTTTTCTAACTCTTCTAAAAGGGCTGATTTTTGGGTTAATGAAAGGTCTATTATTTCTGGTAATAATAGAAGTTGTGCAGGCATGTTTTCATTTTTTAAAAAAGAGCTTTTTACTTTTTCAAGAACAATGCGTTCATGGGCTGCATGTTGGTCAATTAAAATAAGAGCATCTTCGGTTTGTGATAAAATATATGTGTCATGAAATTGTGCTTTTGCTAAACCTAAAGGGCCAATATCATCAGAAGATTGTGGTTCTTCATTGTTTGTAATAGGAGTTTCAACTCTGATAGAAAATTTTCGTTCCAATTCTGGTAGCATTGAGCTTCTTTGTGGAATAGATGAGTGAATTGGTCTACTTTGGTAACATCTATTTGTAAAAGTTTGTGGTGAATGCTCTCTTGGTGTGGGTGTAAAATAAGAGCTATATTGTTTTAGCTCTGTTTGGTTGATTGGCAAGCTATCTGTTAATATTGAAGATGATTGGTCAAATTCTTGTATTGAAGAATCTTTAGTTAAATCAAATATAAAATCATCAGTTGCTTTACTTGAGCTTTGTTTATCTCCATCTAAAAGAGCTTTTCGGATAGATCCAACAATTAATGAGCGAACACCTTGTTGGTCAAAAAAGCGTACTTCTGCTTTTGTTGGGTGAACGTTTACATCAACATATATTGGGTCAACTTCTAAAAATAAAACACACAATGGATAACGAGAATTTTCTAATACGCCAGAGTATGCTCCTTTAAGGGCGCCTAAAAGAAGTTTGTCACGCACAGGACGATTGTTTACAAATAGATATTGTGATAAGGAATTTGCTTTGTTATATGTTGGAAGGCTAACAAGACCAGATAAAGTCATACCTTCACGAGAGCCCTCTACTTTTATTGAATTATCGCTGAATTCTTTTCCCATAACTTCGCTTGCACGGTAAAGTCTTGCATCAAATAGTTCGCCATTTGAGCCATCAAGTGCAATTTTTTTCTTATCATCAACAAAAAGATAAAAAGAAACATTGGGGTTTGCAAGTGCAATTCTACTAATAATATCAGCGCAAGCACCAACTTCAGCGCTATCTGATTTTAGAAATTTTAATCTAGCAGGTGTGGCATAAAAAAGGTCTCTAACTTCTATTCGTGTTCCTTTTTTTCTGGCGCAGGGTTTAATGTTTTCTTTTGTTCCACCTTTTATTTCAATTTCCCAACCACTGTCATCGTCGCATTCTCGTCTTGTTGAGATTTTCATTTTTGAGATAGATGCAATAGATGGAATAGCTTCACCTCTAAAGCCTAAAAATTGGATATCAAAAAGATTATCAGTTGGGAGTTTTGATGTAGCATGTCTTTCGGTTGCAAGTTCAAGATCTTCTTTTGACATACCTTTGCCATTGTCTTCTACGGCAATTAGTGCTTTACCACCAGATTTTAGAGTGATTTCAATACGTGTGGCTCCAGCATCAAGAGAGTTTTCTACTAGCTCTTTTATAACAGATGCTGGGCGTTCAATAACTTCACCTGCTGCAATTTGATTGACCAGATTTGAGGGTAAGACTCTTATTGCCATTTTTATACCTATTATTATTGGGTGTTTATTTTATGGGGGTAGTTTATTTGTGTTTGTGTGGGTTGGCTATTTTTTTATAAACCTATCCCCATAAAAATAAAATGTTTTGAGGTTAGGGAGTAAGTGTGATGTATGAAAAAAAAAGAATGCTCATGTAGAGCATTCTTTTTTGTGTTTGATTGTTTGCGATGCAAACGAATCGTCTATACTTTTACACTCAAATTATTTAAACTTGAAGTAAATGCTAGATGTAGCATTGCCACAAGCGTTTTTAGCATCAACAACTGAGAATGGTATTGGGTGATCTTTGTTACCAGGTACACCTACAGTATCACTAGCTTTTGTACTAGCATTACTTTGTAATACATCATCTACAGCTTCTGTACCCATAGCAACAGTAGCATCACTACCAAAGTCTGTTGTTAAGATAGCAACACAAGCTTCAGCAGGAATAGTGTTAATTGTTAATGTGTATGCCATTTCATCAGTATCAGTGATTAAGCCAGAAGGATCTAAAAGAATGGTACCACCAAATGCGTGAGTTACATCAGTAGAACCTAAAGTAGATTTACCTGCTTCGAATGTTTCAGCTGGTAAAATACCTACTTTTGAAGCAATTGAAAGGTCAAGACCATTGTATGTTCTTTGACCAGAGAAAATAGTCTTAACGTTTGTAGAAATTGTTGTAACTTGGTCAATAAGTTTGTTTGCTTTGAACTTGTTCATAGCTTTTGAGTAACCTGCGATACCACCAACTGATAACACACCAACGATGGCTAACACGCCGAGCATCTCAATCATTGAACGTCCTTGTTCATTATTTCTCATATTTCGTCTCCTAAAATATATATTTTACTTTAACAACTCAACTTTACATTAGATTGTTATTTTTTGCAATTATGTAAATAGTAATAACCCCTAACTAAAGTTATAAGACTGTGTATGTATGAACTATCATAAATACATATCTGACGCTATTTGTAGCAAAAAAATGTTAAAAGTTAGTTAATGTGGATGTAGCGTTTAGTATTTAGTAAATATGTTTATATTTTGAGCGGGATATTACGCTTTATCAAAGTTTATACGGGGGTCTACTAGAGAATAGGTTATGTCGCTTATTAGTTTTAAGACTAATCCTAATAAACCAAAAATATATAATGTACCAAAGATAACAGGGTAATCTCTGGTCATTATAGCTTCGTAACCAAGTAAACCCATTCCGTTTAAGCTAAAAATTATCTCTATTAATAAAGAGCCGGTGAATAAAATTTTTACTAATAAAGCAGGTAGACCAGAAATTATTATTAACATAGCGTTTCTAAAAACATGATGATATAATATCTTTTTTTCATCTAATCCTTTAGCACGAGCAGTTAAAACATATTGCTTGCTTAGTTCATCAATAAAAGAATTTTTGGTTAGCATTGTAAGAGAGGCAATTCCTCCAATAACAATGCAAAGAGTTGGAAGGGTTATATGCCAAAAATAATCTAAAATTTTGTGAATAGTGCTGAAGTTTTCCCAATTATCTGAGGTTAGGCCTTTTAGAGGGAATAATTGAAAATATGTTCCACCTGCAAATAATACAATTAATAAAACAGCAAATAAGAAAACAGGTATAGCCGACATTATAAATATTATAAAAGATGTTATTATGTCGTAATTTTCACCATCTAGTTTGGCTTTTTTTATACCAAGGGGGATGGCGATTAAGTAGATTATTAGTGTAGACCAAAGACCTAGCGATATTGAAACGGGGAGACGCTCTTTTATTAGTTCTAAAACGGTTTTATCTTTGTAGTAACTTTTTCCAAAATCAAAATGGATATAGTCGTTTAACATTTTTAAAAAACGAACGTGAATAGGTTTGTTAAATCCAAATTGTTTTTCTAGTTCTTTTACTAAATCATCTGGTATACCTTTTGAACCTTGATATTTTTGCTCGTTTATGTTGGGGATACTTGAGTTTATATTACCTGTAGCAGATGTTTGAATTCCTTTATATTGGGCTAGTACATATTCAACAGGACCACCAGGAGCTAGTTGTATGATGGCAAAGTTTATTAAGAGGATACCTAATAAAGTAAATGGAATTAGTAATAGTCTTTTGATTATATAATTTCTCATAAAATTATTCCTTTGACCACCAAGTGTTTATATCAACACCAATATCTGATGAAGTTTTTGGGGATGAAAATTTATCCCAATATGCAATTCTATCACTATCTGAATACCAATTAAAAATTACATAGTGATTAAAGAGTAATACTCTATCTAGTGCTTTTACGTAGGCTGTGTAGAGGTTATTATCTTTTGTTTTAATTAGGTTGGTTATTAGTTCATCAATAACGGGATTTGATATGCCCATGATGTTGTTTGAGCCTTCAATATTGGCTGTTGAGCTAGACCATAAATCAACTTGTTCAGAACCAGGCATTTGAATGCCACCAATGGAGCCTACAATTATATCAAAATCAAATTTATCTAATTTGTTTTTATATGTGTTTACTTCTAGTACACGGGTGGTGGCTGTAATACCAATTTTGCGTAAATTTTCAATGAACGGAAGTAAAACACGGGTGAATGTATTGCCGTTGGCTGAATTTATAATAATTTCAAACTCAAGAGGTTCTTTTGTTTGTAGGTTGCACATTTTTTCATTTATAAAATCATAACCTGCAGAATTTAGTAAAGATATTGCTATTTTTAGGTTTTCTCTATCGCTTAGAGTGTCGTTACGAAAAATATCTTCAACTGGAATGGTAAAAATATCTGAAGGAAGATTTTCTTTGTATTTTGATAAGATTTCAAGCTCTAGGCCGGTTGGAACATCGGTTGCTTTATATGGCGTGTTGGTAAAAAAGCTGTATAACCTTTGGTATTGGTTGTAAAATAAGTTTGAATTAGCCCAAGGGAAATTAAAAGCAAGTCCGATTGCTTTGCGAACACGAGCATCGCTAAATTTTGCACGACGAGTGTTGAATGCAAAAAATTGGTTGGTGGCTGGGCGATTATGTTTGATTGCTTGTTTTTTGATTTTGTTTGATTTTACTAAAGGATTATCAAAACCAGTTGCCCAAGATTTTGCAATGTATTCATATCGAACGTCTATGTTTCCTGAAAAAAGAGCTTGAAGAGATACGGTTGTATCTTGGTAGTAGTCGTATTTTATTTCATCAAAATTGAAAAAACCTTTGCGAGTAGGTAAGTTTTGTGCCCAATAATCGGGGTTTCTTTCTAGTGTAATATATTTTCCGGCTTCAAAGTTTTTTATTTTATATGGACCGTTACCAAGAGGTGGAATTAAAGTTGGTTTATCAAAATCTTTGTTGGCAAAATCTTTAGCAGAGAAAATTTTAATAGAGGTTAATATTAGTGGTAATTCGCGATTTTGAGTGTTTGGTTTAAAATAGAATCTAACGTGTAGTTTAGATATTTTTTTTACGCTTTCTACATCTTGAAAATAGAATTTATAAAATGGAGAGCCTTTGTTTATTAAGGCGTTGAAACTAAAAACGACATCATCAGCAGTTATTGGAGAGCCGTCATGAAAGCGAGCATTGGGGTTTATGAAAAAACCAATAAATGAATCATCTTTTGGTCTTTCAAATTTTTGAGCAATTAAGGGATAGGCTGTGCCTATATCATCTGCAGGGGAATAGGCAAGGGAATCTAAAATTAAGTTTGAAACTTCTGGTGATGCTGTGCCTTTGAATATATATGGATTAAAGTTATCAAATGTTCCATATGCAGGAAGAACAATTCTTCCTTTTTTGGGAGCTAAAGGGTTTGTGTATGAAAAGTTTTTAAAATCTTTAGCATATTTGGGGGCGTTTGTGATAGATAGATAATCAGTGATTGTTACCTCTTTAGCGTGAAGAGGTAAGCAAAATAGTAGAAGAGCACAATGAATAAATAGCTTTCTAATATTTTTTATCATTAAAAACATCTCCAAGAGGGTTTGGGTTTTTGTCATAATTGTTGTCAGGAGATGCATTGACCTCGCGTTCTAATTCATCAATAGAGATGATATGTCTTGGTCTATCATTTTTAATAGCACGAAGAGCACTTTGGGTTTGAGAAAAAGTGGATAATTTTGGTGCTATTGGAACATTTTTAGTTGTTTGTTCTTTTGGTGAGGTAAGTTCACGACGAATAGCACGCAAACCTTCTTCAATGTTAATTGTGTTTGTTTGTTCCTCTTTTTTGATTGGTTCTGGTTTATTGGATATTTCAGGAGCTTTTATTGTTGTTGGTTCTACTGTTTTGTTAGTAATAGGTGAAATATATCCGTCTTCAGATAGAAAAGATGGGAATAGCGAATCTGAGGAAGATGAATTGTTTTGCTCAACCACCTCTTTGTTTTCTTTTTTTACTTCAGAGGAAGGTGTATGAGCTGATAATTCATCAACAATAGGTGATAAGATGTTATAAACTTTACCTAAAGCACCATATTCAATGGTGTTGTATAGAATTTTTTCGTTATCATATTTTTCTAACAATTTAAGAATGTTTTGAAAACGAGAGCAAAACTCTAAAATACTTCCTTTTAATAGGGTGTCTTTTTCTAGTTTATATTTTAAGTGATTTATAAAATCTGTTTGAAAGTTGTATGTTTCAATAAATGTTTTAGCAATAAGCCAGCGTTCGCCATGGTTTGCCCTTGTCCATAAATCTTGCATTTGTGTGCTAGAAATAGAGTTAGTGCGTTTTATAATTTCAGAAATTGATTCATTGATATCAGAAATTAGAATATCTGATTGTTGGAGCATGAAGTTGCTTTTTAGCTCCTTTGAAATATCTTTATTATGTGTGGCAAGATTTGTAATAGAATCTTGATTTTTCTTTGATAATTCAAGAAAATAATTGAGGCGCAATATTAATTTTTTCTCTTTATTTAGGCTATGAATTATTGCAAAAATACCCCAAATAGCAAATAAAGGTAAGGTTATTATGGTTACCATTTGATATAGAGAATCAATGGTGGTTATCTGAGCGCCAATAAATCTCAAACTATAGATTATCCACATGATACTAGATGATACTGCAATGAATAGTGAAATATTTAACAATTTTTTACTCCATTTAGATATTTGAGGGTATTTTAGCTAAAATCAAGTATTTTGCAAATAAAAAAATAGGATTTTACTTAGCTTTTTTTGTGTTTTTTTATGGTTTAAATGTATAGATGTAAAAAATATGATGAATTTTTTTTATTTTATGATATAAGAGGGGGGAATGTTAACTTTTAAAAGGTATAAAAAATGAGTGACTCTACAGCTGTAGTGCTTGATTTTGAAAAAGATATATTGGAAATAGAAGAAAAAATTGAGCACCTAAAGCAACTTGCTAAAGATGGAGATATGGATATAACAAGAGAGACTAAACGCTTGGAAAGAAAGTTAAGTCAGCATATCAATAGAACATATATGAATTTATCTGCTTGGCAAAAAGCACAGATAGCAAGACATGCAAATAGACCACATTGTTTGGATTATGTTAATGCTTTGATTGAAGATTTTACACCTCTTGCTGGGGATAGACGTTTTGCCGATGATGAGGCAATGATTTGTGGTATTGGTAAACTTGGTGGAATCGCTGTTGCTGTTATGGGGCAAGAGAAAGGTAATGACTTGGATAGTCGTATTAAATATAATTTTGGTATGGCAAAGCCAGAAGGTTATCGTAAAGCTCAAAGAATTATGGATTTGGCAAATAAATTTAATATGCCAATTATAACTTTGGTTGATACAGCTGGTGCTTATCCTGGTATTGATGCTGAAGCAAGAGGACAAGCTGAAGCCATTGCTTCATCTATTGAAAAATGTTTACAGGTTAAAGTTCCTCTTATTTCTTTAATTATTGGTGAAGGTGGTTCTGGTGGTGCGATAGCTATTGCTACTGCAAATAGAGTATTGATGTTAGAGCATTCTATTTATTCTGTTATTTCACCAGAAGGATGTGCTTCTATTTTATGGCGTTCTGCAGATAAAACTAAGGATGCAACAGAAGCATTGCGCTTAACTGCTCAAGACTTGAAAAGTCTTGGAATAATTGATGAAATTATTAAGGAGCCAATGGGTGGCGCTCATAGAGATGTTGAGCAAACATTGGATAGTGTTAAAGTAGCACTTATTAGACATTTGAAAGAATTGATGTTGTTGAGTAATGATGAGTTAAAAGAACAACGCACTGAAAAATTCTTAAAAATGGGTAGAAATCTTACTGTTGAGTTTTAATGATAAAGGGTAGGTTTTCCTACCCTTTTGTTTAGGTTAAAAAAAGTTTTTTGATAATTATCTCTAAAAAGCAAAGTTTTTTAGGAAAGATTTTGTTTTATGTATCCGTAAATGGATTTAGTTTAATGAAATATTGGAGGTAATTATGAAAAATTTAGGTTCAAAGTTTTCAAGAGAAAGATCTAAAATGGGGACTGGTGTAAAATCTAGTGCTTCTGGTTGTTGTTGTGGTGGTGGTGTAGATGTTGAAGACAATGATTCATCATCTAAAAATTCTGGTAAATAGGTATGTTTTAGGAGTTTAATATGAGAAAAATGGTTGCAAGTCAAAATCAGAATAGCAATGAAATGTCGGTTGCTCATAATCCTACAGATTTTAGGAGTTTAATGAATCGTTTTTGGGATTTTATGGATAGCTCTAATTCTGATTTTGAAGGTTTATCACCTAAAATTGAAGTTACAGATAATAAAGATGTTGTAAAAGTAACTGCTGAAATTCCAGGAATTGATGAGAAAGATATTGATTTAAAAGTTTCATCAGATGGTTATTTGTGCATTAGTGGTGAAAAGAAAAATCAATTTAAGGAAAATGGAAAAGATAATTATTTTTCTGAAATATCATATGGAATGTTTAAGCGCACTATACAGCTACCTTGGGATTTGGATTATGATGCTACAACGGCTAAATATAATAATGGTGTATTGATGGTTTCTATTCCAAAGTCGCAAATAGAAAAACAAAAATTTAAGAAAATAGATGTTGCTAAATCTTAAATTTTGATGGGATATAAAAAAAGTTGCCAGCTATATACTGGCAATTTTTTTAATTAGTTTTAGTTGCTACAACTTTTTGGTAACATCGGCCAAAATATGTTTGTTTAGACCATGTAAAGTTGTGAGAGTTTGGAGTTAAATCTTTTATTGTGTTTTTCCATAGTGTTTCAGCAAAAGGTTGATATAAACGATTAAATGCTCTTATAAAATATTTTAGAGGATTATATGAAGATGGTAAGTGATAATCAATGAAGATTATTTTTCCATTTGCATTAAGAGATTTAGTTATGTTTGTTAGAATTTTTGTTCTTGTTTTGGGTGGTAGCTCGTGGAGTAAAAAATAACAAATAATTGTATCATATTCTCCTTCAATTACTTTTGAAGCGTCTGCATGAACAAAATTGATGCGTTGTTCTAAATGTTTTTCATGGCAGTTTTTTATTTGTTGTTCTAAAACATCAACAATGGTATATGTGCCAAATGCTCCAAGATTTGAATATGTCTTTTCAATTTGTGAGCCCAATGTTGTTCCAATTTGAAGAACTTTAGTATGAGGTTGAAGTTCTTTTTTTAGTTCATTGATAAGTTTTGAATGGTTACCAAGAGTTAATATATTTTGAATCAATGAATTATCTAATAAATTATATAAAAATGGATTTAAATATAGCCATGAGTAAATTGTTTTTATATAGCTAGGAATGATTGGAGTTGATTTTTTTGCCATTTTATCCTCGTTGATTGTTTTATTCATTATTGTTTAAGTAGCCTAATTTGGTTGCTTCAATAAGCGCAGAAGTTCTATTTTTAACATTAAGAATTTTCAAAATAATTGTAATATGAACCTTGATGGTGCCTTCTGTTAAATTTAGTTTATGGGCAATTTGTTTGTTTGATAATCCTTCAGCAATGCATTTAATAATATCTACTTGGCGAGAAGTAAGCTTTTTATTATTACTAGGAAGCGTTTGATTTGCTGTTTTTTCTAAATTTTTAAGTGGTGTTAAAATATCTATATTATTTGTTTTCTCAACAGTGTTTGATGTTGAAGAATGGAGTAAATCGTGAGGGATGTACATACCACCAGCTAAAACTAAGTTTATAGCGCTTATGATTAGATTGTTTGATGATGTTTTAGGTATATATCCAGATACACCAATATCTAATGTTTGTTGTAATATTTCTTTATCAAAAACTGCAGAAATTATGATAATTGGTGTTTCTGGTTGAGATTTGTGTATTTTTGATATAGCTGATAACCAGTCAGAGCCAGGCATTGCTAAGTCTGTAATAATCAAATCAATATCATTGTGTTCTTTTATAATATTAAAAACTTCAGTATAGCTATTTGCTGTGATTAATTCTGGTGAATTTATATTTTCTTTTAGGATAAAAGATAATCCATTTAAGAATAATTCATGATCATCTGCTATTAATATTTTCATTATTTTAACTCCAATCACCTAAAAACATTTGCCAACAAGAAAGAGAAGCACACACTGCTGTTTCTGCTCTTAATATTCTGGGACCTAATGTTGCGCCTTTAGCAAATTCTAAATTTCTTAAAAGTGTTAATTCTTCAGGACTAAACCCTCCTTCAGGGCCAATTAAAATGGCTGATTTGGTGTTTTTTGTTGTTTTTAATATATCTATGAATGGTTTTGAATTTAGTGTTTCATCCATAAAATATAGGGTTCGAGAAGAATCCCAGTTGTTTAATATATCTGTTAAATTGGCAAGCTGTGTAATTTCTGGTAAATCAGTTCTTCTACATTGTTCTGATGCTTCTATACTTTGAGCAATAAAGCGCTCTATTTTTATGTTTGATGAATTAGTATAGCGAGTATTGGTTGGAATAATTTTTCTAACACCTAATTCGGTAGCTTTTTCTATAACAAAATCGGTATTGTCTTTTTTTAATGGTGCAAAGAGTAACCATATATCAGGACAAATAGTAAAAGGTTTTGTTTGTTCTAAGACCTCAATAAGGGTGTTTTTTTTATTTAATTCTTTGATGATACATAAAAATTCCCCGTTTTTATTATCAAAACAGATTATTTTGTCTTCAACAGAGTATTTAACAACATTTTTTAAATAATGTGTCTGTTCTTCATTTAAGTAGAAGTTTTTGCCAATTACTAATTCTTCGTTTGTATATATTCTAAATTTTTTTGCCATTGTCTTATTCTTTGTATAAATCAATTTTATGCTATGATATTAGATTAAATGTGTTAAAGAATATATAAAATTTGTTAAATTATGGACAGGTGAATAATGATTATTACAGTTGATGGACCAGCTGCTGCTGGTAAAGGTACTCTTTCTTTGCAATTAGCTAAAAAATATGGATTGGCATATTTTGATACAGGAATGGTGTATCGTGCGGTTGGATTATTGATGTTATTAAATGATAGAGATTTAGGTGATGTAGCAAAAGCAGAAGAAGAAGCTGGAAATCTTTCATTTGTTAAGATGATGGAATTATCTAGTAATCCTGAATTTCGTTCATCAAAAGGTGGACAGGCAGCATCAATTGTTTCAAGTTATCCTGGAGTTAGAGCAAAATTATTAGATATGCAAAAAAACTTTGCAAAGAATCCTGTTTTTGCTGATGGAAGTCGTGCTAATGGCGTTATTTATGATGGTCGTGATACAGGTACTGTAATTTGCCCTCAGGCTGATGTTAAGTTTTTTGTTACTGCAACACCAGAAGTTAGAGCTAAAAGACGTTATGATGAATTTGTTGCAAAAGGTATGGATGCAAAATATGAAGATGTGCTAGTTGATGTTAAAGCTCGCGATGATCGTGATACGAATCGAAAAGATTCACCAATGAAGCCAGCTGATGATGCAATAATTTTGGATACAACAGATATGGGAATTGAAGATGTTTATAATAAAGTTGTCCTAATTATTGATGAAAAAATGGCAAAAGCCGGTTAAAAAGAGCTAAAGACGACATTTTGTCGTCTTTTTTGTTGCAAAATAAATAAAATGTAGGTATATTTTTGGCTAAATAAATATATTCATGTGATTATTATGGTAAAAGATGTTTATCTTTTTCGTCATGGTCAGACAGATTTTAATTTGTCTGGAGTTTGGCAAGGTTCAGGCGTAGACGCTGAACTTAATGAAAATGGTAAGAGACAAGTAGAGATGCTCTCTGATAAAGTTAAATGGCTTGGGCTTGAAAAACTTTATTCTTCTCCTTTGTTAAGAGCAGTGCAAACAGCAAACAGAATTGCTCAAAAAAGTTTAACCCCGATGGATATCGTAATCATGCAGGATTTACGAGAGGTTCATTTCGGTGACTGCGATGGTCAGCGAGATGAGGTGGTTAGAATTCGCTATGGAAACGAATTTGTTTACAACTTTTTGTGGGCAACCAAGGAAACTTGGAACAGAGCTTTTGCTAATGGTGAATGTAAGCACCGAGTGTTTCACAGGGTTTTAGAGTGCTTGAAACGAGCTGTGAAAGAAAAGGAGAATACAATCGGTATTGTTTGCCATGCCGGTGTGATTAGCTCTCTTGCTTGTGGTTTTGGCTTGAAAGATGTGTCATATGAGAACTGTGCAATATTGCATTTGGTTTATGATACTGAAACAGGTCTTTTTAGCCAAGAGCAGTAAAAAAAATAAACCGTCCTTAGGGGCGGTTTTTTTATGCAAAAAAGTGTTGCAAATGGTGGGAGTTTGTGATAGTATATTTTTAGTTTTTTAAGATAAAGGTATATGATTATGATGATGTGTGGTGGAAATAAAAAAGGGGTTTTAAGTTGTAGAAATGCCGGAAATCTACACACACACACACACACACACACACACACACCTATAAGCGTTGCCGAGAAAATTTTTGTACTTAATTACGGAGAGGCTATGAGCGTTTGTTCATGGTCTAATTTTTTATGTGGTAAAAGATTTTTTATTGGCGATAGAGGTTTGATAAAAAGGGGATTGGAGATGAGAAAATTTGGTTGGTTATTAGGATTGATGATTAGTTTACCTTTAATTTGTGTGGCGCAAGTTGAAGAAGAGCCAACAGAAAACCCTGATGAATATAGAGATTGTGTGGTATATACACTAGAACAAGCTGATGCTGCAACAGCGCCAGAGGGAAACCAACTTATCTTTACATATTCTGGTTTTATGACAAGGGCAGAAGGTGATAATGCTGATTGTGGAATAATCTCATATATTGATAGCCCATCGTCAGGTGGAGAGGGAAGCGATAGTAATGGTGGAGGAAGTATTATAGGTGGAGGAGGTAGCTCTAACTCTGGAGGAAGCTCTGGTGGTAATAGTGGTGGAACTCCAAACACACCATCTCAACCATCTAACCCTGAACCAGAACCTGATGACGATGATGATAGGTGCAATTATGAAGGGTATGAGCGATGTCGCGATGGTTCACCAGCTTGTTGCGCGTATGATGAAAATGGTAATCAATACTCTATTGAAGCATGGTAATAATGTATGATTGTTTTTAATCGTTTTTTTAGGTGGTGTGCCCGGCGAGGTTTGAACTCGCAACCTTTGGCGTCGGAGGCCAAAACTCTATCCAGTTGAGCTACGGGCACGTGTGCTAGAAGTTGCGTATACTATAAAAAATGGAAAAAATCTAGTAAATTTTCTTGTTTTTTAGAAGATTTTACTTGACTTATTTATATTATATATGTATGTATGAGCAAAAGTTTTTTGAGTAAAGGATAAAAAAATGGCTAAGAAATGTGAAATTTCAGGCACTGGCGTTATGAGCGGTAATAATGTGAGCCACGCTAACAACAAGACTCGTCGTCGCTTTTTGCCTAATCTCCAAATCGTTTCTCTTTTAAGTGAAGCTTTGGGTAAAGTTTATAAATTAAGAATCTGCACAAAGACTCTTCGTTCTATTGAACACAAAGGTGGTCTTGATGCTTATTTGATGTCTACTCCAGATGGTAAGTTGACAGCAGAAGCTAAAAAAATTAAAAAAGTTGTTGCAGAAAAAGTATCTGCATAATAAAAACTGTTGTTGAGTTTTTAAAAGGGCTGGTTTTCAGCTCTTTTTTTTATAAAAAATATAGCATAAAAGCCACTCTTTTAGAGAGTGGCTTTTATTTAATCGTTTTCGTAAACAATTAGTTTTTCACGGCAAGACTTTTCAATCTTTTTGATGCGAAATAATACATTGTGAGCAATGTATATGATTGCTGCAATGCTAAGAATTGTGCCGGCAATGATGAAATACAAACTATTAATGTTGAGTGCATAGCAGTAGCTCATTGCGGCAATGAAGTACAATAATACTACTGTAATTAATAGAAGTTTGCCATTGCGGAAGGTCTTGGCGATAATTGATTGACCTTTGATAAACTCATTGTACTCCTTTTGAGTTGGAAAATAGACAACGCAACCGTTGTAAATTGCGGATTTGAGAAAACCAAACTCTTTGGGGGGTTTACCAAATTCTTTTTCGAATTCAGCGTCAGCTGTTTTTAATAAGTCTTTTTCACTCATAATTGTAATTTTTTTTATAGAATGATGAACAAAATAATTTCTAATATAGGCGTAGTTATACAAGGCTGTTCTTAAAAATCAAGCAAAAAAAACTTGCATTTTTGTTGAATGAGTTATATAAAATTTTTTTGTAACGGGACGTAGTTCAGCCTGGTAGAGCGCTTGCATGGGGTGCAAGAAGTCGGAGGTTCAAATCCTCTCGTCCCGACCATAAAAAAATCCTACTCTTGTGGTAGGATTTTTTTATGGTATGAGGTTTGAAGCTCCGAAGAAGGAGGTTCACTACAAGCGAAAGGTGGGCGAAAGAACACCGGTAAGCTAAAAGCTTATGAGCGCCAGTGCAATTGAGTGAAACGAAAATCAAATCCTCTCGTCCCGATCATAATAAAACCGCCCATAAAGGGCGGTTTTTATTATTCGGGTAATTTAAATGCCCAAAAGATTTTGGGTTTTTTTCCTGGGTAAATAGGGTATATTATATTGGTGTTTTGAAGAATTATACCCCACTTATCTTGATAATATCCTTGTTCATTACCGTACTCATCGTTGTAACCATAGGAATGCCATGTCTTATCGTGCTTTATTGCGAGTAACTTGGCATCCTTAAATACCAGAAAATCAAGATTTAAATCTAACTCATAAAAGCTAGATATGTTGGGCCTGGTATTTTCAGCTTGCATAGACTTTCCGATGATGAAAACAGATAAAGAAAATTTGCAAATTGTTTCTTCATCTAATTCTGGAAGATCTAATGTTTCGCCGAGGCAAACGTCTCGTACAAAAGGAATAACGAACTCTGTTTCTGATGCCGTTATAAGAAGACCGAAAGGCTTTTTGTTTTTCAGGAAATCTGAAACGATTAGTTTATCGCCTTCTCGATAAATTACGGGGAGAGGCATTCTTTTGTCTCCAAGTAACCACTCTTTATAAGCTGTAGTTACATTTTCGTAGTTTGTTAGCTTGTTCATATATATATTTTTTTAATATTTGTTCGTATTTATTGTATCATAAAATTATACCAAATGCAAGACAAAAAAATATTTTGTCTATTTTTTTTGAGGTGGGATTTTTTATGGTATGAGGTATGAAATAAAATTTTAAGTAAAGTTTATCTATTGTTTCATAATTAGAATTTTTGAATTTTAATTGACTTTATACTAATTTTTTGTAAGATTTGTATATTATTTTAATGGTTTTATTTAATGGGGGAATTATGAAGAAATTTTTTGTTGTTGTGAGCTTGATAATGTTGTTTTCGTTACCGGTATGGGCAGATAGAAATGAAAATATGCGTGAATTGATAAAAATACAAAATCCGAATATAGAATTAGTAGAAAAAGAGATGGTTGAGCAGCTTTTTCCTTATTTTAAGTGTGGTTTTATCCTTGTTAAGGATGATGAAGAAATGTTACAAAAAAAGATTGCTGAAATTATTAATTTACCAGCAAGGGTTGCAGAAATTACTACAAAAATATATAGTAGTTTATCGGATGAAGAACTTGTTGAGTTGATGGCATTTTATAAGACTCCACTTGGGCAAAAACTTATTAACTTGGAATCAATTGTGCAAGAGGAACTTCAAATATCAATAAATCATTCATTAGAGGAGGTTATACCCCAAATTAAGGTATTATATAATGATTTTGCTCAAGCTCATCCTTATCTTAAACGTTCGCAGGAAGATATGGGGTATTGTTTAAGGTCTATACAAAATAGTTTATAAAATGTAGATTATAATCGTAGTAACTCAATGAGCTTTACTCCATATGATATGGAGTAAAGCTTTATATTGGGGGTATGAAATAAAATTTATCTGCTGTTATATCTTTTTAAGAAGCTTAAAAGAGATTTTTGTTGAGGTGCATCTTCTGATAAAAAAGCGTCTAATTTATTACGAGCTTCTTCTTTTTCTTCATTATCATTATAAGTGCGATATCTGGTATTTTTTATGACTATATTTTCTTTTATTGCAGTACCTGATTGGACAGCATCTAAAATATCACTTATTACATCTGCCATAAATTTGGCATATTTTTTATTTTTCATATTATTTGTATCTATATCTCGTAAATTTTTTAACAAGTTAACTTCATCATTTTTTTCTATGGTTGTTTCATCATATTCTGAATATTTACATTTAATCCAAGATCTGTATTTTGTAATCCAAACTGGATCTTCATATTCAGGTTTAAATTTTGAGATAAAACCTTTTTTGCGAGGTTGTAAATATATATCACCAATAAGCTCTACACCATGGCGATACATTGTTGGGTGTCCTTTAGGGTCTTCAGCATATTCATAATAAGCATTTGTATCATGATAAAATACTAATGTTAGTTTTCCTTTTTCCTGATTTGTATAAGTAATTGATGCAGCTGATGTTTTGTCATTAATTTTAACTTCTTTTTGCATGATTTCTCTTCCGATTAATTATATGATAATAGTATATCATAATTTATAATAATTATCAAACTTTATTTTTAATGGAGATTAAGTGCTTATAAATAAAAAAAATATGCTTTTTTTTCTATTGATTGTTTTTAGTATATATGATATAATTTTTGTATATAGAGTAAATAGAGGAGAGATACTATGATACATACTTCTGCGCCAATATCTATAATAAATGCAAATGTAATAATGCATCGCAATATAATTAAAAATAAAAAAGAGAAAAAAAATAAAAATGTAAATGATAAAGATGTTTTTTTACAAGAAATGTTTGAACAAGCTTGGGAGCAACAAGAACAACGTTTATCTGATTTGGAAATAAATTTACGTTCTAAATCTGGAGATAGTTATTGTATTGAAAAAGTTTACGAATATAAAAATGGTCAGAAAGCAAAATATGTAGAAATTTCATATCCTGATATTGATCCAAACGTACATGTTGAAAGATGGGATGAAAAGGGGAATTGCATTCAAGTTAATTCTAGATTTAGGTCTACTTTCTATCCTAATTCTGCGCAAAAGGAATTTGAATTTTTGGATGGAAAGGTTAAACATTTTGATAAAGATGGAAATGAAGATACAAAATCTTATTATTTAAAGAAAAAAATTGCAGCTAAACGTCTTAAAGAAGAAGAAAAATCAAATGTAACATTAGAAAAAGCCTCAAAAATTGAAAAAGCAATATCTGTTCTTATGGTTGATAAGCCTGAAATGACGCTAATAGAAAAAATGTTAATGAAAAAAGCTAAAAAGCGCTAAATTATTAATTTGTATTGATTATAAAAAAAAAAGAGGCACTTTAGGAGTGTCTCTTTTTTGATAATTCGGCTTTTACGGTGATAACTAAGTATCGCGTGTCGCCGTGAATTTTGTAATCGTATTTGAACTTTTTGGTTTGCTTATCGCCGGGAAGATCCCACATAGCTTCTTCATGGGCAATAAATTCATCAGATGAAAGGATATAACTTGCATCAACAAAGTTTGGTCTCTTTTCGCTGATTGTGATTGTTTTTCCATCATCAGATAATGTTACCCAGACACCTTCGTAGCAGATAATCCATTCGTTATTGTCGGTCAAATAGGTGTCTGCCCATTCTTCAGCATAAAACTCTGAATTTGCGTTTCCAACTGGAATAGCGTGAATAATGTAGTCTGTTGACTGTGCAAATGAGATTGTTGTTAAGCAAACAAACAACACGATTGTAAGTAGTTTTTTCATAATAATTGAATTTAGGTAAACATCATAATTTTTTTATAGTTGTGTATTTATATATAATTATATTAAAGAGTCAATGTTTTTAGTTGTGTTTTTTGTCGAAAAATTAGAAAGAGAAAAAGTATTTATTTTAATTAAAATCTGTGATATGATATATTTATAAAAGATATGATATAATTTGTTATAAGGAGGTTATTATGCCAATATCAAAAGAAGAATTAGTTAGAGCTATGGATGAATATGAGTTTTCTGAAGATTCAAAAAAATGGGTTATGGCTGTAAATGAAAGTTGTTCAGAATGGGGAGATGTATTATCTCAAGTTACGGATAAGAGTGGTAACAGAGTTTTTGAGACAGTTGATATTTGCGATGTTTATAATTCTTGTTATAAAGAGTTGATTAAAAATCCTGAAAAAGTTAAGGCTGTTTTATCTGATGAGGAAGCTTTGGAAGATATATCTTGTTTTAGAAATAAAGGTGTAGGCTTGCAACGTAATATTAGAGAGCCTTTAGCATCAGTTAAGAGTAGGTATCCAGATGTTTTTGCTGAAAAAGATGAAAATAAAGATGTTAAAACAAGTGATAAAAAGAAATCTAATAATGTTTGTTTTTATAAAAGAGGCGGTATGGATAGATAGTTTTCTTAAGTAAGAGATGCATCGCTTAGCATATCTTGATATGATGTTTCGTGGTTGGGGGTGGCTATTTTGCCACAGATGATGTGTTTGTTTTTTTGAATGGTTTCAGGAAGAGGCCAAGGTTTATTTTCTAATTTATGATAAGCAAGGTCAGCCATAAGTCTTGCTTCCATAAAATTTCCAAATTTTGATGTTTTTATGCAAGGTGTGTTTGATAAGCGATGATATAAGCAATTAAATTGCTCTTTATGTTGAGGAAGTATGTAGGCTTTGTTTGAAAGTAAGTCTTTGAAATATTTAAATACAATAGGGTTTTTCCATCCACCTCCAAATAAGATGAAATTATGAGGAATATTAATAGTTTTAGGTGTTTGCGTTAGCGTATATACAGAAATATAGGCTGAAAAATATTCTAATGAATGAATCGCATCTTCTATAGAAATATTTTTAGATTGGATGCAATCAAAAACTTCTTGTTTGTGGTAATATGAGGGGTCGCCAGATTTTGGAAGAGGTGTATTGTAGTATTTTAGACCAATGTTGAAGAGTTCTTGTATTAATGATTTATCTAATTTTCCTTTTTTGCCATATATACCATCTATATCATATGAGTATGGAGTGTTTAAGCGAATAAAGTTATCAATATATTCATTAAATGGTCCAGAGTCTGTGGTGAATATAGGGGTGTTATTTTTTATTATAGCAAAATTTGAGGTGTTTCCACCATTGTAGTAACATCCGTCACCTTCTATTAGAGAAATACGTGCATTATGTGGTGCAATGAGAGGAGCTCCTTCAAAACCATTTTTTATAAAATCGGAGCGAAAATCATAAATGACAGGTAGGAGAGTGAGGTTTGCAAGCATTTGACCAGAGCCTAGTTGGACAGTATATGGAATTGAGTTATTTAATTTGGCAATAGAAGGAGGATTATGGTCTAGAGTTTTGCCATGAAAACCAATAGCAGAGATGGTGTTTTTATCAATATTATTTGCTTGTAGCATTTGGTTGATGCTGGAGGCAATTTGAGAGATATATTCGTTATGAATTTCTTTAAAATTTGGAATGTTTTCTATTTCTTTTTTGGTTTTTGAGCGAGAGTTAATACGCAAATATTCAATTTTATCTTGCATGTCTTTGGAATAAGGTGTTGAAAAAGAACAAATATCTTTGATTTTATTGTTTTCAAATTCGCTTAAAACTAAATCTATGGCATCCATAGAATTTCCGGTCATGTTTCCAATTATGCGATGTTTTGTCATATTCTCTCTCTATTTGCTATGATGTTTGATAGTATTAAATGTGTTAAAAAAATCAAGTGATTATTTAGTTGTTGAATGTTTATTAAAAAAGTGGTATACTTGTGTAAATATAAGGATGGAAAGGAGAAAAGCCATGTCTAATAGTAATGATAGTTTAAGTGATAAGTTAAAAAATCTAGGGCTTGCTGCGGTTATTTCGGCAAGTACGATTACTCCAGCTGTTTCTCAGAATTATGAAGATTTTTCTAAAGAAGAAAAGGAAAAATTTAGGATTGAAACTCAAGAAATGAGAAACGAATTTGAGGCTTTTCGTGAAGATGCATTTAAGGAATTTGATGAGTTTCGTAATAGTGTAAAATCGAATAGTGTAACATCATCTGAAGAGCAAAAAGTTTCTGAAGATAAACCAGAGCAGAAGAGTTCTGTTGTTGCTAATAAAAAAGAAGAATCTCAAGCAGTTAGAGAAGATAAAAACTTGGAATGGCATACAACAAAAGATGGTAGAATTGATTATGCGTGTGGAGATGATAATTCTATAAAAATGAATATTAGAATGTTAAATGTTCAATCTTTAATGCCTAAAATTTATCAAAAAGATAATAAATATCATTGTGGTTCGAGTGTTTCAGGTAATTTTAATGTTGTTCAACGTATGGCTAGTATGAAAATACAAAATCTTGTTGCAAGTAAAATGATATTTGATGATATGAATGAACGCTTGAAAAATGGTGAGCAATTAAACCAATATGAAACAACTTTTTATGATGGATTTGCAAGAAATGGTATGGCAAGACTTGCTAGAGAAGGTATTGAGTTAAATAATGAAGGTAAACTTGTTCAAAATAATCCAAGAGGTTTACTTCCTTATGAAAATACAAGATCCGGAAGGTAGTTTTTTATAAAAATTAAAGCCACCTTAAATGGTGGCTTTTTCTAATTCTTTTTGGGAATGAAGTTAAAGGGTGGTTTATTGTCTGTGTTTATTTTCATTTCTTTTAGGCTGGATAAAGTAAACCATAAAAAAGATATAAATATCAGTAAATCAAAACCATCTATGTATAAACAAAAGGCTAGTTTTGCACCCAAAGTATATGAAGCCCAAGAACATTCTCTTAAACTATAATGTTTTTGTAAGTATAGGATTAATACTAAGCAAATCGCAATACAAAAAAACATATGTGGTTCTTGCCATGGTGTGGGAATTACTGTTATCAAGAATAACAGAGAGGCTGCAAGAGAGTTAGTTGTTGCTCCTTTTATTTTGATGAAATAGATAGCAGGAATTAAAATTAAGAATGGAAGAGGATTCGAAACTTTAAGAGCTGCAAGTAAAAAAATCACCACAACATTTAGAAGGAAGAAATGGGCAAAAATTCTAAATTCCCTTAGAAAAATAATAAGATTTGCATTCATAATTGTATAAGATTAGTAAAATATAATAATTTTTTTAGGAAGAGTGGTTCTAACAGGCGTTGGAATAATTGTCAAATAAAAAAAGTATGGGATATGTGTTGATATGCTTGCTTTTAAAGAGTTTGTACCTATACTAAAGAAAACAATAATGGAGATGAATATGGTAAAAATTGCAGTATGGTGTCGTCACGAAAATGATAATATTATAGGGATTGGTCCTAATATTCCATGGCATATTCCTTCTGATTTTAAACGTTTTAGACGTATTACAGAAAAAGCATCAATCACATGTGGGCAGACAACATATGAAAGTTTTCCAAATCGTACGCTTCCAAATCGTAAAATATATGTTTTGAGTTTTGATGAAAATTATGAAGTATCTGATAAAAATAATCATTTTGTGTTAAATGATGCAAGTAAGTTGCCTAATTTAGATGAGCCATTGTATGTTTGTGGTGGCGCAAGTATTTATAAAATGTTTATGCAAAATGATGATATTGATGTTGTTGTTGATAGTTGTTATTGTGGTGAGCTTAATCCTGATTTGAGTGGTGCAAAAGTTGATATAACATCGTGCATAGATGCAATGTATAACAATTATATAAAAGTTTCGCCAGATTATGAAGAAGATAATGTAATAACCACTGTTTGGGTTAAAAAAGGAGTGGTTGTTAATGATGAAGTTTTAAAACATATTACTTTGTCAATTATTAATAAATAAAAAAAGGAGTTTTTATGAAACAGTATTTAGAAATCTTAAAAGATGTTTTGGAAAACGGACAAGATGCTAACAACCGTACAGGTGTTTATGCTAGAAAAGTTTTTGGTCGTCAGATGCGTTTTGATTTATCTAAAGGATTTCCTTTGGTTACTACAAAGAAAACTTTCTTTAGAGGAATCGTTCACGAATTGATCTGGTTATTATCTGGAAACACAAATATTAAATATTTGTTGGATAATAACGTTCATATTTGGGATGAATGGGCTGATGAAAATGGTGATTTGGGCCCTGTGTATGGACATCAGTGGCGTAATTTTAATTCTCAAGGGTTTGATCAAATAAGAGATTTGATTGAGAGAATTAAAAAATCTCCTCAAGATCGTAGACTTATTGTGAGTGCTTGGAATCCTGCTCAAATTGAGCAAATGGCATTGCCTCCTTGTCATTGTTTTTTCCAGTTTGATGTTACTCCTGATGGTAAGTTGAATTGTATGTTGTATCAACGTAGTTGTGATTTGTTTTTAGGTGTTCCTTTTAACATCGCATCTTATTCGTTGCTTACAATGATGATTGCTCAGGTTTGTGATTTACAACCTGGTGAATTTGTGCATACCCTTGGTAATGCTCATATTTATTCAAATCACTTCGATCAAGTGAAGCTTCAACTTACTCGTGAACCATTACCTCTTCCAAGAGTTAAGCTTAATCCTGAGATTAAGAACATTGATGACTTCAAGTTTGAAGATATTGAACTTGTTGATTATCAATCTCATGGTGTGATTAAAGGTGATGTTGCTGTATAAAACAGTGTATTATTAAAAAAAGGGCTAAAATTTAGCCCTTTTTCTTTATTTATGAGTGAATTATTTTTTGATAATAGAATCAACATCAACTTTGGCTTTTAGGAATTCTTTATCAATTTCACCTCTAATTTCAACAATATCATTTTCATTTACAGTAAGACCACGCCAATCTTCGTTATCAATTTCAATGATAATATTT